>NZ_JBOFMZ010000057.1:0-30963 GCF_051658645.1 Cetobacterium sp.
ATCTTTGAAACTGTGTGATGGCTTTTTTTAAATATCTAAATCTCTAACTATTAATATAATTTTTAGACGTTTTTTAGGCGTAGAAAAGTTTGAATTTAAAAAAATAAATATATAATTCATATTAATTCCTAAGAAAAAATAAATTTTATCAATACTTCAAACTTTTTTCTAAAAATCCCAGTCTAAAAATTATAATAAAAGTGATAATAAAATGATTTAATCCCCCCAAAACCTCTGTCCCCCCGCAGAGGTTTTCTCCTTTTTATAAGAGTATAATAATAAAATAACCATCTATTACACTTTAAAGTGTATTAGGTGGTTAGCTAAAAATTATTTTGCAACTACTATAAATCTCTTGAATTTACCCTTTGTGACAATACATCTATCTATTATTTTAAATCCAGCTGAGATTATCATAGAATCATGATTCTCAAAAGAAATTATAACCATTTTATTTGAAATTTTTCTAGCTGTCTCAATTATTTTTTGTTGTTCATCTTCAGAAGTATGACTAAAAATTCCATAAGGAATATCAATTATAGAGCTATCATATTTTTTTGTGATATTATGCATATCATCATTTACAACTATAGGTTTAAATCCATAAAACTCTAAATTTTTATTCGCATTTTTTGCAATACTTTTATTTATTTCATAACCCTCTATTTTATAATCTGCATCTAATCCCTCTACTATAGTTGTTCCAACTCCACAACAAGGATCTATAATAGTTTTTTCTTTACAGCCATTATTAGCAATATTTACAAGAGCTTTGGCAACTTTTACACCTAATGAATTTGAATAAGAATATGGTTTGTTATCATGAGTATGCCATTCATAGTCATTTTTATTATCAATACCAAATATCCATTTATCATTTATTTTACTTAATCCAAAATTAAATTTTGGATTTTTAAAGTTATGAACACCTATAATCTCCATAGATATTTTTTTTACTAAACTTAATCTTTCATCGTATGGAACGTTGTTATTATTATTCAATCTAACATATTCTAATTTGAAATTATCATAGATTGTTTTATCCTTAATTACTTTTTCTAAAATTTCTTCTACAGTATCTTTTTCATAAAGAATATCTAAACGTGTCTTTATAAAAGGACTGTTTGATGGATTAAATTTTATATCTGAAAACAGTAGTTTTTCTTCTGGTATTTTTCCAAAAATTGATTTCATTTCTAATAAACAAATTTCCTCTTCAACAGGTGGATAATTGACTATATACATATATTTTAAAACTTTATTCATATTTTTTCACATTCCCTAAAATTTATTTAACTTTTTTTCTAAAATTTTTCTTTAAAACTACATTTTTTACATAACTCTTCTACTGCTATATTGTTCGAAAAACCAGAATATATAGCTTTTGCTTTATCACCTTCTATAATATTTTTGAAATCTTTTTGGAAAATATTACCTAAATTCATAACCCCTTCTCCATCTAAACAACAAGGAACAACAGTTCCATCAACTAGTATAGCGACTTGATTTCTAAGCCCATAACAAAATCCTTTTTCTTCAAAATAAGTATCTTTTAATTCGGGCCATTTAAATTCTAAATCTGAATTTATATATAGCTTATCTTTTATTTTTAAACCTTTTCCTGGTACTATCATTTCAGAAACTTTATAATCTAAATTAAAAAATCTTTCTATTTTATTCAAAATATAATTATTTCCTTTTTGTTGTAAAGAATCTTTATCATCTTTATTAAAGTTCCAAAGCCTTAATGAAATATATGTTTCATTTTTCTCTAAAGATTTCTCTGTAAAAGACAAAATATTTTGAAGATAGTCGTTATAGTCAATAGAGTCTAAATTTCCATCAAAACTATGTAATGAAAAATTTATTTGCCTAGGAGCTGTATTTCCTAAAAGTAACTCCATACAATTTTTAATTAAAGTTCCATTTGTTGTTATATTTACAAAAAAACCCTCTTTTTTAGCCTTATGAAGGATCGCATCAAGATTAGGATGAAACAATGGTTCTCCTTTTACATGTAAATAGATATGTTTGCTGTAATCTTTTACTTCTTTTAATATATGAGTAAAATTTTCTAGTGATATATATTGTGCTTTTCTTTTTGTAGTCGGACAAAAACTACATTTCAAATTACAAATATTAGAAATCTCAATGTATATTTTTTTAAATCTAATCATATTAACTCCTCAAATAAAATTTAATAATTTTATTATATCCTATTCTATATAGAAAATCAAACTCTTACAATTTTATATAGTTTTTACAAGAGTTTTACACTATTTTAATTCTAAATTAACAAATGTATACTATAATAATAATAAAATTAAAAATATATGTGGGAAAAATGAATAAAACTAATTTTAAATTAGCAACAATAGCAACATTTTTATCAATTGTAGGAACTGCTGAAGCTGTGCCTTTAAAAGATGTTAAACCAGGATTTGCTAAAAATGTAATTTTCATGATACCAGATGGTAGTAGTTCAACTGTTTCAACATTAGCAAGAGCAGTTTATAATAACGGCGAAAGTTTAAATATTGATGAGTTAGCATCAGGAATGGTAAAAACTTATAACTCTGATACTTTTATAGCTGATTCAGCACCTGCAGGAACAGCCCTTGCAACAGGATGGAAAACTCAAGATAAATTAATAGGAGTAAAACCTGGTTCTGCAACTTTAAAAGGAGCTAGAGTTCCAAAAATAGGAGATGAATTAGCACCTGCAGCCTCTGTATTAGAAGCAGCAAAATTAAGTGGTAAAGCAGTAGGAATTGTAGCGACATCAGAAGTTTTACATGCTACACCAGCAGATTTTACATCTCATTCAATTCATAGAAATAATTATTCTGTTATAGGAGAACAGCAAGTTCACCAAAATTTAAATGTAGTTTTTGGAGGTGGGAAAAGTTATTTAAAGAAAGATACTGCATTGGAATCTAACTCTAAAAAACGTACAGATGGAGAGGATATGCTTGACTCTCTAAAATCTAATGGGTATAAAATAGTACAGACATTAGATGAAATGAAAACTTTAAATAAAGATTTTGTATGGGGGCTATTTGCAGAAAAAGATATGCCTTATGATTTAGATCGTGACAAAAGCACAGTCCCATCAATATCTCAAATGACAGAGAAAGCAATAAATCTATTATCAAAAGATAAAGATGGATTCTTTTTAATGGTAGAGGGATCAAAAGTAGATTGGGCAGGACATGCAAATAATCCAGTAGCTATAACTTCTGAGTTTATGGCATTTGATAAAGCTGTTGGAGTAGCTTTAGACTATGCTAAGAAAAATAGTGATACTTTAGTTGTTGTTGTAACAGATCATGGAACTGGAGGGCTTTCTATAGGAAATTTAGCTATATCAAACAACTACTCACAGTTACCAATAGATGCATTTATAAAAGATATGAAAAAAGCAAAATTCACAGAGGTTTTAACAGCAGAGAAGATTTTAAAAGAAAAAAATTCAGCTAAAGCTTTAGCAAACGATATGTTAGGATTGGTATTAACAAATAAAGAACTAGAAGATATTAATAAAGCTGATAAAGTCTCATCAATAGAACAAATTTTAGGAAAAGCTATGAGTGAAAGAGCTCATTTAGGTTGGACGACAAATGGACATACAGCTGAGGATGTGCCTCTTTATGTATACACATCAAATTATGCTAACCAATTAACAGGAACGGTTAATAACTCTGATATAGCTCTTTATATAGCTAAAGCTATGAACTTAAATTTAGATGTTGCAACAGATGAGCTTTTTGTTTCTGGAAAAAAAATAAAAGAAATGGGTATAAATGTGGATATAGATACAACAAATAAATTCCAACCTGTATTTACACTTTCTAAAAATGGAAAAAAATACGTATTCGAAGAAAATAAAAATCATTATGAATTAGACGGTAAAAAAGTTAAATTTAATGGAATTGTTGTATTTAATGGAACAGAAGTATTTATTCCAAATGCAGCTTTAAAAAATATAAAGTAGTTGGATAAAGACAGTGAGTAGAATTTACACCAAATTCTACTCATTTCTATTTTCTGATATTGCTCGAACGACATCTATAGTTTTTTTTATATTTCTCTTCTGTAAATTACTGATTCTTCTACTACTTCTAAATATTCTTCTACTCTCTCAGTCAATTCAACATATATTTCTTTAGACAATGGTGTTTCTAATTTTAATTTAGTTTGAATTGGTTTAGTTCCACTATAGTTCACAGTATCTCCTTTACCTATATAGATATATTGTTGAATTTCACTATCTATTTTTTTTATTTTTCTCAAAAAAATATGAATTTTTATTCCGTAGCTTTTATTTTTTACTATTTTTTTACCAATTTCACTATCTATTCTAGTTGCATTTGGGCTTTCCCATTGAAAATGATATCTATCTAAAATTTTATCGTTATACTTAATACTCTCTTTTATATTTTCATCTTTATGTAAATCTACAAATACAAAATAATCATTATCTTTTTTTAAGAGTCCACTTCCTCTAAATGCACTATGTTTCATGTCATAGTTACAAAGTAATGCTACATCTCTCATATTATAGCTCTCGTAAAGTTTAAAAAATGGAAAACCATAATCTTTTGTATTGAAATTTTCTTTATATTTCAGTAATCCATAATCTAAAACTTCTAATATATATTTTTTAACATCTTCAGATTCTAAAGTTTTTTTTAAAATTGAACTCATTTCTAAACCATTTTCACTTTTTAAAAATAGTGGTGAGCATCTTTTTAAGTCTTGAGAATCAGAATAATCACCACTTAGATAATCAATTGCATGCTTAATCGTTTTTTTTGTATGCTCTAAATTCTCAATCTCAATATATTTTCCAACTAATTTCAATATGTCAGCTTCTATTAAACTACACTTTTTAGATATAATTTCATGAGCTATTACGAATTCATAAACTCTTTTAATTGGTAAAAACCTCTCAAATTCTCTTATTACATTTTTTTGAATTTCTTTTAACTTAAATGGTTCTTCACCAATTTTTTCTAAAAAATCAAAGTATGATTTTTGTAGTTTTGCATATTTAAAAAATCTTGGTGCTTCTTCATATTGAGTGAAGTTTATAGGCATTGGTCTTTTTTTCAAAATTTCTTTAAACTCTTTATACTCTAATTTCAAATACTTCAAACTATTAAAATTTTCATTATTAAGTTGCTCTAAAATCTCTTTTTTACAAATCTCATCAATTTTTACATGAATATTTTTAGATAAATTATCAAAATCTCTTTTCAAAGCTATTTTCAAACTTTCTTTATCATATGATTTTTTTCCCGCTAGTGCTATAGCTATTAAAAAAGCTCGTGAATGATTACCAATAAAATCTATTACAGTTAAGAACTCTTTATTCTCAAAGTGTCTTAATCCTCTTCCTAGTTGTTGAGTAAAAACAATTGGAGATGCTGTTGGTCTTAACATCAATATATTATTTATACACGGGATATCAACTCCTTCATTAAATAAATTCACTGTAAAAATAACTTCTATTGAATCACTCGTCTTAAAAGTTTTAATTATCTTTTCTCTTAACTCTTTTTTATCTGTTCCTGTTAAAGATGTTGCTTTTATTCCTCTTTTTCTAAATTCTTTTACCATAAATTCAGCATGTTCAACTGTGATACAAAAGCCTATTGTTTTTCTATTTTCTCCACTATACCCATAAAAATTCATCTTTTCTATTATAAAATCAACACGTTTTTCAGTACTTAAACTTTTTGCGACTTCTGATATATTATTGAAATCAACTTTTGAAAAATCAACATCTATATCTTTTACCCCATAGTAATGAAATGGTACAACTAACTTTCTATCTAGAGCTTCTTCTAAACGAATATCAACAGGAACATTCATATCAAAAACTTCATATATATTTCCACCATCACATCTTTCTGGAGTTGCTGTTAATCCTATTAAAAAGTCTGGTTTAAAGTAGTTTAAAATTGAGCTATAACTCTCTGCAGTTACATGATGAGCTTCATCTACAATTATATAATCGAACTCGTTGATTTTAAATTGGTTAAATTTTGTATTTAGTGTTTGAATTGTAGCAAAAATATAATCTCTATCTGTATTTTTATAATTTCCTGTGAATTTACCCATAGTTTTATTTTTGATAATTTTTTTAAACGTTTCTATTGCTGAATTTAAAATTTCCTCGTTGTGAACAACAAAAAGAACACGGTTTGGATTTATTTTTTTTACATGAAATGCTGCTAAATATGTTTTTCCAGTTCCAGTTGCAGCTATACAAAGTGCTCTTTTTTCTCCATATTCTCTTAAAATTTCTAGATTCTTAATAGCCAAATCTTGTAAATAATTTGGTTTTATTTCATTCTCGTATATCCTAAAATCACTATCTTCAGATACCATCAAATACTCGTCTCTAGGTATTTTTTCTATTTTTTTTGCTAGCTTTTTTATACTTGAAACAGAATATGGCTTTATATCTTCTACTGCTTTTCCCCAAAGATAATTAAACTCATTTAAAACTTCTGTTATAAACTCACTATTTTGAGATGTTGTAACTGAAATATTCCATTCTACATTACTTTTTAGTCCACTTTTAGTTAAATTGGATGAACCTATTATCGCTTTCCATGAATCTGAATATTTAAATATATACCCTTTTGTATGAAATCCTTCAAGTACATCACTATCAAAAAATTTTACCTCAATATTTTTAAATTTTTTTAGATAGTCTACTGCTTTTAGCTCTGTAAAATGCAGATAATTAGTTGTTAAAATTTTACCTTTTATATTTAATTTTTCTGTTTTTTTTAAAACATCTAATAAAATTTGTACTCCTGCAAAATTAATAAATGCTACTGAAAAATAAAATTCAATAGCATTTTGAAAACCATCTTCAATGTGTTTATATAAACTTTTATTGTTTTCAAAGTTAGTATTACTTACAAATTCATATTTCAATTTTTCCCCCAATGATTATTTTTTTAACACCAATTTTAAAGTTCTTAAATATATATTACGAGCTTTTCTTTTTTGTTCGTCAAGAATTTGTAGCGTAATTCCCTGAGCTTCTAAAATTTCTCTTGCCTTAAGCTCTTCTTCTAAAGTTAACTCTGAGTTTTTGTTTTTAACTTCTACTGAAAAAACTGAAAAATAAATCTCTATTTTTTCTATTTTTCTACGTCCTTTTCCTCTTGGATCTTCTGGAAATTTGTAGATTTGTTTTTTTTCTAATTCTGCTTTAGCTTTTAAAATAATCTGCTGATTCATTTGTCCTAATGTATATATATTTGGAACTTCTAAAACATCACGAAATTGCTCTATTTCCATAATGAAATATCCCGTACTTTCAAACTGTTTTAACAGCATATACAATCTTTTAGCGTATTTACCAGATATACCCTTTAATTCTGCATCTTCTAAAAGCAAAATCTCTCTTTTTTTATGTTTTAGTTCAGTATCCCAATAATCAAGCTCTTTAACAGTTAGAGGTTCTTTTTTATTCACTGCATCTATTATGCTAATATCATGTTTGTAAAATAGAAACGGAATGAAAAGTGAAGGTATCTCTATTTTTAGAGTTTCTTCATCAATCTCTTGAGTTACAAAAATACTTCCAGATATACCATATCCTTTTTCTTTATCTATTTCATATCTTTTTGAAACTGTCAAACCTCTTATAAAATCACTGAATTCTTCTTTTGTATAAGGTCTAGTTGTAGACGCTGACCATATTTCACGTTTTTTTATTGTAATAACTCTATCTTTTATTTCAAGTCCCTTATTCCACTTGTTAAACTCTTTTAAAATCCATCCAAAAGCATTTACAAAAATCTCTTTTTCAAAACATATTGGTAATCTGTTTAAGTTTTTATTGAATCCTATTTTTCCCATTTTTCACCTCAAAAGTTATAATATATCTCATTATAACATAATATGTATATATCATGAAAACATATTATAAAAACCGCTACAATTTACATATTATAAGTACTACAATTTGCATATTATAGCCACTACAATTTACATATTATATCACTACAATTTAGGGTTTATCTTTAAGACCAACCCCTCTTGAGGCATTGATTGTATTAACCTAGATTGGGGTATTTTTTTTCCTAATAGTCTTTAAGAGTCTTTAAGGGTCTTAAAGAGTAAAAAAAAACCAGAGTTTTAACTCTAGTTTTTTATTTTTTTAGTTCATTAAATCTTCTGAATTCATTAAATGTGAAGCATGTGCTATTTGAATTCCATTTTCATCTTCATAAGCTACAATCTCACCATAAGGCATTTTGTTTTCTAAGAAAACCAAAATATTTTCTACAGATAAATCTTGCTTTTTTAACATATCATCTAATTTTTGAAGTAATATAGGTGAATCTGATTCTAATTTATTTAAAATAATATCTCTAATTTTAAAATCATTAGCTACAAACTCTTTTTTTTCTTTTAAAAATTCAAATAATGATTTTGCATATTCATCATCTAATACAACATCAAGATATTCTTTTTCTTCTTCAAATTCCTCTGATGGATATTCTTCTATTCTACCATGTTTCATATCTAACATTAAATCAATCTCTTTTAAATCTCTTTCGTCAAAAGTTGCAATAGCACGATTTTTCAAAGCGTTAAGACACTCTGCAAATTCATTAGTTGCTGGTACTTTTTTATCATTTTCAAAATATATATTTAAAAATTCATAAGTTTCAATTGGTAAAATATTATAAACTTTTGCTTTGAAATCAGAATAAATATTTAATAATTCTTCTGGCTTTAATGTAACCTCATCAGATACTAAATCTGAAGTCACAAAATCCAACAACTCTTTCTCTTCTAATAATCTTAAATTTTCTAAAACTGTCATTATAAACTCCTCTAATTTTTTATTTTTAAAGATAGTTTGATTATAGCATAACTCTAATTATTTTACTTCAAAAGATATTGTATTTAAAATTTCTTTTTCATGTTCTTCTATATATGCATTTTCTAAAAGTTCTTCAGCCCAAGAATATTTTCCTTTTATCTCATTTAATATATGAATAGCAGTAGCTTTTACGATAGGTGTTTCACTCCACATAGAACCACTTAAAAATCTAAAATCATTTTCCTTACTCTTTTTTATATTTTTCAAAAGATTTATGCAGTTGTCACATAAAAATATACATCTATCATAATCAGGCTCTTCTTTTGAAGGTAAAACTTCAAATACTGAAAGTTTTACTCCTGTAGCTTCACACAATTCACACTTTGATTTTGATCTTCTTGCTAAGTTCTTCCCAAATCCTGAAACAATATTTGCTCTTTCTAAATACTTATCTAAACCTTTTGCCAAAGTAAATCCTCCTAAAAATCGTTATATAATAGGTTATTATATAACATTATAAGTAAGAAAAGCAATGAAACAAGCAATAAAAATCTTAATTTGTTTTTTGTTTTTGATATTTTTTTGTGGTAATATGTTAATAGATAATGAAAAGAGAAAAATAAAGAGGTGAAAAAATTGAATAAAAAACTAATAATAATTTTTGTTATATCTTTTTCAATTTTATTAGCAGAAGGGAATGATAATACTATGTTGAAAGTGTGTCCTAACTCACCAAACTGTGTTTCTAGCCATTCTAGAGATACAAGGCAATATATTGAGCCTATAACTATAGACAACAGTCTTATAGATATAAAAGAACGACTCGTTAAAGCAATAGAAAAGGTTGGAGGTAAAATTTCAGAAAATAATGGAGATTTTTTAAAAGTATCTTTTAAAAGTAAAATTTTTGGTTTTGAAGACATAGCATTTTTTGAGATAAAACGAGAGAAAAAAATAATAGATGTACGATCAGCAGCAGAAACAGGATGGTATGATTTTGGAATGAATAGAAAAAGAATAGAGAAAATAAGAAACTCCTTATAGAGAACACAGTATACAATTTGAAGTAGTTATATTCTGTGTTCTCTATAATCCCTCCTATAAATACTTTACACTATGTGTGTTAATTTTTAATATATTCTTTGTAAAAGCTATGTAATAAAATTAGATATCTATATTTTTTAGAATAAATTTATATATTGTATATTATTTTTATTAAAAGAGTGGTATAATAATGGATAAACAAAAAATATATATAAGATGGAGAAAAGATGAACTTTAAAGAATTTAATTTTAAAAATGAAATAATGGCACAAATTACTGCTGTTGGTTATAAAGAAGCTACACCTATTCAAACAGAAGCTATACCAGCTATATTAGCTGGAAAAGATATACTTGGTCTTGCTAAAACAGGAACTGGAAAAACCGCTGCATTCGTACTTCCTATTTTAGAAAAAATTGCTACTACTAAAGCTAGTGGAAGAGGTGCTAGAGCTCTTATAATTGCTCCTACAAGAGAACTTGCTGAGCAAATTAATAGTACAATTACACAATTAGGTAGAGGAATTAGAATCAAAACTTTAGCTGTTTATGGTGGAACTTCTATGAAGAAACAAATAGACGCTTTAAACTCTGGAGTAGATATTATTGTTGGATGTCCAGGAAGAATACTAGATCATATAGTTCAGGGGAACTTAGGATTAACTAGAGTAGAATTTCTTGTATTAGACGAAGCAGACCATATGTTAGATATGGGATTCTTAAAAGATATCGAAAAAATTGTTAAACATACACCTAAAAACAAGCAAACTTTATTCTTCTCAGCTACTATGCCGAAAGAAATCAAAACGCTTGCTTCTAGAGTTTTAGAAAAAGATCACAAAACAATTGAAATCGAATACAAAGATCCAGTTAAGTTAATTGAGCACGAATTATACCATATTGAAAATGACGACAAAAAAGCTAAACTTGTAGATCTTTTACAAGGTTCTGAAATAGAATCAGTTATAGTTTTCACAAACGGTAAACATAAAGCTAAATACCTTAGTAGAATTTTAGAAGGTAGAGGAATGAAGTCTGTAAGTTTCCAAGGTAACTTATCTCAAAATCAAAGAGATGCTGCATTATCTGGATTTAGATCTGGAGCTTATAATATACTTGTAGCTACTGATATCGCTGCTAGAGGTCTTGATATCCCTCAAGTTACTCATGTTATAAACTATGACCTTCCTAAAACAGCTGAAGCTTTTACACATAGAAGTGGAAGAACTGGAAGAGCAAACAAAAGTGGAATTGTTATATCATTCTCTGCACCTGAAGATAAAAAAATGTTATCTGATATCGTTAAAACTAACGCTACAGAGTTTGCTAAAGTTCACGGAGAAGAAAGTAATGCTCCTGTTAGAAAAGCAAAAGAATCTTTCTTCAAAAACAAAACAAATAAAGATTTTGATTCAAGCAATAAATCAAAACCTCAATCTAATAGAACATACTCTGGTAGAAACAAAAGTACTAGACCTCAATCTAATAGATCTACTGAAAAGTAAAAAAAAAGATATCTTCGGTCATGACCGAAGATATCTTTTTTCATTTTGAAATTGTTATACAAAACATTGAAAAAAAGAAGCATAAAATCAATGTTAAGAATATATATATATAATCTTTTTTTAACATTTTGTAATCTTTTAATTTTGTTCTTTTTATTCCGTTTCCATAACCTCTTACTTCCATAGAAGTTGCTAAATTAATTGCATTTTGAATTCCAGATAGTATTACTGGAAAAAATAGAGTTGGTATATTTTTTATTCTTTCTTTTACTGTCATCAATTTGTAATCTATTCCTCTTGCTTTTTGAGCTAAAAGTATTCTTTTGCCTTCAGCTTCTAACATAGGTATAAATTTAAAACCAAGAGCAGTTATAACACTTATTGATTCAACTGGAACTTTAAAAACTTTTAAAGGATTAAGTAACTTTTCTATAACAAATCCAATCTCTCTTATTTCCATTTTAGAAATCATAGAGGTTCCTAAAAATACTATTATTAACATTCGAAAAATAGAAACAAATATAGTATTTGGTGATTTTCCCATTAAAAGAATATTTACAAAAAACATAGAAAATAACAAGCAAAGTGAGTATTTCAAAACTTTTTTTAATTTATTAAAGTCAACTGAAAAAAGTTTCATTTGATATCCAATAAATGGTAAAATTATTAAAATTTGATAATATCTTCTTATAAAACCAAGAGCAATTACATAGATTATTGTTGTATAAAAAACGGTTCTTGGATCAAATTTATTTTCCATTATTTTTAACCGCCTCTAAAAAATGTTCTATTGTCTTTATATTTTCTAATTTTATTCCATAATTTTCCATTATTTTACAGAATTTAAAAAAATCCATATCATAATCTGAAAGTACTTTTAATGGATTACCGTCATCTACTATTTTACCTTTTTCTAAAACTATAACTCTGTCTCCATATTCTAAAACATCTTGTAAAGTATGAGAGATTTGAATAATAGTTATTCCAGCTTTTTTTAAATTTTCTAATACATTTAAAAATAATCTTTTATTTATAGAATCTAGTCCAGCTGTTGGTTCATCTAAAAGTAATAGCGTTGGAGAATTTATCAAAATCGAAGCAAATGCTACAAATCGTTTTTGCCCACCACTTAATTCACTTGGAGCTTTTCCCAATATACTTTCATCTATATTTAAAATTTTTAAAACCTCTTTTAATTTTTTCTCTATTAATTCTTTAGAAACTTTATTTTTAACTAAAGAATAAATTATTTCATCCTTTATTGTTGAATTAAAAAATTGTTTTTCTGTATACTGAAACATAAATCCAGAAGTTTCTCTGTATTCTTTTAAGTTTTTTGATAAAGATAAATCCTTATTTTTCCAAAAAATATTTCCACTTTTATTTTCTAGTAAAAGTGCAATAGATTGAAGCAAAGTTGATTTTCCACTGCCTGTTGAACCAATAATGAAATTCCAAGTTCCACTCTTAATTTCTAGGCTTAAATCCTTTAATACTATATCTTCATAACCAATGTTTATTTTATTTAAAGAGATTTCCATAAATTCTCTCCCATCTGCTTAAAATTAAAAATATTTTCAGAAACATCAACCCCTGTCCTTTTAAATACGTCTATAGCTACTTTAAAGGTCGTAGGTAAGTCGAAGCTATGTTTTGATACTCCTGTAATTAAAGATCTGCTAAAATCGATTTTAGAGCCTCTGAAAGTGATGTTACCTTTTGATAGATAAATAACTTCGTCACAGAACTCAATTTCTGTTAAATGATGTGTTATCAAAATAATAGTTATTTCTTTTTCACTTAATTTTTTTAATAAATTAAGTATTATTTTTTTATTAACTTCATCTAACATAGCTGTTCCTTCATCTAAAATTAAAATTTTAGGGTCTAAAGCTAAAGCTGATGCAATACAAAGTCTTTGCTTTTCTCCACCTGATAACGTTGAAATTTTATCATTGTTTCTACCTACAAATCCAATTTCTAAAAGTAACTTATTTATTTTCTTTAACATTATTTCAGAATCAATTCCATAATTTTCCATTGAAAAAGCAATTTCCTCTTCTACAACATCAGTAACAATCTGTTCATCTGGATTTTGAAAAACCATACCAATTTCTTTTCTACATTGAAATAAATTTTCTTTAAGATTTAAATTATTTATATAAATATTTCCATTTTCTGGTTTTTCTATTCCCAAGATAAGTTTTACTAGGGTACTTTTACCAGAACCATTTTCTCCTAGAAAAATATAAAACTTTCCTTTTTCTAAGTTAAGAGATATATTTCTAAAAACATTTTTATTTTCATAAGAAAAATCTATTGATTCTAGACTAATCAATTTGTTCACTCCAATCATCAATATCATAAAACTTTAAAACTATATTTCTTTCTTCTAAAAGTTTCTCGAAAATCTCCATAAAAATTCCTTTTTCTTTTACAAGTTTTACTCGATTTAAAATATCATCTAAGTTTTCATAACAACTTGCTTCGCCTTCCCAATTCGCTCTACAAGTTTTATTAACTCCACAACTTGGACTTCCAGCAATTCCATAAACACCTTTTATCTCATAACCATTTTTTAAATAATCTTGAACCATATTTAAAATCGGGTATAACATGTTTTTAGACGCTTCTAAAAAACCAGGATATTCAAATTGATCTTTTACGTGCCCCCATCTTTTTAACCCCAATAAGGTCATCTCAGGACATGGTAGTTGAATAATCCCAATATTTTGAGTCAGTAAACTTTTTACAAACTCTAAAAAATACTCTCCATTTTTTGCATATGGTTTTACAACACAATTTTGATTTAAAATACAATGAGATACTATCACTATTTTTTTAGCTCTATTCATAATATTAGTCCTTAATCTTATTTAATAAAGTCTTTGGAAGTCTTGATAGAATAACAGCCACAACCACACAAGAAGTAATTTTATCAATTATATTTGACATTATTCTAGGAATAAATGTTGCTGTAAATATTTTTTCTCCACTTTTCACAAGCATACCAGTTAGTATATCTAAAGATCCTCCAGCTAACCCACCAAACAAATAAACTGCTATAGGAGTTCCTATTAGTGGTGCTAAAACTGCTAGAAGAATTCCTGTTAATACTGAAATTTTAATACTAAATCTGAATTTTATAGCAATATATCCAACAACAATTCCTATTGCTAAATTTACAATTGCAAAAGGTAATTCGACTGGATTACTAATCATTGCTCTTATAATATTTGTGATTAATCCTGTTATTCCTCCAAAGAATGGTCCTAACAAAACTGCTGATAAAATAGTTCCAATCGTATCTAAAAATATAAATGGAATTCCAAATGTTTTTGTTAATGTTGCTAATACAATATTTAAACCAATTCCTAAACCAGATATTGTAATTGCAATTGTGTTCTTGCTCATTTTTTCTCCTTCAGTAATTTTACAATAATTCATTTTCCAATTTAAATAAAATCTTTTCGATTTTGATGAGTTTTTTATTATCAAAATTTTTAGAACTTATAGCTTTAGAAATATTATTTAATTTTTCTTTGATTTCTAATTTTTTAGAAATTTTTATAGTTTCAGCAGAAATAACTTTATAATTTTCTTTCAGTTCTTTTAGTTTTTCTTTTGGATTTTTTGATTGAAGAATTTCTATTACATCTGATTTTTTTTCGATTTTTTTGATATCTTTGATAACTCTATCTGGAAGTCTGTATACTTCGTTAGAGTTATATTCTAGAGATAGTTCTCTTCTGTCCAAACATAAATAAACAAAATCCTTTTTAAATCCTAAAAGTTCATACCATTTTCCAAAAGTGCCATTCTTATTGTTTGAAAATATTTTATGAGCTTCTAAAAATATTTCTCCAAAATCCTTTAAATTCTCTTTTAAAAGATTTCCAGTATGAGTTGCTTTTTTTTCTAATTCGATTAAGCTTTCTTTGTCGTTTAAATGAAATTCAGAATAATTAAATTTTGAATTAAATATTTCTTTTTTAACTAAGACTTCGCTTTTTTTGTAATTAGTTAACAATCCCATTTTATAATTTCCTCCACTAAATTTTTATAATCTTCTGATGCTGTAGAAGAAGAATCAATTTCATAAATAGATTCTTTTGTAAGTCCTAATAGATTTAATTTAGAGCAAGTTCTTATTATTGTTTTTGTTGTTTTGAAATTTTCTTTTAAGTGTTCTGAGATTTCTTTACTCACTTTTTTTCTTTTATCAAGTTTTGTTGGTAAAACCAAAGTGTTTTTAATACTAATATCAAGATCTTCTTCGGTTCCGTTTAGTGTTTGAATTAGAAGATTTAAACCATCTAAAGCTAAAAGTTCGGTTTCACAAGGAATTAAAACATGATTTGATGCATAAAGAGCGTTAACTGTAAATAAATTCATACTAGGTGGACAGTCTATAATTATATAATCATAGTTTTTAGTTAGTTTATTTATAGCTTTTTTTAATAACTTTTCTGTTCCAAATTTTGAAGTTAACTGTCTTTCTGCTAAGTTTAAAATTAAGTTAGATGGGATTATATCAAAATTTTTAGTTTCGATGATAATATCATTTATATTTTTTTGATCAACTAAAATATCTTTGATTGTTAATTTAGGTGTTTCACTTAGAGCTGTAAAAGTTAAACTAGCTTGTGGATCTGTGTCAATTAATAAAACTTTTTTATTTTTTAAAGTTAAACCAGAACCAATACAATGCGTAGTTGTTGTTTTCCCTACTCCACCTTTGAAATTAATAATTGAAATTATTTTAGTCATCTTCCCCTCCTAACTAGAAATTTATAACACATCAAATTATTTTTTAAATCCTAGATTCTATATTACAATATTTTATTTTCAAAGTCAACTAGATTTGGTATTTAAATTTAAAATTATTAACAATTTTTTTTATAAATTTGCATTGTTTATAGTTGTTATATATTGTTATATATTGTTATATATTGTTGTGTACAAAAAAAAAGCCAAAAAAATCGTCGATAGCCATTGATTTCTATAGCTTTATAGCGATTTTAGTCGTTCGTCATTAGATGGGAGTATTTTTCGTCATTAGGTGGGAGTATCTCTCGTCATTAGGTGGGAGTATCTCTCGTCATTAGGTGGGAGTATCTCTCGTCATTAGGTGGGAGTACTTTAAAAAAAGTTTTTTTTTCAACATTAGGTGGGAGTAAAATCATAAAAAAAGAGCATTTCGTCATTAGGTGGGAGCTTTTTTTCTTGAAAAAAGTAAAAAAATAGGGTATAATTTGCTAAATCATAAAAAAAAGTTTAAAAAAAGGGAGATACTCCCACCTAATGACGAAAAAACTGTTGGAGTTGATTTTATGAAAATAGTCAGAAAAAAAAGAAATAATTTAAATTTTCAAGAGATAATTGATACACCAGAAACAGAAATTGTAGAAGAAAATATTACTTTGGATGAAAGTTTTATAAAAAATAGAGAGCTTATACGTATGGATATGAATATTATTCAATATCCGATATTTAGTAAAAATACAAAGAGAAAAACAAATCAGATAATCAAATATTATTTTAATAATAATCGGGATACTTATATAACAGTTACTCCTGCTTCAGGCTATCATATTCCAGGAGAGATGGAGGAAAAAGTTTTTATAGTTTTGATGAAAATAATGAAAAATAGGGGAATGCCTCAAAAATTTTGGGTAACTTTAAGTGAATTAAAAAACGAGCTAGATTTAAATACAAATAGAGCTAATGAGTTAATAAAAAAAAGTTTATTGAGAATAGCAAATACATTTTATAGTTTTAAAAATACAATGTATTTCAATGAAATGAAATCTGTTCTGAAAGAGGAAATAACAAGATCCATATTTGAATTAGATATAATTAGTTTAGAAAAAAAAGAGAACACAAAGATAAAAAATGAAGTAAATGATAAAAGAATTAAAGAGATTTACCAAATAAAAATATCAGATTTTTTTTATCAAAATATTTTAACAAAAGGCTATTTAGTTTATGATGCAGCTGTTTTATTAGATATTGAATCGAGTACAGCTAGAACTATATATATGTTAATTGAAAAGCTCAGATTCAATGAGATTTATTTACGAATAGATATAATATATTTGATAAAAAGAATTCCATTGAAATTTGATAAAACAAACATGGGAAGAACTGTAAAAACATTGATGAATAATTTTGCAGAACTAAAAGAAAAGGGCTTAATAAGAGATTTTAGTTTACAAAAAGATGGAACATGGGAAAGTTCAGAAGTTGAAATATTTTTTTATGATTTTACAGTTGAAGACAAACAACAAAGATTTTTTGACGATTTAAATGAATTTAGACATTTAAGTCAAAGTCAACTTTTGGTTAGTCATACAGAAAATAAAGATCTTCAAGAAGACAGCAAATCCCCCTTAAAAAGATTTGTAAATGTGACTCCTGAAATGATTGATGATGTTTTAAATTTAATGCCATTAAAAGCAAGAAGTTTAAAAACAATGCCAAAAACAATAAAAGAATCAATAGAAAATTATGGATTAGAAAAAGTTAAAAAAGTAGCAGTTTATATGAAAAAAAATAAAGTGGTAGCAGTTAGAGCATATTTCATAAAAGCTTTAGAAAACGATTGGACAAAAGACGAAGAATTAGTGAAAATAGTTTCAAAGAGAATAGTTTCTGAAGTGATAGAAGACATTTTACCAGAAAAATTAAGAGCAGATAATACTGAATTAATAGAGAAATTTAATGTTTTAGATGATAACCAAAAAGCTGAAATAGAAGCAGCTGCATACTCTCACTATATAAAAAAATGTGGTCAAGATACAAAAATCCAAAAAATTGCTTTTAGAGCTGCAAAAAAAACTCTTATTGGAGATTACTTATCAGAGGTTGGATACTTTAAATCAAATGTTGAGATAGAAAAAATAGAATTAAAAGAAGAAATTATAGAAGTTGCTTCTGAGCCTAAAAAGCAGTTATCAAAGTTAACTTTAAAAGAGATATATCGTTCTATAAATCAAAAAGTAAATTTTTATTCAGGGCTTTTTAATATGGATCCAGATGAAGAGATGAAATTGAGATTAGAAGCTGGAAAAGAAGTTTTATTACAAAAAAGTATAGAATCTTTAACAGAAGAGGATATAGTAGAGATGGTGAGAGTTGTTGTTTTAAAAATAAATAGTGAAAAAAAATAAAATTCAGTCAAAAAAAAGATATCTTCGGTCATGACCGAAGATATCTTTTTTTTGATATAATTATAAAATAGAATCTTTAGAAATTAATCTTGAAACAAAAGAATCACCTATATTAACACCAAATTTTTTAATGTATTCAATAACAATATCTTCAACAGCAGGGTAGCTTTTTAGTTCTTTAGGAGAAACAAAAGAACTGTATTCTTCTCCACCTAAAGCCATAAAATCAGTTATAGCAACATTATAATAATTTTCTAAAGAAATGGGGACTTTGTTTTGAGAAACACTTTCTATTCTGTTCAAGGGCTCTTTATTTGCATCAAAAACGACTTCTACACCTGCAACTTGAGCCATTCCACCTAAAGAGTTCGGAATAGCTTTTAAACCATTTTCAAGAGCTTTAATCAAATTTTCACCACTGATCATTTTTGTAACAATATAATTTCCAAAAGGAATAGCTTTAACGACATCTCCAATTCTAATATCACCCGCTTTTATAGAGTCTCTAATACTTCCACCATTTATTAAAACAACATCAGATTCAGTTTTCCATAAAATAGCATCTGTTATAAGTTGAGTAAAATTAGTTTCTCGAGATCTAACAATATCTCTTTCTCCAATTAAATCAAAGTTAGTTTTTCCAATAATAGTATTTACAATATTTTCTTGAGATTTTAAAATCTTTTCTATTTTTTTTTCAATTTTAGAGTTGTTTTCATACTGAATGAAATCTTCTACTTTTAGCAGTTTGTAATCTATAATGTGATTATTTTTTAGATAATCTAACTTAACTCTAATTAGCGATATTTTGTTGTTATAGTTTCCAGTTTGGCTTATCAAAGTTTTATTTATAATTTTTTTAGTATCAAAAGTTGTATGACTATGACCATCTAAAATCAAGTTTATCTCTGGAAAAGTTTCGGCTAGATAAAAGCTACTATTACTTTTATAAGAGCTAGTGTCACATCCTAGATGCGTAATAGCAACATAAAATTTGATATTATCATTTTCTAATTTCTTCAAAAGATTTTGAACTGCTTTTTCTGGTTCTAAAAATTGAAGATTTTTTATATTTTTAGAGTTTGTTTTATAATAAGTTTCAGGAGTTAAAATTCCAAAAAAGCATATTTTAAATCCGTTTAACTCGATAATATCATATTGAAGAATATCTTTATTTGGGCTTTCATTATCAATAAAATTTAAACCTAAAGTTTTATAGTTTTGTAGTTTTAAAAGTTTTTTTAAATGACTATAACCATAATTGAAATCATGATTTCCAAGAGTTACATAATCAAACTTTAAAGAATTAAATAGTTCAACTATTGATTCACCTTTTGATAAATTTGCAAAAGATGTACCATGAATTGTATCTCCTGAATCGATTAAGAAAACTTTTCCGTTTTTTTTATCATTACGTAAAGTTTCTAAAAATGTAAAAAGTTTTGCAAAACTAATACTGTTATTTTCTCCAGTAACTCTACCGTGAATATCATTAAGATGAATAAAAGTTAAGTCATAAGTATCTAAAGTCAAAGAATTCCTCCTAAAAATATTTAATATTATTTTAGCATTAATCATTCAAAAAAAACAGTTGATTATTTCATTAGAATGCTTTACAATCATAATTGGATATCTCCTTTAGTTGTTGGTTGTGGTGACTTATTTTACAACTTTTTTTAGGAGATATCCATTTTTATTAAAAAAAACGCACTATTCGAGTTAAAAATAATAAAGGGAGAAATTTTAAGTGAAAATAATAATAGATGCAGATGCTTGTCCTGTTACGGATATTGCTATTAAAGTTGGAAAAGAAAAAAAAATAGAGTGTATAATTGTTTGTGACAATGCTCACAAAATAGAACGAAATGAAGTTGAAACAATAGTTGTAGCTCAAGGAGCAGATGCAGTTGATTTTACAATTATATCAAAAAGTGAAAAAGGTGATATTATTGTAACTCAAGATTACGGATTAGCATCTATTGTTTTATCTAAAGGAGCTCGTGCTATAAATCAAGATGGATTGATTTATAATGAATTTAATATTGAAAGCTTACTTTTTAGTAGACATATGTCTCAAAAAATGAGAAATGCAGGAAAAAGAACGAAGGGTCCGAAGAAAAGAACACAAGACCAAAATGTTGAGTTCGAAAAGAAATTATTGAGTCTTTTAGGAGGAATTTAAAATGGAAAAAGAGATAAAAAAAGCTTACTGTTCAGAATGTGGAAGTGAACTTGAAAAATTAGCAGCATGCGGATCTTTAAGCTTTTGGTGTAATAAATGCAATGAGTTAAAATCTAGAAAAACAGTAATTTATAAAGTTGAAAAACCCGAAGAAGAATCTGTATTAGAATCTGAAAAATAAGACAATTAATATTTGAACTGCTTCATTTTTCTAGAAAAAAAGAGTAGAATATAAGAAGGCTGATGCCGTATTATAATATATTTTAGGGAGGATTTGAGTGAAATTTGTATTTAATCATTTTAATATCAATGTTTTAAATTTAGAAAAAAGTATTCAGTTTTATCAAAATGCATTGGGGCTTAAAGAAGTAAAAAGACATTCAGCAGAAGATGGTAGCTTTATACTAGCTTATCTTGGAGATGGAGAAACAGGATTTACTATTGAATTAACTTGGCTAAAAGATAGAGAAGAAGCTTATGATTTAGGAGATGAAGAGTTTCATTTAGCTTTTGTTGTAGATGATTATTCTGCAGCTCATAAAAAGCATACTGAAATGGGATGTATTTGTTATGAAAATCCAGAGATGGGAATTTACTTTATAAATGATCCTGATGGATATTGGTTAGAAGTTGTTCCAGCTAAAAAATAATATATTTACTCAAAAAAGCAGCTATATAGGGCTGCTTTTCTAGTTAGAAGTTGATCTTCTGCAAGTTCTTTTAATTCGTTCATTTTTTTTGAAAGTAGCCATTCTAGTATTCCTTAAACAGATAGAACGATATTACTTTTCTGAACTACATTTCATTTATCAGACACCGATTGAGAACACAATTCTGTTATTTACTTCAATAAGACATTATAGTATAATATGGGGATACTAAATTGAATTTGGAGGAAATTATGAAAGTCGGTTACGTGAGAGTCTCTACTATTGATCAAAATATAGAGCGTCAAACAAAAAAAATGGAATCAATGAATGTTGAAAAAATTTATATCGAGAAAAGTTCAGCTAAAGATATAGAAGGTAGACCAGAATTAAAAAGTCTATTAGATTTTGTGAGAGAAGGAGATACTGTATATATTCATGATTTCTCAAGATTAGCAAGATCTACAAAGGATTTATTAGATATAACTGAAATGTTAGCAGAGAAAAGGGTAGAGTTAGTGTCGTTTAAAGAGAGCATAGACACTTCTACACCTACAGGAAGACTTATGCTTACAATGATTGGAGCTATAAATGAATTCGAGAGAACGAACCTATTAGAGCGTCAAAAAGAAGGAATCTTTTTAGCTAAAGAGATGGGTAAATATGTTGGACGTAAACCGATTCCATTTCCTGAAAACTGGGAAGAAATTTATAATATGTGGAAAAGTCGTGAAATAACAGCGATTACTGCTATGAAAGTCTTAAAGCTTAAAAAAAGTACGTTTTACAAACTCTTAAAAAATTGGACTGATAAATAATGCCATGGAAAGAAATAGGAACTTTTTTTCTTTTAACTTTTCTAGTATATATATCTATGTGGCTTTTTGGCCCGCTTTTTAGAAGAGTTTTTAAAAAGAAAACAAAACCAGGAGCTTGAGTACGATTAGTGTTCAACTTCCTGGGTTCTGTATATAAACACTTAGCGTTGTGAACCACTAATAGAAATTACTAAATTATAATTTGATGTGTGCCCTTGACAGGGTACACATCACAAAACGCCCTAAGCTTAACTTAGGG
Source organism: Cetobacterium sp. (assembly GCF_051658645.1). Taxonomy (GTDB): domain Bacteria; phylum Fusobacteriota; class Fusobacteriia; order Fusobacteriales; family Fusobacteriaceae; genus Cetobacterium_A. The sequence goes on from NZ_JBOFMZ010000057.1 coordinate 22,485, forward strand.
CGTTAATTATGGCAAAAATTAAGTATTGTTTAATAATTCAATATCATAACACTTCTATCTCAAAGAGTATAAAAGTAATCTTATGGAATATCTACTCCCATTCCTTTTTGAAATATTTCAAACCATTCTTCTCTTGTTAACTTAACACTACAACCTTTTACAGCTGATTTTAGTCTCTCAATCTTTGCACTTCCACAAATAGGTATAAAGTTAGCTGGATGAGCTAAATGCCAAGCATAAACTACTGAATCCATCTCACAGCTATATTTTTGAGCTAATCTTTTTAGCACCTTTCTTAATTGAATCACATTTTCACTTTTAGAAGTAAATATATCTCCACCTGCTAAAGGAGACCAAATCATAGCTGGGAATCTCTTTTCTTGCATTAAATTAATTGTTCCATCAAAAAAATGTTCAGTTTTTAATGGAGAAACTTCAATTTGATTTGTAACTAATTTAAAATTCAACCTACTTTGTAGAAGATTAAAATCTGATGGTAAAAAATTAGAAACTCCCCATTCTAAAACTTTTCCTGAGTTTTTCAAATCTGTTAAAGCTCTCGCTGTTTCATCTGCATCCATGTACATATCAGGTCTATGGATCAACACCAAATCTAAATACTCTGTATTTAAGTTAATTAAAGATTGTTCTACACTTTTAACTATGTGATCATAACTCGTATCATAGCAATGATAAGTATTTTCTAGCATATTTTGAGATACTAACTTTATTCCAACTTTACTTATCAACTCAATTTTATCTCTTAATTCTGGTTTTAAAGCCAATGCTTCTCCAAATATTTTTTCACATGTATAGCTACCATAAATATCTGCGTGATCAAATGTTGTTACTCCAATTTTTATAGCTGATTCTAAATATTTTAGTAACTCTTCTTTTGACATCTTCCAACTATCTAAACGCCAAAATCCTAAAGCAATGTTTGAAATTTCTAATTTTTCACTTAGTTTTACTCTTTTCATAACCCCCACCTTTATTCATTTTGTTATTTAATAATACCATATAATTATTAAAGTTAGTAATAAAAATGAAAAATGAAAAAATTAGAGTAGTCCAATACGGTTGTGGAAAAATGTCTAAATATATTTTAAGATATTTATATGAAAAAGGAGCAGAAATTGTAGGAGCAATTGATTCTAATCCAGATCTCAATGGATTAGATATTGGAGAATATGCTGAATTGGGATTTAATTTAGGAGTAAAAATAAGTAATGATGCTAATAAAGTCTTAGATGAAACTAATCCAGATATATCAATTGTAACAACTTTTAGTTTTTTAGGGGATTGTTATGAACAATTTGAAAAATGCTTATCAAGAGGAATTAATGTAATAACAACTTGTGAAGAAGCAATATACCCATGGACAACATCATCAGCTTTAACAAATAAATTAGATGTATTAGCTAAAAAAAATAGTTGTACTATAACTGGTTCTGGAATGCAAGATCTTTATTGGATTAATTTAATTTCTTTAGTTGCAGGCGGAGTACATAATATAAAAAAAATAACAGGGGCTGTTAGTTATAATGTTGAAGACTATGGTTTAGCTTTGGCTAAAGCACATGGAGCAGGATTTACAAAAGAAGAATTTGAAAAAAACTTAGCACATCCAGAGTCTCTAGAACCAAGCTATGTTTGGAATTCTAATGAATCTCTTTGTAATTTGATGGGGTGGACTATTAAAAGCCAAAGTCAAAAATGTATTCCATATTTCCATAAAGAAAATATTTATTCAGTAACACTTGGTGAAGAAATTGAAGCGGGTAAATGTATTGGAATGAGTGCTGTTGTAACAACAGAAACATTCCAAGGTCCAATAATAGAGACTCAATGTATAGGAAAAGTTTATGGTCCTGAAGATGGAGATATGTGTGAGTGGAAAATTATAGGTGAACCTGATACAGAGTTTTATATAAAAAAACCTTCAACAGTTGAACATACTTGTGCAACTGTTGTAAATAGAATACCTAGTATAATTAATGCTCCGTCTGGTTATCTTACTGTTGATAAACTTGAAAACCCTCTATATTTAAGTAATCATATTAATTTTTATAAAAATGCTAAATAATTACGAAATATATTAATAAGCTTGAAAATGGAGGTATATTATGAAAATAAAATTATTAAGCTATCTTTTAATTTCAACAATTATACTTGGAAATGGAATGAAAGATGGAGTATATATTGGAACTAGTAAAGGGTATAAATCAGATATCAAAACAGAGGTAATTATAAAAAATCAAAAGATTGATGATATTAAGGTTATTTCAAATAACGATACAAACATAATTTCTAATGCTGCTTTTGACAATATAAGAAAAGATATATTAGAAATTCAAGGATTAGGTGTTGATATGGTAGCAGGAGCAACATCGACAAGTAATGGATTCTATAGAAGTATAATAGAAGCTCTTAAAAGCTCAGGTGCTGATATTTCAGCTTTAAGAAAAATTAAAAAAGAAAAGATTTTAGTAAAAGAAAAAAGAGAATTAAAGACAGATGTTTTAGTTATTGGAGGTGGTGGAGCTGGATTAGCAGCAGCTTCTTCAGCTACTGAAAATGGTGCTAAAGTAATTTTAGTTGAAAAAATGAGCTTTTTAGGAGGAAATACTATCTTAGCGGGTGGTGCTTATAATGCAGTAGATCCTAAAAGACAAGAGCCTATGAATATAGTTGACTCTAACGAACTTTTTTATAAACATACTTTTGAAGGTGGAGATAAAAAAGGAAATCCAAAACTTGTTAAAATTTTAATTGAAAATGCTTATTCAGGTATTGAATGGTTAGAAGATAAAGGAATGAAGTTTAGAGAAAATGTTTTCACAGTTTTAGGTGCTCTTTATCCTAGAAGTCATAAACCTATTGAACCTGTAGGAACGGGATATATATTAACTTATGAAAAGTTTTTAAAGAAAAATGAAGTTCCAATATTATTAAATGCTCAAGCTAAACAGTTATTAGTTGAAAATAATAGAGTTGTTGGTGCTATAATTGAGACACCAGAAGAAATTTTAACTATAAAAAGCAAAAGTGGTGTTGTTTTAGCAACAGGAGGTTTTTCAAAAAATCTTGAATATCGAACAAAATATAATCCTAAATTGGTAGAAAGCATTCTTTCGACAAATACTCCAGGAGCTACAGGAGATGGAATTGTCCTATCTGAATCAGTAAATGCTAATTTAATTGGAATGGAGGATATTCAAATGCTTCCTCTTGGAGATCCTAGAACAGGAAGTTTAAGTGGTAATATTGAAACAACTGTTGAAAATAGAATCTTTATAAATAAAATAGTTCGGCCGAAGAAAATGTGCCTTACTTTTTTAGAATTTTTAAGAGCGCTAAATATAGATTAAATTATTGAAAATAAATGGGTTATCGATGGTCACGAAAATCCTTAGCGTTGTTATTCCACGTTTTCCTGGATTTAAAGCTGTTTTTTGAATAAATAGTATATAATATTTTTATCGTAATGTGTACCATATGATACAGAATTTATTTATTTTTAATGTTAATATAGATTAATATTTGAGAGAAACAAAAAAGTTTGAGTAGAAAATTTGAATGTCTAAAATTTAGAGAAAAGAGAGGTGAAATTGCTACAAAACAGAATATTGAAAAAGATGTTCTATCAGTTCAAAAGATAAACTATAGACTTTCAAATATTAGAACTGAGTATACAAAAAAAGTTGTAAACACTTTGGTAAGAACCAAGCCTAATTACATAACAATTGAAGATTTAAAATAGATAGAGATTTAAACGCCTCTATAAATCTAAGAGATTGTAAGCAGTATAAAATAATTATAAATGGGAAATTAACGACCACGGAGAACTAAACAAACTGTAGTAGCTTAGCGAGGCAGAGTTCGTTGAAGAGGTAAAAATCAAAGAAAGATACTTTTGTATATGGTTTTGTAGCAGGTACAAAATGAACGCAATAAGAAATATTAAATTAAACGAGGTTATAACACTAAAGGATTTAGTTCCATATGGTGAAAAAACAATAAACAGCTTAATGATTGCTTTAAAAAATTCTTTAAACTCGGCTATTTTCGCTTTTGATAAAGATGAAATGCTAAGTGAGCATAGTGCTCCAGCAGATGCTTTAGTTTATGTTTTAGATGGAGAATTAGAAATTTCTATAAATAAAGTTATTTATAAAGTGAGAGCAGGTGAAATGATTTTAATGCCTGCAAACATTCCTCATGCATTAAAAGCTACAGAAAAAGCTAAAATGTTATTAATAATAGTAAAAAAACAAGAAGAAGTTGGTGGATTTATAAATTTAGAATATTCAAAAGAAATTATAATGAAAGACATCTTGATTGGATTTAAAGGTGGGGTTGTTAGTAAAAGAGTTTTAAATTTAGAAAACTTGACATCTTTAATGTTTGCTTTATCAGAAAATGAAGAAATTGAACATAATCAAACTGAAGGAGAATTAATTATTTTAAATCTAGATGGAAAACTAAATGTTACTATTAATGGCAGTATTAAAACTTTAAAAGAAGATCAAATTCTAGCAATTCCTCCAAATACTTTATATGAAATAAAAGCTAAAACAGACAATAAATTTTTATTGATTGAAATTAATTAATTTAAATAATAATAAAATTAGCGAGCTAGTTAAAACTAGCTCGCTAATTAATTTTTACTCATAAAACTCTATTTTCAACTCTACAGGTCCATTTAATATAACTCTGTGAGGCTTGTTTGGAAGTATGCCTAATGAATGTTCAAAATCTACTGTATAAATAACATTAAGCTCTTCTTCCCAAGCAAAGTTTACTTTTCCAGAAATTACTTTTAGTAATCCGAATTTACCTTCAGGAAGCTTATGTAGTTTCAAAATTTCAGAAAATATAGTTTTTTCGTTCATTACTGGTGTTTCATTTATTTTTTTTAAATTAGTAGGTACCACATCTCTACTATAAATAATTGTATCTTCAAATACCCCATCATCTATTTTTGTTTTAATCTCTAAATCAAAAATAACTTCATTTGCCTCTGCTTCAACATGGGGATTTACAATTATTGGTTCTCTTTGTTCCTCACAGCTACAATCATTTTTTTTCATTTAGCTAACTCCTTCTAATTAAATTTGTGATATACATGATACTGGACATACTGAAGCGCATGCTCCACAATCTATACATATATCTTCATCTATTTCTCTTTTTGAATCTTCAACCTCTGAAATACAAGATACTGGACATACACTTTGGCATGCTCCACAAGCTATACATTCCTCTTTATTTATTCTATGAGCCATCTTTTTTCCGTTACTAGATACTTATAAAAGTCAAAAGTATCATTCCTTATTTATAGAATCCTATTTCGATAAATTAATTTATCTACTTTAGTGCATATAACTCTCGGAAGGCTTAAATCTTTCTTAGTAGCTCTACAATCTGAGCACGTCTTAGAACTTTGATAAAATCTTGGTACTTGTATAAATTCAATCAAATTAAATTCAGCTTTATATTTCATATAAGTTATAAATTTATAGAAATTTTGTTCAGCTATAGCCTTTGAGAGATGCTTATTTTTCATCAACCTTTAACATTTAAATCTTCCATTACAATTCTAGATAGCTTGGTTTTCACTATCTCATTAGTAATTCCATGAAGATTATTGTTACGAATATTAGAAATCCTTCTATAAACGAGCCTTATTTTTTTCTCTAATTTCACGATATTTTGGCTCTTGTCGTAACGGTTTGTCACCTCCCTAGTTTTTTCATATTTTCGTGAAACTACTTTTTCTATTAAAACAGAAAATTGCTTATAGCAATAGGTAAGGCTTTGACGTTATCTCCACCTTTTACCCTACTCTCACAAAACCGAAGAAATTTCGTTAGAGTCCCAATTTCTCAATGTTTCAACTCTTACTAACTTCCTTTAAATTTGTGAATTAATGAATACTTATTAAGTTAGTTATTCAATAAAAAACAGATTTTCTTTTAAAATTTTAGTAAAAAAATATTTATTTAAACTTTTTTAAAAGATTTATTGAACAGATATAGTATTTAATATTAAATATTAAAATTTATTATAGGAGGTTTTTTATGAATTTCGGTCAAATTTTTTCAAGTATTATCAGCAATAATAGTATTGTTGGAGCTATATCGTCATCTATTCTAATTATTCTTTTTGGATTCTATTTAAGAAAAAAGGAGGTTCTAACAAGTAGTACATCAAAAACATTAAGTGACGTTATTCTTTCTGCATCTCTACCAGCTTTGGCATTTAACGCATTTATGCAAGATATCAATAAAAATAGTTTAGAACAAGGATTAAATCTTTTAATCTGGGGATTTGCAATCTATATTATCTTAATATTTTTAACAAAAATTTTATACATCCAATATAAAGGTGAAAAAAAAGCTGTTCTTGAAGTTTTAACTATTTTCGGTTCCACTACATTTTTTGGAATTCCAATAATCGCAGCTGTTTATGGTGAGATCGGGGTTATGTATGCGTCCATTTTCAATATCGCTTATAGAGTTTTCCTTTACTCTTACGGATATATAAAGATGTCTGGTGTTAAAGTTGAGAAGAAAAATATAACTCAAATGTTTTTAAATCCAATTGTTTTAGCAACTTTCTTAGGTATGTTTATCTGGGTATTCCAAAACTCTTTACCACAAGTTACAGTTGCAGGTAAAGAATTTGCATTCTTAAGAATTGATAAAACAGCTTTTTGGTTATTTAGACCAATGACATACCTAGCAGCTCTTTCTTCTCCATTAGCTTGGATATCTATCGGAGCAAAACTTGCTGATATATCTCTTAAAGAAGCTTTCTCATCAAAAGATTCTTGGATATATAGCTTTATTAAAGTTTTAGCAGTTCCTGCTATAAATATAGTAGCTTTATATATTTTAAATGTAACAAATATTTTACCTATATCTTTTATTGGATTAGCTACTGTAGTTATAATGATGGCAACACCTACTGCTACTGTTGCAGCAGCTTACGCTATCAAATTTGATAAAGAATCACTGATGACATCAAATTGTTCTTTACTATCTACAGTTTTCAGTGTAATATGTATGCCGTTATGGATTGTAATTTTAGAGGTTATAAAATCTTTAGAAATATTTGGATAATAATTTTTTAGGAGGAGCTTATGAAGTTAATATGTTTTGGTGTTAGAAAAGTAGAAGAAGAGTTTTTCATAAAATTAAATAGATTTAAATATGATTTAACTCTTGTCGAAGCACTATTAAATGATGAAAATATCCACCTTGTTGAGGGACATGAAGCTGTTATGTTAAGGGCTAACTGTCCAGCTAATAGAAAAAATTTAGAAATTATAAAAAAATACGGAGTTCAATATCTTTTAACTAGAACTGTAGGATATAATCATATTGATTTAGATGCCGCTAAAGAGATGGGATTCAAATTAGCCAGAGTTCCAACTTACTCACCAAATGCTATTGCTGAACTTGCAATTACATTTGCTATGAATTTAGTTAGAAAGGGAGCTTATATGATCAACAGATCGAGAGAGAAAAATTTCGTTGTTGACGAGTATATGTTTAGTAGAGAGATTCGAAATCTAACAGTTGGTGTTATTGGAACTGGAAAAATTGGACTTACTACTGCTAGATTATTTAAAGGCTTAGGAGCTAAAGTTTTAGCTTATGATATCTACCCTAATGAAGCTGCTAAAGAGATTTTAGAATATGTTTCTATGGATGATTTAATCAAAAATTCAGACATTATAACTGTACACTGTCCGTATATAAAAGAAGAGAATGACAATCTACTAAATGATGAGCTAATTTCAAAAGCTAAACAGGATGTTATTCTAATTAATACTGCAAGAGGAGAACTACAAGATGTTGAAGCTATTCTTAGAGGTTTAGAAAGTGGAAAAGTTGGTGGATACGCTACTGATGTGTTTAGTAATGAAAAAGATTTCTTCTTTAAAGATATGAGTTCTAAAGAGATTGATAATACTGTACAAAAACTCTTAGATTTATATCCAAAAGTTTTAATTACTCCACATATAGGGTCATATACAGATGAAGCTTTAACAAATATGATTGAAATATCTTACGAAAATCTAGATGAATTTATTCAAAAAGGTTATTGTGAAAACCAATTATAAAAATTAATCTGAACTCCATTTAACGTTGATGCGTATGCACTAAAGTAGATAAATTAATTTATCAAAACTTCTTAGTTATGAAAAAAAAAAGAGTTCCAATTGGAACTCTTAATAATTATTATCTTGATACAATATTTTCAGCTTGTAATCCTCTGTCACCTTTAACAACATCGAATTCTACCGCTTCATTTTCTTTTAATGATTTAAAACCATCTTTTTTGATTTGAGAGAAGTGTGCGAATACATCTTTCCCATCCTCAGCAGTTATAAATCCAAATCCTTTTTCTTCGTTAAACCATTTTACTGTACCTTTCATTTAAGTACCTCCGTTATTTTTTGTTAGTA
>NZ_JBOFMZ010000058.1:0-1766 GCF_051658645.1 Cetobacterium sp.
ATTAAAAATTCTAAGATAGAGTTAATCAAAACAAAGGTTAGAATTAAAGTTAAACCTGAAGTTGCTGAACGAGTAAAATCAGAATTAGATTCAGAAAAAGAAAAATTATCAATAGTTGTAATGCAGAGTGAGTTACCAACAACTAAAAAAATTCATTTGTTCGGTGAATTATCAAAAATAGAAACTTTTGAAGAGTTAGAGCAATTTAAAGTTTTGATAAAATTATAGAAATCCAAATAGGGTTTCTTTTTTTTATAAAAAATACATACTTTTTTCTTGTTTGTAATATTTATAAGATTTACAAGATTTACAGGTCTTGAATCCCCAATAAAATCAAACTCTCAACTGGGGTATCTACGGAAGAATTACGGTTGAACACGGAAGAATTACCGCTGAATACGGAAGAATTACGGTTGAATACGGAATAATAAATTTTGATATTATTCCGTATATGTAGTACTATATAATTATCAAGTGTTTTGAGAGGTCAGAATGAAAAAAATGAAAGATTTAATAGTGCATAAACCAAATGAATTAATTGAAATAACTGGAAACCCAATTTCAGTTTTGGGTCTTTTAACTTATAATTTATTACTACACAAATTTCAAAAAGAAAATATAGATAAATTGATAATCTCAGGTAATGAAATTTTTGAATCTTTACAGATTTCAGATAATTATGATGAATTATATAGTTATTTAGATAGTTTATTAAATATAAAAGTCATTTCAAAAGACAAAAAAGGCAAATTATGGGGAGCTTTTCATTTACTTTCAGAGTATAAAAAAATAGATTCAGGAATTTTTATTCAAATTCCAGATTCTATTTTTAAAGCACTTTGTAACAGTGGAAATGAGAAAAAATTATATTATACAACGATAAAACTCTTAGAACAAAGAGTTTACAAATGTTCATATACTATAATTTTTTATGAATTATTCAAAAAATATGAAAAAGTAAATATTCCAATTTTTCTGTTAAAAGATTTAAAAGAGTTAACAGGAACAAGCAGTAAATATACGAGTTATTATGATTTTAAAAGATATGTGATATTTAGAGCCTTAAAAGAACTAAATCAATTTGATAAAGTTTATGAATATAGCTTTAAAGAAGAATTAATAGGAAAAACAGTTCAAAAAATACAATTCTTAAAAGTTGAAAAAAATGTAATAGATTTACTCGATAAAAAATTATCAGAAAAGCTAGTAAAAGCAATCGAAAAAGCTCGTAAAAATAGGTTTATAGACGTAGCTTATTCTCAGAAAGCGATGGATAGAATTATTGCTAAGTACGCTGAAAAAGACGTTATAAAGGGCTTAAATGAGCTGTATAAATATAATTCTGAGATTAAGAACTTTTCTAAGATTCTAATCTCTAAAATTGATGATATAAAAAACTCTAAAATAGAAGTTATCAAAAAGAAAGTTAAAGCTGAAGTTCAATTTAAAGATGAGGTTGTAGAGATTGTACAATCTGATTTAGAGTTAGAAAAAGAAAAACTCTCAATAATCATAATGCAAAATGGTTTACCTATGTCTCAAAGGGTTTCATTGTTCACTAGACTTTCAGAAATAGAAACTATTGAAGAGTTAGAAAAATTTAAAATTGAAATAAAATAGTTTAAACTAAATATAAGAATCTGTTAACTAAAGATGAAAAATAGGTCCAATTCCTAAAAAAGGGATAAAGATTTTCGACTTGAAATATTTTTGTAAAAAAATGATATCACAAAAAGACATAGCTTGTCTATGCCTTAAAAAGAATA
>NZ_JBOFMZ010000059.1:0-3159 GCF_051658645.1 Cetobacterium sp.
GAAAGATGTATTCGCACACTTCTCTCAAATCAAAAAAGATGGTTTCAAATCATTAAAAGAAAATGAAGCGGTAGAATTCGATGTTGTTAAAGGTGACAGAGGATTACAAGCTGAAAATATTGTATCAAGATAATAATTACTAAGAGTTCCAATTGGAACTCTTTTTTTTTATTTCAGAATTTTAAAAAAAAGGAAAAATAAGCTTTTTAAGTATAAATATTGTATTAGGATTTATTTTACAAAAATTTATATTTTGAGGTGGTTGAATATGATTGAGTTTAAAAAAATTACAAAATCTTATGATAAAAGAACACTCATTTTAAAAAATATAGATTTTAAAATAAAAACTGGAGAATTTGTAGTTTTAATTGGAGAATCTGGTTGTGGAAAAACAACAACTATGAAGCTGATAAATAGACTTATTGACCCGTCCAGTGGAATTGTACTTATAGATGGAGAAGATATAAGTACAGTGGATCCAATAATTCTTAGAAGAAGAATTGGATATGTTATACAAAAAGAGGGACTGATGCCTCATATGACTATTGGTGAAAATATAGAGCTCGTTCCTAAACTTTTAAAATGGGAAAAAGAAAGAAGAAAAGACAGAGCTTACGAATTATTAAATCTTTTAAATCTTGATCCTGAAATATACTACGAGAAATATCCTCATGAAGTATCGGGAGGTCAAAAGCAAAGAGTTGGTATAGCTAGAGCTTTGGCCACAAATCCTGATATAATTTTGATGGATGAACCTTTTTCTGCACTAGATCCTATAACTAGAGAAAGTATTCAAGATGAAGTTTTAAAACTACAAAAAGAGTTAGGAAAAACTATCATATTTGTTACTCATGATATGGACGAAGCGATAAAGCTAGGAGAAAGAATAGCTTTTTTGAAAGATGGAGAAATCTTACAGTTTGATACTCCTGATCAAATTTTAAAAAAGCCTGCCTCAGAATACATAGAACAATTTATTGGAAAAGATCGAATATGGAAAACTCCTAAGAAGCTTTTAGTTTCAGATATAATGTCTAAGCACTATCGAACAATTGAAAAAAGAAGTAATATTTCGAGAGCCTACAATCTTTTAAAAACTCATGATAATGATTTTCTTATTGTGACAGAAAACGAAGGTGAAAGATATAGTAAACCTATTGGAATAATCTTTAGAAAAAATCTAATCTATGCTATGGAAAATAATATTTTGAGAGTTGGAGATATTATGGATAAAGAGTTTATTACGATAGATAAAGATAGCAATTTATTAGACGTTTTAAATAAGATGTCTAGTATAAACGCAAAGGTTATGCCTGTTGTTGATAGTATAAATAGATTAACGGGAGTTATAACAAATTTAGGACTGGTTAACGCTATTAGTAAAATAGCTCCATCTCCTGAAGTTGAAGAGGAATTGATAAGAACAGGTGATTCTGTATGAAATCATTTATAAAATATTTTATAGAAAAACTACCTGAGGTTTATGTTGCACTTATGCAACATATAGAAATAATAGGTCTTGCTGTAACTATAGCAATTATTATTGGGGTTCCAATAGGGATTTTCATAATTAGAAGTGAACGACTTTCTAAAATAGTTTTAACTATAGCTGGAATATTTCAAACAGTACCTAGTTTAGCACTGTTTGGACTTATAATTCCTATTATGGGAATTGGAATAAAGCCAGCAGTATTTGTACTTTTTTTATATTCACTATTGCCAATTATAACAAATACGTATATTGGAATAAAAGGTGTAGATAAATCTACAATTCAAGCTGCTATCGGTATGGGAATGACTAATTTCCAAGTTTTGACTAAGGTTAAATTACCAATTGCTATAGCAGTTATAATGGGTGGAATTAGAATTTCAACTGTTGCTACAATAGGTACAGCTACAATCGCAGCACTAATTGGAGCTGGTGGATTAGGAGAACTTATATTTAGAGGAATATCTACAAGTAATAATAATTTGGTTTTAACAGGAGCTATTCCAACTGCTATATTAGCTTTTGTGGCAAACTATTTTTTAGGAGTTTTGGAAAAAGTATTGACTCCTAGTGGAATGTTGACAAATCCGAAAGAGAAAAAGAAAAATATTAAGATCTTAAAAATAGTTATGGCTATCTTAATATTAGGAATTGGATTTAGAATATATGAGAATAATAAAAATAGAGGTATTCCAACGATTGTTGTGGGACATAAAAATTATAACGAACAAAGAATTTTAGGTATAATGATGTCTCAAGTTATAGAAGCTAAAACTAATTATAAAGTAAAAACAGTAGAGCTTGGAACAGGAACAGTTATATTTGAGGCTATTAAAAGTGGAGATATTGATGTATATCCTGAATATACAGGTGTAGCATATGCTGCTTATTTAGGAAAGAAAGAGAAAGCAGATGCTAGAACTGTATTTGATATTATAAAATCTGAATATTTAACAGATCACAATTTAGATATTAGAGAACCTATGGGATTTGAAAATACATATGCTTTTGCTATGAAACCAGAAGTAGCTCAAAAGTATGGTATAAAAACTATTAGTGATTTAAAAAGATATGCAAATAATATGGTTTTAAGTGGTCCTCATGAGTTTATGGAGAGATCAGACGGACTTTTAGGAATAGAAAAAGCTTACAATCTAAGATTTAAAAGTATTTTGTCTATGGATCAGGGATTGGTTATTAACTCTTTAGTTTCAGATAAGATTGAAGTTGCTTTAGTTTATTCTACAGATGGATTGATAGCTAAGCATAAGTTACTTCTTTTAGAGGATGATTTAAAGTTTTTCCCACCTTACGAAGTTGTAATTACAATGAGAAAGGGATTTGAAAATATAAAAGGAGATGTTATTGAAGCATTAGACTCTCTTGTAGAAGCTTTAAATGAAGATGAAATGCAAGAGTTAAACCTTTTAGCAATTGAAGGAAATGAACCTATTGAAAATATTGTTAACAAGTTTCTCAAAAATAAAGGCATTTTAAAATAAACTTAATTGTGCTACAATACAAAAAAAATAAAAAGAGTTGCTTTTTTTAACATTACAGGATATACTTAAAGGGTAGTAAAAATATAACGCAGTTAATAAGAGATTTTGAAGCACTATTTAGATAGGTACTTCTTTAGAATGTTATTATGTTGAGGCAATAGTTACTAA
>NZ_JBOFMZ010000060.1:0-37202 GCF_051658645.1 Cetobacterium sp.
AAACAACGAGGACAAGAGATATTATTAATATACATAGTTAAAAACTGCTCCTTTCTTGGGGGGAATATTGGTTGTTTGAATAACTATTATACCTCAAAGGATTGGAGTAGTTTCAATAATTTTTAAGTTAACAGAAACATAAAAAAAGCAAGGAGGAAAAATGGAAATTTCAGCAGTAATACCAGTATATAATGAAAAAGAAAATATATTACCCATGCTTCAAAGAATAGAATCAGCTTTTAAAAAAGAGTTTAAAAAGTATGAAATTGTTTTTGTAAATGATGGAAGCAATGATGGGAGTTATGATATTTTAAATAAAATAAAATTAGAAAATAAAAATGTAAGAGTTTATCATTTTATTAAAAATAAAGGTCAAAGTGCAGCTTTAGATGCAGGATTTCAAAAAGCAGAAGGAGATTTAATTTTGATGATGGATGGAGATTTACAAACTGATCCAGAAGATGTATATAAACTTTTAAAATTTATACCAGAATATGATTTTGTAAATGGAAAAAGAGCTACAAGAGAAGATGGATTTAAAAGAAAATTAGCTTCAAAAATTGGAAATGGTTTTAGAAATCTTGTAACAGGAGATAATATCGTGGATACTGGTTGTCCTTTAAAATTATTTAAAAAAGATATTGTAAAACATTATAAGATGTTTAATGGAATGCATAGATTTTTACCAACTTTAGCAAAATATAATGGTTTTAAAGTAATAGAAGTACCAGTAAGACATTATGATAGATTATATGGCGAATCAAAATATAAAGTTTTTGGAAGAGGATTTAAAGCTTTTAAAGATGTTTTTGCAGTTAGATGGATGAAAAATAGAATATTAGATTGGGAAATAGAGGAACAGAGATGATTAAAAATTGGAATATATATTTAATAATAGGCTTTATAGGACAAGCTTTATTTTCAATGAGATTTATAATTCAATGGGTTGCAAGTGAAAAAGCTAAAAAAAGTATAATACCTTTTTCATTTTGGATTTTTAGTTTATTTGGTAGTATTTTTTTATTAATTTACGCATTATATAAAAAAGACCCAGTATTTATAATTGGACAAGCACCAAATGTTTTAATTTATTCAAGAAATATATATTTAATTAAAAAAAATAGAGGAGCTGAGAAATAAATGAAAATTATTGTAACAGGAGCAGCGGGATTTATAGGATCACATTTAGTAGAAAAACTTTTAGGATTAGGTCATAGTATAGTTGGAATTGATAATTTTCATGATTTTTATTCAGAAAATATAAAAATAAAAAATGTTTTAGAGAGTTTAAATAAAGTTGAACATTTAGAAAATATTTTATTAGAAAAAACAAAAGAGTCTAAAATAAATACATTGCTTCAAATAACAAATTCAGATTGTTACTCTTTAGAATATTGTGATCTAAAAGATTCTGAAAAAGTAGAAGAGATATTTAAAAAATATAAAATAGATATGGTTATAAATCTAGCAGGTTTAGCAGGAGTTAGACCTTCATTAGAAAATCCTTTAGAGTATGAAAAAGTTAATGTTGGTGGCTATTTAAATCTTTTAGAGTGTTGTAAAAAATACAATACTATTAAATTTATTCAAGCATCATCAAGTTCAATATATGGCGATAATAAAGTAGTTCCTTTCAAAGAAACTGATATAGTTGATTTTGCTATTTCTCCTTATGCAGCAACTAAAAAATCATGTGAGGTATTTGGACATGTATATTATAAATTATATAATATTGATACTTTACAATTTAGATTTTTTACAGTTTACGGTCCAAGACAAAGACCAGATTTAGCAATTCATAAATTTATAGATAAAATATTAAAAGATGAAAATATTCCTGTTTTTGGAGATGGAGAAACATATAGAGATTATACATATATTGATGATATTATTGATGGTGTTATAAAAGGTGTGAATTATTTAAATAAAAATAAAAATGTATATGAAATAATAAATTTAGGTGAATCAGATGCGATATCTTTAAATAATATGATTGAGGTAATTGAAAAAACATTAAACAAAAAAGCCGTAATAGATAGATTACCTATGCAACCTGGAGATGTTAAAAGAACTTTTGCAAGCATAGATAAAGCAAAAGATATTTTAGGATATAATCCATCTACAAAATTTGAAAATGGAATTCAAAAATTTGTAAAGTGGTATTTAGGAGGAAAATAAAGTGCAGATAACTATAATAGGTACAGGTTATGTGGGATTAGTTCAAGGAGTAATTCTGAGTGAATTTGGTCATAAAGTAACTTGTGTAGATATAGATGAAAAAAAAATCAACTCTTTAAAAAATGGAATTTTACCAATATATGAATTAGGATTAAAAGAACTTTTAGATAGAAATGTGCTTGAAGGAAGATTGAAGTTTACTACGAATAAAGAAGAGAGCTATAAAAATTCTGATGTAATTTTTATAGCTGTTGGAACACCACCAGCTGAAGATGGTTCTGCTGATTTAACTCATGTTTCTGAATGTGCCAGAGATATAGGGAAGTTTATAAAAAAATATACAGTTGTTGTAAATAAATCAACAGTACCTGTAGGAACTGGAGATTTAGTAGTTGAATTAATAGAAAGTGAGTTGATAACTAGAGAGAAACGAATTGAATTTGATGTAGTTTCTAATCCAGAATTTTTAAGAGAAGGAAAAGCAGTAAATGATTGTTTAAGACCAGATAGAGTTGTTATAGGAGCAGAAACTAAAAAAGCTTTAGAAATAATGAAAAAGCTATATGATGTTTTATATATAAATAAAACTCCTTTTGTTTGTACAGATAGAAGAACAGCTGAAATGATAAAATACGCTTCAAATGCTTTTTTAGCTGTAAAAATATCTTTTATAAACGAATTAGCTTTATTGGCAGAAAAAGTAGGAGCTAACACTCAAGAGATTGCTTCGGCAATGGGTATGGATGGTAGAATATCACCAAAGTTTTTACATTGTGGACCTGGCTATGGAGGCTCATGTTTTCCGAAAGACACAAAAGCCATTGTTGAAATTGGGAAAAAGTATGGAGAAGAGATGTGTGTAATATCTTCAGCTATTTTTGCAAATGAAAAGCAAAAAGTAAAAATGGTTCAAAAGATTGTAAAACAAATGGGTAATTTAAATGAAAAAACAATATGCATATTAGGACTTTCTTTTAAACCTGATACAGATGATGTTAGAGATGCACCTAGTTTAGATATAATAAAAGGGCTTATAAAAAATGGTGCAAAAATAAAAACATATTGTCCAAAAGGAATGCCCGAAGCAAAATGGAGATTGGAAAATTACAATAAAAGTATAGAGTATTGTACAAATGAAGAGATTGCAAGCACAGGTGTAGATGCTGTAGTTTTATTAACAGAATGGAATCAATTCAGAGGACTTAATTTAGAAAAATTAAATAAAAGAATGAAAGATAATTATTATTTTGATTTTAGAAATGTTCATACAAAAAATTCTAGAGTAAGATCTTTATTTAAATATTTTCCAGTAGGACAAAATTAAATTTTAAGGAGAATTTATGAATCTTAAAGATGATATTTACAAAGAAAGATATAAAATATTTTTTATAGCATATTTTTCAATTTTAGTAGGTATAGCTTTTTTAAGAGTACCTGATTTAAGAAATGAATTCAAATATTTTGTAGTAACGGATGAAATGATTAATACTAAAAACTTTTTAATACTGAGATATTTTAATGAGTTATATCCTGATAAACCACCAATTTATTTTTGGATTCTAGGAATATTTAGACTTATAAATAAAGAAAATTTTTATCCATTATCCTTAATTTTTGGTGGTATTATTCCAGCAGCGATAACAGCAAAACTTGGATTTGAAATTTCAAAGTTATATTGGACAGAAAAAATGGCGTATGTATCAACAACAATTTTAATAACTCTACCTTATCTTTTTGGAATCTCTTTAGTTTTAAGAATGGATTATTTGATGACAATGTTTATAATGTTATCTTTATACAGCTTTTTTAAAGTTTATAAAATAAAAAAAGGTGAAAAAATAAGTTTATTAAAAATTTCATATATTTATATTTCAATAGGTTTTGGTATTTTAGTTAAAGGTGGAGCAGCAGTTGTTGTTCCATTATTGACAATATTAACTTTTCTTTATTTAGAGAGAAATTTAAAATTCTTAAAAAAAATAAAACCAATTTTTGGAATATCTTTGATTTTAGGAATATTAAGTATTTTCTTTTTATCTATATATTCTTTTGAAGATGGAAAAGAGTATATAAAATTAATGCTAGGACAAGAAACGATAGATAGAATGGTAAAGTCAAAAACACATACAAAACCAGTTTATCATTATATTAAAAACCTTATTTTTACAGCACTTCCATTGACTATATTTTTAGTAAGAGGAGTGATAGACAAATTTAAAAATATTAAAATGTTATACAAATGGAAACCTATAGACAAAATTTCATTTAGTTTATTTATTCCAAATTTAATTTTTTTTAGTTTATTAAGTGGTAAGTTAGACATATACTTGTTACCATTATATTATGGAATAGTAACTATATCTTTGAGATTTATTGAGAGAGAATGGAGTGGAACAAAAGAAAAAATTTGTAAAAAAATATTATATGTAAATTTAGCAGTTTTAGCTGTTTGCCTTTTAGCACTACCTTATTATAATAAAAACTATACAATAAGAGATTCAATTGAAATTATAAAATTAAATACTCAAGAAATATATAGCTATAGATTTGGTGATGTTAAAAATATTTTAAGTGAGATAGATAAAAATGAAATAAAAGAAATGTCTTTGAATGAATTAAATTTAATTAAAGAAGGAGAACTTTTAATAGCTCGTAAAAAATATTATAAAGATATTCCTTTGCAGAATTTTAAAGAGATATACTCAAATAAAGAATATATTATTTTAATTAGAGAGTAAAAAAAAAGGATAATCCAATTGGACTATCCTTTTTTGATTTTATAGCTTCCTTCAGACTCTTCAGAATATTCGAAACTTGGATTTAAATTTTTAACAAAAGTTTCCAACCAAGATTTTCTTAGATCATAGAAAATTTTAACATCCACATTTTCTTTTTCCCAAACCTCTTTGTGTACACAAAGTCTTCTTTCCCAAGAAACAAGATTTTCTTCAGATATAGTAACAACATTTACTCTATCACAAGGCATTCCATCTAAAATATAGTTAGTTACACAGTTGTATATCTCTATAGCTGTGGAATATTGAGCTTCATCTTTTGCTTCATTAGCAGCAATAATTCCTCCTTCTTCAAAAACTGCCTTTAAATTGTTTATTGCATTTATATCACTTTTGATAATAAATCCTATCCATGCAGCTAATCTTCCTTCAGATATATGAATTGTATTTTGTAGCCATCCATGTATATTATTTAAATCTATGATTTCATCTAAATTTTTATTTTTCAGTTTTTCTCCATATTGCTCTATAATTTTATTTTTAGCAGTTTCAATATCCACTCCATTTTCTTGAGCAGATTGAATAATATTTTCCTCTAAGTTTTGTAGCCATAAAATTTTATTAAAAAGCCAATAATGTATTTTTCCTAAATATAAGCTCATATTTCTCCTTTTTATCAATCGTTTTTATTTTTCGTTTAATTTATTTAAAACTTCTTCTAAATTTAAGCCATGAATCTCACAAGCTTGCTCTAGAGTTTCCATTTGAGCTGATGGACATCCAATACAACCCATTCCATATCCCATAAGTATTCCAGCACCTTTAGGGTTAATATCAATTATTTCAGCTATTATAGTATTTTTAGTTATCATCGTTATCTCCTTTTACATTTAATTTATTGAAAATCTCTTTTTTAAAAATTTCAAAGCTTATTCTATCTATAAAGTGCCCTAATTTTTCTCCCATTAAAGCATTTTCGTTGTAATATTCTAAAGTTGTTTTTACTGTAAGATATGCTTCATCTTCTGATAAACCTTTTATTAATATATCAGAACTACGAGGATTAAAACCAGAACTACCTCCAACAGTTATAAAAAATTTAGCATCAACATCAACAATAACCCCAATGTCTTTTGAATATGCCCCTGTACATGCGTTTCTACATCCTACAACTGCTATTTTAGTTCTACAAGGAAGCTCCATTCCATGAAAACTATTACTAATTTTCATTCCAATACCTATTGTTGGGTATTTGGATCTTTTGCAATAATTAGCTGGACATATTTCAACATTTTTTAAAGAATTTTGAATTCTAACAGCTGGTTCCATTCCGAGGTCATTCCATACATAGACTAAATCTTCTTCTTTTAGATTAGTTATTAAAATTCTTTGACCAGATGTAATTTTTAAGACACCGTTGTATTTTTTAGCTACTTCGGCTATTTTTATTAAGTTATCTGGTGTTATAAATCCACCAGGAATATGTGGTGTTATTCCAAAGGTTCTTTTACCCTCTTTAATCTTTTGTAAATTTCCACCATAGTTACTCACTGCTATCACCATCCTTTTTTATATAATATAACTTTTTTTCTAAAAAATCAGTAACATACGTTACACTTTTAAAAATTAAAATCCTAATCGTTGTTTTCCTCTATAATCATCAGCTTTTTCTTTGTTTATTTTTATATACTTTTGAGTAACAGAAACACTAGAATGATTTAAAAGTTGTTGAACAAATATAATATCCTTTGTTTCATTGTATGCTAGAGTTGCAAAAGATTTTCTAAAACTATGAGTACTAATAAAAGTACTATCTATATTTTCATAATCACAAGCTTTTAGAATTTGATGTTGAACTTTTCTTACAAAAGCTCGAACCTCTTTTTCAGTCGAACCAAAAATATAATTATCATTTCGAGTTCGGTTATTAAAAAGATATTCAACCAACTCTATATTTATCCTTGTTATTTGTGATTTTTTTGTTTTTTTCTCGATTATTTCTAATTTACCAAATTGTATATCACTATATCTTAATCGAGCTATATCTTGAATTCTTAATCCAGTATTTAATTCTATTAGTAAAGCATTTCGAACATCTTGTTTTATTTTATTTGATCCTAAAATAGTATCAATCTCATCTTGCCCAATAGCTTTCGTCATTTTTCCCATTTTTATCACCCACTACATTATATCATTTATTCTCTAATTTGTTGAGGTTTTCTATTTAAAGTGCTATAATATGCTACTAAAATAATGAGGTGATTTTTATTCAGGAAAAATTATTAAAAGATAATCTTTTCAAACTTATTTTTAAATATGGAGCACCATCAATAGTAACAATGTGGATTTTTTCACTTTATACAATAGTTGATGGGATTTTTATAGGTAAATTTTTAGGTTCTAAAAGTTTAGCAGCAGTAAATATTGTAATGCCATATGTGAATTTCTCGTTTGCTATAGGAATAATGATAGCAGTTGGAAGTTCAACCATGATCGCTATACAGTTAGGAGCTAAAAAAGATAAAAAAGCATCACAATCTTATAGTACATCGATTCAGCTTTTCATAGCTTTTAGTGCTTTACTTAGTTTAATTGGGATATTTTTTCCAAAAGATATTGTAACTCTTTTAGGAGCAAATACAGTTATTTTAGAAGAAAGTACAACTTATCTTTTTTATCTTTCATTTTTTACACTTTTTTATATGTTATCCTATGGGCTTGAGAGTTTTGTAAGAATAGAAGGAAGCCCTAACTATTCTTTGATTTGTATAATAGGCGGAGCAATTATAAATATAGGTTTAGATTATTTATTGATTGTAGAAATGGGAATGGGAATTAAAGGAGCAGCGATAGCAACAGGAACAGCTCAAATGACAACAGCTTTGATGTTAGCTTACTATATGATATTCCATGCCAAAAAATTGAAATACAATTTCATTAAATTTAAATTAAAAACAATCATTACTATTTTATATAATGGTTCTTCTGAATTTTTAACTGAAATGGCAACAGGAGTTGTTATAATGGCATTTAATATAAATATAATAGCAACTATAGGAAATGAAGGTATCTCTGCATTTAGTGTAATCAGTTATATATCTACTTTGGTTACGATGACTATGATTGGATTTTCTCAAGGTTTACAGCCTATAATTAGTTTTAATTATGGAGCAGAATCTCGAGAAAGAGTACTAAAAATATTAAAAATAGGAACAATGACTGTTTTTATACTTGGGATTTGTTTCTTTTTACTTGTTAATGCATTTTCAAACGAGTTGGTTTCAATATTTATAAAAGATAATCCTAAACTATTTATTTTAACTAAAGATGCAGTTGTATGTTATAGTTTTACATATATTTTGATGGGTATAAATATTATTATTAGCTCTTATTTTACAGCAATAGAAAATGCTTTTATATCTAGTATTTTAAGTGTTTTAAGAGGAATTATTTTTATAAATATTTTACTTCTGGTATTACCAGGTATTTTTAATGAAAAAGGAATTTGGTTATCAGCTCCAACAAATGAACTCTTGATGTTAATTGTATCATCGATTTTCTTTTATAAAAATGGTTTAAAAAAATCCCCTCTATTTTAGAAGGGATTTTTTCTTTATTTTTGAATTATATTTTGAATACTTTCTTTTAAACGAGTGATTCCATTTTTTGTAATTTCTTTTTGAATCTCTGTTTCAACTACTGTTAATTCTAGCTCTCTTGCAATTATTTTTGCAGCAGCAGCAGCAATTTCTCCTGTAAAAGCTACACATTGATTTTTATGAGTTGTAGATCCCATAGTCATTCCATGAGTTAAAATTTTACAACATAAAACTTTATGATTTTTTTTAAATTCTTCTTGTAATTCATTCGCTAATTTCAAATTTTTATGAACTTTTCTATCACCAGCTTTAGTTCGACCAAAGAAATAGCTAATAGCCATTACTCCACCACTAACAGCTCCACAAAGACACTTTGAACCACCAACACCTAATGGGAATCCAGAAGATGCAGCAATTAAAGCGTCAGGCATATCAGGATCTATATTTTTTTTGATTGAATAAACAATAGCTTCTGAACAAAAGAAATCACCAGCTCTATAAGCTTCTTCGGCATCTATTTGAATTGTTTTAATACTAATCTCTTTATTTACCATATTTATAATTTTTACAAAAAATGAGATTATTTATTGTAAAAAACTCACCGTCCTTTTATTTATGATTTAATTCTCTATATATCTTATCAAGTTTTAACAAAAAAAACAATTACTTATATTTTATTTTTTAGAAGCTTAATAAAGTTACTTTTTTTTCAGTTGCATCTAATTCCACAACTCCACCGATTGGTAAAGTTAACATAGGGTGAGTATGAGAACAATCAAATTGAGCAAGAAATGGAATGTTTTTTTCATCTAAAAACTCTAATAAAATTTCATAAGGTTTCTTTTTAGAATTTTGGTCGTTAAATAGTTCGTGTTTACCTAAAATAATTCCACTAATTTTATCAAAAACTTTATTTAATTTTAAAAAAGCAAAACTTCTTTCAATATCAGCGGCAGTTTTTAAAGAATCTTCAATAAAGAGAATATCTCCATCTTTTATTTCAGGCATATATTCACTTCCCCAAATTCCATAAATAGTATTTAAATTTCCTCCTATAATTCTTCCAGAAACTTTACCAGGAATAACTGTTATCAACTCATTTTCACAAGTTTTTTTAGGTTCTGATTGCTCTTCCCAATTTATAAATTCATCAGTATATTTCAATGGAGTTTTAAATTCATAAGGAAAATGAATATCTTTCATTAAAATATCAGAAAAATATAAATATGTTTCTTCTACTAGAGGAGAAAATTCTCCAAAACTTGCGACTAGAGCTGGTCCATAGAATGTAACTATTCCTGTTTTAGCATAGATTGCCAATAAAATAGCTGTAACATCAGAGTATCCTATAAAAATTTTAGGATTGCTTTTAATAGCTTCATAATTTATATATGGTAAAATTGAATTTGAGTTATTTCCTCCAATAGTGGACATAATACATTTTATTTCATTATTTAAAATAAGTTTATTTAATTCATTTGCTCTTTCAAGAATAGTTCCAGACCTATATCCTTCTGATTTTTGGCTTAAATTACCACTTATTAAATTAAACCCTTTATTTTTTAAAAAATCAACAGCTTTTTTGTATCTTTTAGGAGCAAAACTTGTAGCTGGTGAAGAGGGTGAATAATAACCAATAAAATCTCCTTTTTTTAATTTAATCATTTCAAATCCTCCAATAATTTAGTTTGCTTATTATACAACTAATTATGAGTATCTGAAACACTTTTTCTTTTTAAAAATTCAAAATTGATAGTTTGTATTTTAGGAATTGTTTCTTGTAAAATTAATTTCACAATACTTTCAGCAGCTAACTTACCAGTTAAGTCATTAAAAAATCTTATAGTAGTTAGTTGTGGTACTATTAAATCAGAAACTTTATATCCTCCAAATCCAACAATAGAAACTTCATCTGGAATTTTTATATTTAATTTATTTAAAGCTTTTATAGCTCCAAAAGCCATATTATCTGTAGTACATATAATGCAGCTTGGTTTTTTATTTTTAAAGTAGTTATAAACTAATTTTTCTGTTTCATCAAAACTAAAGTCACTTGTTATAAAATCAATTTTAGAATTGTATTTTATAAGTTCATTTAAAACAGCTTTTTTCCGAATTGATCCAACAAGAGCATCATTTTCATTAACACCTATGTAAAGAATATTTTTATGTCCAGATTTGGCTATATATTCTCCAATAATTTTCCCAGCTTTTTCCTCATTATTAACGATAGAGTAAGTTTCATTACATATTTGACCAACAAAAAGAATTGGTATTTTGCTTTTTTTTACAAAATTTTTATGTTCAGCTGTAACTTCAGTTGCCATTAAAACAATTCCTTCAACATTTAATCTAGAAAGATTATCTAAATTAGAAAGCTCTAAAAGAATATTATGATTTGTATTTATTATTAGAGGAATATATCCTAAACTTTTTAGTCTGTTATCAAGCTGCATTAGGATAGTAGAAGTTATTCTAGAATCTAGACAAGGAACGAGCACTCCTATAAAACGATTGTTCTTGGCTTTAATACCTCGAGCAAACACATTTGGTTCATAATTATTTTCTAAAATAATTTTCTCTATTTTTTCACTTACATTTTTACTTACATATCCATTATTTAAAAATCTAGAAACAGTACTTTTTCCAACACCAGAAAATTCTGCGATCTCTTTTATTGTTAATTTTTTTTTCACTTTATATACCACCTATCTTATTTCTTTAATAAATTATAGTCTTAATTTAATTTAAAACAAAGTTTTTTTTGTTCGTGTTCGAAAATAATACTTTGGGGTTTCTTACAGATTTAAAAGTTTATTTTAAAAATAAAAAAATTGACTTTTTGTAAAAAATATATTACATTAAATAGTATGCGGGAACGGTTCCACATTGAGTTAAACTAAATTTTGGAGAGTGAATTATGGATTATAAAAAAGTTGCTGATTTTATTATCGAAAATATTGGAACAGAAAAAAATATCTCTAGTGTTGGACATTGTGCAACAAGATTAAGAGTTGTTGTAAAAGATGAATCAGATGTTAAGTTAGAAAATTTAAAAAAGAATACTGATATTAAAGGAGCTTTTTTCTCAAGTGGACAACTACAAATTATTTTAGGTCAAGGTGCTGTAAATAAAGTTTGTAGTGCTATTTTAGGAGAAGCACATATTGAAGAATCATCTTTAGATGATATAAAAAAAGACCAAATTAGAAATTTAAATATTTTCCAAAGATTTGCAAGAACATTATCTAATATATTTGTACCAATAATTCCAGCAATAGTAGCAAGTGGACTACTTATGGGAGTTTTAGGAATGGGAAAAACTTTTGGATGGCTATCAGGAGATTCATCAATGTTTGAGCTTCTAGATATGTTCTCAAATACAGCTTTTGTATTTTTACCTATAATTTTAGCGTTCTCAGCAGCAAAAGAATTTGGAGCTAATCCATATTTAGCAGCAGCACTTGGAGGAATACTAATACACCCAGCACTACAAAATGCTTGGACAGTAGGAAACGGAGTTTCTAGCTATTTTACATTGTTTGGTATGAACTTTGCTAAAATAGGTTATCAAGGAACAGTTTTACCAATACTTATAGCAATTTGGGTTATGAGTTTAGTTGAAAAAAATCTAAGAAAAATTGTTCCAAATATGTTAGATATTATTTTAACACCTTTTTTAACAATACTTATAACTGGATTTATTAGTATAACAGTTATTGGACCTTTAGGAAGAGTTGTTGGAGATGGAATATCTTTTGGATTACAATATATATATTCAACATTGGGAATTTTTGCAGGAGCTATTTTAGCTGGAAGCTACTCATCAATTGTTATAACAGGAATGCATCATAGTTTTCATGCTATTGAAGCAAATCTTTTAGCAAATCCAAATATAGGAAAGAACTTCTTACTTCCGTTATGGTCTATGGCTAACGTAGCTCAAGGTGGAGCAGCTATGGCAGTATTTTTAAAAAGTAAAAATCCTACTATAAAATCAATAGCACTACCTGCTTCACTTTCATGTCTTCTTGGAATAACAGAAGCAGCATTATTTGGAGTAAATTTAAGACTTGGAAAACCATTTATAGGAGCTGTAATAGGAGGAGCAATAGGTGGAGCTTATATAAGTTTTACAAAAGTTGCTATGAATGCAGTTGGAGTAACAGGAATTCCAGGAATTTCGATTGTTCAACCAGGATCTATGATTAACTATATAGTTGCTCTTTTAATCAGTTTTATAGCGGCTGCAATTGCAACGATAATACTTGGATTTAAAGATGAGGTGTAATATGTGGAAAAATAAATTTCATATAACACCATCTCATGGGCTTTTAAATGATCCAAATGGACTTATTTACTGGAAAGGTGAGTATCATCTTTTTTATCAGTGGAATCCAAACTCATGTGAACATAAAACAAAACACTGGGCTCATTTAAAAAGTAAAGATTTAATAGATTGGGAAACTTTACCAGTTGCTTTAGAGCCAAAAGATTGGTTTGATAAAAATGGATGTTATTCTGGAAGTGCTATTGAAAAAGATGGAATACTCCATCTCTTCTATACAGGAAATGTAAAAAATGATGGTAAAAGAGAAAGTTATCAATGTTTAGCTATTTCTAAGGATGGAATTAATTTTGAAAAAAAGGGTCCTGTTATACATAATAAAAATATTCCAAAAGAGTATACTCGTCATTTTAGAGATCCAAAGATTTTTATAAAAAATGGAATTTATAAAATGGTTTTAGGAGCTCAAAGAGTAAATTTAACAGGAACAATTGTAGTATTTACATCTCAAGATTTAATAACTTGGAGTTTTGAAAAAGAGATTTTAGATGGAGATTTTGGATTTATGTCAGAATGTCCAGATTTTATTGAAGACGGAGAAAACGCAGCTTTACTTTTCTCTCCACAAGGTGTTGAAGCAATAGGAGATTTTTATAATAATAGATACCAATCAGGATATGTAATAAGAGAGTTAGAAGAGATACATAAAAATAGTTTTGTAGAGTTAGATAGAGGATTTGAGTTTTATGCTCCTCAAACGTTTAAAGATGAGTTCGATAAAAACGTTTTAATAGGATGGATGGGAATGCCTGAAGAGTTAGAACACCCAACTGTAAAGAGTGAAAATTGGATACACTCTTTAACTTTACCAAGAACATTAGAAATTAAAAAAGATAAAATTATTCAAAAGCCACATATTAATTTACAAAAATTAAGAAAAGAAAGAGTGCAATTAGAAAATATAGTTGTAGATAAAGAATTAGATTTATCAAAATTTAATATTTCTGGAGAAACATATGAATTGATTATAAATTTTGAAAAGATAGAGTCTGAGATTAAAATACTATTAAGAAAAGGAAAAGAAGAATATACAAGTTTTGCCTATAATCCAATAATAAAGAAAGCTACTCTAAATAGAAATTACTCTGGAGCTGGATATAAAGGTATTCGAACTTGTTCTTTAAATGAATTAAATAATGTAAGAATATTTATGGATAGATCATCAGTAGAAATTTTCTTAAATGATGGAGAAGAGGTATTTACAGCTAACATATATCCAAAAAAAGATAGTTTAGGTATTGAAATTATGAGTGAAATGTTGTTTACTATACCTAAGATTGAATTTTTCAAAATATAATGGAGGTTTTAATGAAACTAGGAGCAATTGAAGCTGGAGGAACAAAGTTTGTTTGTGGAATAGCAACAGAAAATGGTGAAATTTTGGAAAGAGTAAGTTTTCCAACAGAAGAACCTGCAATAACATTAGAAAAAGTTTTTAATTTCTTTAAAGATAAAGGAGTATCAGCAATTGGAGTTGGATCTTTTGGTCCGATTGATCCAAATCCTGAGTCTGAAACTTATGGATATATAACTAAAACACCAAAAAAATATTGGAGTGATTTCAATTTAATTGGTGAATTACAAAAAAATCTTAATGTACCTATGGCTTTTGATACGGACGTGAATGGTGCAGCACTAGGAGAAGCAACTTGGGGAGCTGCGAAAGGTCTTGAAAACTGT
The DNA here is from genome assembly GCF_051658645.1 of Cetobacterium sp. Taxonomy (GTDB): domain Bacteria; phylum Fusobacteriota; class Fusobacteriia; order Fusobacteriales; family Fusobacteriaceae; genus Cetobacterium_A. Next base: position 14,541 of record NZ_JBOFMZ010000060.1, read on the forward strand.
CTTTACCTAACTATAGGAACTGGAATTGGAGGAGGTGTATTGGCCTCTGGTAAGCTTATACATGGAATGCTTCATCCTGAGATGGGTCATATTTTTGTTAGAAGACATTCTGAGGATACTTATGTAGGGAAATGTTCTTTCCATAATGATTGTCTTGAAGGCTTAGCTGCAGGTCCAGCTATCGAAGAGAGATGGGGTGTAAAAGCTTATGAGCTTCCTATAGATCATAAAGCTTGGGAGATTGAAGCTTACTATATTGCTCAAGCTCTTGTAAGCTATATATTAACAGTTTCACCTGAAAAAATTATTTTAGGTGGAGGAGTTATGAAACAACTTCAACTATTTCCTCTTATTAGAAGAAATGTAAAAAAAATATTAAATAACTATGTTCAAACAAAAAATATTTTAGAGAATATAGATGATTATATTGTACCTCCAGGCCTTGGAGACAATGCAGGTTTATTAGGTTCAATAGCACTTGCTATGAATATTTAAAAAAAACTACAAATATTGTTGACTTTTTATAGATATTACTATATTATTTTTATATTACTAATATATAATAATGGCAAAATAAAGGAAACTTTATGACGCAAAACTATAGGGTCTTTAAAATGATAGCCAGTTACACTTTTTGTGTAACTGGCTATTTTTTATTTTATAACGGAGGAGAAAAATGAAAAAAATTTTAATTTTTAGTTTTTTACTTGGAATAACTTCATTAGGCTATTCTGATACTGGAAGTTCATCTAGTGAAGCAACAATGAATATAACTGCAACTGTTATTAAACCATTAACTATTAAATCCGATGGTCCTTTAAATTTTGGGATTCTTGTAGCTGGTAATTTGAATACAGCTCGTTCAACTTTTTCTATCGAAGGTGATAAAAATTCATCTGTTAAAATATCATTTGAAGGTTTAACTTCAAACGGAGCAACTTTTACAACCCCTATCTATTTAACTAAAAATGAAACAGTAAAAGATTCTTTAGCTATCAACTTTAATTGTACAGCAACAGATAATTCAGGGATCTATATAACAACTAATAATAATAGAATCTTGTTAGATTCAAATGGAAAGTCTAAATTGAATATAGCAGCTTCAGTTTCTACTAAACCAAATCAATCTGCTGGAGAATATTCAGGACAAATTAAAATGAAAGCTTTATATGATTAGTTATAAATTAGTTTAAAAGAACTTTTTTATAGAATAAATATATATAACCATGCAATTGAGTTTTTATCAATACTCAATTGCATGGTTATTTTTTTTATAAAAATTGAATATTATTCAAGATTAAAATTATCTTGACTTATCTTGCAAAAAAATATACCATGTAAAATGGTATTTATATAATTAAAATTTAGTATTTGGAGTTGGAAATGTATCGGAAATTTTTAAAAAAGAATAAAATAATCTCTGTTATTGTAATTATAGTAGTAACATATATATTAATATTATCAATGAAACAAATTTTATTTAGAAGTAAGGAACTTGTTATTTTTATAAATAAACAAACCGTACTAGAGGTTAATAATATAATAAAAAATCAGATTTCATTAGTAGAATCTTTATCCGAATTAGAATATATTAAAAATGAAAATATTCCAATTCAAAAAAGAGCCTTATCCTTAAGACCATTTCAAGATAATTATAATCTTATTCTTATTGGCTTATTGGATAAAGAAGGTAACAGATCTAGTTCTTTAGGAAGTAAAACAGCCAATCTTTCTTATAGAAATTACTTTAAAGAAGTTAAAAAAAATAAAAAAAGTGTCATCAGTAATGTTATTTATAGTACTACAACTGGTGAAAAAACAATTGTTTTTATACATCCTCTACTAAATACTGAAAATGAATTCCGTGGTGCTATATTTTCATCTATGCATTTAAGTGAATTAATTTTATTAGAAAATAGATACGAAGCTGCAGATGAAGACTATAATACAAGTATTTTAGATAGTAATCTAAAGGTTATTCTAGAAGACAAACATATTGAAATAGAAAACTTAATTCGTAATTCATTTGGATTTACTTTTAAAATAGAAGGATATGATTTACATGCTATAACATTTACAAAAGATCCAATTTCAAATTGGTATATAATTACAGATTTAAATGTTTCAAATTATTTTATTAATACTTGGGCAAATACTCTTATTATTATTTTAATTTTAATTACAATTTTTTTAATAACGTTTCAAAGTTTTAATATTCATACAAAAAATGAAATTACACCTATATTAGATTCTCTAAACCATGATTATTTAACAGGTATTTACAATCGGAAATATTTAGAAGACAATATAAAAAATGTTGGATTTAAAAAAAATGAATCACTATTTATTATTTTAGATATAGATAATTTTAAAGCTATTAATGATGAACTTGGTCATACGACTGGTGATTATGTTATTCGTGAAACTGCTTATAAAATAAGTGAAATATTTTCAAGCGACTCAATTGTAGCTCGAGTTGGTGGAGATGAATTTATAATTTTTATCAAAAATTATAAAGATAGAACGATTGTATTAAATAGAATAAAATCTCTTTTATCTCTTATGGATACTTGTTATAATAAAGAAGGTAAAAATATAAGAATTTCTGCTAGTATTGGAATAACATTTATTGAAAATGATGACTATAAATTTATTGATTTATATAGTAAAACTGATATTTCTCTTTACAAAGCTAAAAAACACGGAAAAAATTGTGCATATATATCTGATTCTGATGATGAAATAATTCGGAATTATATTTAATACTTCAATAAAAAAAGCGATAAATTCTAAAATTATAATTTATCGCTTTTTTTTATAACATAAGACATCCAAGAATCAGCTATTATTTTAATTATTACAGATATAAAAATATAAAAGATAATTTTATTTTTGAAGTTCTAAAAAAATAGTTTCAAATGTTTTTTTATTAAACTGGATTCCAAACATATCAATTGATTCAAGATATTCTCGGATAGATTGATTAAAGGTTATATTACAAAGCCCTAAGCTTTGAAACTTTTCTATACAGTTTTCAGAAGTTTTTGTTTTCTTAATTTTTCCTCTTTTTTCTAAACATTCACTTAAAAAATCATATATTTCAATCTCTGAAAGTTTTGTTTGTAATTTCAAATTTTCTATGTTTAATTTCATATTCTCTCCATACAAATTTATTTGACACCTTAATTTGAATTATATTTAACTTTTGTGTAAAATATGTGTAAATGTAATTTTTTAGCAATATCAACTATTATAGTTTAAATCCTAAAGTAGATTTATAGTCAAGTTTTTTTTATTACTTGAGATTATTTGAATAAAATGATATATTATTACTTTAGGATAATATATTTTTTAGGAGTGATAAATGTTTATTTATACAATCGTTAATATTGGTAGTGAAAAGTCATTAAAAGAAGAGGTAGCTCTAAAATATCCAGATTTAAGTTTTGCATATTCTAGACCTGGATATATAACTTTTAAAGATAATAGTGGAAAGTTTGATATTAATTCAAAATTTAATTTAATTTTTGCTAGAGCTTGTGGAATATCTTTAGGAAGAACAAACTCTGAAAAATTAGAAGCTGAAGTTTCAAAGCATTCAGCAGATGTAACTCATAGATTTTCATTAGTAACAGGAGAAACTTCTGGAGAGGTTGCTCAAGTTGGACAAACTATACTAGATGTTGTTGAAGTAAAAGAGGGAGAGTTCTGGTTAGGAATGAGAACTGCTCATCCTTATTCATGGAAAATGGCTGGAGTTAATCCAAAGCTAACTTTACCTGAAGCTTCTCCATCAAGAGCTTACTTAAAGATGTCTGAAGCTCTTATCTGGACTGATTACAAATTTAGAGGAGAAGAAACAATTCTTGAGTTAGGTTGTGCTCCAGGAGGTACAAGTTACTCTTTATTAGAAAAAGGATTTAAAGTATTCGGTGTTGATAATGCTCTTATGAATGAAGGAATTTTAAACAATCCTATGTTTAAACATATCAAAGAACCTATGCAAAAAGTTCAAGATGCAGATATTCCTAGACCTTGTCATATTTTAGTTTCTGATGTAAATGTTTTACCTTCTCTTAGCTTAAGTCAAGTTAAAAGATTTATGGATATGAGACCTGGAATTCATACTGTTTTCTATACTTTAGAAATAGGTAGTAAAATATCTATTGAAGAAGTTTTAAAGCATATAGATTCATTTAAAAGATTTGGATTTAAAGAAGTTAGAGCTACTCAGCTTCCAAGTAATAAATCTGAAGTTTTACTTTATGGAACTAAATAATTTTTTACAAGGAAACTAGTTTTACTTTTAGTATAAATAGTTATGAATAAAAGCAATTTTATTCCCTCCCCCAAAAGAACCTCTATTTCCCTAGAGGTTCTTTCTTTTTATTTATTTATTTATTATTAAAGGAAGTTTTGTTTTTATTTGGTAAAAAAGAAATAAGTAGATCAAAAATTATAAAAAATAGGAGGTGAAAACGTTATCAGATAGGTTTAGACTTATAAAGAATTATAAGTATATGATAACGGTTTAAAATGAAAAAATTAGTTTTAGCTTTTTTATTTAGTTTAGTTTTTGTTGGTTGCTCTAATGTTTTAGAAAAAGAAAGTACACCTAATCCTGGAGTTGTAACTTTACAACAGATTGATATGATGAATGCAGGATCAACAGATTCAGGGTCACAAATTCTTGATAAATAAATTAAAAACATTTATTCTTAATTAAGAATAAATGTTTTTTTTTATTTAGGTATTTGCTATTTGGAAAAAAATTTGTTAAAGTATATACTGAATTATAAAATTATTAAGGGAGATTAAAATGATTAGATTTAGTAAAAATAAAGTTGGTTCTATCGGAGTTGTTGGGCATGTTGGATGTGGGCACTCTCATAGTATCAATGGACAAGTTCAAGATGATTCTGTAGGCCTTGCTGTTGTTTTATTTTTTCTTAAAAAAGCTACAGATATCTCTTTAGAAATATCTCATATAGATTTTATAGAAAATAAAGTTGTTGTAACTCTAAAAAGTGGTGGAATAGGTTATGGGCTTGCTCGAAGAGGTTTTACAAACTTTGAAAAAAATATGAGTTTAAATTTAATTGGAAAAGAAGCTATTCTGACTCATTCAATTGTTTTAGAGCAATTTGGAAGAATATATGGACAAGGTGTCTTAGAAGCTCCTGTTGCTTTGCAATCGGCTATTGCAAATGCAGCATTAGATAGTTTTTATAAAAATTATCCAAACAATTTTGAAATTATAACAGAAAATGTTGGAGATAATTATGGGTATATTTTAGGAACTGTTTTAGATATTAATAATATTTCTGTTTCTTTTTTAGCAACTGTAAATTCTACACTTGGTGGTATTGGACCAAATGAAGATTTAGAAGGAAATTCAAATTTCTTTTCAAAAAAGAGAATTGTTGAAAGGTTTAATTTAGATAAAATTCCTAATATTGTTTTAGAATCTAAGCTATTTAATAATACTTTAGATTATTTTATTGAAGATACTTTTATCATTAGAGGTGATAAAATAGATGACAATACTAAAGTAGTTGATTCTTTAATAAAAGCATGCACTAATTTAGAGTATTCTTTTATTTATTATGATAATAACTCTATGAAAAGAAAAAAAGGTAGTCTTCAATCTAAAACAAATGAAATTGGAAAAAAAATAGAAAGTTTAGGAAAAAAATTATCTTTAGCTTCATCTTCTGAAGAAAAAGTCAAGATTGTTGCAGAGTTAGCAATTTTAATAAGTGAAGATTGTGGTGGAATAACTTTTATGTCAAATGATATTCATGATGAAATAGGCGGAGTTGGACTTATAAAAAATACAGGCGCAGTTTTAAGCTTGGGTGTATCTAAAAAATATTTTGAAGAACATAAAATTCCATATTTAACTCTTCAAGATTTAATAAAATATTACAATATTGTTTTAAAAACAATAGAATTATTAGAAAAATAAAAATATATATTGACAATTTCACTAATAAAAGTTATATTTATAGTACGTACACGTACTATAAATATAACTTTTTAGGAGGATTTTATGTTAAAATTTATTCAAATTGCTACTATCGTAGGATTAACTTTATCGCCTTTTTCAACTAATACAATAATGGCAGCTGAGCCACCTGCAAATATATTAGCTATATTAAATGATAGCACACCACTAGTTCCAACAAAAGTTTTTGATAATTTATACTGTATTGGAACTAAGAGTGTTGTTGCTTGGGCTTTGAAAACAGAAGATGGAATTATTCTAATAGATTCAATGTGGGATGATAAAGATGCTCAGACTATTATAAATGGAATGGAAAAATTAGGTTTAAATCCTAAAGAAATAAAATATATTATAGTAACTCATGGGCATGGAGATCACTATGGTGGTGCAAATTATATTAGAAGTAAATATAATTCTAAAGTTGTAATGACTTCTGTAGATGAAAACCTTATGAACACTTTAAATGTAGGACCTAATTCACCTCGTTCACCAAAAACTCCTGTTGATATATTAGTTAAAGATGGAGATAAAATAACATTGGGAAATACTTCTGTTCAAATTATTGAAACACCAGGGCATACTCCAGGAGGATTATCTGTAATTTTCCCTGTAAAAAATGATGGAAAAGAGGAGATTGTTGCTATGTGGGGTGGAACAGGTATTCCAAGCTCAAAAGAAGAAAGATTAATATATAAAAAATCAGTACAAAAATTTGAAAAAGAAGCAAGAAAAGCTGGAGTTACATCAGAAATAACTGCACATCTATTTATAGGAGACGGGTATAAAAATTTAGATACTGTTAGAGCAAGGAAAGCTGGAGAAGCAAATTTATTTGTTCTTGATAAAACTGGAATAGATAAATATTTCAAAGAATTAAATGAATCAGTAGATAAATTGCTAAAATAACAAATATTGGAGGTGAATGACGTTATTAATTTTTTGATAACGTCAATATTTATTAAAACTATAGGATATGAAATTTGTATTATAGCTAGAAAGATTCATCAAAAGTTAACTTTAAAATTTAAAGAATATGACATAACTCCTGAACAGTGGGGTGTTTTAAAAGAATTATCAAAAGAAGATAAAATATCTCAAAATGAGCTATCTATTAGAGTTGAAAAAGATAAAAATAATATAAAATCAATAGTTGATAAACTAGAACAAAAAGGTTATTTACTTCGCAAGCAAGATTTTTTTGACAAAAGAGCTCTTTTAATTATACTTACAGATAAAGCTCTTTTAATGATTGCAAAATTATCTCCATTGGATAGCTATATGAATGATGAAATTTTTAAAAATATAAACTTAGAAGATTTAAAAAGTTTCAAAAGTGTTTTAGATAAAATAAAAATCAATCTAAATTAAATGAAACCCGACCTCCTTTTCGAATATTATGTATAGAGAAGGAGGTCGGGTTTTATGAAAAAAAAATTATTAAATATATCAAAGTTTTTAATTTTTTCAACTATTTTTACTGCTTGCTCTGTTGTTGGTTATAGAACATCAGAAGAAGCGAGTTATATTCTAATATCGGCTCAAAAAAATATTGAAATTCGTCAATTAGAACCCTCTATTATTGCTGAAGTTAGTATTTTTGGAGATTATAATACAGCCACTAATATTGGATTTAAAAAATTAGCAAAATATATTTTTGGTGAAAATAATACAAAAGATAAAATAGCTATGACTGCTCCTGTTGTTCAAGAAAAAAATGAAAAAATAGCTATGACATCGCCTGTTATTCAAGAAAAACAAGGTGATAATTGGATTATGCAGTTCTCTATGCCAAAAAAATATACTATTGAAACTCTGCCTATTCCTATAGATTCTGATATTTTGATAAAACAAATTCCTGAAAAAAAAGTAGCTGTTTTAATTTATTCTGGTTTATTAACTGAAAGTAAGATAAACCTAAAAACTACAGAATTACAAACTTGGTTAAGTCAAAACAACTATAAAGAAATATCTAGTCCTAGAAGTTCAGGTTATGATCCTCCTTGGACTATTCCATTTTTTAGAAAAAATGAGATCACTATTGATATTGAATAATTTTTGAAGGAGAAAAAATGAAAATAAATAGAAGATTATTAACTTTAATTGGAGCTACTATTATATCTTCTTTATCTTTTGGAGCTATAAAAGTTGCATACGTTGCTGGTGGATGCTTTTGGTGTACAGAAGCTGATATGGAAAAAGTTCCTGGAGTTTTAGAGGTTATTTCTGGTTACTCAGGGGGAAAAATTGCAAATCCAACTTATAAACAAGTTTCTGCTGGAAATACTGGTCATCTTGAAAGTATAAAAATAAAATATGATGATGAAAAAATTAGTTACTCTCAATTACTTAATAAGTTTTTTAGAGTTATAGATATAACAGATGGAGAAGGTCAATTTATTGACAGAGGTTACCAATATTCACCTGCTGTTTTTTATATTTCTTCTGAAGAAAAAAAAATAGCATTAAAAGAATTAGAGAAAACTAAAGTTGAAGGAAAATTAAATAAAATTGCTGTAAAATTAATTTCATTTAATACATTTTATAATGCAGAAGATTATCATCAAGATTATTATAAAAAAAATCCAATAAGATATAATTATTATCGTAATCGTTCTGGAAGAAATCAATATTTAGAAAAAATTTGGAGTACAAAAAAATAATTTTTTTATTTAATCTTAATCTCGTATTTTATATAAAATACGAGATCGTGATTACTGTTTTTACTAGGATCATATTAAATTTATTTTTTAATATTGATTTTAACGAGAACTTTAATTATAAAATGCGAGATTTTTTTATAAAATTATTTTTATTAAAAATTATTTTTATATACTTATAATTAACTGTTTTTATACCTATAAAAACAACTTTACAATAGTTATAAGCTATTAAAATATCTATCTTTAAAATTATTTCTTTATTTTATTGTATAGGTCTTTAAAAAGAGGGATATATGGAGGCTAAAATGAATTTTAAAAAATTACCGAAAATAGAGCTACATTGCCACTTAGATGGAAGTGTCAGACCTGAAACTATTATTGAAATAGCAAATATCGAAAATATTGAGTTACCTAGTTATGATTTAAACATAGTAAAAAGTATTATGATTGCTCCCGCTGAATGTATGTCTTTAGCACAGTATTTAAAAGGATTTGAAATTCCTATAGCTGTTATGCAATCAAAAGAAAGTTTAAAAAGAATTACTTATGAATTAATGGAAGATTCTGCAAAAGAAAATGTGAAATATATAGAAATAAGATTTGCTCCATTATTACATACAAAAAAAGGCTTGTCTGTTGACGATATATTGCAAAGTGTTCTATCAGGAATAAAAGAAGCTGAAGAAGAATATGATATAAAAGGAAATATAATTTTATCATTTTTAAGAAGTATGCCTGTTAAAACTGTTTTTGAAGTTATTGAAGTTGGAAAAAAATATCTAGGAAATGGAATTGTTGCTGTAGATTTATGTGGAAATGAAGGAGAAAATTTTTGTGAGAAATTTATAGACCCCTTTCTTTTAGCTAGAGAATATGGATATAAAGTAACAATTCATGCTGGTGAAACAGGTATTGGTAAAAATGTTTTAGATGCTGTTCAAATGCTTGGAGCTAAAAGAATTGGTCATGGAATTCATATTAAAAATTGTAAATCAGCTTTTGATATAGTAAAAGAAAAAGAAATTATATTAGAAATGTGTCCAACTAGTAATTTTCAAACAAAGGCAGTTGATTCTATTAAGGATCATCCAATCTTTGATTTTTATAACTCTGGAATAAAAGTAACAGTAAATACTGATAATAGAACTGTATCAAATACTACTTTAAGTAATGAATTCAATATTTTGAATACTGAATTTAATATTAATTTAGAAATATACAAAAATATTTATTTAACTAGTATTGAAGCAGCTTTTACAGATTCAGTAATAAAAGAAAAATTAAAAAAATATTGGAAGTAATTAAAGAAACTTATGATATAATATTAAAATGTTTGATTATTTTTTATAAAAGGAGTGATTTTAAATGAAGAACAAATTATTTGCAGAATTTATTGGAACGTTTTGGTTAGTATTAGGAGGATGTGGAAGTGCTGTTTTAGCTGCTGGATATCCTGAGCTTGGAATTGGATTTGCTGGAGTATCTTTAGCTTTTGGATTAACTGTTTTAACAATGGCTTTTGCTATAGGACATATATCTGGATGTCATTTAAACCCTGCTGTAACAATTGGATTAGTTGTTGCTGGAAAAGCTGAAAAAAAAGAAGCAATACCATATATAATATCACAAGTTTTAGGTGGTACTTTTGGAGCTTTCATTCTTTACCTTATAGCGAGTGGTAATCCACAATTTAACTTAGCAGCTAATGGATTCGCTTTAAATGGAGTTGGAGCTATGTCTCCAAATGGATTCTCAATGACTGCAGGAATAATAACAGAAGTTGTATTAACAGCAATGTTCTTAATTATTATCCTAGGAGCTACTTCAAAAAAAGCACCAAAAGGATTTGCACCAATTGCAATTGGATTAGGATTAACTTTAATTCACTTAATAAGTATTCCTGTAACTAATACATCTGTTAACCCTGCAAGAAGTACTGCAGTAGCTATAATAGCTGGTGGACAAGCTTTATCTCAACTTTGGATATTCTGGGTTGCACCAATTGCTGGAGCTATAATAGGAGCTATATTATATAAAGCTTTCTTAGATGACGAAGCAGTTTAATTTAAATCTTTTAAAAAATCTCTATACAAATTTGTATAGAGATTTTTTTTCAATATTTATTATTATTTTCCACACTTACAATTACAAGAGTGACCATGATGATCTTCTCCATGATGATGTTTATTACTAGAACAAATTGCCTCTCCGTTTACTAAAATATTTTTAAAGAATCCTTCTGCAATATCATCACAAAAACCTTCTAAACCAGAGAAAACCTTTATATCAAGTGAATTTAAATTACTAATCGCTCCTTCTCCTATTCCACCACAAGCAACAACATCTACTTCTAATTCTTTTAGCTGCTTTGGAATTTCCCCATGTCCTTTACTTTCATAATAATCTTTTTTAACTCCATCATAAACAAAAAATCCTTCTGCTCTTCCAAAATGTTGACTAATTTTATTTTTTTCTGAAACAATTGCAATTTTCATAAACTACCCCTTTTTGAATTATTTAATATGTATTATATCTAATACTAGTTACTTTCGAACAAAAAGTCAAGAATTATTTTCGAAATATAATTTTTAATATAATTTACATCTTACCTTAAATAAAATTTCGAGGTATAATCAATATAAATAGAAATAATGGAGTGTGATAATTTTATGGAATGGAATGGAAGAATCGATGGTGAAGAATTAGATGTTCTTCGTATACATCAAGTTATCAAAGTGATGACTTTAGATGAATTGCTTCAAACTAATTTAAAAGAGAAAAAAGTTTGTTTTATAAGCTTCAATTCTGATGAAGGAATCAGAAGAAATGCTGGAAGATTAGGAGCAAAAGAAGGTTGGATTCATGTAAAAAATGCTTTATCAGGATTTCCAATTTTCAAAGAAGATTTAAAATTTTATGATCTAAAAAATCCTATTGAAGTAATTAACCATGATTTAGAAACAGCTCATACAAAAACATCTGAAATTGTTGCACTTTTAAAAAAAAGAAATTTTCTTGTAATTGTTCTTGGAGGAGGACATGATATTGCTTTTGCTAATTATTGTGGTATTCTGGATTATGCTTTAGAAAAAGATAAAAATCCAAAAATTGGAATTATAAATTTTGATGCTCATTTTGACATGAGAGACTACAGTAATGGACGAAATTCAGGAACTATGTTTTTACAAATTGCAGATATTTGTAAAAATAAAAATTTAAATTTTGACTATAATGTTTTTGGTATTCAAAAATTTTCAAATACAAAACGACTTTTTGATAGAGCAGAAAAATTACAAGTAAAATACTATTTTGCTGAAGATATTAGAACTATTCCGAACGATACTCTTTATTCAATTCTTAAAAAAAATGATTATATACAACTAACTTTATGCACTGATGTTTTTCACATAACTTCTGCACCAGGAGTAAGTGCACCACAAACGTTTGGTGTAAATCCAAGAAATGCATTACCACTTTTAAAAACAATAGCAAGATATGCAAAAAATTTAACAATAGATGTATCTGAAATTAATCCTAAATTTGATTATGATGACAGAACTTCAAGATTGATGGCTAATATTATTTATGAACTTATTCTTAGTCACTTTGATGAGTTTTAATTTTTTTTTTAAAAACATTGACTTTTTTCGTTTCAGATGGTATTATTCTAAATAAATGTTTATACATATAAACAAATGTTTAAACCGAGGTGTATATGACAAATAGAGAAAAAGAGATTTTAAATTGGATTGAAGAAAATCCTTTGATATCTCAATCTGAACTAGCTACAAAAGCCAATATTACTCGTTCTTCTGTTGCTGTACATATTTCTAACTTAATAAAAAAAGGCAAGATTATAGGAAAAGGATACATAATTCAAAAAAAGAAATTTGTTAGTATTATTGGTGGGACCAATATTGATATTTCAGCTCACTCTTACCAATTTTTAAAAGATTATGATTCTAATCCTGGGAAAGTTAGTACATCGTTTGGAGGAGTTGGCAGAAATATTGCAGATAATCTATCAAGACTAAGCCAAGATGTTGAATTAGTAACTGTATTTGGAGATGATTTTAATAGCAATGAAATTATAAAAAATTGTAAATATCTCGGAATTGGAGTTTCAAACTCTTTAATAATTCCAAACTCTGCTATATCAACTTATATATCTATATTAGATAATAATAATGATATGAAAATTGCAATTGCTGCAATGGATTTATATGAGCATATTACTATTAATTTTATTAAATCTATTAAAGAGGTTTTAGAAGAATCAAAAGTTTGTGTACTAGATACAAATATACCAGAAAAGACGATTGAATATATTGTAAATAACTTTGATATACCTATATTTTTAGATTGTGTTTCAACTACAAAAGCCATTAAAGTAAAAAATATAATTGGAAAGTTTCATACAATTAAACCTAACAAAATAGAAGCTGAAGAACTTTCAGGAATAAAAATAACTGATGAAATTTCATTAAAAGAATGTGCTGATTTCTTCATAAAAAAAGGAGTTAAACAAATTTTTATCTCTCTTGGAGAAAATGGAGTTTTTTATTCAAATGGTAAAACCTATGGACATATAGAAGCATTAAAAAAAGAAATCATTAACACAACTGGAGCTGGTGATGCCTTTATGGCTGGAGTTGTATATAGCTTTTTAGAAAATTTTGATATTGTAGATAGCTGCAAAAATGGTATTGCATGCTCTTCTATTGCTATTTCAAGCCATAAAACAATAAGTGACAATATATCTTTAGAAAATATGAATAGTATTCGGGAGGAAAATTTATGAATTTAATTAAATATTTAGAAATTTCAAAAGAGGTAAAAGAAGCTTTAGAAAATAATAAACCTGTGGTTGCTCTTGAATCAACTATTATATCTCATGGTATGCCTTATCCGCAAAATGTTGAAACAGCTTTAAAAGTTGAAGAGATTGTTAGAGAAAACAGAGCAATTCCAGCTACAATAGCTATATTAAACGGTAAATTAAAAGTAGGATTAACAAAAGAAGAAATCGACTATTTGGGTAAAAAAGGATTAGATGTTACTAAAGCTAGTAGAAGAGATATTCCTGCTATATTAGCTTCTAATGATGATGGAGCTACAACTGTTGCATCTACAATGATTATTGCAGCACTTGCTGGAATAAAAATATTTGCAACTGGAGGAATAGGTGGAGTTCATAGAGGTGCTGAAAATACAATGGATATCTCTGCTGATTTAGAAGAACTTGCAATAACTGATGTTGCTGTTGTATGTGCTGGAGCTAAATCAATACTTGATATTGGGTTAACATTAGAATTCTTAGAAACTAAAGGTGTTCCTGTTCTTGGTTATAAAACTGAAGAATTACCTGCTTTTTATACAAGAAAAAGTGGATTTAAAGTAGATTATAATATAGAAACTTCAAATCAAATTGCTAAAATATTAAAAGCTAAGTGGGACATTAACTTGAAAGGTGGAGTTGTTATAGCTAATCCTATTCCAGAAAAGTTTGCTATGGACTTCGATATAATTACAAATGCTATCAATAGTGCTGTTGCTGAAGCTGAAGAAAAAGGTATAAAAGGTAAAGAAAGTACTCCTTTCCTTTTATCAAAAGTTAAAGATATAACTAAAGGTAAAAGTTTAGAAGCTAATATTGAACTAGTATTTAATAATGCTAAATTAGCTGCTCAAATTGCAACTGATTACTCTAATTTATAATACTAGAACTCAAAATCTATAGCTAGATTTTGAGTTCTTTTTCAATACTAAATTTTTTTACATATACCAAACTACAAATGTATTATTTTTTTCTTTAAATTTTATTTTTTTTGAACATAAAAGTCCAGCTAAATACTTTTTAATTTCTTCTGGATTATCTTTAAATTTTTTTACTATGCTATCACCTTCAGGTATTCTTGTAAAACTAAAAAAATCTATTAAAAATTCTTCTGAATCATTAAATTCATCCATATTTCTAGCATATTTTAAAATTTCAGCTCTTTTAACATCTGGATTTTCTTCAAAAATTTCTTCAATAAAATTTTCTAAGCACTCAATTTTATAAACTAAAATTGTACTTTCTAAAGTTTCATAAAACTTATCAGATTTTTCTTTTGACCAATATTTGTAAAAAGTTTTTTTTATTTTGTTCAATATATTTTCACTCCTCTAAAATATTATTCACTTTTAAACGTTTTACCAAAATTATTAATTAAGTAATTTAATTTGTAAATTAGTTATTTCAGTTTTAAAAATGGAGTATGGTTTATTTCTAATATTATAACAACTCTTTTGAATTGAGTAAACTTTTTTTTTTATTATTAAAAAAAAACAGCCTCATTTAGACTGTTTTTTTGTTACTCTTTATCTCTACCGATTATTTCTACTAGTTCCCATATCTCTTCAGTTTTCTTAAAGAATCTGATAACCCAGTCATTTTCTAATCTAGATTTAATACTTTCAGTGTATTTAACAGCATCTTGCAAATTTGGGAAAAATTTTCTTGAATCAATTAAATCATAAGATTCATTGTCAATTATTTGTATTCCTTTGAACATCTCTACTTTGAACTGCTTTTTCAGCTCTTGCTTTTTTACATAACTCATAAAAACTCCCATAAAATTTTATCTCAAATATTTTTTGCTATAAAACAACTAATACTATATTGTATCGTATATTTTCAAAAAAGTACAGCTTTATCTCATAACTATCTCAGTTTCAAAAAAAATATTCAGATTAATTACACAAAAAGTACACATAATTAAAATATTATAGATTATATTTTAAAATTAGGTTAAAATAAATTATAACTTTCAAAATTCAATTTAAGTACAGGAGATTTTATGGAAAAAATTTTAATTATAGAAGATGAAGATTTTCTTAGAGATATTTTAAAAAGATATCTCAAAAAAGAAGGCTATTGTGTAACTGAAGCTGAAAGTGGAGAAGAGGGCTTAGAAAAATTCTATAGTAATTCTTTTTCTTTAATTCTTTTAGATATCATGCTTCCTGGAATTCAAGGTTGGGATGTCTGTAAAGAAATAAAAAAAACTTCAAATACACCAATTATTATGCTAACAGCCAGAGTTGAAGAAGAGGATGAAGTAAAAGGTTTAGAACTCGGTGTTGAAGATTATATAGGAAAACCTTTTAAACCTAAAATTCTTATGGCCAGAATCAATTCTCTTATAAAAAGAAACAGAGTCAACAATTTAGAAAAAATTGGCGACTTAGAAATTAATAGAGAAAATTACTCTGTTATTAAAAATGGTATCGCATTAAATTTAGGAAATAAAGGCTTTACACTACTTATGTATTTTATATTAAATAAAGATTTAGTTTTAACAAGAGAGAAAATTCTGAATAATATTTGGATTAACGATTTTGAAGTTGATGAAAGAGTTGTCGACACTCAAATAAAGATTTTAAGAAAACAAATTGGAGAAAATTATATTAAAACAATAAGAGGAATTGGATATAAATTTGAAGTGATTAATTTATGAGACGAATATCTTTAAAGATTTTTTTCTTTTTAAATTGTTTAACTTATGGATTTATAGCTTTATATGTACTTATTAATTATCTCTTCTTAGAAAATTATCAAATTAGCTTAAAGAAAAATGAAATCACAGCTTTAGCAGAAACATATAGCAGCCAAAATTACGAAAAAATTTCTGAAATTTCAGAACAAAATGCTATTTTTATAAAAGAAGTTTCATTAAAAAAAGATAGAAGAACATCTAAGTATCACTTCATGAAAACAATTGAAGATAATTTAATAAAAAATGTTAAAGAAGGAAAGACTGTTATAAATATTGAAGTTGGTCGTGATAATATAAAACGAATTATTTTAGCTAAAAAATTAAATGAAGATAATATGTTACTTGTAACCACATCTATTGCGCCTATTAGTGATGTAATCAAATCAACTTTAAAATTTTTTATCTATATTATATTTTTGAGTATTCCAATTAATTTATATATAGCATATAAACTTTCTATTCGAATGGGAAAACCTATTGAATCAGAACTTTTAGAACTGAATTCTCAACTTAAAAGTGAACTTCAAAAACAAAAAAAATCAGAACTTTTTAGAAAAAATTTTATTTCAAATGTAACTCACGAATTAAAAACACCTGTTGCTATTATTAATGGCTATAGTGAAGCTATTTTAGATGGAATAATTGATCTTGAAGAAATTCCTGATATTTGTAAAAATATAAACCAAGAAGCATCTAATATGAACTCTTTAATTCAAGAGTTACTTTTTTATTGCAAAATGGAATCAGGGTATATTTCTATCAAAAATGAATCTATTAATTTAAAAAATATGCTTCAAAACATTCTAAAAAGATATTCTATTGAATTTAAATTAAATAGTATCAATTTAAATATTAATTTAGAAAATGTTGAAATAATGAGTGATAAAAAATTATTGGAACGTTCACTTAATAACCTAATTATAAATGCTTTAGCATATGTAGATGATAAAAAGAATATAAGTATAATTTTAAATAAAACTGAAATTATTATCAAAAATAGTAGTGATAACTTAAAAAATGAAAACTTTGAAGAATATTTCAAACCATTCTCTAAAAAAAATGATAAAAAACTGAGGAAATATGGTGGAACTGGTTTAGGTCTTTCTGTTGTTTCTGAAATTTTAAAAAATTTAAATTTATTCTATGAATTCTATTATGATAATGAAACTAAAACAGTTATATTTAAAATCTTATTAAAAGGAGCGGAAAATGAAAAAATATCTATTAATGACTTTACTCATAAGTAAACTTATTTATTCTCAAGAAATCAGTTTAGAAGAATTATTAAAAAATATAGATAAAACATCTTATCAGAATAAAATATATAATATTCAAAATAATGAAAATAATTTTAAAGAAGACTTTTATAAAATAGGTAGATATAATGGTGTTAATATTGATGCTACAACTGATTATAAAGACGAAGAAGAAAAATATAGCCTACAAAGTACTATAAGCTATGGAGATTTTTATATTCAAGGTGAAAAGGTGAAAACTGAGGATAATAAGGTAACTTATGGTGTTCAAAGAAGTTTGAAAGATTTGATTTTTTCTAAAAATGATAGCGAACTAAATAAATTAAAAACTAATAGAGATATTGACTTGATTAGCTTAAAAGTAGGTTTGGAAACTCAAAAATTAAATTTGATATCTTTATATAAAAGTTATAAAGATAGCCAATCTGAATTAAAATTAAAGAAAAATGCTTTAATCACCCTAAGAAAAGAGAAAGAAATACTAAGTAAATCTTATGAATTAGGAGCTATTCCTAAAATTGATTTGGATAGCCTTTTAATTAGTTATAAAAATATTGAATTAGAAATCCAAAAAATCGAGAATATTTTAAATAAAACTATAGAAAGATTTTATTATGATTATGGTTTTAAATTAGCTGGATTTTCTCTTCTAGACATAAATCCAAATAAAAAAGATCTAGAAAGCTATATACAAAAAGTTGGAGAAAAAGATATACAAAAACTTCAGTTAGAAAAACAAATTACCGAAGAAAATATTAAATATTCAAAATACAACAATAAAATTCCTGAAGTTATTGTAGGAGTTGAAAGAAATGATGAAAATAACGAAAATAGAATTTTCTTAAAATTATCTAAAGACCTCTTCTATAAAGACATTGATTTATCTAATGACAAGAGTTCTTTAATGCAACAAGAAGTTACCTTAAAGCAAAAAACTAACGAAGCTATTGCTGATAGATATAAAATTCAAGATAACTATTTTACATTAGAAAAAGATTTCTCTGTTTTAATGAATAAAGCTAGTTTAGAAAAATCAAAATATGATATTAAAAAACTTGAAAACTCTCTTGGAAAAGTTAGCTATACAGAGGTTATGGAGGCATTTGATACTCTTCTAGAGCTAGAAGTTTCGAAAGAGAAATCTAAAAATTCTTTAAATGCATATATTTATGAAATTATTGTAAGAGGTGAAATTTAATGAAAAACAAATACTTAATACTAACAATGTTTATAATATCTTTAACCTTCATTGGATGTGAAAAAAAAAATAATAATCCTGAAGCTACAATAACTTTTAATGCTGAAAAAGCTAAAATGAATAACGGCAGTGGATTTATTGATGTTGATGGAAGTGTTGAGGCAAATGATACTAAAAAAATCTTCGTTGATAAAAAATTAAAAGTTAAAGAGGTTCTTGTTCAAGAGGGTGATTTCGTTGAAAAAGGTCAACTACTTATGACTTTTGATGAAACAGAAAGAAATAATATAAAAAGAAATTTAGAAAAAGAAAAAATTAATCTTTCTAAATTAAAAAGAAACTATACTGTCGAAAAAGAGTTAAATAAAATTGGTGGAAGCTCTATTAACTCTGTAAAAGAACTCTCTGAAGAGATAAGAACCTCTGAAATAACTATAGAATTTTATAGCGAAGATTTAGAAAAAACTGCTGAAAAAATTGAAAGTCCTGTTAGTGGAACTGTCACAACTTTGTATGCTCAAGAAAATTATTCAGTTAATACAGATGAACCACTTTTAGAATTAGCTGATTTATCTGATATCAAAATAATCTTAGAAGTTCCTGAATATGAAGTAAGAGATATTGAATTAAATCAAAAGTTAATTATAAAACCCGAGGTTTTTGAAAAGAAAATATCTTATCCTGGAGTTATTACAAAAATATCTAGAGTATCTCAAGTGTCTAAAACAACATCTGAAAATGTTTTAGAAGTTGAAGTAAAACCAACAGAAAAGATTCCACATATTGTTCCAGGGTTTAAAGTTTCTTCTAGAATATACCTTGGTAAAGAAGAACCTGGAATTGTAATTCCTTCAACGGCATTACTTTTCGAGAATGATGAATATTTTGTATATAAATGTGATGAAACTGGTAAAATATCTAAAATAGTTGTTCAGTTTAAAGATATGAAAGGAGATAAAGTTATTATCACAAACGGATTAGCTATTGGTGAACTGTTTTTACTAAATCCTAAAGAATCTTTAAAATCAGGAGATATTATTACTTTTAATGTATTAAATAATGAAGAAACTCCAAAAAGAAAGGGTGTAAAGCCACAATGATAAAAATTCTTAATTTAAATAAATATTATATAAATGGTGAAATGAAGCTTCATGCTTTAAAAAATATAAATTTTTCTGTCAATAAAGGAGAATTTGTAGCTATTATGGGAAGTAGTGGAAGTGGTAAATCTACTATGATGAATATCTTAGGATGTCTTGATCATACTTTTGATGGAGAATATGTTTTAGATGGTATTGAAATCTCAAAGTTAAGAGATGAAGAGTTATCTAAAATTAGAAATAAAAAAATTGGATTTGTTTTTCAATCTTTTAATTTACTTTCAAAACTAACAGCTCTAGAAAATGTTGCTTTACCTTTGGTTTATTCTGGTATTCATCACAAAGAGCGTAATCAAAAAGCAAAAGAAGTACTTGTAAAAGTTGGATTAGGAGATCGTTTAGATCATAAACCGAATGAACTCTCTGGTGGACAAAGACAAAGGGTAGCTATAGCTAGAGCTCTTGTGAATGAACCTGCTATAATTTTAGCTGACGAACCTACAGGAAACTTGGATAGTACATCTGAAAAAGAAGTTATGCAACTTTTTAAAGAATTAAATAAACAAGGAAAAACTATTATCATTGTTACTCATGAGCCAGAAGTTGGTAAAGCTACAAAAAGAGTTATTAGATTTAAAGATGGTGAAATTATTGAGGATGTGAAAAATTTATGAATTTTTTAGAAAGTTTAAAGGGAGCCATTCAAAATTTAAAAGGAAATAAAACAAGATCATTTTTAACTATGCTTGGTATTATAATTGGAATTTCATCTGTTATAACTATGTCAGCTATTGGTAAAGGTGGGCAACAAAATATTACTGGAGATTTAAAAGAAGGTGGATATGGTAAGTTTACAATATCTATTGATAAAGATGATGAACAATTTAGATGGAAGTATCTTTTAGAACCAAAAGTTATCAATATTCTAAAAGATAGTGGTTTATTCAAAAATGTAAGTGCTAATATAACAACACGAGTTTTTATTGACCTCGGTAAAAGAAGAGAGGTTGTTGGAGTAACAGCTACAACTCCTGATTATGAAAAAATTGATAGTGTTGACTATATTTTTGGAAGAGGATTTTTACCTTTCGAGTATGAAAAAGGAGAAAAAATTGTAGTTATAGATAATCTTACAGCTCAAAGTCTATTTGATAGTGGAGATAAAGCAGTTGGAAAAGATATATCATTCTCTATGAGTAGAAAAAATAATCCAGTTACATATAAAATTGTCGGAGTGTTTAAAAATCCTTTAGAAGAACTTATAAAAGTTATGGGTGGAAAAAGAATTCCTAGATTTTTCAGAGTTCCATTAAATACTTATGATAAAGTTTATGATTTGTCTAAAGGTGGATATAACTCTATAATTATAGAATCTAAAATTCCAGAAAATCTTGCAAATGATATGAAAACAGCAAATCGAGTTTTAGAAGAATATAGTGGAATAAAAAATCTTTATGGAATTGAAACTATGAGCAATGCCGCAGCTTCTTTTGATAAAATTTTAAGTACACTTAATATGTTTATAACTTTCGTTGCTGGTATTTCACTATTTGTTGGTGGAATAGGAGTTATGAATATTATGTTAGTTAGTGTTATTGAAAGAACAAAAGAGATAGGTATTAGAAAAGCTATTGGTGCAACCAATAAAGATATTTTAATTCAATTTTTAATGGAATCTGTTATTTTAACTGGAATTGGAGGAGTTGTAGGAGTAGTTATTGGAGTTAGTCTAGCGTTTTTAATTGGATATTTTGTTAATATTCCACCTGTTTTTTCTTTATTTTCTATATCTTTGGCACTTGGAGTTTCTACTTTTATTGGTGTTATATTTGGTGTTACACCTGCTAAAAAAGCAGCTCAACTTAATCCTATTGACGCTTTAAGAGCTGAATAAGATTGTAAAATAGAAAAGGCCATCAAATTTAGGTTAACTTCTTTGAATTTGATGGCCTTTTTGAATCTTTATTTTAAATTTTCATCTATCATTGAAATATCTAGAGCGGATAAATCTATGTGACAATAGCCATTTGGATTTTTCTTTAAATAGTCTTGATGGTACTCTTCAGCTAAATAAAAGTTTTCTAAAGGTTTTACTTCTACTTTAATTTTTTCAGAAAAACTTTTTTGAAGTATTTCTAACTCTTTTATTATAATCTCTCTATCAGCTGAATCAATATAATAAATACCTGTTCTATACTGACTTCCACAATCGTTACCTTGCTTGTTTAAAGAGGTCGGGTTTATAACTCTAAAATAGTACCTTAAAAGCTTCTCTAGGCTTATTCTGCTGCTATTATAAGTTACACAAACCGTTTCAGCGTGACCTGTCCCTCTGTATATAACATCTTCATAGCTTGGATTTTTTGTTAATCCATTTGCATAACCAGAAACAGCATCAACTACACCATCTATTTTATCCATATAAGCTTCTACACCCCAAAAACATCCGCCTGCTAAATAGATATCTTTTTTAATCATGTTATCACACCTTACTTTCTATTTTTTCTGTAAAAATAAACAATATATATTCTAGAAGCTAAAGCACCAACGAGTGCTGCAAAGAAATTACGACCGCTATTTTGTGATAAATAATAAAATCCTACTAGTAAAACTATTATTCTAATTAATGATGCTAAAAATATAAATAATGATGAATTTTTAAATTTTTCACTACCTTTTATACCAAAATCTAAACTATAGAAAAATAAAAATCCTAAAAATATTCCTCCTATAAATGCTAATAACATAAGATCCCCGTTACCATTAATCTGTAAAAATATACAAATTAAATTCCTTATTCATAGAATCCTATTTCGATAAATTAATTTATCTACTTTAGTTTGATATAATTCTCAGAAGGCTTAAATTCCCGCATAACGCACGGTACATATTATAGTTTT
>NZ_JBOFMZ010000061.1:0-22906 GCF_051658645.1 Cetobacterium sp.
ACCCGAAGGTAAATCGAATCGACTTGCATGTGTTAAGCATTCTGTCAGCGTTCATCCTGAGCCAGGATCAAACTCTTCATTCAAATATATTTTTAAGTCCTTAGACTTTCTTTACACCTTTTAACCATCTAAATGGTTTTACCATTACTGGTATTTTGTTGTTTGCACAACATTCTGACTATTTTCTCTATTCGGTTGCTAATGTCCTTATAATTCTTGCCAGCTGTATTTCCTGCTGACAAAAATTATAATACCATTTTTTTTAAATTAAGTCAACACCTTTTTTTATTTTTTTAAAAAAATTCTATAATTCTATTTAAAATACCTTTTTTTTCAACATCTTTTTTCACAATTAATTTATCTTCAAAAACTTTTTCACCATTCACTAAAACTTTGTAACTCCCTACTTCTGTTCCTTTTTTTATTGGTGCTATTAATATTTTATCTCTTTCTGTTATAATAGAAACATCCGCATTTTTTCTAATTATTTTCGAGAAATTTTTTGTTGGATAAATTTTTACTTCTGGTATATATCCTTTTGATAAAGGTATTGATAAAATCGGAGTATCAATTTTTATAATTTTTTTATTTTTATAATTTTCATGAAAAACTTGATTTAATGTTAAAACTTTATCATCTCTTATTTTCGTAGATTTTCCACCTAGTACAACAGTTGAAATATTTGCATTATCTTTATTGCTTAAAACAGCAATATTAAATCTTGATTTTGTATGATATCCCGTTTTCAAACCATAGATACCTTCTTTATCTAAAAGGTGAATTGTACTTTTAAGTTTGTATGTTCCATTTTTTATTTCAGCTGTTTTTTGCCTCGCTATTGCTATATATTCTGGATATTTCAAAGCTTCTAGTGACAATATATATATTCCTTTTGCAGTACCCATATCCAATTTTTTTTTAGTCATATGATCTGGTAATCCTGCAGGAGTATAAAATTCTAAATCATTTTCTAATCCAATTTTTTTTGCTTTTTCATTCATCATTTCAACAAACTTTGTAATACTTCCTTTTCCAGAATGTTTTGCTAAAGCATAGGCAGCATTATTTGCTGATTTTATCGCTGCTGACTTCAGCAAATCTGAAACAAGAATTTTTTCTCCACTTTCCATCGGAATTAAACTTCCACCCACACTTAATATTTCCCAATCTATAATCACTTCATCATTTAAACTTATATTTCCTTTTCTTATTTCATCTAAAGTTACTAATATAGTCATAACTTTAGTCACAGAGGCTAGCGGGTATTTTTGAGTTGCATTTTCTTGATAAAATATATGTCCCTTATCATCTCCTAAAACATAAGCTCTATAATCAGGGGTATTATCTTTAACAACTTTTGCTTTACTTGTAAACGATAGTGTTGATACAGTTAACATTAAAATAACAACTAATTTCTTCATAGCTTTTTCCTCCAAATAAAAAATTTAGGAATCACATAAATGTGACTCCTAATTATTATACATTATTTTTGTTTTTTAGCCAAATATTCTTCAATGGCTTCTTTCAAAGCCTCCTCAGCTAAAACTGAACAGTGCATCTTTGTTGCAGGTAAACCTCCTAACGCTTCCGCTACTACCTTATTTGTAACTGCTAAAGCTTCATGAATATTTTTTCCTAAAACCATTTCTGTTGATATTGATGATGTTGCTATTGCAGAAGCACAACCGAAAGTTCTAAATTTAACATCTGTTATAACATCACTTTCTATTCTTAAAAATATTTCCATGATATCTCCGCAAGAAGGATTTCCAACTTTTCCATAACCATCTGGATTTTCCATCGTACCAACATTTCTAGGATTCATAAAATGATCCATTACTTTTTCTGTATATTGCATAATTTTCTCCTTAGTTTTTAATTTATTATTTATATTCATTCCATAAAGGTGAAAGCGTTCTTAATTTATCTATAACTTTTACAACTTGTTCTATTGTATAATCTAACTCTTCTTTTGTATTATACTTTCCTAAGCTAAATCTTATAGTTCCGTGAGCAAATTCAGGCTCTATTCCCATTGCTAAAAGTACATGTGAAGCTTGTAATTCATCTGATGAACAAGCTGAACCTGAACTAACTGCAATTCCTAAGTAACTTAAAGATAGTAGTATCGATTCTCCTTCTAAGTACTTAAATGTTATACTTGATGTTCCTGGAAGTCTTTTTACATTTTTCGAATTAACAACTACCTCTTGGATTTTTTCTTGAATTTTATTTTCAAAGTAATCTCTTAACTCTTCTTCTCTTTTTATTTCATATTCCATATTTTGATAAGCAAGTTCTAAAGCTTTTGCCATACCTACTACTCCTGGAGTATTCGTTGTTCCTGGTCTAAGTTTTTTTTCCTGACCTCCGCCTGTAATTGTTTTTGCAACTCTTACACCCTGTCTTATATATAGTCCTCCAACTCCTTTTGGTCCATAGAACTTATGAGCAGAGAATGTAAGTAAATCTGCTCCTATCTCTTTAGGAGAAAATGGAATTTTACCAACAGTTTGAACCGCATCAACATGTAATAGAATCCTATTTTTTTTTGCTATTTCTGAAATTTCTTTTATTGGTTCTATTGTTCCAACTTCATTATTTGCATGCATAATTGAAATTAAAATTGTTTCTGGTGTTATAGCTTCTTCTAAAGCTTTTATACTAACAACTCCATTTTTATCAACAGGTAAAAATGTTACTTTATATCCATCTTGCTCTAAATCTTTAAATGTATTTTTTATAGCTGGGTGTTCTATCGAACTTGTTATTATATGATTTCCTCTATTTTTATAGGCTTTTGTTACTCCTCTAACTGCAATATTATCTGATTCAGTACCAGAAGCTGTAAATATAATTTCTTCTGATTTAACTTTCAATAATGTCGCAATTTTCTCTCTAGCTTCTGAAACAGCTATTCCTGTCTCTCTACCAAAAATATGCATACTAAATGCATTTCCATACTCTTCTGTTAAGAAAGGCATCATCGCTTCCAATACTTTTGGATCCATTTTTGTAGTTGCATTGTTATCCAGATAAACTCTCATGGTTATCGTCTCCTTCAATTCTTCACTGGTATTTTACACTAAGATAATAACATTGTTTATTATCTATGTCAACAATTTAAAAGTTTTTTATGATCCCATGTTTCCATAAATACAATAACTTTTTATTTCACACTCTGAACACTTAGGCCTTCTTGCTATACATTTATCTCTTCCTTGAAGAATTAGATAGTGAGAGAAGTCTATCCAATATTCTTTTGGAACAATTTTCATTAAAATTTTCTCTATTTTTAAAACATCACTTTCTTTTACAATTCCAATCAAATTAGTCAATCTTTTAACATGAGTATCAACAGTAATTCCATCAGCTAACCTCCAAATTTCTCCTCTTACTACATTAGCTGTTTTACGACCAACTCCTGCTAACTCAATTAATTCATCCATTTTTCGTGGCACTTCTCCACCAAATTTTTCAATTAATTTTTGACTACATAATTTTATATTTTTTGCTTTATTTCTATAAAAACCTGTGCTTCTTACTAAGTTTTCAATATCTTCTATTGGCATTTCTGCAAATTGTTTTGGTGTATTAACTATTTTATACATTTCTTCTGTAACTATATTTACTCTTATATCTGTACATTGTGCTGAAAGTATTACAGCTACTAGTAATTCAAATGGAGTTTTATATTTGAGAGCACACTCAGGATGACCAAATTTATTTTTTAAAATTTCTATAACATTCAATACTCTTTCCTTTTTTCTCAAAAATCCCCTCCATCAATCTAAAGTTTTTATATATAAAAAATAATCAATTCCACCATGTTCTATTTGACCTTTAAATTCAAATCCAGATTTTTCAAAACAATAAATTGATTTTTCATTTTCCTCTAAAATATATGCTGTTATATAATTTATGTTTGGATATTTAAATTTCAATTCCTCTATACTAGCATTAACCATAATCGTAGAATAACCTCTTCCTCTTATGCATTCATCTAAATAAACTGATATTTCAGCACATTTATTGCCATCAAGTTCAAATCTAATATTTCCTAAAAAAACACCTCTTAAATCTTCGACAGTAAACATTGCATAATTAGAAGAATTTATCAAAAATCTATACCATCTGTCATAACTCTTTCTTTCTTCTTCTTCATGATTTTCAGAATATTTTTTTACATAATTTAAATTAAGATGGTTATATATATTTTCTATATCATCTACCGTACTCTCTCTAATTATTATCACTACTTTATTACAATCCTATTGTACTTTTTCTTTCCTTGCTTTATCATAATTGCACCATCAACAAATAATTCTTTAGTTATTTCTAGAGCGAAGTCTGCTATTTTTTCATCATTTATACTTAATCCGTTTTGCTGAACAAGTCTTCTTCCTTCACTTTTAGTTTTTAATAAATCTAATTCAACCATCAAATCAACTAAACCTTTTCCAATTACATCTTCTGTTACTTCAGATGTTGGAACATTCGATAAATCTATTCCACCTTGTTCAAATAGAGTTTCTGCTGCTTGTTTTGCTTTTTGCGCTTCAATTTCTCCATGAATAATTTTTGTTACTTCATATGCCAATACTTTTTTAGCTTCATTTATACCTGCACCTTCTAAAGCTGATAATCTTCTTACTTCATCCATAGGCAAAAATGTTAGTAATGCTAAAGGTTGAGCAACATCAGCATCTGGTAAATTTCTCCAGTATTGATAGAATTCATAAGGAGATGTCTTTGCAGAATCTAACCACAACGCTCCTTTTGCTGTTTTACCCATTTTTTTACCTTCACTATTTGTTAATAAAGTACATGTCATTGCATAGCCTTGCTTTCTATCTTTCTTTCTTATTAAGTCTACTCCTGCAATCATATTTGACCACTGATCATCTCCACCTAACTGCATTGTACATCCAAATTTTCTATTTAAAACTAAGAAATCATAGCCTTGCATTAACATATAGTTAAACTCTAAGAACGACAATCCTCCCTCTTCCATTCTAGATTTAAAGCACTCTGCTGATAACATTCTATTTACAGAAAATTGAGAACCAATATCTCTTATAAAATCTATATAGTTAAGTCCTCTTAACCAATCTGCATTATTTACCAGTAAAGCTTTACCATCTGAGAAATCTATAAACTTTTCCATTTGATTTTTTATTGATGCTACATTATGAGCGATTATTTCATCAGTCATCATTTGTCTCATATCAGTTCTTCCACTTGGATCTCCTATTTGAGCTGTTCCACCGCCAATTAAAGCGATTGGTCTGTGCCCGTGCTGTTGCATATGTGACATGAACATCATCGCTATAAAATGACCTACATGTAAGCTGTCAGCTGTCGGATCAAAACCTATATAAAAAGTTACTTTCTCTTTTCCTAATAAAACCTTCATCTCATCTTCATGAGTCATCTGTTTTACATACCCACGATCTTTTAAAACTTCAAAAACATTTGACATATATATTCCTCCACAATCTAATTTTTACTCTATTGTAACATAAAGATATTTATTTTTAAAGGGTAATAAAAAAGAGAGACTTTGAGGTCTCTCTTAAATAAATCAATTATTTTGTTGTGTTATAGAATACTTCCATTCCATTAAATTGAGCAACTGATCCTAACTCTTCTTCAATTCTTAATAGTTGGTTATATTTAGCCATTCTATCAGTTCTTGAAGTTGATCCAGTTTTAATTTGTCCTGCATTTGTTGCAACAGCAATATCAGCTATTGTAGCATCCTCAGTTTCTCCTGATCTATGAGAAATTACTGCAGTCATGTTAGCTCTTTTAGCCATTTCAATTGCATCTAAAGTTTCAGTTAAAGTTCCAATTTGGTTCAATTTAATTAAGATTGAGTTAGCTGATTTTAATTCAATTCCTTTTGCTAATCTCTCTGTATTTGTTACAAATAAGTCATCTCCAACTATTTGAATAGTTTTTCCAACTTTTGCAGTTAACATTTGGAATCCAGCCCAGTCATTTTCTCCTAATCCATCTTCAATAGATTTGATTGGATACTTTTCACATAATCCAGCGTACCACTCGATCATTTCTTCAGTTGTTCTTACTATTCCACCTTCTCTTTTGAAATGGTATTCGAATGTTCCATCTTCTTTTTCAACACAGAATTCTGTTGCTGCTGCATCTAAAGCGAAAGTGATATCAGTTCCTAACTCATATCCTGCTGCTTTAACTGCTTGAGATATAATATCTAAAGCTCCTTCAGTTCCGTTGATTTTTGCTGGAGCATATCCTCCTTCATTTCCAACGTTAGTTGAATCTCCGTTAGCTTTTAAGATTTTTCCTAAGTGATGGAATATCTCGCATCCCATTCTCATTGCTTCAGCAAATGTCTTAGCTCCAACTGGTTGAACCATAAACTCTTGAACGTCTACTGCTGAATCAGCATGACTTCCTCCATTTAATATGTTCATCATAGGTAAAGGTAACTCTTTAGCGTTAACTCCTCCTAAATATTTGTATAATGGTAATCCTAATGCTGCTGCTGCTGCTTTAGCTACTGCTAAAGAAACACCTAATATAGCGTTTGCTCCTAATCTATCTTTGTTTGGAGTTCCATCTAATTCAATCATAGCTTTATCAATTGCTACTTGATTAGTTGCGTCCATTCCTAATACTAATTCTTTAATTTCTCCATTTACGAAGTTTACAGCTTTTAAAACACCATTTCCTAAGTATCTAGCTTTATCTTTATCTCTTAATTCTACTGCTTCGTAAGCTCCTGTAGATGCTCCAGATGGAACTGCTGCTCTTCCCATTGCTCCACATTCTAATATTACGTCAACCTCAACTGTTGGGTTTCCTCTTGAATCAAGAATTTCTCTTCCTTTAACTTCAACTATTCTAGTCATTTTTTGAATCCTCCTTAGATTTTTTTAAAAGTTTATACTTTAAAATTTAAGCTTTAAATTTGTAATTACTTTATTTTTATAACTTTCATTGAGTTACTTGTTCCTGCTTTGAATACTTCTTCTCCACATGAAGCTACTATAATATCCCCAGAATTAGCAAGTCCTAAAGCTACTGCCTTTTTTTCTGCTAAAATATAGAACTCTTCTAAATTTTTAGCTGTCAAATCTAGACAAGGAATTACTCCTCTTGTTAATATCATTTGATTATATGTTTTTTCATTATTTGTTATAGCTAAGATAAAAGCTTCTGGGAAATATTTTCTTAAAGCTGTTGCTGATTTTCCAGATGCAGTTCCAGAAACAATTAATTTTGCTCCTAAAGCTTCTGATACGTCTACTGTTCCTCTAGCCATAGCTTCAGTTATTGTAATTTCCTCTTCATTTTCGATTTCAAAAGCGATTAAAGGATCTGTTTTTTCAGCGATTTTTCTCATTACTGTTACAGCTTCAATAGGATACTTTCCTTTTGCTGTTTCTCCAGATAACATTATTGCATCTGTTCCATCTAAAATTGCATTAGTTACATCTGTAGCTTCTGCTCTTGTTGGTCTAGGATTTTTTATCATAGAATCTAACATTTGAGTTGCTGTAATTACAACTTTTCCTGCTAGGTTACATTTTTCTACCATCATTTTTTGTGCGAAAGGAACTTCTTCTACAGGAATTTCTACTCCTAAGTCTCCTCTTGCTACCATTATTCCATCAGATAATTCTAATATTTCATCAAAATTGTCTAATCCTTCTTGGTTTTCTATTTTAGAAATTATTTTTATTTTTTCTCCACCATTTGCATCTAAAACTTCTCTTACAGATTTTACGTCATCAGCTTTTCTAATGAAAGATGCTGCTACGAAATCAACATTTTTCTCACATCCGAATTTTAAATCTCCAATATCTTTTGCAGATAATGCTGGTAACTGAAGTGAAACATTTGGTAAGTTAACACCTTTATTCTCTCCTAAATCTCCACTGTTTTTAACGATACATCTTACTTCGTTTCCTACAATTTCTTCAACTTCCATTTCGATTAATCCATCATCGATTAAAACAATGTTTCCAGCTTTTAAGTCTTCTGTTAACTCTTTATAAGTTACAGCAACTCTTGTAGAATCCCCTATTACTGTTTCATCTGTTGTTATTGTAAACTTCTGTCCAGCTACTAAAGAAACATCATTTCCACCAACTAATTTTATAGTTCTGATTTCTGGTCCTTTAGTATCCAATAATACAGCTGCATTAATTCCTGTATTTTTAACAGCTTCTTTCAAGTTTACAATTCTGTTTCCATGCTCTTCATGACTTCCATGCGAAAAATTCATTCTCATAACATTCATTCCAGCTTTTAATAATTCTGACAATACCTCAACTGATTCTGTTTTTGGTCCTATTGTACATACAATTTTAGTTTTTTTCATAGTTCCTTAAATCCCTCCTATAATTAGTTTAATCTATATTTAAATTTTTTACATCCATAACATTTATTACTCAAATTTTATCTAATATACTAGTTAAAGTCAAGCTTGCTAAATATCTATTTTTTACCTTTTTTTGAATCTATTATTCCCACTTTTTTTTAAAATAATACTCTCTATTTAAATTTCAAGATTTTTTTTTTTACTTTCTTCACTTCTTATTAAACTTTAAATTTTTTGAAACAATTATTTGATCATTTTTATCTACAATTAAAACCTCTAAATCTGGTGTGTTATTCACCTTTTCTAAGATTTTTTCTATTGGCATAAGAAAAAATGCTGTTGAGTATAAATCAGCTTCAAAAGAATCTTTATTAACAACTACAACCATTTTCTTATCTTTAACAGGATATTTAGTTTTTTTATCTATTATATGATGGAATTTTTCACCATTTATCTCTACATAAGTTTGATAATCACCAGAAACTCCCATACTTTGATTAACTAATTCTATTGTTCCAATAATTTCTGAAGAATTATTTGGATTTTGTATTCCAATTTTCCAAGGACTCCCATCTCCTTTTAATCCTATAGCTTCTATGCTAGAAATTGCTGATATAAACCCACTTTTCACACCTGACTCTCTCAATTTTTCACTAGCTTTTTTTACTGCATAGCCTTTTAAAAATGAACCTGTATCTATTTTTACACCATCTTTTTGAATAAATATTACTCCTTTTTCTATTACTATTTTAGAAAAATCAATATTTTTAGCTGCTTGTTCTAACTCAAATTCTGTGGGTAACTTTTTTCTTGGCTCTACTTTATCAGAGAAACCCCAAACAGTCATAAGTGGTTCCATTGTTATATCATATTTTTTATTTGATAAATTATATGTTTCTTCTATTTTCTTAAAAAGATAAATTCCTTCCTCATTTATTTTTTCTTTTTTAGTTTTATTTAAATTAAAAAATAAACTGTTTTCAACTTTGCTATTATAGGTATTATCTATTCTTTTAATTTCTTCAAAAGATTTTTCTATACTACTTTTAGAATTAATATTATCTTCAGAAAATACACTTATTTTAAAAAATGTTCCAAATGCAAATTTTTCTTCATCTAATCTTTGCTGCTTTTTTTCACAACCTAAAACTAACAAAAAAAGTAAAAAGAGTAGAAATATATTTCTACTCTTAATCATTTATTATTTCCTCTTCTATATCAGCAAAAGTTATCTTTTTATCTAGTATTTCTTTAAAAGTTTTTCTAATAACACTATCTTTTTTAGAAGTTTTTGTCAGTACAACTGCACCTTTACCTAAATCTCTTGCTCTTTTTCCTGCTGTTATTGTTAATATATATTTATTAGGTATTACATCTAATAATTCATCATAAGTAATCATTTTTTTCATAAAATCCTCCTATTTTTTAGAATTTATAATTTTTACTAACTCATCACATGATTTTTCAACAGTATAGTTAATAATTGTAATGTCATAATTTTTTTCATATTCTAATTCTTTTATTGAATTTTTTAGTCTAATTTGGATTGTATCTTCACTATCTGTTTTTCTTCCTCTTAGTCTTCTCTCTAAATCTTCCATCGTTGGAGTTTTGAAGAATATTAAATGAGAGTTTGGATATACTTCTTTTACCTGAAGTCCTCCTTGAACATCTATTTCAAGAATTACATTTTCACCAGATAATAGTCTTGATTCTACTTCAGACTTCAAAGTTCCATAGTAGTTAGTATGAACAGTTGCGTATTCTAAGAATTCTCTTTCTTCAATTTTAGCTTTAAACTCATCTACTGTCAAGAAATAATAATCCCTTCCGTGTAATTCTCCCTCTCTTGGAGCACGTGTTGTAGCCGAAGTAGCTAAATTAATACCTAACTGTTTTCTAACTATTCTACATATTGTTGATTTCCCAGCACCACTTGGTCCTGATACAATAAATAGTTCTCCCTTTTTCATTTCTCTTCTCCTTTATTCTATATTTAGAGCTTGTTCTCTAATCTTTTCAATTTCATTTTTACATTCTACAATTAGTTTTGAAATGTCGTATAAATTACATTTTACCCCTGAGGTATTTAATTCTCTAAAAATCTCTTGAAGAATAAAATCAATCTTTTTTCCTACACCTATATTTGTAGACTCTAGCTCTATTTTCAACTGACAAAGATGACTCTCTAACCTCGAAATTTCTTCTGAAATATCTGATTTATCTGTAAATAATAAAATTTCTCTTAAAAGAATTTCATTATTAAAATCTATGTCCGTTATTTTTGACAATCTTTCCAATAACTTCTCTTTATAGTTTATAACAATATTTTCTTTTGATAGTTTTATTTCTTCTACATTTTTTTCAATAACTTTTATACATTCTAGAAAATATTTTTTCATTCTCATCCCTTCAGATTCTTTCATTTCAACAAAAGAATCCAAAAGAGAATGTATATTTTTTATTATAAATTCTTCATATTCATTTTCATCAATTTCTAAATCATTTTTTCTTATAACATTCAAATTTTTAACTAATAAATCAAGCTTGTTACTAAAATTTTCGTTATATTCATTTTCTATAGTGCTTAAAACTTTCAAATAAGAGGCAGTCATATTTTTATCATATTCAAATAAATTATCTACTTCTCTTTTATCTTGAAATTCAATTTTTAAATCAATACTTCCTCTTATAACTCTAGAAGTAACCTCTGTTCTGATTTTATTTTCCAAAAAATTTAGTATATGAGGTGACTTTATTTTAAAATTTAAATTTTTGTTATTTACACTCTTTATTTCTAAAGATATTACATACTTTTCATTTTCAAAATACTCTTTTGAATAACCTGTCATACTTCTCATAATAATATCAACCTCTCATAAATAAAATGCTAAAATAGGCGACAAAGTCGCCTATTTTATTAGTCCTCTATCTCAACTGGAACTATGTTCTTATAAGCTTTATATCCAGTTCCTGCTGGAATCTTTTTACCTATAATAACATTTTCTTTTAATCCCTCTAAGAAGTCTTCTTTACCTTCTATTGCTGCATTTGAAAGTACTTTTGTAGTTTCTTGGAATGATGCTGCTGATATAAAACTTCCAGTATTAACTGCTGCTTTTGTGATACCTTGGATAACAGGCTCATAGTTGATCTCTGTTTTTCCTTCAGCTTTTAATCTTTTATTTTCTAATTCAACAATTCTCTTTTCTACAACTTCATCTTCTAGGAATAATGAAGAACCTGATTCTACTATTCTTACTTTCTTGAACATCTGCTTAACGATAATTTCTATATGTTTATCATTTACAGTAACACCTTGGTCTCTATATACTTGTTGTACAGATTCTAATATAAACTGCTCTGCTGCAACTAACCCTTTAATATTTAGAACATCAAATGGTGATATAGCTCCATCTGTTATTTTATCTCCAGCTTTTATTAACATTCCGTCTGTTACAACTAAATGTTCTCCAACTGGTGCTAAGTATTCTTTGAAGTTTTCTGTATCGAAAATAGATCTGATTATAATTACTCTCATACCTTTTTTCTTTCTTCCAGTAACTTCTACTTTTCCATCTATTTCAGACAGAATAGCTTTTCCTTTAGGATTTCTAGCTTCAAATAGCTCTTGAATTCTCGGAAGACCTCCAGTGATATCTTTCGTTCCTTCTCCTTCTTTTATAATCTTAGCTATGATTTCTCCAGTTCTTACAGATTCTCCCTCTCTAACCATTAAGTAAGCTCCAAATGGTATTGAGTAATTTTCTTTAGCATTTCCTTCTTCATCGAAAATAACAATTCTTGGGTTTGAATCTCCTGATTCTACAGTTTTTATTGCCATATATTCTGTAACATTATATTTTTCATCATAATTTTCTTTTACATATAGCTCTCTGTATTCTATTTTTCCATCTTGGTTAGCTATAATAGGTATATGATAAGGGTCAAATGTAACTAGGATATCTCCTTGTTTAACCTCTTGTCCTTCTTCTACTTTCAATATAGATCCAGATGCAATTTCATAGTCATAATTTCCAATTAAAATTTTAGCAGACTGTGAAACAACAATTTTATCTTGAGTTTCTTGGTTTTCTAGAATTTTTATATCTTTAAATACAACTTTTCCATTATTTTCAGCTTTTATACTTGTTGCAGTTGCAGTAGTTGCAGCAACTCCTCCTGTATGGAACGTTCTCATTGTAAGCTGTGTACCAGGTTCTCCGATTGATTGAGCTGCTATAACTCCAACCGCTTCTCCTAATAAAATTTCTTTATGGTTAGCTAAATCCATTCCATAACATTTTTGACAAACTCCTTTTTCAAGAGCACATGTTAATGGAGATCTAATTTTTATTTTCTTTATTTCTAATTCTGTTATTTTAGCGATTTGTTGTTTTGTGAACATTTCATTTCTTCTAGAAATAATTTCGCCTTCGAAAACTACATCTTCAGCAGGCACTCTACCTAATAATCTTTCAGATAATTTCTCAATTACTTGACCATCTGAAACTAGTTCTGCTACTTCAATCCCTTCATGAGTTTTACAATCAACTGAATTTACAATAACTTCATGTGAAATATCAACAAGTCTTCTTGTTAAGTATCCAGAATCGGCAGTTCTTAACGCAGTATCCGCTAGACCTTTTCTAGCTCCATGTGATGACATGAAGAATTCTAAAACTGTTAATCCTTCTCTAAAGTTAGCTTTAATTGGAACCTCGATGATTCTACCTTGTGTATCTGCCATGTTTCCTCTCATTGCAGCAAGTTGTCTCATCTGGGCAATTGATCCTCTGGCTCCAGAGTTTGCCATCATGTAAACTGGGTTAAACTGATCTAGCCCACTCATCATTGCATCTGTAACTTTTGTTGTTGTATCTGCCCAAAGAGCTACAGTTTTTCTATATCTCTCTTCGTTGATTATTTTTCCTGATTTATAATCAGCTTCGATATCTGATACTTTTCTATCTGCTTCTTCTAATATTGATTTTTTACTTTCTGGAATCTCTAAATCTTCAATACCAACTGAAATTCCAGCAAATGTTGCATAGTGATATCCAAAGTCTTTAATTTCATTTATTAGTTCTGCAGTTTTTGTAAATCCATGCATCTCATATAATGTTCCTATAAGTTTTTTTAATTGAGATTTTCCGAAAGTTACATCGTATTCTTTATTTTCTTCAGGTAATATTTCATTAAACATTATTCTACCTGCAGTAGTTTTTACCATTCCACCGTTTATTCTAACATTTACAACAGCATGAGTATCCAATATATCTCTATCATAAGCTGTTAAAACTTGCTCTTTATTAGAGAACGATTTCCCTTCTCCTTTTGCTCCAGGTCTATCTTTTGTCATATAGAAACATCCCATAACCATATCCTGAGATGGAACAGCTATTGGTTCTCCATTTGATGGAGATATAATATTATTAGGAGCTAACATTAGAAGTTTAGCTTCCATTATTGCTTCTGGTGATAACATTAAGTGAACTGCCATTTGGTCTCCGTCGAAGTCGGCATTGAATGCAGAACATACTAGTGGATGAAGTCTTATTGCTTTTCCTTCAATTAAAACTGGCTCAAAAGCTTGAATTGATAATCTATGTAAAGTTGGAGCTCTATTCAATAGTACTGGGTGATCTTGGATTACATCCTCAATTACATCCCATACTTTATCATCTGCATCTTCAACTAATTTTTTAGCTGTTTTTATGTTTGTAGCTAACTCTCTTTTTACTAACTCTCTCATTATGAAAGGTTTATAAAGCTCAAGTGCCATTTTTTTCGGTATTCCACATTGATGCATTTTTAAAGAAGGTCCTACAACAATAACCGATCTTGCAGAGTAATCTACTCTTTTTCCAAGAAGGTTTTGTCTAAATCTACCTTGCTTACCTTTTAACATATCAGAAAGTGATTTTAACTCTCTGTTATTTTGTGCAACAACAGGTTTTCCTCTTCTTCCATTATCAATTAGAGCATCAACTGCTTCTTGAAGCATTCTTTTCTCATTTTTAACTACAATTTCTGGAGCTTTTATTTCTAAAAGTCTCTTTAATCTATTGTTTCTATTGATAACTCTTCTGTAAAGATCATTTAAGTCAGAAGTAGCAAATCTTCCACCATCTAATTGTACCATTGGTCTTAAATCAGCTGGTATAACTGGAACATTCTTTAATATCATCCATTGTGGTAAATTACCTGATGCTATAAAGTCTCTAGTTATTTTTAATCTCTTTACTAATTTTTTTCTTTTTTGAGCTGAATTTACATCTTCAAGTTCTTTTTCTAATTCTAATCTTAACTCTTCTAAATTTATCATTTCTAATAATTTTAAAATAGCTTCAGCACCCATTTTTGCTTCAAATTGTCTTCCATACATTTGTTTGTATAGTTTATACTCTTTCTCAGTTATTATTTTACCAATTTTTAAAGTTGGCTCTTCACTTGCCGTTACTATATATCTAGCGAAGTATAAAACTGATTCTAACTCTTTTGGAGAAATACCTAAAATAAGAGACATCTTATTTGGTGTTCCTTTAGAATACCAAATATGAGCTACTGGGGCAGCTAAATCTATATGCCCCATTCTTTCTCTTCTTACTTTAGACTTAGTTACTTCAACTCCACATTTCTCACAAACTAGTCCTTTGTATCTCATTCTTTTATATTTTCCACAAGAACATTCCCAATCTTTTGATGGCCCGAATATTCTTTCACAGAACAATCCATCCATCTCTGGATTTAATGTTCTATAGTTTATTGTTTCTGGTTTCGTAACTTCTCCGTACGACCATTCTTCTATCTTCTCTGGAGAAGCTAGTTTAATTCTAATCTTCTCAAAACTTTTAATTCCCATATTAAATACAAAGCCTCCTTAAATGAGATAAAGCTTTCATCTATCATCATATTCAATTTTACTTAAAATTAGTTTATTTGGTCAGATAAAGAAAACTCAACTATTGTTTCGTCTTTTCCTAACTCTTCATTAACATTAATTAACTCATTATTAATATCAAATAGTTCTACGTCTAATGCTAACGCTTGGAACTCTTTTAATAGAACTTTAAATGACTCTGGTAGATCTGCTTCTGGCATTTCTTCCCCTTTTACAATCGCTTCATAAGTTTTTGTTCTACCCGTTACATCGTCAGACTTAACTGTTAACATTTCTTGAAGGATATTTGAAGCTCCATATGCTTCTAAAGCCCAAACTTCCATTTCTCCAAGTCTTTGTCCTCCGAATTGCGCTTTTCCTCCAAGAGGTTGTTGCGTTACTAATGAGTAAGGACCTATTGCTCTTGCATGCATTTTATCTTCAACTAGATGATGAAGCTTTAACATATACATTCTTCCAACTGTTACTGGATTATCAAATTTATCTCCAGTTCTTCCATCAAATAATGTAACTTTACCTTTTCTTGGGTATCCAGCTTTTTCTAAATAATCTTTTACTTGCTCTTCTGTTGCACCATCAAATACTGGAGTTGATAAATATGTTCCACCATTTAATTTACCCATAGCCATTCCTAAGTGAACTTCAAGAACCTGTCCAATGTTCATACGTGAAGGAACTCCTAATGGATTAATTACAACGTCTAAGTGTGTACCATCTGCTAAGAATGGCATATCTTCTGCTGGTAAAACTCTAGAAACAACACCTTTATTACCATGTCTTCCCGACATTTTATCTCCAACAGTTATTTTTCTTTTTTCTGCAACAAATACTCTTATTGATCTATTTACTCCAGCTTTTAAATCATCTCCATTCTCTCTTGATAATTCAAGAATTTCAACAACTGTTCCTTTAGATCCATGTGGCATTTTTAATGATGTATCTCTTACATCTCTTGCTTTTTCTCCGAAGATAGCTCTTAAAAGTTTTTCTTCTGCTGGTGGTTCAGATTCACCTTTTGGTGCTGTTTTACCTACTAAAATTGTTCCTGGTCCAACTTCAGATCCAACAACAATTATACCTCTAGAATCTAAGTTCTTTAAAGCTTCTTCAGATACATTTGGTATTTCTCTTGTTATTTCTTCATCACCTAATTTAGTATTTCTAGCTTCTACTTCATATTCTTCAATATGAATAGATGTGAATACATCATCTTTTCTTAATCTATCAGATATTAGAATTGCATCCTCATAGTTGTAACCTTCCCAAGGCATGAAAGCCATTAAGATATTTCTTCCTAATGCTAAATCTCCACCTTTTGTTGCTGGTCCATCAGCTATTACTTGATTTAATTCAACTTCTTCCCCTAAACTTACCAATGGTGTTTGATGTAAACACATTGCTTGGTTTGATCTTTCAAAGTTTAATAATCTATGATTGTATGATTTTCCTTCTTCATCTTCTATAACAATTTCTTTAGCATCTACATAAATTACTTTACCAGTTGCTTTTGCTGAAATTACCGCTCCTGAATCAACTGCAACTTTTCTTTCAAGTCCAGTTCCTATAAATGGAGCTTCTGTTTTTAATAGTGGTACAGCTTGTCTCTGCATGTTTGATCCCATAAGTGCTCTATTTGCATCATCGTGCTCTAAGAAAGGAATTAAGCCTGCTGAAACTGATACAACTTGCTTAGGAGATACATCTAAGTAATGTACTTTTTCTCCTGGAATATGAACTATTTCATGACCATATCTACATACAACATCATCTAATAATTCAGCATTTGGTCCAAGTTTCGTATCAGCCTGAGCTATAAATAGTCCCTCTTCTTCATCAGCTGCTAAATAATGAATATTATCAAAATTTGCAATTCCATTTTCTACTTTTACATATGGTGTTTCTATAAATCCATAAGAATTTACTTTTGCATATATTGCTAAAGATCCAATAAGACCGATATTTGGTCCTTCTGGTGTTTCTATTGGACAGATTCTTCCATAGTGCGAATCATGTACGTCTCTTACTTCAAACCCGGCTCTTTCTCTAGAAAGTCCTCCTGGTCCTAGTGCAGATATTCTTCTCTTATGAGTTAATTCAGCTAATGGATTTGACTGGTCCATGAATTGTGATAATTGACCTGAACCAAAGAAATCTAGCACTAATGCGTTTAATGGTCTAGTGTTTAAAAGTGATTGTGGAGTTAATGTTTCTACATCCTGTATTGTCATTTTTTCTTTAACCATTTTACCCATCTTAGATAATCCAGCTTTAATTTGCATTAGTAGAAGTTCTCCAACTCCTCTAACTCTTCTATTTGATAAGTTATCTATATCATCTGTATGACCTTTTCCATTATTAAGTGAAATTACATACTTTATTGTTGCTAATACATCCTCTTTTGTTAATAATATTTCATCTTCTGGAAGATTAATCTTTAATCTTTTGTTCATTTTATATCTTCCAACGGGTTCTAAATCATATCTTTGAGGATTAAAGAACATCTGTTTTATTAAAGATCTTGCTGAATCAATTGTTACTAAATCTCCTGGTCTTAATTTCTTAAATACCTCTGTTACAGCTTCTTCTTTAGTGTCTCCAGTGTCATTTACTATAGTATTTGCAAACACTTTATCTTCTGGCTTTACTTCCCAAATTAAAATATTTTCTATTTTTGAATCCACCAATTCAAATATTACAGCTTCTGTTATTAGTTGCTTAGTTTCAAACAGAACCTCTCCAGTTTCTTCATTAAAAATATCTTCTTTAACAAAGCTTCCTTCAATCTTAGTTCTAAGAACACTTATAAGTTCCTCTTTATTTGAATATCTTGAATAATATTCTGATAAATTAATATCCTTTTCTTTTAAGAAGTTATCCATTATTTCTTCATTTGTATCAAAGAAATCAACAGCTTTTAAGAATACAGTTGCTAAAACTTTTTTCTTTCTATCAATTTTAACACTTAAAAAGTCATTTTTATCAGTTTCAAACTCTAACCAAGTTCCTTTATAAGGAATAATCTTTCCTGAGAACAAGTCTTTTCCTGTTTGAATGTTAACTTCTTTATTAAATGATACTCCTGGAGATCTATGTAATTGTGATACTACAACTCTTTCAGCACCATTTATAATAAATGTTCCTCTTTCTGTCATTAAAGGAACTTCTCCAAAATAAACAAGTGTTTCTTGGATTTCATTTCCACTCTTTTTATTAGTAAGTCTAAGTCTTACTTTTAAAGAAGCAGAATAAGTTTTCCCTCTTTTTTTGCACTCAAGCTCATCTTTCAATGGACCATCAGCTTGATGTAGTTCATAAGCAACATACTCTAACTTTATATCTCCATTTGAAGACTCAACAGGGAATATTTCTCTAAAAGCAGATTCAAGCCCCTTATCTTTTCTGTTAAGTGGAGCCTCCTTAGCTTGTAGAAAATCTTCATAGGAATCCAGTTGGAATTCTAAAAAATGAGGCATATTTCCTCTTTCTTCGATTCTTCCAAAATTCAATCTTTCAACGAGTTTCCCCATTACTTCACACTCCTTACTATTTCATATAGTGATCAATACCTAATCTTTGGAAAATAAAAGCCCTTTTATTTTCAAAAGATTAAGTATTAACTTCCTTTTTAATAGATTATTTAATAATTTTCATTACAATGATTAAAAAGGCACCCGTTAGAGTGCCTATTTTTTTCATTTAAGTATAACTAGTTGCCAAAGCAAACTTTTTAAGGTTATTACTTAACTTCTACTGTAGCTCCAGCTTCTGTTAATTTAGCTTTTATAGTTTCTGCTTCTTCTTTAGAGATAGCTTCTTTGATTTTTCCACCGTTATCTACTACTTCTTTAGCTTCTTTTAATCCTAATCCAGTAATCGCTCTTACTTCTTTGATTACAGATATCTTGTTTGGTCCTGCTGCAGTTAATACTACATCAAATTCAGTTTGTTCTTCAGCTGCTGGTCCCTCAGACGCAGCTACAGCTACTGGTGCAGCTGCAGTAACACCGAAGTGCTCCTCTAAAGCTGTTACTAACTCTCTTAAATCTAATACTGACATAGCTTCTAAGTCAGCTATAAATTGTTCTTTATTGAATGCCATTTTATTTCCTCCTTAATTTCTTCTAAAATATTTTTCGTTTTTATTAAATCAATAATAATCTAAATCAACAAGTTATTACTCAGCTGCTGCTTCTTTCTTTTCAGCGATTGCCACAGTTGCGTAAGCAAGTTTTCTAACCGGTCCAAGCATTCCGTTAAGAACCATAGAAAGAAGTTGCTCTCTAGACGGTAATTTAGCTAATGCTACTACCTCTGCTGCTTCTACTCTCTTACCAGTTAAAACTCCACCTTTTATAGTGAATATAGTTTTCTTAGCTTTTGCGTTAGCTTTTGCTTGTGCTGCTTCTAAATCGTAAACTACTTTAGCTGGAGTTACTGGATCAGCATATCCGAATGCAAATGCAGTAGTTCCCTCTAGTAAATCGTCGAATTTATCAGCTACACCCGCTTCTGCTAATGCTATTTTGAACAGTCTGTTCTTAGCAACTAAGTACTCAGCACCGTTCTCTCTCATTTGTTTTCTTAACTCAGTCTCATGATTTACTCTTAGACCTTGATAATCAACTAAAACGATAGATTGAGCTCTAGAAATTTTTTCAACTAATTCAGCTACAAGCTCCTTTTTTAATTGAGTTGCCATTATTGATTCACCTCCTCTTTTACTCTAAAATTACCTCCGCTCCAAGGTAGGAACGGAGGCTCATAATCTAACTATTGAGGTTAGTGAATACCTTCTTCCAACCTCGGCAGGATTTTTAAGACTTACGTCACCTACGGTCTTTGGTTTGGATCTATATATAATTATTTATCCAACTTTTTTTGAGTTGTAATTTTACAACTTTATAATTGTAACATACTAATAAAGTTTTTGCAAACTTTAATTAGGCTTTTTTTATAACTAGAACTGGATCCATTTTAACTCCAGGTCCCATTGTTAAAGAAACTGCAACTGTTCTTAAATATTGTCCTTTAGAAGCAGAAGGCTTTAATCTAACGATTTCGTTGATAAAAGCTGAGAAGTTTTCTAATAAAGCTTCTTCAGAGAAATCCGCTTTACCAATTGGTGCGTGGATTGATCCTAACTTGTCTACTCTAAATGCAAGTTTTCCTTTCTTGAACTCAGATACTGCCGTTGCGATATCTGGTGTAACTGTTCCTGATTTAGGGTTAGGCATTAAACCTTTAGTTCCTAAAACTCTTCCCAGTCTTCCTAATTTAGGCATCATGTCTGGAGTTGCGATTACGATATCGAAGTCAAACCAACCTTGTTGGATTTTTTCGATGTACTCTTCCGCTCCAGCGAAATCTGCTCCAGCTTCTAAAGCTTTTTCTATGTTAGCTCCTGAAGTTATTGCTAGTATTTTAACTGTCTTTCCTGTTCCGTTAGGAAGTACTACTGTACCTCTAACTTGTTGGTCAGCATGTCTAGGATCTACTCCTAATCTTAATGCAATTTCAACTGTTTCTACGAAATTAGCTGTTCTTGTTTTTCTTACAAGTTCTAAAGCTTCTTTAACCTCGTATAGTCTTCCTTGCTCAACTAATTTAGCTATTTCTAGGTATTTTTTACCTCTTTTATTTGCCATTGAAAATTTCCTCCTTCTGTGGTTAAACGGATGTTTTCATCCTACCACTTAATATCACATAAATAAGAATTGACTTCTAATTAGTCTTCTATTTTGATTCCCATTGATCTAGCTGATCCAGCTATTATGTTCATAGCTGCTTCTACTGATCCAGCATTTAAATCTGGCATTTTAGTTTCAGCGATTTCTCTTAATTTAGCTGTATTTATTGTTCCAGCTACATCTTTTTTAGAGTTTTGTGCTCCTGATTGAACTCCTGCTGCTTTTTTTAATAAATCTGAAGCTGGTGGAGTCTTTAAGATGAATGTGAATGATCTGTCGTTGTAAACAGAAATTTCAACTGGAATAATCCATCCTGCTTTTTCTTGAGTTTTTGCATTGAAAGATTTACAGAATTCCATTATATTAACTCCGTGTTGTCCTAATGCTGGTCCTACTGGTGGAGCTGGGTTAGCTTTTCCAGCTGGTAATTGTAGTTTTATTATTGATATTACTTCTTTTGCCATTCTTAATTACACCTCCATAAAATTGGGGTCTTGATTTCCAATCTCCCACTGGCTTAATTTAAATTAAGCCTTTTTTACACCATCAAGGTCTACTTCAATAGGAGTCATTCTACCAAACATCTCCATCATTACCTTAACTTTTCTATTTTCCATATCGATTTCAGCAACTTTACCTTCTTGGTTTTCAAATCCTTCAGATAGAAGTTTTACATAATCTCCTACTTCGTAGTCAACTTTAATAACTTCTTTAAGCGCTTTCTCATCGTCATCAATTTTGTATCCTATAACAGAGAAAATATTTTCAACCTCTTCATCTTCCATAGGGATTGGATCAGATCCTACACCTACAAATCCAG
Source organism: Cetobacterium sp. (assembly GCF_051658645.1). Taxonomy (GTDB): domain Bacteria; phylum Fusobacteriota; class Fusobacteriia; order Fusobacteriales; family Fusobacteriaceae; genus Cetobacterium_A. Next base: position 21,783 of record NZ_JBOFMZ010000061.1, read on the forward strand.
TTACACCGTTAGTATTTCTAACAACATACCAAGCATCAGAGTCTACTCTAAAATTAATTCCGTCTGTACTTTCCTCTCTAGTAGCTTCCATTTCTAGCATAACATACCCTGGGAAAAGTTTTCTTGAAATTATTTTTTTCTTTCCTCTTCTTTCTTCTATAGTTTCCTCTTCAGGAACTAAAACTTTCGTTACTATAGTAGATAAGCCTAAAGTTTCTATTTTCTGTTCTAAATCTGTTTTAACTTTTTTTTCATACCCCGAATAAGTATGAATCATAAACCATTTTTTTACTAAGCTTTTTTCCATTTTATCCTCCAAAGAGAGATACAAGCATCTTTAAAAGTCTTGAAGCAATTATATCGAAAACTCCTAAGTATACTCCTAAAAATATACTCATAGCAACAACCCAACTAGTTGCCGCAATAATTTCTTTTTTTCTAGGCCATTCAACCTTAGAATACTCTCTTCTCACATCATTAATTAGTCTCACTTTGCACCACCAAATAATTTTAGTTTATAAAAAAATGGCAGGTCAAGAGGGAATCGAACCCCCAACCCTCGGTTTTGGAGACCGATGCTCTGCCAATTGAGCCATTGACCTGCATGTTGTTGCAAATAGATTTACTTTTTAAAAATTAACTAAGAAGCATTATGCTTCTTAGAATTAAGAATTACTTTTTAGTTTCTTTATGTTCTGTTACTTTTTTGTCCCACTTACAGTATTTTTTTAATTCTAATCTTTCAGTAGTGTTCTTCTTATTCTTTGAAGTACTGTAGTTTCTTCTTTTACATTCTGTACACTCTAATTGAATATTTACTCTCACTCTTTACACCTCCACTCATCTAACGGATATTACAAATCCTCCCATACAATTTATCTATGTATGGTAAAAAAGAGTTTCCTTTATTTATTGCTTTCTTTTTAAGACACAGATGATAATACCACTTTTTAACAATTTTGTCAATATTTTTTTACTCCAAAATAAAAAAAAGATTGGCAACTTCCTATCCTCCCAGGGGGCTGCCCCCCAAGTACTTTCAGCGTTTATGGGCTTAACTTCCAGGTTCGAAATGTTACTGGGTGTACCTCCATAGCTATCGTTGCCAATCAATATTTTTTATT
>NZ_JBOFMZ010000062.1:0-19768 GCF_051658645.1 Cetobacterium sp.
TTATGAAGCTGAAGCTGAGGATAAAACCGCTGAAAATATAATTGACGATATACTAAGTACAGTTGTTTTACCATAAGGAAGTGATAGAATATGGCTTTAGAAAATAAAATATTAAATAAAAAAGAACTTTTAAAAAGAATAAAAGAAATAGAGATAAAAGCTACTATTTTATCAGATAATATCTTTGCTGGACAATATCAGTCATGTTTAAAAGGAAATGGTATGGAGTTTTCAGAGATTAGAAGATACGCTCCTGGTGATGATGTGAAAAAAATAGATTGGAAAGTAACAGCTAAACAGAGAAAAGCTTATGTAAAAGAGTTTGTTGAAGAAAGAGAGTTATCAGTTTTTATCTTGGTTGATGTTTCAGCTTCAAATAGATTTAAAGATAAGCTAGATTTAATAACAGAGCTTGTAGGAAGTTTGGCTTTTAGTGCTAATAAAAATAGTGACCGAGTTGGAGCATTGTTTTTTTCAGATTTAATAGAAGCAGTTATTCCACTTAAAAAAGGAAAAAAACATACATTATCTATTATAGAGAATCTATTAACTCTCTCTCCAAAAGGAATAAAAACAGATATAGCATCAACTCTTAGATATTTTGGAAAAGTATTTAAAAGACGTTCTGTTATATTTTTAATTTCAGATTTTCTAGATGAAAACTATGAAAAAGATCTTAGAATTCTTTCACAAAGACATGAAGTTATTCAAGTTAGAATAGCTGATAGAAAGTATGAATCTTTACCAAAAGGAGCTATATTTACATTAGAGGACTCGGAAACAGGAGAACAAGTAGTTATTCAAAACTATAGAGGATCTAGTAGCTTTAGTATAAATAATTTAAAAGATGGTATTAACTTATATATAGGAGAAGACTATGTAAAAGAGATATCTAGGTTTTTTAAAAGAGGTCGAAGATGAAAAAAATAAGATTGATATTATTTTTAACATTCGTATTATCAACTTTAACTCTTGCTAAAGATTACTATATAGGTGAAAAAATAGCTCTAGAGTTAAGTGGATCAATATCTGAAGATGAAATTCGTGAAAGTTTGAAAGATTATAAAATTATAGAGTTAAAAAAAGAAAAAAAAGATAAGCTTGCCGTGATTTTTACGACTTATGAAGTTGGAGAAAAAATAGTAATATTCAAAAATAAAAGTTTGAAATTTAATATAGCTTCTACTCTGAAAGATGATGAAAAAGAGATTTATCCTCAATTGTCAGATGAAAAAAATAGATATGTAGAGAAAGATTATCCTTATTCTGCTATATTATCATTTATGATTGGAATTATAGCTATAAGTATTTCGGTTATAATGCATTTAATAGATCGATCTAAAAATCCATATTTGTTATTTAAAAAAGGTATTTCTAAAATTAGTTCAGAAAATTGGAAAGAACTAATTAGTTTAGAGTTGAGAAAATATATAGATAGAAAATATAAAAAGAATTTCTGTGGTGGAGATTACGAAGCAATTCATTCTTTAGATACTACAGACATAGAATTTATAAAATCACTTGATTATCTTAAGTTTTCAAAATCTAAAAATGAAGATTATACCCACTATAAGAAAAAAGCAATAGAGATAGTCGAAAAGCTCAGAAAGGAGAAGATTACGAGTGTTTAATTTTAAAATGCCATATATATTGCTCTTAATTCCAATAATAACTTATCTATTTTTTAGAAAAAAATCTACTGAAGCGATTAAGGTTCCTGGAATACAAGTTATAAAAAAATATTCAAAAATTAATAAAAAACACCTTTTAGGTAAAGTTTTTATATATTTATCAACAGTAGCGTTAATATTAGCTTTAGCTAGACCTCAAACTCAAAGTGAGAGTAAAATTGTAAAAAAAGATGGTATTGATATAGTAATATCATTGGATTTATCAAAATCTATGGAAACACCTGATTTTAATCCAAATAGAATCGAAAAATCAAAAGAGATTTTAGCTCAATTCGTAGATAAAAGACCGAATGATAGATTGTCTTTAGTTGTCTTTGGAGGAGAAGCATATACAAAAGTTCCACTTACATTTGATCATAACGTCTTAAAAAATACAATATCTATTATTACAACTGATGATATAAGTAGTAATAATAGAACAGCAATAGGAATGGGACTAGGTGTTTCTTTAAATAGATTAAAAACATCAAAATCGAAATCAAAAATTGTTATTTTAATGACAGATGGTGAAAACAATTCTGGAGAGATGAGTCCACTTGGTGCTGCAAAAGTAGCGAAAGATTTAGGTATTAAGGTTTATACAATAGGAATAGGAGCTAAAGAGATTCCAGTAGCGGGATTATTTGGCACTAGGTATATAAAGAACAATGAACTTGATGAAAACTTACTTCAGAGAATAGCTGGAGATACAGGTGGAAAATACTTTAGAGCAAGTGATTCAAAAGAGTTTCAAAATATATTTAGTGAAATAGATGAATTAGAAAAAACAGAGATAGACAGTCGTAATATATATGAAGTTCATGAATATTTTGAAGAAATCTTAAAGCTAGCACTTTTATTACTGGTGGTTGGAATATTCTTTCAATACTTTAAATATATAAGAATACCTTAGGAGGGAATAAAGTGGAATTTGGAAATACTAGTAACTTAAAACTGATACTTATCCCCTTATTAATAGCAACGTTATTAGTTCTAGGGGTTAGAAAGCGACAAATTATATTAAAGAGCATTCAATGGAGAACTGATACCCTTCACTCGTCACTATCGGCTTTTTTCATTATACTTGGAACTTTTAGTGTATTTATAGCTTTACTTTCACCACAAAAATTGAAAGAAGAAGAAGCTATAAAAGTTCAAGGCAGTGATGTATATATATTGATGGATATATCAAAATCTATGTTAGCAGAGGATGCTTATCCAAATAGATTAGAAATAAGTAAAAGAGAGTTAAAAGATATTTTAACTAATTTAAAAGGTGACAGAATAGGAATTATTCCGTTTTCAGATAGTGCATATGTTCAAATGCCTTTAACAGATGATTATTTTATGGCAATTAATTATATAGATGCTATAGATAGTAAACTTATATCTGGAGGGGGAACGAAACTATTAGAAGCTTTGAAATTGGCGAATACATCTTTTGAAAAAACAGCAGCAAAAGATAAAAATGTTATTATATTTTCAGATGGTGGAGAAAAAGAACCTGAAGTATCTCAGTTTGTTAAAACGAATAAAATAAAAACCTTTATATTTGGAGTTGGAACTGGAGAGGGAAGTGTTATACGAATAGATAAAGGATTTGTTAAAGACAACGATGGAAATATAGTTGTTTCAAAGTTAAATGATAAGTTTTTAAAAGATTTAGCTCGAGAAAGTGGTGGGAATTACTATTCTTTAAATAATTTAAGCAATAGAAACTATAAAAAATTGATAAATGATATTGGTAAGTTAGATAAAACTTCAGAAAGAGAAGAAAAAAGAAAAGTCTATGAAAAGTACTACCAATACCCGTTAGCATTAGGGTTGTTATTTATTTTAATAGGATATTTCTTGCCGAAGAGAAAGTTGGAGGAAGAATATGTTTAAAAAGTTAGCGTTAATCATATTTGGATGTTCTTTGTTAGTTTACTCTTTTCTTCAGTTTCAAAAGAGTTTTTTAAAAGTCGAAAATGTTGGTTATAATCAATTTATTGCTGGAAATAAATTAGTAAAAGAGAATAAACATGAAGATGCTTTAAAAGAATATTCTGAAGCTATGAATGTAAATGAAGATATTAATATTAAAAAAAATTATGAAATAGCTTTCAAAAAGTTGCAGGAAAAACAAAAGGAAAGCAAAGAAAGTTCAGAAAACAACAAAGATTCAGATGATAAAAACAAAAAAAACGAAGAAAATCAAAATGGTAATAACGAACAAAACGAAAGTGAAAAAAATGAAAATAGCGAAAATAAAGAGTCAAATAATAGTTCTGAAGCTGGAGAAAGTGATAAAGAGAAACAAAAGGAAGATGAGTTAAAAAGTATAATGCAACGTCTTGAAAGTAATGAAAAAAAAGCTTTTAAAAACAATGAAAAAATGTTAAATAATAGTGAAAATAAAGATAGCGAGAATAGGTGGTAAAAGGAAATGAATAAAACTAGTTTATTTTTTATTATGTTGTTACTTTGTAAATTAAGTTTTTCAGAATTAATCATAAATGTATCAAATTTAACACCAACTAAAAACGATGTTGTTTCTTTAGAAGTTGTATTTTTGGATTCAGACAAAGATAAATACAGTATAGAAGGTATTGATAAATTTGAAGTTTTATCTAAAGGATCAAACAATAGTTATAAAATTATAAACGGAAGTAAAAGTTCGAGTAAAAGTGATATTTATAATATAAGACCGAAAGAAGAGGGAGAGATTACCTTAAAGGTTGTTACAGATTCAGGAGATACGAAGAGTATCAATCTAAATGTGAAGTCTATTGAATCTATGAATGAGACTTTAAATCAAAAATTTATATTAAAAGAAACGACTTTAAAAAAGAGCTACTATTTTGGTGAAAAAATACCATATGAAGAGTATTTTATAAGTGGGGTTAGATTAAATTCGTTTTCTTTAGCTAAATCTCCTAATTTTAGAGAGTTTTCAAGTAAAGATATAACACCTTATAATAACAATACTTATATACAAAATTCAGTTCAGTTCAATGGAAAACAAGCTATTCAGCTGACTCTTTTCAAAGGTATTTTACAGGCAAATAGTAGTGGAAATAAAAGTATTTCTGCTAGTACAGTTAAAGTTGGAGAGCCTTCAAGAGATTTCTTTAGTGAAACTGTATCTTATGTAGGTGGAGAAAATACAGATATAGAAATAAAAGCATTACCATTAGATTCTCCTAGAAATTTCAAAGATATTGTTGGTAGTTTAAATTTTTTAGAAAATTGGAAAGGAAAAGATGTTAGAGTTGGAGAAGCTATAACTTTGACTTTAACGCTACATGGAAGTGGAAACTTAGCTTTATTAGATAGTATTTCATTTCCACAGAATGATGACTTTAATATATTTCAAAGTGTTAAAAGCTACAAAGAAAGTATAGTGGATGGTAAATATTTCAATGAAAAAGTTTATGAACTAGCGTTTATACCTAAAAAAACAGAGGTTAATAAAACGCCAAAAATATCGATACCATATTTCAATACAGAAACTGAAAGTTATGAATATTTTGAAGTTCCATCAAGAGAGATTTCTGTTCAAGCAAGCAAATTAAGTTCAAGTGTTGAAACAAACGACAATAGTCCTATACAAGAAAATATAGAAAAAAATATAAAAGCAGATATTTTAGATTTGAAAACCGAGAAAAAAATTGATGAAATTAAAGAAATAGATATTAAAGTTTTAGAAATAGTGAAAGTAAAACCTAAAAATATCTACAAACTCTTATTTTTAATTTTATTACCTGTAACATGTTTAATCGCGATATCTTTGATTACCCTTATTATTAATTCTAAAAACAAAAAAAATGTTAAAAAAAGATAAATTACAACCTGTTAAAAATAATTTTTATTTTTATAATAAAAAACTCTGAGATTAGCTGACCAGTCTCAGAGTTTTTTTCTAATTTAGAAAGATTTCTTTTTTTTCATGAATTTTTGGAAATGACCTGTTCCTGCATCTTTGTTTGTACCTAACCAGCTATCTTTTCCTAGTTTTTTTGAATCGGTCTTTTTTTCGAATTTTACTACTGTGAAGTGTTTAGGATATTTAGAGAAAATATTTTCTTGAACTTTATCAAAATCAGTTCCATCTCCAATTATAAACTCTTCATAAACCTCATCATCTTCATCAACATATATAGTAACTTCTAACATATCGTTCTTCTTAGTTGCGATAGATCCAAAATCCTTTATGTTAGTTATTACGAACTCATCAGCTTCATCATCAACTTTGTTTAAAATTACCAACTCACCTTTTAATTCCTTAGCTAATTTTAAATACCCCTCTAAAACATCAACCAGCATATTTCTTGTTACATTATACATACTAAACCTCCTTAAAATAAATAACTTATAGAGTATTATCTCATATTTTTCATAAAGATACAACATCTATAAAATTAATACAAAACGCCACTATTATTAGTTAACTAATAATTACTCTAAAGTTAAAAAGATGCATATAACTTTCATTATATTTAGTTTTATAAGATGAAAAATACTCTGATAATAATTATCTTTAGACACCTATAATTTATTATTTTAACGTATTATAAAAACATAAGCTTAGTTTTGCTTTTTATTTTTAATATATAACGAAAATAAATAAATGTTGACTTCGATTGTGAAATATAGTACAATATTCTGTATTTTTAGTAACTGATATAATCCTACAATAAGGGTAGGAGTTTCTACAAGCCGCCGTAAAAGGCTTATTATTAGGAGGAAGAATGAAAAACATTAAAAAGAATAATAGTGTGCTAAGTGCTATTGATTCTTATTTTAAACTTGGCGAATATAACACTACAGTATCAACAGAAATTACCGCTGGAATTACAACTTTTATGACTATGGCATACATACTAATTGTTCAGCCAATGTTTATGGGAGCAGCAGGAATGGATGTAAAAGCAGTAACTATTGTAACAGCACTATTATCTGCAACCTTTTCAATTGTAATGGGACTATATACAAATAGACCTTTTGCTATGGCTCCAGCTATGGGAGGAAATGCATTTTTTGCTTATACATTAGTTGCAGGTGGTTTAGTTAGTTGGCAAGTTGCTATGGGAATGGTTTTCTTGTCTGGAATAGTATTTTTACTACTAACAGTTTTAGGTTTAAGAGGACTTATAGTTGAAGCTATCCCTAAAAATTTAAAATTTGCAATTGGAGTAGCTGTTGGATTTTTTATAGCTATGGTAGGATTTAAAAATGGTCAGATAATGACAATTGAAAATGGAACAATCTCTATGGGAGATATAAGTAATCCAAATACCATACTTTCTTTAATCGGTCTTTTTATTACAATTGCTCTTGTTTTAAACAAAGTAAGAGGTGGAGTTTTAATTGGAATAGTTATTACAACTTTAATTGGTATTCCAATGGGAATAACTCAAATCCCAGAAAGTTTCTTTTCAATGCCACCATCAATTTCAAGTATTGCTTTTAAATTAGATATAATGGGAGCTTTGAAATTTGCATTTTTACCTTTAATATTCACATTTTTCGTAGGTGATTTTTTCTGTACGCTAGGAACTCTTTTAGGAGTTTCAGCTCAAGCAGGACTGCTAGATGAAAATGGAAATCTACCAGAAGTAGACAAACCATTTTTAGTAGATTCAATAGCTACAATAGTTGGAGCGCTATTCGGTTCAACAACTATAACTACATTCTTAGAATCTGCTGCAGGAGTAGAGGTTGGAGGAAGAACAGGTTTAACTGCTATTTCAACTGGAATATGTTTTATATTTACTATATTTTTAACACCTATAGTTTATATAATTCCATCAGCAGCTACAGCACCAGCTTTAATCTTTATAGGGATTTTAATGATGACTAGCATGAAGTTTATTGATATGGATGATATGACTGAATTTGTTCCAGCAGCAATAACTATTATGTTTACTGTTTTCACAGATAATATGGCTTCTGGTATGAGTATGGGAATTATATCTCATGTTGTCATTAAACTATTAACAGGAAGATATAGAGAGTTAAATATACCTATATTGGTTTTAACACTGCCACTTATTGGGTATTTTATATTCTTATAAAATTAGATAGATAAAAAAACTGAAGATTTACGGTCTTCAGTTTTTTTCTAATAATTTTTTATAACTTAAATCTACTCCGATTGCACCTAATGGCGCTGTAATTAAAACACTTAAAATTGCAATTGCTTGCATTACTTCTCCGCCAATAACACCCATTTGTAAGGGAATTCCTGCTTTTGCCGATTGTACAGTTGCTTTTGGTAAATATGCTATTACACAGAACAATCTTTCTTTATATGTTAAATTGGTTCCTATTAACGAAATTAAAACTCCAACTGATCTTACAGAAAGTGAAAATAATAACATCACAAATCCAACAAAGAAATATCCACCAACTAAGATTGGATTAATTGCCATTCCTACAAAGGTAAATAAATATATCTTTCCATATTTCCAAATCGAATTCATACCACCGTGAATCTCTTTATATCCCTCTCCTAAATAAAAACGAATAAAGAATCCAAAAGACATAATTGATAGTAAAGAATTAAATACTTCATAGTGATATTTTTTCTCTATAAATCTTAACGATAAACAAATTATAAATGTTATTATCAATTTTATTTTCGAGTTTTTTATTTTTAAATATGTTGATTTTCCTACAAAAGCAACAACCCAACCAAAGAATAAACTAGCTACTATTGAAACAGGAATTATTAAAAGTTGACTTTTTATACTAAAAGCTGTTCCATTCAATTTTTGAAAATATATTGCTAAAAATGTAGTAAAAAGTGTTATTGCTATAGTGTCATCAGCTGATGCTCCAACTAAAAGCATTTGAGGAATAGATTTTTTTTGACCTATATTTTTTTCTATAAGATTAACCATAGCGGGTATTAAAACAGCAGGGCTAACAGCTGCTATTATAAATCCTAAAATTGCACCTTGTACAAAAGTAAATCCTAAAAATAAAGTTGAAAGATAAGCTATTGTAAATCCCTCTAAAGTTGCAGGAATAATACTTAAAAATATTGCTGGGCGTCCTATTTTTTTTATTTGATCTGCTCCAATTCCGAGTCCGCCGATAAATAAAACCTGTACCAATGCAATATCTTTTAGAATTGGTGCAAGTTTCAATACAGAATCGGGAGTTTTGTCAAAACAATATGGACCAATAAGTAAGCCAGCTAACATCATTCCTATTAGTGATGGTATTCTAAATTTTTCAACAATTTTACCTAAAAGATTAGAATATACGGCTAATCCAATAAAAAATAACAATGTAATAAAGTAAATCATAAAATCCTCCTTTTAATTAACAAAAAAAAAGACTCCTACCCATAAAGAGTAGGAGTCATTAGCTTTACGCATTTAATGGCGAACTCCATCGCCCATTTAATTCTTTTATTTATTATATCACACTTTAGTTTTTTTTTCAATTTTTTTTATTAATTGAATTTAAATTTTTCGACTTTAAATTCAACTGAGTTAAACTTAGTTAATTATGTGTAAAATATAATAACTTTGTTCTATAAAAATATGAATTATACTTGACATAATAATTCTTTTAGTATAAAATTAAATAGAATTAAAAAATCATTTAAAAATTTTAGGAGGTCTTTATGTTTGGTTATTTACAAAAAATAGGTAAAGCATTGATGGTTCCAGTTGCAGTATTACCTGCAGCAGCAATTTTATTAGGTTTAGGATATTTTATTGATCCGACTGGTTGGGGTGGGAACAGTGCTCTAGCTGCTTTCTTAATAAAATCAGGAGCAGCTATAATAGATAAGATGCCATTACTATTCGCTGTGGGAGTTGCATTCGGAATGTCTAAGGACAAAAACGGATCTGCTGCTTTAACTGGTTTAGTTGGTTACTTGGTAATTACAACTCTTTTATCTCCATCTGCAGTAGGACAAATCATGAAAATTGAAAATGTTCCAGCTGGATTCAGTAAAATAGACAACCAATTTATTGGTATCTTAGTTGGAGTTATTTCATCAGCACTGTACAATAAGTTTAGTGAAGTTGAACTACCAAAAGCTCTTTCTTTCTTTAGTGGAAAAAGATTGGTTCCAATTATAACTTCGTTTGTAATGATACTAGTATCATTTATTCTAATGTACATCTGGCCAGCAATCTATGATGGTCTTGTAAGTTTCGGAGGAGTAATCAGTCAAATGGGAGCTGTTGGAGCTGGAATTTATGGATTCTTAAACAGATTACTTATCCCTATTGGATTACACCACGCTTTAAACTCTGTATTCTGGTTTGACGTTGCAGGTATAAACGATATACCTAACTTCTTAGGTGGAGCACAGTCTCTTGCTAATGGAACTGCAATTAAAGGTGTTACAGGAATGTATCAAGCTGGATTCTTCCCAATAATGATGTTTGGACTTTTAGGAGCTTGTTTTGCCTTTATTAAAACAGCTAAACCTGAAAATAAAGATAAAGTTAAATCAATTATGATTGCTGCTGGTTTTGCAAGTTTCTTAACAGGAGTAACTGAACCTTTAGAGTTTTCATTTATGTTCTTAGCACCAGGACTATATTTAGTTCACTGTATCTTAACTGGTATATCTTTATTCCTTGCAGCTTCTCTACATTGGATAGCTGGATTCGGATTCTCAGCAGGTCTAATAGATATGTTGTTATCTTCTAGAAATCCATTAGCTGTTAAGTGGTATATGTTATTAATTCAAGGTGCTGGATTCTTTGTAGTTTACTATTTAGTATTTGTATTTGTTATAACTAAATTTAACTTAAAAACTCCTGGAAGAGAGGATGAAGAGCCTGAGGATGGTATTAAAATATCAAAACCTACTTCTAATGATGAAATGGCAGAAAGACTACTACCTCTTTTAGGTGGAAAAGATAACATTGTTATAGTTGATAATTGTATAACTAGATTAAGACTAGAAGTTAAAGATAACTCTTTAGTTCAAGATTCTGAAATCAAAAAATTAGGAATTGCAGGAGTTTTAAAACCTGGAAAAACTTCAGCACAAGTTATTGTAGGAACTCAGGTTGAGTTTGTTGCAAACGCTTTAAAAAGATTAACAGGAAAATAATTTTTAACGAGTAAAAAGAGTTGAGAGAGATTTCAACTCTTTTTTTCTTTTTTTGAAGTTTGAATTTAACCGCATTAAATGGTAAACTATAAAGGTAAATAGACGTTTGAGGAGGGGGATAATTTTGAAAATACTTCACACTTCTGATTGGCACTTGGGAAAAAAATTAGAAGGCCAATCAAGAATATTAGAACAAAAATTATTTATTGACGATTTAGAAAGAATAGTAATTAAAGAAGATATAGATTTGATACTATTAGCTGGTGATGTATATGACACATATAATCCTTCAGCATCAGCAGAAAAACTATTTTTTGATAGTATAAAACAACTTTCTTCAAATGGAAAAGTTGGAATTGTCATAATTCCTGGAAATCATGATAACCCTGCACGTTTAAATGCGGTTGCTCATTTAGCTAAAGATTACGGTGTTATTATATATTCAAAAGCTTTTGAAAAGATAAATATAGGAAAATATGGCTCTTTAAATATATATAAATCTGTTGAAGGTGGAATATTTATAGAAAAAGATTCTAAAAAAATATATCTATATAATCTTCCATTTCCAAGTGAAGTTACTTTAAACGAAACTTTTGAAAATATAAAGTTTAATGTTCGAATTAAAGAGATTTTGGAAGATGGAATGAATCTAAATGACGAAGAGATTCCATCTTTATTAATGACGCATATATATGTAGCTGGCGCTATGGGAGAGGGAGAAGTCGCTCTGGAACTTGGAGGTTCAAAAGCTATTTCAGTAGATGATCTTCCAGATGCAGATTATATAGCTCTAGGTCATGTACATAAACCTATGCATTTTAAAAGCAAAAATGCACGTTATTGTGGTTCACCTATTGAATATAGGGTAACTGAAAATAAATTTGAAAAAAAAGTTTTTGTAGCGAGTTTAAATATCTCTGAAACCGTTGTTAAAGAGATTAGTATTAAGAACTATAAACCAATACGAGAATACACTGCGAACTCTCCTAATGAAGCTATAGAGATGTCTAAAGAGCTATCATCTATAGATGAGTGGATTTATTTATATATAAAATTAGAATCACCTCTTCAAAATTCAGAAATCAGAAAAATAAAAAAAAATAAAAACATTTTAGAAATAATTCCAATTTTTAATATAAACGAGAAAGAAAATGAAGTTACGGTTTATAACGAACTAAACTTAGAATCAGCTTTTATACAATTTTTTAAAGAAGAAAGTGATGGATTAACTCCAAATGATAATATTACGAAACTATTTCTAGATCTTTTAGAGGAGGGGGAGAATAATGAGACCAATTAAGCTAGAGATAACTGGATTGCAAAGTTTCTCAAAAAAACAAATCATCAATTTTGATGAACTTACTTCTATGGGACTTTTTGGAATTTTTGGAGAAACTGGAAGTGGTAAATCAACAATTTTAGATGCTATGATATTCTCTATCTTTGACCAAATACCGAGAACTATGGGAAATAGCGGTAAAAATATACGTTCGTCTTTAAATGGAGATAGCAATGTTTTAGAGGTATATTTTAAGTTTTCTCTAGGCGAGGATATATTTGAGATAACTAGAGTTTACAAGAAAAAGTATAATCGAAAAGGAGAAGAAAAGTTTGAACAATCTAATCCAATTATGATTAAAAATAAAGATGTAATCGCTGATACTGTTAAAAATGTAGAAGCTAAAGTAAAAGAGTATTTTGGGATTGGAATCAATGATTTTACAAGATCAGTTGTACTACCTCAAGGTAAATTTAGTGAATTTTTAAAGTTAAAAGGTGCTGAAAAAATGACTATGTTGGAAAACATATTTGATTTAGATAAATATGGTACTAAGATGTCAGATAAGATAAGTTCAAAATTATCAGTTTTAAAAGAAAAGATAGCTTCTTTAGAAAATCAAATAAAAGGAAAAGGTGACTTTTCACCAGAACTTATGAGAACTCTAGAAGGTGAATTAAAGTCAAAAACAACTGAACACGACTCTTTAGTTATAGAAAAGATGAAAGTTGAAAGTGATTTTTCAGAGATGAACAGTATAAAATCTTTTTCTGAAAAATTAGATTTTTATAACTCAGAGCTGTTTAGGTTAGAAAAAACAAAAAATGAAATTGACGTTTATTCTGAAAAAATTAAGAAACACGAACTAGCTAATTCTTTTAAAATTATCATTGATGAAATAAAGATTTTAGAAAATAGTATTGAGGTTATTCAAAATGAAATATTAGCTTCTGAAACTATTTTAGCAGAATATAACTCTAGCTTAAATAGTTTTAAAAATGAAGAGATTCAAAAACAAGAAAATTTAGATTCTCTTCATTCGGTATTAAAATCTTTAATTATAGACTATAACGAATTAGAAAATCTTCGTAAATGTGAAGGATATCTTAATACTTTAGAATTAAAAAAGAATCTCTTAAACGAAGCTATAAATAATTTTGAAGTAGAGAATTATGATTGTAAGCTTTTAAAAGACAACCTTCAAATGAATATAAACGATCTTTCAGTTTTTAAAAATGAATTAGAAGATCTTGGTGAAATAGATTGTATAACTACAAGTAATTTAGAAAATGAAATAAGTATTTTAAAAAGCAGCATATCAGTTCTTCAAAACAAATTTTCTCAAAAAATATCTTATGAAAAAAGTTTAGAAAGCTATAAACTAGAGACTGTAACTTTATTAAAAAATTTAGATGATATCCTTCAAGAATCTGCTAAGCTTGAAGTTAAAAATTTAGGAAATAAAGCTTTTGAACTTTCTAAAACTTTAATCCACGGAGAAAATTGCCCTGTCTGCGGCTCTAAAGAGCATCCAAAACGAGCTCAAAATAGTGAAGACGTTGATTTTAAATTATTAGACAACCTCTTAAAATCCGAAGAAAATATTAGAAAAAATTTATTGGAGTTAAGTATTAAAACAAAACATTCAAATGAAAAACTCTTAGAGTTTAAAGATTTAGAAAGCGTTGAAGTTTTAGAAAAAAATCTAGCTTTAAAAGAAAAAAATCTTATTTTTTTGAAAGATGCAGAGAAAAACTTTAATTTAAAAGTTGGTGAGATCAACACTAAGATCGTAACCTTAGAATCTACAATATCGAATATTAATAGCAATATATTACAAAAAGAAAAACTAGTAGAGCTTAATATGGATAAAATTGAAACTTATAAAAAAGAAATAGAAATAGAGAGCGAAAAAATATCACTATTAAATTTAGAAAATACATCTCTGGATTGTGTAGTTAAAAGAAAAATACATTTAGATACTTTAGATAAAGAATACAGAAAAACAATGCTAAGTTTGAACTCTTTTGAAATTGAATTAAGAAGTGTTAAAGATAAAATTTTAGAATTTTCTACTAAAGTTGGAGAAATTACTTTGAACCTAGCTCGTAAATATGAGAATATGAAAAATTCAAAAAACGATTTTGATACTAAAACTAAATCTTTAAAAACAAACTCAGTTAAAACAGGGTTTTTATCAAACCTAGATATTTTGAATAGCATCTTAGAATTTAAATTACTTCAAAATATGAAAATTGCAATAGAAAATTATGAAAACGATTTTATAAAATACACTCATTTTAAAAATGAAATTTTAATCTCTTTAGATGGAAAAGTATTTGAAGAAAAAAAATGGTCATCTTTAAATTTTGAACTTCAAAACTTAAAGATGAAAAATGAAATTTTAGTAAAAGAGATTACAGAGACTTCAAGTTACTTAGAGCGGATTCAAAAATTAGCATATGAAGCTCAAGACTTATTAGTTCAAATTGATTCTTTAGTGCTAAAAGAAGATGACTTATTACTTTTACAAAAGAAATTTAAAGGTAGAAAGTTTGTTAGTTTTTTAGCTCGAAAAAGACTTGATTATATAGCGTACGAAGCTTCAAAAAGATTAAAAAAAATAACAAGAGGTAGATATTTATTACAAGTTAATAAAGACTGTGATTTCAATATAGTTGATGTATTTAACAACAACCATATTCGTGATTCTGCTACTCTTTCTGGTGGAGAAACATTTATAGTTTCACTTGTTTTAGCGCTCGCATTATCAAGTCAGTTACAACTAAAAGGCAATATACAGCTAGAATTTTTCTTTTTAGATGAAGGATTTGGAACGCTAGACAGCACTCTTTTAGATAGAGTTATAGAAATTTTAGAAGAGATAAGATGGAAAGAAAAAATGAAAATTGGTATTATAAGTCATGTCGAGGATTTAAAAATAAGAATACCTAGAAGATTAGAAGTTTCTCCTGCTATTCCTGGAGAAACAGGGAGTATAATAAAATTAATATAATAGAATTAATTAAATATGAAAGTGAGGTTTTAATGAGAAAAATTGGGATATTTGATTCTGGAGTTGGTGGGGTTTCAGTCTTAAAAGAGATATTAAAGGTTTTACCTTTTCATAATATTGTCTATTTTGGCGATAACTTAAACGCTCCTTATGGCGATAGAGAAATTGAAGAGATTCGTTCTTTATGCTTAAAAGTTTCAGACTTCTTAGTCTATAAAGAAAAAGTAGATGTTCTTGTTATCGCTTGCAATACAGCTACAGCGGCGAGTCTTCATTTAATGAAAGAAAAATATAGCATTCCTATTATAGGTGTAGTAGAAAATGGTATAAAAGATGGATTGAAAATGAGCGAAAATAAAAAAATTGGTGTACTTGCAACTCCTGCAACAATAAAAATGGATGTCTATAGAAAAACTGGAATGAAGTTAGATTCATCAGCGGTAATATATGGTGTTGGATGTTCGCTTTTAGCTAGGAAAATTGAAAAAGGATGGATAGATAGTATTGAAAACGATAATATTGTAAAAGAGTATTTAGATTTACTTCCAACGACTATCGATACTCTTATTTTAGGATGTACTCACTATCCTTTTATTAAAAAAAATATTCAAAAATATTTTAAAGGTACAATTGTAGACCCTGCTATAGAAACAGCAAAATTTTTGAAAAATGAAATTGGAGTTGGTGTTTCTTCTCAAAAACCATTTTTAAAGTTTTATACAAGTGGAGATACAGAAGGATTTAAAAAAATCGCTCAAGATTTTTTAGAAAAAGAGATTTTATCAATCCAGAAAATTATTTTATAGGAGTTGTTTAAATGATGAAGAGAATTTCAATGCTGTTATTATTTATCTTTATCTTTAGTGCTAATTTGTTTTCAGCAGTTATGAATGTTGTTCAAGAAGGAGACCCAAAAAGTCTTGATCCTCATTTTGCGAATGATGGATTCTCTTTAAGAATAAATCGATTGTTATACTCTAGATTACTAGAGAAAAATGCTAATATGGAAACTGTTCCTGGTTTGGTAAAATCATTCGATTTTATAGATAATAAGACTATCAATTTTGTTTTAAAAGATAATATTTATTTTCAAGATAACACAAAACTTAGATCTGAAGATGTACAATTTTCATTTCAAAGAATGAAAAAATCACAGAGAATAGCTGGAATATTACCACCAATCAAAGAGATAGTTATAAAAGATGATTATAACTTTACAATGATTTTAGAGAAACCTTTTTCAGCGATATTAGACCAACTGACACATCCTGCGTTAAGTATTGTAAGTAAAAATTATTTAGAAAAAAATCCAGCAGCTTTAGTTCAAAACCCTATGGGTTCTGGTAAATATATTTTGAAAAAATGGATTCTTGGAGAAAAAATAGTTTTAGAACGATTTGAAAACTACTTTGATTTAAAACCATCTTATGAAAAGATAAATATAAAGACAATTCCTTTAGCTAGTAATAGAACTATAGCTTTAGAAACAGGTGAAGCTGATTTAGCTTTTTCACTTTCACCTCAAGATAAGACAATTATAGATAATCATAAAAATCTAAAATTTTTATCTAAACCATCTTACTCATACACATATATGGGATTAAATATGAAGTCTGAAATATTTCAAAACAAAGATATTAGGAGAGGGATAAATCTTGCTATTGATAAAGAAGCACTTTTAGATGCTGTTTTAAATGGCGATGGAGTTATTGCAAATTCTCCAGTCCCAGAAGGTGTTTTTGGACATAATAAAAATACTAGAAATTTAAAATATGATAAGAAAAAGGCAATTGAACTCTTGAAAAACATAAAAGGTAGTAATCTTACTTTAGCTGTTATGAATAACAATACTGATTTACAAACAGCTGAAATTATAGCTGGATTTTTAACAGATGTTGGGTTGAATATCTCTATATCTATATTAGAACCGAGCGTTTACTGGCTTAAAACTAATAATGGTGAATTCAATATGTTCATTGGTTCATGGGGAAGTGTTACTGGTGATTCTGATTATGCGCTTTATCCAACACATCATTCAAGTACTTTTGGTGGAGCTGGAAATAGAACTTTCTTTAGTGATGAAAAAGTTGATAAACTTTTAGAAGATGCTCGAAGCACTTTAGATAAAGTCGAAAGACAAGCTATCTATTCTGAGATACAAGAGATTATTGTAAACAGAAATAGTGAAGTTATGCTTTATTATAGAAATTTAAACGGTGGTATAAACAACAAAATAGAAAATTTTAAGATGTATCCTATTCCTATTCATGACTATTCTTCTGGAACTATTAATTAAACTAATAGTTTTAATTAAAGGAAAACATTTGACTTATTCGTAAATATAGGGTAATTAATAGAATAATTAAAATGATAGGAGCTGATACCATGATTATAGCTTATGAAAAACTAACTAACTCTTATAGAAATATTGTAAAAGACAATCTTTCTCATATTGGAGAGGGACTTATTTTAGATAGAGAGAATAATGTTCTTCATAGATTCGAAAATCTTGCAGATATTACTTTAGATATTTTAAAAAAGATTGGAAAATTAAAAGAAGAGATTGTAATTGTTTATCCTTGTAACTTAAGAGATAGTAAAACTACTTTAGATGTTTGTGTAGAGTCATATGTTGTTAGACATTATAATTTAGAAACAATATGTGATACTATTCATGGATGCGAATTAGTTAAAAGAAATATTAAATTGTTATGGAATATTGATTTAAGAAACTGTAAGGTTTTCTTTTAATCGAAAAAAAATCTTTTTATTTCGGTTTCGTGTAGAATGCTAGTATACTATTTAATTTAGGAGGGTTTTATGTTTTGGGAAACAATTGAAAAAGTTGCAAATGCAGGAGCTGCTAAAAGTAACTTTTTAAAGAAAAGTTTTGGTAAGTATTTTGTACTTTCAACTTTTGCAGGATTCTTTGTGGGATTAGGAATATTACTAATTTTCTCTATTGGTGGATTGGCGGCACCAGTTATTGGACCATTAGGTGCTCGAACACTTATGGGAGCTTATTTTGGAGTTGCACTTAGTTTAGTTATTATGTGTGGAAGTGAACTTTTTACTGGAAATAACTTTGTTATGACTATATCAACATTAGCGAAAGCAACAACATGGGCTGATACATTTAAGGTTTGGTTTGTATGTTTCTTTGGTAATTTATTTGGCTCTGTTTTGTGTGGATATTTATTTTCTTTAACTAACTTAACAGTTCATTTTGTACCTGGAGCCCAAAGTGTTGGAAAGTTTATGGGAACTATTGCTACATTAAAAGCTACAGCACCGTTCTGGGATCTATTTTTCAGGGGAGTTCTTTGTAATATTTTAGTATGTTTAGCTGTTTGGGCTTCAATAAAGATGACTTCTGAATCTGGAAAATTAATTATGATTTGGTGGTGTTTATTTGCTTTTATAACAATCGGATTAGAGCACAGTGTGGCAAATATGACAATCTTCTCTGCACTTATGTTTAAAGATCCTAGTTTTTTAAGTGGAATGATTACTAATTTAATTCCAGTAACTCTTGGAAATATAGTTGGTGGAGCGGGATTAGGAGCAGCATATTTTTATGTATCGAAAAAAGACTAATTATAAATAAATACGTCTAGAGGTAAAGATTTTCTTTACCTCTTTTTTGTTGCTGAAAACCTCAGCTTTTTTCCATTATTCTATTTTTTATAGGTCTTATTATAAAAAAAATTGAACTTTATATAAACAAATTAGTACAATAAGTATTTAAAATATTCTTTTAATAGTAATTTAAGCACATTTTTTTATTAAAAATTTGACTTTCTTACAATAATGTTATATATAATATTATTGTAAGTCATAAAACTAAATTTTAACGAGGTAAGAATATGAATGATAATACTAAAAAAGGATTTGGAACTAATTCTATTCATGGTGGAAGCAAAAAAAATCCATTTGGAACTTTAGCAACTCCCATTTATCAAACATCAACTTTTATATTTGATTCAGCTGAACAAGGCGGAAGAAGATTTGCATTAGAAGAAGATGGCTATATTTATTCAAGACTTTCAAATCCAACTCTAGCTGTTGCTGAAGAAAAGTTAGCAATTTTAGAAGAGGGAGAAGCAGCACTAGCAACAGCATCTGGTATGGGAGCAATCGCTTCAACTATGTGGACTGTTTTAAAAGCTGGAGATCATGTTATATCTGATAAAACTCTTTATGGATGTACTTTTGCTCTTATGAGCCATGGACTTACAAGATTTGGAATTGAAGTTGAATTTATTGATACTTCTGATCTTGAAGCAGTAAAAAAAGCTATGAAACCTAACACAAGAGTTATTTATTTAGAAACACCAGCTAATCCTAATTTAAAGATTATAGATATTAAAAAAGTAGCTCAAATAGCTCATACAAATAAAAATACATTGGTAGTTGTTGATAATACTTTTGCAACGCCTTATTGTCAACAACCTCTTACTTTAGGAGCTGATATTGTTGTTCACTCTGCTACAAAATATTTAAATGGTCATGGAGATGTTATCGCAGGATTTGTAGTAGGTTCAAAAAATTTAGTGACTCAAATTAGACTTGTTGGAGTTAAAGATATGACTGGAGCTGTATTAAGTCCAACTGATGCTTTTTATATAATAAGAGGAATGAAAACTTTAGAAATTAGAATGGAAAGACATTGTTCAAATGCTAAATTAGTCGCTCAATTTTTAAATAATCATCCGAAAGTTACAACT
>NZ_JBOFMZ010000063.1:0-58454 GCF_051658645.1 Cetobacterium sp.
CTCTCACAAGACTAGAGAAATTTCGTTAAATCTTTAACTTATATTCACCAACCCTCTAACTAGGTTTTTTGTTGTGTCTTGCTTTCCACGTTCCATATTTTCTATCATTAAATCTACTTAGGTAGTTTCTATAGCCCTGTAAGCTGGATACTGCCTTTAACAGTATAGCGAGTTTCATATCAAAGATTTTTACTAATCGCCACTTACCCCACAATTTTGCGGTTACAACATTTCTGTTGTATTGATTTTTAGAGCCGTACATTCGAAACTTTGTCAGCACCTTCGTGCATTCTTACCATATGAATTTGACTCCCGACCTATCATTATCTCGACCACCTCTGGTTCGCATTTCCTCATCATTACACGTTAGGGATAACTCTCAACCGACTTCACCGAGCTTTACACGGTTAGATTTAGTTAGAACCTAATCGCATATCGGAGTATCAGAGGAAGCATTTCAGGGCGTTACTCCTTCATTCTACTTCTCGAAAATATAGTTCTCTGTTATTTCGCTTCTACTAAGCTACTTTTAACATGTCATAACTTTTCATTATGAAACGTGTCGCACCTTTAAAATCAATATGCTCATACTTAGAATAAAGAATGCCACCTACATAAAACGGAAGAATATTTAATATATTTTTTCCAAAAAAAGAAAATCCAAATACCGTAAAAAAAGATGCTATTGCTAATCCATTGAGCGGTGTTCCTAAAAGTCTCATTAAAGTATAATTAAAAATAAAAATTAGAAATGCATTTAAAAAAGTAGCTCCCATTCCTCCAATAACTAAAAAATCTGTTATCAAAACTGTTGGGGATGTTAATATTTTTACAAAACCTGTTAAAATATTTACTTTCTCTTTTAAAATAAAATAAACAAATATACTAAAAACGACTAATGCTATAATTTCTGTAAGCAACCAAATCTTTTCATTTCTCTTACCTTTAAAGTTATCCAAAACATCACCTCTTTAAAATATAGTTACTACTTAAAATTTTAATATTTTTTCCAACAAAAATCAATTTTTTTATATTAACTTATATTCGACTAGTAATAATCCAAAAAATAAAAAAAGGGAACATATTTAGTTCCCTATAAATATTATATTAAATGGCTGGGGTAGCTGGATTCGAACCAACGCATGACAGAGTCAAAGTCTGTTGCCTTACCGCTTGGCGACACCCCAACATCTTTAAAAGAATATCATTTTTTTTTAATTTTGTCAAATTTTTTTTTAATTTTCTACAATTTCAATTTCTGCTGATGCAATTGTTGGTTCTTCTAACATAACCTCTTTGTACTTAGCTATAACAGAATCTGTTATATCTTTTCTAAGTTCTGGTGTTATTGGATGAGCAATGTCTTTATATTCTCCATCTGGCATTTTTCTTGAAGGCATAGCTACAAACATTCCTTTTTGTCCATCAATTACTTTTAATCCATGAATAACAAAGCACTCTTCAAAAGTAACATCTGCGTAAGCTTTTAATTTAAGTTCATTATCATTTTTTACTGTTCTTAATCTTACATCTGTAATTCTCATTCTAAATGCACCTTCCTTACGTTTTAGTAGTTTTATTTAAAATTGCAAATTTTAATTTCACAATCATTAAATCTGTATTTTAAATTACTGATTTGTTTATCAATATCCTTTTTTAAAAATGCATAATATGCACTTCCACTTCCCGACATAAAAAACTTTATATTTTCTACTTCTTGTAATCTATGTTTAAATTTTTTTAAATTTCGATCGGATTTTAAAAGTGCTTCTTCTAAATTATTTTCAATTGAACTTTGAATTTGAATTAAATCATTATTCTTTAATCCATCTATAATTAATTCTATATTTGCCATCTTTGGTTTTATAATATTTTCAACTTGTTTATAGGCTAATTCTGTAGAAACTCCAAAAGGAGGTTTTATAACAACTAAAGAAACTTCTAAATTATTTTCAATTTCTAAAAGTTTTTCTCCTATTCCATTCACTCTACAAGGTTTATTAATTAAAAAAAATGGAATATCTGCTCCTATACTTTTCCCTAAATCAATTAATTCTTGAAGACATAGTAAATCTCCATGATATTTATTCAAAAAAATTAAAAATATTGCGCCGTTTGAACTTCCACCACCAAGTCCTGCTTGATGCGGAATATTTTTTTCTAAATAAACTTGCATACTTAAAGGTTGTTTGTTTATTTTAGTATAGAATTTTTTATATATTTTATAAAGAATATTACTAGTATCTGTAGGAATATCCTTTTTATTTGTTTTTATTTCTAAATCTCCAACTTCATCAACTACTTTAATAGTTAAATTATCAACTAAAGTAATTGGTAACATAGTCATATCTAATAGATGATATCCATTTTCCAAAACATCAACTATATTTAAACCTATATTTATTTTAGCATTTGATTGAAGTATATATTCTTTCATTAAAATATATCCTCCTCACCATCTAGATCTATTATAATACCTTTACTATCTATTAATTCAACTAATTCAGATGTTTTACTTTTAGATACATTTCCTTCTGGAACCTCTATTATTCTAAATTTAAAATATCTGCTATAGTATTCAAGTTCAAGTTCCATGCCAACTTTCACTTCCGCACTTGCTTTTACAACTTTTCCATTTAGCTTAGCTTTTCCTCCATCTACAACTATTTTCGCTACAGTTCTTCTCTTGATTATTCTACTAACTTTCAAATATTTATCTAATCTCATTTTCTCCACCCTTTTATGTAGTATTATATATACCTTATTTTTTCAATATGTCAATAGTTTAAATTATTCTTCATTTTTTTTAACTTCTTCCCAAATTCTATTCATCTCTTCCAAATTAGAATTTTCTAAATCACATTTCATCTCAACACTTCTAAATCTTTTTTCGAATTTGTTTGAAGCGTTATTTAAACAAACTTCAGGATTCACTCCCATATGCCTAGATAAATTTACTAATGCAAAAAATAAATCTCCTAATTCTTCTTCAGCTTTATTTTTTTTTATTGCGATTATTTCAACTTTTAACTCTTGAATTTCTTCTAATACTTTATCTATTACTCCATTTATATTAGACCAATCAAATCCTACTTTAGAAGCTTTTTTTTGAATTTTCTCTGCTCTTAATAATGCTGGCATACCTTTTGGAATTCCATCTAAATTAGATTTTCTATCTTTATGTTCTTTTTCGTTCTTTTTTATCTCTTCCCACTTAATTAAAACTTCTTCAGAAGATTTTAATTCTCCTATTTTTTCAAACACATGAGGATGTCTTCTAATCATTTTTTGTGAAATACTATCAATTACATCTTCAATTGAAAACTCTCCTTTTTCTTCTGAAATATTAGCTTGAAAAACAATTTGAAGAAGCAAATCTCCAAGTTCTCCTTTCAATTCATTTCCACCAATATCCATGGCCTCTAAAACTTCATAAGTTTCTTCTAACAAATGAGGTTTTAAAGTATCTAATGTCTGTTCTCTATCCCAAGGACATCCCTCAGGAGATCTTAATTTTTTTATAATTTTAATTAATTCATCAAATTCTTTCATCTGAAACTCCTTTTCCTTTATACCAATATAAAAAATCTAACACATCTTTTTCTGAATAAAGACCTCCATCTTTCTGTGAATATCTCGCTTCTTTTATATCTATAAGTTCTACTAATTTTTTAAAATTTACATAATCATTATCAAACTTATAAAAATATTCTTCTCCTTTTTTTTCTATTTCTTTTATTTTTAACTCTTTAGATAATAATTTTACTTTTAAAGACTTAAATAAACTGAATACTTCTTTTGGTAAAATTCCAAATCGATCTACTAATTCTTCTTCTATATCTTTTAAAATATCTAACTTTTCAATATTTACAAGTCTTCTATAAATAAGAAGCCTCTCATCACCTTCAATATAATTTTTTGGAATAAAAGCTGATTCTTTTAACAATATTTTATTTTTAAATTCCATTTTAAAATTGCCTTTTACTTTTGATATCTCTTCTTGTAAAAGTTTTGTATAAAGATTATAACCAAAAGTTTCTAAAGCTCCATGCTGTTTATCTCCTAATATTTCACCAGCACCTCTTATTTTCATATCTTCTAAAGAAAGCTTAAATCCAACTCCAAAATCTCCTATCTCTTTTAAACTTTTTTTTCTGTCCATTGCTGCTTTTCCGATTTTTTTTTCTTTATCTACTATCAAATAACAATAACCTTTTCTTTTTCCTCTTCCAACTCTACCCCGTAGTTGATAAATCTGTGAAAGTCCTAGTTTATCCAAACCTTCAATTATAATAGTATTTGCATTTTCTATATCAATTCCATTCTCTATAATTGTTGTACTTAAAAGTATATCTGTATCACCTTCTTCAAATTTTTTTAATTTTTGTTTTATCTCATTAGGTAGCATTTTTCCGTGTATATAATCCATAGTTACAAATTTAGGCAGATTTCTTTTTAATTCCAATAACTTATCTTCTATATTTTTAACACTATTAAAAATATAGAAGACCTGCCCCTCTCTGCTTATCTCTTTCATAATACTTTCTCTAATTTCTTTTTTATCATCTAATAAAAATATAGTTTCCACAGGTACTCTTCCAGTCGGAGGTGTTTCAATCACTGATATATCCCGGATTCCTAAAAGTGCATAATTTAAAGTTCTTGGAATCGGAGTTGCAGTTAGTGTCAACATATCTACATTATGCTTCATCTTTTTTAATTTTTCTTTATCTTTAACACCAAACTTTTGTTCTTCATCAACAATTATAAGACCTAAGTCTTTAAATTTTAAATCTCCTGATAAAACTCTATGAGTACCTATAACTAAATCAACAATTCCATTTTTTACTTTTTTTATTGTTTCTTTTTGATCTTTTTCAGCATTTGCTCTGCTTAATAGCTCTATTGTTATTGGATAATCTTTATATCTTATAGTAAACGTATCAAAATGTTGTTGAGCTAAAACTGTTGTAGGAGCAATTATTAAAACTTGTTTTTTATCCATAATACATTTAAATGTAGATCGAATTGCTACTTCTGTTTTTCCATATCCTACATCGCCACAAACTATTCTATCCATAACTTTTGATGATTCCATGTCTCTTTTAACATCTACTATTGCATTTTTTTGATCTTTCGTTTCAACATAAGAAAATTTTTCTTCAAATTCTTCTTGCCAAACAGTATCAACTGAAAATTTATAGCCTATATTTAATTCTCTCTTCGCTTGAATTTCTACAATCTCTTTTGCAAATTTTATAATATCTTCTTCTAGTTTTTCTCTTCTTTTTTTGAACCCAGTTCTTCCAAGATTATATAAATCTGGAGTTTTTCCTGAACCAACTAAAAATCTTTCTATTTTATCCAATCCTTCAATAGGTACAAATAATTTATCTTCATCAGCATATTTAACAGCCAAATAATCACTTCCATTGATTTCTTGAATTCCTAAAAAAATTCCTACTCCATAATTTTCATGTATTATGTAATCTCCCTCTTTTATTTCTGAAATATTTTCATACTTAATTCTATTCTTTTTATTAGAAGATTTTACACTTCTTATATCTGATTCATTTTTTAAAACTTCTAATTTTATAGATAAAGCATTTATATTTTTATATATTTTTCTTATTTCATCTTCTCTAACTTTTTCTCTAATAATATTTTCTTCTAGCTTATATTTTAACATTTCATTATTTTCTAAAAAAACTTCACACTCTTTTTCTTTCTTTATAATATCTAAAAGTTTTACAAAACTTATCTTTTCTTCTTTTTCTTTCTTTACAAAAATATTAGCTTGAACTACTCTTTCTATACTCTTTTGACTTAAAATTGAAAAATAAGTAATTCTATTAATTTCATCTCCAGAATACTCAATTCTTATTGGATCTTCACCATTTAATGGAAATATATCAACAATATCTCCTCTTACTGAAAACTCCATTCTTTTTTCTACTAAATATTTTTTATTAAAATTCTTTTTTTCTAAAATTTCTATCAAACATTTCTTTTTTAAGTCCATATGCAACTGAAGAGTTAAACTTTCATTATTTAAATAATATTTTTCTAATAATCCCTCCAAAGATGTTAAGATTATAATCTTTCCATCACATTTTAACATTTCGGTAAGTTCATAGTTTATCTTGTAATATTCATCTTCCTCTTGTAAATCTGATAATTTTATAACATTTAAATTCTTTTCTTTTATATCGTCAAAATATATATCTATATTTTTATTAGAGGATCCTATATAAACAATACTTTTTTTCTTATCTATTAAAAATTGAGAAATATCTTTTCTAAACATAAATTCCTCCTAATTTCTTTACTACAGTTATTATACATTATTTATTTCAAATTAAAAGAAAAAGAGATTAGATAAATCTAACCTCTTTTAAGTATATAAATTAAATTATGCAAAGAATCCAAATACCATTGATCCTATTATAAGCATCATCGCTCCTCCAACTCTTGATGAAATTTGAGCGAAAGATATAAGTTCCATTCTATCAGCTGCGCCTAATACCGCAATATCCCCAGACCCACCTCTGTTTGCCATACAAAGACCTGCTGTTATAGCTGCTTCTACTGGATAGAATTTCATTTTTTTTGAAGTTAACATTATAAATAGTACTGCTCCCAATACAATTGCTCCAGCAATTGCTACGTTTGCAAATGAAAGTGAATTTATAATTTCCTGTACATCTGTACCAAATCCTACTGCTCCCATCAATATCCAAATTGTATATTTAGAGAAGAATGTTTGCATATTTTTTGCACCTTCTTTCAATGGTGCTGGAACTACATTTAAAATATTTAATACAATTGCATAAATTACTAAAAATGCTAATCTGTGCATTTCAAATGGTAAATTTAATGATGACCATATAACTGCTGATAAATGAGACAACATAAATAGAATTCCAGTAAACACAACTGCCGCCGCAAATTCTTTTTGTCCAACTTTTATCTTTTCACTAGCATCTTCTTTTATAGCCTCTTTTGAATTATCTATTATTAAAGTTCCAAAACCTGTTAATGTAGGATATCTTTTTCCAATTTCTTTTAATAGTGCTCCAGTAAATATAGCTATAACATTTGCTATTGTTAGTATTGAAATCGCAAAAGCAAACCACTCTTTTGGATTTCCACCAGTTTTTTGAGCCCACATTTCTGACATTGGAATAGCTCCTGCTCCAGTTCCACCTCCCATTATAGGTAAAACATAATTCATAAAAATATCTAAAGGCTCTTTTCCAAATAAAAGACCAACTAATACTCCACCTGTTGTTGCACCTAAAACTCCAATCAATATAAGTGGAATATATCCTGCTATAGATTGTAATAATGTTTTTCTATTTACAGTTAATACAGAACCAACTATTAAAGCTGGTATAAATAACTCTAAGAAATTTACAGGTTGTTCTCCATAGAAAATATCAATAGATTTTAAAGCTTTTGTAGGTATTAAATTGTAGGTACCTATAATTGCTGATGTGAAAAATACTAAAACTGTTCCTCCGCCAATATATTCATTCCAAATTGGTATTCTATCTCCTATTTCACCAAATAAAATACCAAAAACTGCTAATAATGTAAATATTGTTAAAAAATTCCCTCTCATAAACGCTGATTCTTTTCCACCAAAAGGAACATACACTACAATTGCAGCTATTGCTAACAATGATAAAAACATTTGGATAGATAACCCGCTCCATTTTGTTTCTCTTGGATCAAAAAGTTCTTTAAAATTCTTTTTTGCCATTTCTTTCTCCTTGATTTATTATCTTTTTATTTTTTTTACTACATCAATTATACTTCCATCTCTGTATTCAACTACAGCAACAACTTGATCTTCGAATTCTATTTCTTTAGGCTCTCCAACAATATAATTTGCTAATTCTCTTAACTTTTCCATTGTTACTAACTCTATTCCTGAATTTTGGAATCTTTCTAACAAATCTATTCTCGATGGATTTACAACAACTCCATAATCTGTTACAACTACATCAACAGTACTACCTGGTGTTACAACAGTTGTTACTTTTTCTATTATTGTAGGAATTCTTCCTCTTGTTAACGGCGCTACTATTATAGATAAGTTTGCTGCTGCTGCTGTATCAGAATGTCCTCCAGAAGCTTCTCTTATTATTCCATCTGAACCCGAAATAACGTTGGCATTGAAATCTTTATCCACTTCCAAGGCACTTAAAATTACGAAATCTAATTTATTTACTGCTGGAGATGCATTAAATGGATTTGCATAAAAATCTGCACTTACTTCTACATGCTTTTCATTTCTTCCAATTGATTCTACTGCTGCTAAATCAAAACATTGAGTATCATAAAGTTGTCCCATTAATCCTTCTTCTAATAAATCTACGAACGCTTTTGTTATTCCACCTAATCCAAAGCTACACTTAATATTTCTTTTTATTAACTCTTCTCTTATAAATCTTGTAACAGCTAACGAAGCTCCTCCAGAACCTGTTTGCATTGAAAATCCATCATTAAAATATCCAGATGCTAACATAACATCTAAAACTTTTTTAGCCATTAATAATTCTTTTGGATTTGATGTAAATCTTGTTGCCCCAGACATTATTCCATTAGGATCTCCAATCTCATCAACTACAACTACATAATCAACTTGTATTTGTGGAATACTCATAGGACTATTCGGATAATCCACTAAGCTATCTGTTATTATTACTACTTTTTCTGCATGAGCTGCATCTACTTTAGCATAACCTAAAGATCCACAAAGCGATTTTCCTTTAACCCCATTTGCATTACCCATACAATCAGATGATGAAGCTCCTAAGAAAGCAACATCTATTTTTAAATCTCCTTCAACAATAGCTCTTGCTCTTCCTCCATGTGATCTTATAACTGCAGGATAATCTCCTAATATTCCATTAGATATCTCCTTAGCTAAATCTCCTCTTAATCCACTAGAACCTAATCTATTTACTACTCCTGTTTTTATATGCTTAACAATACCTTCGTGAGCTTTAGTAAAAGAACTTGCTTCTACTCTAAGATTCTTAAATCCCATTTCAGCTAATTTATCTAAAACCATAGGTAATACTTTATCACCATTTCTAAAATGATGATGAAAAGATATTGTCATTCCATCTTTTAATCCTGATTTTTTTATAGCTTCTTCTAAAGAATTTAAGACTTTGTTTCTTCTTATAGCACCTTT
The DNA here is from genome assembly GCF_051658645.1 of Cetobacterium sp. Taxonomy (GTDB): domain Bacteria; phylum Fusobacteriota; class Fusobacteriia; order Fusobacteriales; family Fusobacteriaceae; genus Cetobacterium_A. The sequence continues at coordinate 9,209 of NZ_JBOFMZ010000063.1, forward strand.
TAAGCTATCTGTGTTTTCATTAACTGTTCCTTCTGGTTGATAAGTAAATGGAGAGTTATATGCTTTTCTTTCTTCGTAACCTTTTATTGTTTTTAAAAGGCTTTCATCAATTCTTTTATTTATCATATTACTCGTCTCCTCCTAATCTTACCCCAGCTGCTTTTGCTAGTCTTAAAACATGTTGGGCTCTTTCAATTATTGGTTTATCTACCATTTTCCCATCTACAGTAAATACTCCTTTATTTTGCTCTAAAGCTTCTTTCGTAGCATCTACTATTTTTTTAGCTTTTTTTATATCTATTTCTGAAGGTGTGTAAACTTTATGTAATAACTCTATTTGTCTTGGATGAATTAATGATTTTCCAGAGAATCCCATTTGCTTTATCATAGTAGCTTCTTTTATAAATCCTTCATCATTATTTACATCTGAATAAACTGAATCTAATGGATCTATTCCAGCTGCTCTAGCTGCCATTACAATCATTCCTCTTCCTGTAAATAATTCTACTCCTTCTTGTGATCTATTTGTTTTTAGATTAGTTACATAATCTTCTCCACCGATAGCCATTCCTACTAATCTTTTTGAAGAAATTGCTATTTGATATGCATTTAAAGCTCCTAAAGGACTTTCTATTGCCACCATTAATTTTGTAGTTCCAATAGGAATTCCTGCTTCTTTTTCAATTCTTTCTACATGATTTTCTACATCTAAAACATCTTTTGGTGTATCCGTTTTAGGAATTCTTATAATATCAGGTTGAGCTCTAACAATAAATTCTAAGTCCTCTACTCCATATTCAGTATCTAAGGCATTTATTCTTACAACTGTTTCTATATTTAAGCTTTTATATATTGGTCTCATTTTTTGCAACATATTATAAACTAAAAATCTAGCTGAATCTTTTTCAGTTACTGCAATTGCATCCTCTAGGTCGAACATTATTGAATCTGGTCTATAAATATGTACATCTTTTATTACTCCTGGGTTATTTCCCGGAATAAAAAGCATTGAACGTCTTAATTTCATTTTTTCCTCCTACTTCCAAGTGAATTTTTGTTGAGCTGCTCTTGTTACAACTGTTTGAATTCTGCTTTTAATTACAGGTTCTATAGCGCCTTTATCATTTATTAAAACTTTAGCTGAAGTAACTCCTAATTCAGTTAAAGTTTCTAATACTACTCTTCTCACATCATCTCCATATTGACCCATTACAACACTTTCAATCTCTAATTCAATTCCTGTAGAGTTTGGTTCAATTATAATATACATGTCGCTTGACTCAAGAGTTCCTGCTACTGCTTTTATTTTGATCTCCATTTACTGACCTCCATTTTCTAATTATTTAAACATTGCAAGTAAAACTCCTGCTGCTACTGCTGAACCTATAACTCCTGCTACATTTGGTCCCATTGCATGCATCAATAAGAAATTACTTGGATTTTCTTCTTGTCCTACTTTTTGAACTACTCTTGCTGCCATTGGTACAGCACTTACTCCTGCCGCTCCAATCATTGGATTGATTGTACCTTTACTTAGTTTGCACATAACTTTTCCAAACAAAACTCCACCTGCTGTTCCAAATGAAAATGCAAAAAGTCCTAAAACTATTATTTTTATTGTTGCTAAATTTAAAAATGCCTCTGCATTTGTTGTTGCTCCAACTGTTAATCCGATAAATATTGTAATTACATACATTAAAGAGCCTTTTATATGTTCAACTAAATTTGGAACTAATCCACTTTCTTTAGCTAAATTTCCAAACATTAACATTCCTACTAAAGGTATTGCTGATGGAATTATCAAAGTTACTACTATTGTTACAATTATTGGAAATAAGATTTTTTCTCTCTTACTTACACTTCTAAGTTGAGTCATTTTTATCTGTCTTTCAGCTTTAGTTGTAAATAATTTAATAATTGGGGGTTGAATTACTGGAACTAGTGCCATATATGAATAAGCTGCCACTGCTATTGGCCCTAACATATGAGGTGCTAATTTAGATGTTAAATAAATTGCTGTTGGACCATCTGCTCCACCAATAATTCCAATAGAAGCTGCTTCACTTCCTGTCATTCCCATTGCTACTGCTCCTATAAAAGCTGCAAATATACCTAATTGAGCTGCTGCTCCAAGAAGTAAACTCTTAGGATTTGCAATTAAAGGCCCAAAATCTGTACTTGCTCCAATTGCTAAGAAGATTAGTGGAGGATATACTCCATACTTAACTCCTGCATATAAAATATTTAAAAGACCATTTTTATCCATTATTCCTTCGCTTACTGGTGCTGGTAAATTTACTAACAGCATTCCAAAAGCTATTGGAAGTAAAAGATATGGCTCATACTGTTTTTTTATTGCTAAGAACAATAGAAAAAGTGCAACTAAAATCATGATACCTTCATTAATAGTCATCATTGCAATTCCTGTTGTTGCAAATAAATTACTTAAAAACTCCATTTTAACTCCTTTCAACTTTATTGTTTATTATTATTTAAGCTATTACTACTAATACTGTTCCACCATCTACTGTGTCACCTTTATTTATAGCTATTGATTGAATCACTCCGTTTACTGGTGAAACAATTGGATTTTCCATCTTCATAGCTTCTAATACTAATAATGTGTCTCCAACTTTAACACTAGCTCCTAAAGTTACATCTATAGACACTACTAGCCCTTGCATTGGTGCCTCAACTTTTGTTCCGTTTCCTGTTGGTGCTGATACTGGTATTGATGGTGTTGATATTGTTCCGTTAACCTCTTTTACTGATTCTACTTCTACCTCGTATACTTTTTCTCCAATTTTAATTTTATACACTTTTATCATTTCAATTACACTCCTATTTAGTTTAGTTCTTTTATTCCTACAACTTTTATCTTAGCATCTTTATCTTCTTCAGCTGCCTCTATACACGCCACCATCATAGCTACTTGCATCTCTTCACTTTTTATTTTTGATGGATCAAACTTTTCTTTTTCTACTTTTTTAGGTGTTATTGTTGGTGTAGCCTTTTTTATCTTTATTACTTTTTCTGCAGGAATATATTTAAACAGAGAAAGAACAAAAGCTAATATAGCTAATATTAAAAATACAACAACCATACTTATTAAAGTTATTTGAAGAGATGTCATAAATGATATAGTTCCTTTAAACATTATTATAAATCATTCTCCTTTCAATTAAAAAATTATATTTATATTTCTATATTCTTTTTCTATTTTTGGTTTATCTCTATTTTCTAAATAAGTTCTAGCTATTTGTGGAAACATAGCATACATTAAAATATCTTCAGGAGTTTTAGCTAAACTACCAATATCTTTTTTTATTTCTTCATATTCTGGTTTTAAAAGATCTGCAGGTCTTCCTGTAAATACATTTTCATCTCCAATAATCTTCTTTTTTACCTCTTCTGACATTGGTGCTGGTGATTTTCCATAAAGGCCTTTTACATAATCTTTTATCTCTTTAGGAACCATCTTATATCTTTCACCAGTCAAGACATTAAATACCGCTTGAGTTCCAACCATTTGACTTAATGGCGTAACTAGAGGTGGGAATCCTAAATCTTCTCTAACTCTCGGAATTTCTTTTAATACATCTTCATATTTATCTGCTGCTTTCTGTGCTGTAAGCTGAGAAACTAAATTTGATAACATTCCTCCAGGAAGTTGATACTCTAAGATACTTGGTTCAACAAAATAAGCTTGCATATTTAAAACTTTTTCATCTACATATTTCTTTCTAATTGGTTTGAAATATTCTGCAATTTCTTTTAGAAGGTCTAAATTTAATTCTGGATCTCTTTCTCCACCTTCAAATGTTCTAACCATAGATTCTGTTGCAGGTTGAGCTGTTCCTCCAGCAAACGTTGAAATTGCTGTATCAATGATATCTATTCCTGCATCTACAGCTCTAAGATATAACATGCTTGCTATTCCACTTGTTGCATGAGTGTGTAATTCTAATGGCACATTTATTACAGATTTAATTTCTTTTATTAAATTATATCCTGTTTCAGGAAGAAGTATTCCAGCCATATCCTTTATTACTATTGAATCTGCTCCCATATTTTCCATTTCTTTTGCTAAATTTTTGTAATATTCTGTTGTATGAACAGGGCTAATTGTGTAAGCTATTGTCAATTGACAATGACCACCATATTTTTTAGTCGCTGCTGCAGAAACCTTTAAGTTTCTTGTATCATTAAGTGCATCAAATATTCTGATTATATCGATACCATTTTCTATAGATTTTTTTACAAATTCTTCTACTATATCGTCCGCATAGTGTCTATATCCTAAAAGATTTTGACCTCTTAAAAGCATTTGTAATTTTGTTTTTTTAGCTCTTTTTTTTATTTCTCTAAGCCTTTCCCAAGGGTCTTCATTTAAGAATCTTATACAAGCATCAAAAGTTGCTCCTCCCCAAACTTCTAAAGCATGGTATCCAACTTTATCCATTTTTTCAACAATTGGAAGAATTTCTGCAGTTGTTAATCTTGTTGCTATTAATGACTGATGTCCATCTCTTAAACAAGTTTCCATTATTTTAACTTTATTATTCAAAATATCCTCCTTAATTTTTAAGTTTTCTGTATTCTGTATACAGTTTTATTATTTACACTACAGTATACAATATTTTTTATAATTGTCAAATTATTTTTTAGCATGTATTTAAAATATATTTTATTGCCCGCAAACAAAAAATATGCTCAAAAAAAAAACAGAATTTCTTCTGATTTTAATTTTCTACTTGTTTTATTAAAAACTCTTTAGCTTCTAATAAATGTTTTTTATTTACTTCAATTGCTTCCATTTTTTTCCCTTCTTTTATTAATTTTACAATCATAATATGATCTTGATGTGCATTTAATCTTCTTTCAGTATTTTCTGCTGATATTTTTCTGAATTTTTTTAAATATAAATTTAAATTATTTATTAAATTTACAACTCTTGGTAGATCTGATATATTATAAAGTATTTTATTAAATTCTGAAAAATATTTAAATACTTCTAAAGATTTCAAATTATCATTTATTATTTTATTTACTTTATTTATATTTTTTTCTAATTTAATTATATCTTCTAAAGTAACTTTCAGAAATAAGTCTTCAAATATAACTTTTTCTAAAGCTATTCTTATTTTTACAACTTCTTCTACATCTTTTTTAGTAGTTTTAGGAACTGTCACTCCTCCTTTTTCTCTTGCTTCAACAAGCCCTTCAAATTCCAACATTCTTAAAGCTTCTCTCAATGGCGTTCTGCTTACATTAAGTTTCTCTGCAAACTCTTCTTCTACAATTCTACTTCCTTCTTGTATTTTTCCATTTACTATTTCTTCTTTTAAATAATCATATACTTGTTCTCGAATTGATTTTCTTTTTTTTATAACCATATTTCCTTCTCCTTATTTATCTCTTTCTATTATTATTTTAAATAATAATATTCATATATTTAACTTGAAATTAATCTTTAGTGATTATTATAACACAAATATTTTTCTCTTACATTTCTTTTCTTTTTTGGCTAGAAAAAATTCCTAATTCATTTCTATATTTAGTTATTGTTCTTCTATTTATTATAATCTTATTTTTTATAAAAAAACTCAAAATTTCTTCATCAGACAAAGGTTTTTTCTTATTTTCATTTTTTATAAGATTTATAATTTCATTTTTTATAATTTCATTTTTTGCATCTAAAATAATGTACTTTCTTAAAGGTTCTATTTTTGTCCCGTTTTTTATAAATTTATTTTTTATAGCTCTTGATATTGTTGAGTCATGTAATTTTAAATCAAATGCGATATCTTTTATTTTTAAAGTTTTCAAAGGTTTATTATTTATCAAGTTATCTTTTTGATAATTCAAAATATACTGCCCCACTTTAAAGAGTGTATTTTGTCTTTTTTGTATGCATCTTTCTAAAACCAAAGCTGTATTATAGGTATTTTTCATCTCCAACTTTTTTATTTTTATTGTCGGGAAATTGTCTTCATTTAAAATAACTCTCATTTCTTTTCCTGAAATTTCTACTATTAAATCTGGAATTATATATTTTGTTTTTTTATTAACAAAAAATCCTCTTGCTGGTTTGGGATTTAGTGTTTTAATTAATCTTACATAATATTCAACTTTATCCATTTCTATTAATCTATCTAAAGATATTTTAAATAAATTTTTAGAAGCAATATCTTCTAAATTATTTTCTATAATTTTTTCTAAATCATCATCTTTAATTCCTTTGTTTTTAATTTGGATTTTCAAACAATTTATAAGATCAACAGAACCAACTCCTAAAGGTTCCAATTTATTTAAGGTATTTAATGCTTCTTCAAAGTAAAGCAATTTAAAACAACCTGCTTTTCTTAATTCTTCTAAATCTCCATCTATATATCCTTTTTCATCCAAATTATTTATTAAATAATTCAAAATATCTCTAACTTCTTTTTTTACATTTAAAAACATTATTTGTTCTTCTAAATAATGTATTAAACTTTTTTCTCCTTCAGAAATATTTTCTAAACAATTTATATTGTTATCACTTTTTCTATTCATCGATTTCGAATAAACAATTTCGAATGTTGAATTTTTTATTTGTTCTTTTTGTAAAAACTCTCTTAATTCATTTAAACCCATTCTTAATATTTCAATAGACAATTTCATTTCTAAGCTAAGTCCTATTTTCATCTTTTGATCTAATTCTAATTTTAACATTAATTTACCTTCTTTCTATATTTATTTTATAAGTATAGTAAAAAAGAGCAAAGTGAAAACTTTGCTCTTCTAAATACTTATTTTAGAATTTTAAATATGTTAAGGGATTTATAATTTTACCTTTTTTTCTTATTTCAAAATGTAGATGAGGACCACTCACTCTTCCTGTTGCTCCACTTAAAGCTATATACTCACCTTTAGAAACTTTTTGACCTTTTTTTATATCTATTTTACTTAAATGAGCATATCTTGTTTCGTATCCATCTGAATGTTTTATAATAATAAGTTTTCCATAACCACTCGCTCTTCCTGCAAAACTTACAACTCCATCTTTTGTAGAAACAACTTTAGTTCCTACTTTAGCTCTCAAATCAATTCCACCATGATTTAAAAGTTTTTTCAATACTGGATGTTTTCTTGAACCAAAAGAACTTGTTAAAGTCATTAAAACTAATGGATTACTAAAGCTACCTAATTTGTTTTGCTTAGTATACTCTTCTTTAAAAGTATTCAAATATTTAGAAACTTTAGGTTCTCTTAAAAAAACTTTTGTACCCGTTAAAAGTCTATCAATATTATTATCTTCTTTTATTATTTTTATATCAATTTCAAATTTCTTTGATAAAGTTTCAAAAGTATCATCTTTTTTTATAAGGTAAAAAATACCTGATTCTGTAGGAATATTTATCTTCCTTCCAACTTGAAGAACTCTTAAATTTTTGTCAATATTATTTGCATATATATAATCACTTTTAATTTTATATTCTTTTGATAAATCTGAGATTGTATCTCCTTTTTTTATTATGTATTCTAAATTCTCTAAAATAATTTTTTCTTCTAGGCTAATATTTTCATCAATTGATAACGATTTTTTGCTTTCTTGTTCTTCCCATTCTTTTGAAATTTTATCTTGAACTTCTTCTTTTTCTACTTCTAGTACTTTTATTGACTCAACTTTTTCTATCATATTATTAATAGGTAATTCAACATTTTTAGATATTATTATATTTTTTTCTTTAGTTTCTATATTTTTTAATTTAATCTCTCTATAAAAAACTGATACTACTAAAAAGGTTAAAGTACCGATTACTATTATTTTTCCTTTTTTCATAATCCACCATTCTTTTCTTTTATATAATACTACATTTGAATTTTTCATAAAATTTTACCATATTTCTATATTTTAAGTCTAGCTATTCTTTTTACAAAAAAATTTAAATTTTTCTTCAAAATTGTATTTATATATATATTTTCAAAAATTTAAAATCACCATTAATGAGCAGCTTTTCTTCCTTTAGAATATTCTTTCTTTTTCAAAAGTATATCTTCAGATTTTGTATTTTCTAAATTTCTTATTTTTTCAATGAAGATATTTTGTATTTTTTCAATTTCACCTAAACCTTTTAAGTTTAAAGTTACTTTAATACCATTTGCTTCTAGAGTATCTTTCCAATCTACTCCAATATCATTTTTAGCATGATCTCCTGCAAGAAACATAAAAGGTGTAAGTCTTACTTTATTTTTTTTATCTCTTTTTAACTCTTTAATTACTTTTTCTAATCCAGGATAACCTTCAATAGTTCCGATATATATAGGTAATTTTAAATCTTTCACAATATAGTTTAACATTGGATATGCTGACAACGCTGGATGATTTGTCCCATGCCCTACCATAACTAAACCTTCATCATTTTTCAAATCAACTATTTCTTCTTCCAAAACTTTCAGCACATTAAAATAATCTTCAATAGATGATAATAATGCTGTTCCCACTCTTATTTCTTCAAATTTATCAGAGTAATTTTCAGCCTCTCTTTTTAAAGCTTCCATTTCTGTTCCATTAATTATATAGCTTGGTTGCAATATCACATGTTTATAGCCTTCTTCTAATAGTTTTTCTAAAATTTCTGTTGTATTTAAATTCTTTATTCCTCTTTTTAAAAGAATTCTATTTATTATTCTTGATGTGTAAGCATCAAAAAAATCCAATTTAGAAAACTCTTTTTTTACTCTAGAATTTATTACATCTATTGTTTTTTGTTTTGTATCATCATGTGTTGTTCCAAAGTGAACTAATACAATAGCTCCTTTTTTCATATTTTTATAAAAATTCATATTTTCTCCCTATACACATTTATTTTTTATTAACTTAAAATTATACATAAAGCTCGAGTAACAAAAAATTTTAACATTTTAAAGTATAAATTTCAATTAAAGATTCATAATTTTTCTAATAGTTGGGCTACTTCAAAATTTCTATTTAAAATAGACCCTATAGAATGATATATCTATCTTGTAGAGTATTTTATATAATAATATTTAAAAATGGATTTTTATGAGTCAAATAAATTTTACAAAAAGCAATTTTAAATAGTGATATTCTTAAAATATTTCGTGTTATCTGTGCTAGCAAAAGTTATTGAGGCGTGTACTTATTCACTCTGATCACTCATAATCAGCACTGCAATGGAACTTAAAAAAGCTGACTCCTGTACGATACAGAAATCAGCTTTAAATATTTAACATTTATTATACAATAGTTTTTATTTTTGTGTCTATCTAAAAAAGATTAGATTTAATTAAATTAATTACTCATAATCAGATGAGTTTACTTCATTTCCTACTTTCATATCTTGATAGATTTTTTGATTTAAACTTCCCAAGCTTTTATCTACCATTAAAGCATTAGTCACCGAACCAATTACATTTAACATTGTTCTAGGCATATCAATGATTGGGTCAATAGCTAATATTGGGTTTATTAAAGGAAATAAACTTGCTAGTCCTGTTCCAGATAATGCTACTGACGCAGCCATAGTTGCTGTTCCTGGTATTCCTGCTATTCCTAACGAACTTATTGCTACTACAATTATAGACATAACTATTAATGTTATATCAAGTGGTTGCCCACTCATATTTGTAACAAACACTATTGTTAAAGCTGGAAATATTCCTGCACATCCTTGCATCCCTGCGGTAGTACCAAAACTTGCAACAAAACTTGCCGTTGACTCACTAACGCCTAATTTATTAGTTAATGTTGATATTGTTACTGGTAAACATCCCACACTTGATCTAGATGTAAATGCTAGAATCATTAATGAAATACTCTTTTTTACATATATAAATGGATTTAATCCAAAGAATGCTACTGCTATCATTTGAATTACAAACATAATTGCTGTTGCTAAATATAAAACAGCTATAAACTTTCCTACTTCTGCTATAGCTCCAATACCTTTTTGAGCTATTGTATTTGCTAAAAGTGGTACTACTGCTAAAGGCATCCATCTAATTATACTCATTGCCATTGATACTATAATCTTTTGGAAAGCATTTATCAAATCGAAGAATGGTTTTACAATATTCATATATTTTTTTGACATTCTTTTTGCTGCTACTCCAACTATTGCAGAAAATATTACTAATCCTACAATGTTTAGTTTAACCATTGCCTCAACAGGATTTGAAGGAATTAAAGCTTTTAATGTATCAACAATATTGCTCATTTCTCTTATTTTTCCTGTGTTATTAGTTAATGCAATTTCTAATCCATTTGTAGAAACTTTTCCAACTTGAAATATTTCTCCTAAAAATATACCTACACCAACTGAAATTGCAACCATAGCCAATGTTACAATTAAACTTCTTTTTACTAGGCTACCCAAATTAGCATCTTCTTTCATGTTAATAATAACATGTATTATCGATACCATTACTAATGGAATAACTAACATTCTAATTAAAGAAATAAATCCGCCACCTAATAAGCTATACCACAGTGTTGTTTCTTTAACAAATACTAAATCCATTGGATTTTCTGGAAACCCTGCTACATATTGAATTCCTAACCCTAATATTAAACCAATAACCGTTGCAATCATAACTTTTGCAGAAAAGTTAAATTTTTTCTTAGGTAACATATTTATTAGAAATAAAATTACTAATAACGTTACTAAAAATCCCACTGTTTTTAAATCACTAATCATCAAAAATTGTTCAAAAAATACACTATTCATTTTTTCTCCCGTTTTCCTATTATGAATTTTTATTAAAACCTTTTATTTTGCTACATTACCTGCAACATTCATTACATCCCAAGTTCTAGCAAATGGAGGAGCATAACAAAAATCCATCATTCCTATTTCATCTACTGTTAATTTCGAATATATTGCTGTTGCTAATGCATCGACTCTTAAAACTGCCCCTTTTTTTCCTGCTATTTGTCCTCCTAAAAGAACTCTTGTTTCTGTGTCATATATTAACTTTACAAATATATCTTCTCTGCCTGGATAATAACTAGTTTGATTTTTATCTTTTACAAATACTGTTTTATAATTTATCCCCATTTTTATAGCTTCCAGTTCTGTAATTCCTGTTCTTCCAGCTTCTAAATCTATTACTTTTACTGCTGCAGATCCTAGTGTTCCTCCAAACTTTGTTTCTAAACCAGCTAAATTTTCTCCTACAATTCTTCCTATTTTATTTGCTGTTGTTGCAAGAGGAATATATACATCTTCATTTCTAACTAAATGATGAACAGTTGCACAATCTCCAGCAGAATATATTGAATCAATGCTTGTTCTTCCTTGATTATCTATTACTAAAGCTCCGTTTGATAGCATTTTTATTCCTGTTTCTTTTAAAAATGCTGTGTTTGGTTTTACTCCTGTAGAAATAATTACAATATTTGCAGAATATTTTCCTTTATTTGTTTTTACTCCTATAACTTTTCCATTTTCTTCCAAGATTTCTTCTACAATCTCTTCTAAATGTAAATCTATTCCTTCATGTATTCTAATTTCTTCTTCCATTATATCTGTAATCTCTTTATCAAAACTTTCCAATAATACTCTGTCGCCTAATTGTATTATTTTTATATTTCTTTTTCCTAAGTGTTTTGCAGCTTCTGCTACTTCAAGTCCAATATATCCTGCTCCAACTATTATAATCTCTTGATTCTCTTCTTTTAAAATTTCTTCTTTTAAAAGAATCCCATCAGTATAATCTTTTAATGTGTATACACCTTTTGTTGATAATTTTTTAATAGGTGGCATTATAGCATGAGCTCCTGTTGCTACCATCAATTTATCATAATTATCAATAAAGATTTCATTTGTAACTAAATTTTTAACAGTTATTTCTTTTTTTTCAATATCTATTCCGACTACTTCATGTTTTATTTTTATATTCATTCCAGCTTCAATAAATTTCTCTACTGGTCTAGCTATCATATTCTTCGGGTCTTTAAAAAAATCTCCAACATAATATGGTAATCCACATGCTCCCCACGATACTATCTCTGTTTTTTCATAAATTACTATCTCTGCACTTTTGTTTAATCTACTTGCCTTTGCTGCTGCCGACATTCCTGCTGCTACTCCACCGATTATTATTATTTTCATTATTCCTCCTAAAACCAATTTAATTATTTAACATTATTTCTAAAATAACTTCATCCGTTTTTCTTAATCCTTCTTGTGCTAAAACTTTAATATTTGATAAAGTTGATTCTATATTTTTTCCAACAATACCTTCACCATATTCAAACTTTTTATTCTTTTTTGATAAATAATATGAATCAAATGCCATTCCTACTGAACTTGCTATTTTAGTTGCACAAGAACTTTTTGCGCCGTCACAAAGCATTCCTGATAAAGTTGCTAATGTTGTTTCGATTGCCGAATTTATTCTTTCTAATGGCATATCATCTAAAAATGCTAGAGCTCCTGCTACTCCTGCACCACCACAAACAACACCACAATATGCTGATAATCTACCTACATTTGATTTTATATGAATTGTTGTTAAGTGCGAAAAAAATAAACCTCTAATCAATTTTTCTTGAGACAATCCTTTTTCTTTACAATATTTTATAATTGGTAAAGATGCTGACATTCCTTGATTTCCACTACCACTTGTTGTCATTACAGGCATAGAACATCCGTTCATTCTAGCGTCACTTCCTGCACTTGCAAAACTTATCATTTTATTTTTCAAGTCTTTTCCATAAACACCTTCTTGCATTCCTTCATATAAAGTTTTACCCATTCCAATTCCATAATCATTTTTTAATCCTTCATTTGCTATTGCTGAATTATATTTAATAACTCTTTCAAATAATGAAGCTATTAAATCTATCTCAATTTCTTTTGCTAAATTATAAATTAATTCAACAGTTAAAAAATCTTTATCTGTCATTACATTATCTGTAATTTTTTCGTCACAAGAATCACCTTTTATTATAATTCCATTTTTTTCGATTTCTATAATATTTGTATGATAATCTTTAATCTCTATTGTTACTTTATCTTTTCCTAAAAATCCTGTTGCTCTCATATGAAGTTTTGTGTTTCCTTCAATTTTTGTAGCTACTATTTTTTTAGCATCTAAGTACTGTTTCACTTTATCCAATTTTGTTTTATCTATATTTGATATAACCATTAAATCTTTTTTTGAATCTCCTAAAATTGTACCTAAAGCAACAGCAGCTTCAATTCCTACCATTCCTTCAGAATTTGGTATTTTAACACTTTTAACATTTTTTATTAGATTCCCTGATAAAGCTATTTCTATTTTTTCTGGAATACCTTCTAATAATGTTGTTAATTTACTACCTATGTAAGCTAAAGCTATTGGTTCTGTACAACCTTCTGCTGGTACAATTTCTTCATTTAAAATATTTAAAATTTTCTCTATTTTTTCCACAAAAATCCTCCTCATTATTTTCATATTAATTATAACTAATACAATACTATAATAAGCAATTTTTGTGCCAATTAACAATATTACTAATAATTCTTTTAATCTTTTAATTTTATTAATCTTTTTTTTTTAATATCTATATCTTTTTTTACCATTTTGATAATTTTTATCATTTTGAAAACTATTTTTATCATTTTGAAAATTAGATGTTATATTTTTGAAGCTTTCTATATAGAGTAGTTAAGCCTATATTCATTTTACTTGCTACTATTTTTTTTCCTGCTGTATTTTTTCCAAATATTTGAAAAGCTTTTTCTATATACTTTTTTTCCAACTCTTCAAAATCATCTAAGTGAAACTCTTCTGTATTTATGTTATATTCTTTTTCTAGTTTATTGCTTCTATATTCTAATAATTTATCTGGAATTGTTGATAAACTTAAAATATCACTATTATCAGAAATATTAAACATAAATTCTACAACATTTTCTAACTCTCTTATATTTCCTGGCCAAGAGTAATTTAAAAAAAGTCTTTCAACCTCTACATCTATAAAATTTACATATTTTTCTGTTATCTTATTATATTTTTTTATTAGATCCTTTGTTATTGGAAGAATATCCTCTTTTCTTTCTCTAAGTGGTATTACATGAAATGGAATCACTTTTAATCTATAGTACAAATCTTCTCTAAATTCTTTTTCCAATATCTTTTTTTCTAAATTTACATTTGTTGCAGCTATAATTCTAATATCTAAATCTATCTCTCTATTTGAACCTATTCTTGTAACTTTTCTCTCTTGAATAACTCTTAGTATTTTAGCTTGTAAATAAAGTGGCATATCCCCTATTTCATCTAAAAATATAACTCCACCATTGGCTAATTCAAATTTTCCCATTCTACCATTTTTATCTGCTCCTGTAAAAGCTCCTTTTGTATAACCAAAAAGTTCACTTTCTAAAAGAGATTCAGGAATTGCTGCACAATTTATAACTATAAATGGAGCATTTCTTCTTTCGCTATGATAATGTAGAGATCTTGCTACTAGTTCTTTACCTGTTCCACTTTCTCCTGTTATTAATACTGTTGATTTTGATGGAGCAACATGCTTAATTCTTTTTTTTAAAAAAGTTGTAAATTCTGACTCTCCAATTATATTGAGTAACGAAACACTATTAGAGGTTTCAACTAGCTCTCTGATTACATTGTTTACTTTACTCATATCATCAAAAATAAAAATTTTTTCATTTTTTCCAAATGATTCAAAAGGTAGTAGCTTTCCTAAAACATCAAGTTCTTTATTTTTAACTTTTAATTTAAAAACTTCTTCATCCATAATAAAATCATTTTGAGAATTTAAAATTATTAATTCTCCTATAATTCCATTTTCTAAATCTATTTTTTTTAATGCAAAATTATTTGCTGCTGTTATGAAACCAAAATTATTAAATCTCAATACTCCCTTTTGAATTGTGTTTAATATTGTTGAAAGAATATTTTCTCTTTCTGTTTTTTCTAAACTTTCTTTATGTTCTATAAATCTCACACTTATTAGTTCTGCCATTTGTTCTACAAAATCTAAATAATTTTTTAAATTTTCTAAAATTCTTTTTTTTTGATTCTCATCAAAAGATACCAAACTTATTAATCCAATTATTGAACCTTCATACATTATTGGAGTTGATATTTCAAGCACTTCCAAGCATTTTTTTTTCTCTGAGCATCCATTACAAATATCATCTTCTCTCGGATTTAAAATGACTGTTGTTTCTTTCGTTTCTAAAGTCTTTTTATTAGCTCTTCCTTTTATTTTTTCACCTATTTTTTGAGGACCACTTCCAGTTATTCTTATAAGATTTTTATCACAAATACCTACATCCATAGAAAATAGTTTCGATATTGTTTTAGAATATTTCTTTAATTCATCCTTTATTACCAATAAATCGGTTTTCATTTTACTCCCTTTTATAAATTTTTATTACACATATGTACACTAACAAAAATATTCATTTTGATTGTTGACTTTTTTAATAAAAAACATCCCCGATTATAGCATGCTTTATTTATTTTTTAAAGAATTTTTTTTATAATTTATTTGAAGAAAGAGTCAAAAAAAGTATGAATAAAATATTCTCACTTTAATTTAAAAGGCTGATACTACTGAACCTTTATATGTTATTTCAATAGTGGAATTGATAAAGCTCCAACTTTTAATTTTGATGCATAACTTAATAATCGAACCTAATAACCCTAAAATTAAAACTAACTTTTTCATAACTACCTCCTTTTTTTTTCAATCTATTTGATATCAAATTTGGAACTAATTGAATGATTTGAACTAAAAATATAATAACTAAAACTGAATATATCATTATATCTAATTTAAATCTATTATAAGCAAATCGTATTGCTAAATCACCCAAACCACCTATCGCAGCAGATAATCCAATCAAGTTTATAATTAACAATGTAATTCCTTGAACCAAAAAAACTAAAAACTCTGGGATTATAACTTTAGTAATTATTGTATAGTTGTTTACTTCGAGGCTTTCATTAGCCTCTATAACACCTTTGTTTACCTCTAAAACGCAATTCCCAACTATTCTTGCTATAAACGGTGCTGCTGATATTGAAAGCGGTATTGTCGCTACCATACTTCGTATAGTTGTCCCTACTATAACCCTAGATAAAGGCAATAATAGAATCATTAAAATTATATAAGCGAATGATCTCGTTATATTTACAATACTATTTAAAAATTGATTAATCATTTTGTTTTCGTAAATATGACCTTCCGATGTTATTGCTGCCAAAATTCAATATGAAAATCCAATCAATAAAGAAGCAATTGTTGAAAACAAGTCTATAGAACCAGCTAAAACATTAATATCAAATTTTCTAACAGCTTTAGATAAAAGTATATTTGGATTATTCACTAATGCCCTTGCTATAGCTACTTTTTGTTTTTGTCCTCCTGAAAGTTAAGAAGGATAAAATTTTGCTTTATCTTCTAGCTCTACTATTTTTAAAAGATCTTTTACTCTTTTTTTATAAAAAAAACTCTCATCTTAAATTTAATTAAGGTGAGAGTCAATTAAGTCAAATTTAAAATTCTCCCATTTTTCTGGAATTAGCACCACACGTCTAAAGCAGGTTGCTGAAATTTCGATGGACCAGCCCCTCAGTTTCTCTTGATGGTTTTAATATAAAATATTATTTTAAAAATAATTGTCAATATCTTTAAAAAATAAAATATTATTTTTGTTTGTAGTCATGTAGTTTCTCTTTTTATTCTATCGTTTATTAATGATAGAAATTCATAATGTGGAACTTTTAAGAAATTTATAGATTCTTCTAAATCCTGAAATATTTCAACTAAATCACCATTTTTTACCGAATCATCTACTAAAATAAATGTACTATCCATACTTATATGAACTATTTTAAACTTTTTATTATTGATTATAGACATTGTTCCTTCACTTCTTTTTGAAAATCCATCTCCATAGCCTAATCTTATTTTAGCTATTTTTTTACTTTTTTCTAAATTTAAATCCTCTTTTTTTTGATATCCTATATATTTTAAATTAGTTAAATCTTTTATATCTAAAACTCTTCCAATTAATTTAAAAGCTCTTTTTATATTTGGGTCATAATATCCAATTTCTTGAAGACCAAATAAAATTGTTCCACATCTAATATGAGTACAGTTTTCACCTTTAATTGATATAACTCCTGCACTATTTTGCATATGTATAACTTCAAATCTATTTTTATCTAATCTTTTTATAAAATTGTTGAATTTTTTTTCTATATCTATCATATCATTATAATCCGCTGCAAAAATATGTGTACATATACCTTTAAAATTTAAATTTTTCTCTATTATTAATTTTTCTAGCTCCGTAAAATCTTGTTCAATAACTCCGTTTCTTCCAAAACCAAAATCTAGTTTTAAATGTAATTGTGCTGTTCTAACTCCATTATCTAATAAAAATAATAAATCTTTTAAACTATTTACAACCATTTCTATATTTTTATTTTTATTTAAAAATTCTATATCTTCTATTGTTTCAAGTATTAATATATTTATATTATCTAATTTTAAGCAAAGTATTTTTTCAGCTTCACATTCTCTTGCTACAGCAAAATATTTACATCCATTGCTCCATAAAAGTTCTACGATTTGCTCAATTCCATGTCCATAAGCATTTGCTTTAACAACTGCTATTATCTCTTTTTTTTTTAATTTTTTTAGATATTGATAGTTATGTATAATTTTTTTTGAATTAACTTCTACTTTAAAATCTTTTATTCCCATACCATCTTCTCCTTTTCTTAATTTATAAATATTATACTTTAAAAATAAAAAAAGGTGAAACAATGTTTCACCTTTTTGATTATTATCCTAATAACTTTTCGTTGTATTTATCTATTTCAGCTAATACCTCTTCAGTTGTACTCATAGCCATTACTCTTTCTACAAGTGCTTCTGCTGATACTTTATCCATAGCCATTATATTTTTCTTTACTTTTGCAATTGAAATAGCTGACATTGAGAATGCATCTAATCCCATTCCAAATAATAAAGCTGTTGCTCTTGATTCACCAGCAAATTCTCCACACATTGATATAGGAATTCCACCATCATGTGCACCGTCAATAGCAGCTTTTATAGCAGCTAATACACCTGGATTATATGTATCATATAAATGAGATATTCTTTCATTTCCTCTATCTACAGCTAATGTATATTGAGTTAAATCATTTGTTCCTATTGAGAAGAAATCTACTTCTTGTGCAAACCATTTTGCTCTAAATGCTGTTGCTGGAGTTTCAATCATAATTCCTAATTGAATTTCTTCATCAAATTTAATTCCTTCTATTCTTAATTCAGCTTTACATTCTTCTAATAAAGCTTTTGATTTTCTACACTCTTCAATTGATATTACCATTGGTAACATTATTTTAATATATCCAAATGCTGATGCTCTTAAAAGTGCTCTAAATTGATCTTTTAAAATTTCAGGTCTATCTAAACATATTCTTAATGCTCTCCATCCTAAGAAAGGATTTTCTTCATGTGGTAATTCCATATATGGTAATGATTTATCTCCACCAATATCCATTGTTCTTATTGTTACTGGTAATGATTTGCCATTTTTATCTTTCATTGATTCAGCAACAATTTTATATGCTTCAAATTGTTCATCTTCTGTTGGAAATCTATCATTTGCCATAAATAAAAATTCTGTTCTATAAAGACCTACACCATTTCCACCATTTCTCAATACTCCTGCTACATCTTTTGGTGATCCTATATTTGACCAAGCTCCTACAGTAATTCCATCTTTTGATGTAGCTGTTTTATCTTTTAACTGTTTTAATAACTCTTTTTCTTCTAAATAACTTTCTCTTTTTTTAGCATACTTTTCAATATCTTCTGATGTTGGATTAAGTATTATATCACCTGTTAAAGCATCAACTATTATTGATTCTTCATGCTTTACTGAAGATGTTATATTTCCAGTTCCAACTACTGCTGGTATTTCTAATGATCTAGCCATAATTGAAGAATGAGCTGTCTTTCCTCCAATATCTGTTACAAAAGCTACAACATTCTTTAAATCTAATTGAGCTGTATCAGAAGGAGTTAGATCTCTTGCTACTACAACTGAATTTGCTGGAAGAGATGAAAGATCTACAATATTCATTCCAACTATATTGTATAACCATCTTTTTGCGATATCTCTTAAATCTGCTGCTCTTTCTCTTAAATATTCATCTTCTAAGTTTGCTAACATATCACAGTATCCGCTAATACCTTGCTCTAATGCATTTTCTGCTGTTATTTTTTCATCTTCAATTAATTCTATTACTTCATCAAATAAGTCTTCATCTTCTAACAATGTGATATGACCATCAAATATTGCTGCTTTATCCTCACCTAATTGTTTAGCTGTTTTTTCTCTTATTTTCAATAATTGCTCTTTTGTTTTATCTCTTCCTTCAATTAGCTTTTCTTTTTGAATCTCAATGTTTGAGCACTCTGTTTTATCTATGAAAAGTTCTTCCTCTTTATATAAGAATACTTTTCCTACCGCTACCCCTGGAGAAGCGTCTATACCTTTTATAAATTTTCTCATAATTTTATCTCTCCCAAAATTCAAGTTTTTAACAAAAAAAAGGACAGAGTTACCCCCATCCTTCTCACATTTTAAACTATAATGATCTCAATTAGTCCTTTAGGTTTTCTAATAAGTGAACTAACTTTTCAACTGCTTCATTTTCATCTTCCCCTGAAGCATGAACTGTTATTTTTGCACCTTTTTTAATTCCTAAAGAAAGTAATTTTAATAAAGATGTTCCCTTTACTTTTTTCCCCTCTTCGTTTTCTAATTCAACTTGAGATGTAAAAGTTTTTGCTAAACTTACAAATTCGTTACCAGGTCTTGTGTGTAGTCCTGTTTCATTTTTAATTTCAACCGTTTTATTTGCCATAATCCTACTCACCTTTCAACATTTATTGTTTATTAATTAAATAAAAATTTATTATTCTAATATAGAATACTGAATTTTCAAAATTTTGTCAATTTTTATTTTGAATTGTTTTTTTGTCAAAGAGTGTTCATTTTTAAGTCTTTATTTGTATACTTTATGATATTTTAGTTGTTTCATTCACCCTGATTTAACATTTACATACTTTTGTTAACTCTATTCATTGATAACTCTTTGAATATATCTTTTTATTGTATTAAAATAGATTTTTTTTGATTTTCTTTTCATTGTAAGTAAAAAATTTACATCTATATTTTCTTCTAACGAACATAAGTTGATTGCTCTTTCTTCTATTTTTAACTTTTCATATTCGTCATATTCATCAAAAACATTAAGAATATCAACTGAAATTTCTGTTTCATCTATTAATTCTTTCAAGCTGTTTATAACAGGTTTTTTTACTATTTTTCTTTCTTGATTAACTTTATTTTTTGTTATTAATCCTTTTTCTTTTCCTATGTTATTGAATAAAGTTAAGTTTTGTTTTGAAACATCATTTTCTTGACTTAATAAATTTTTTAGAACACCATTTATATATTGCACTAAAGTCGTTTTTATATTGGAATTTAAATTCTTATATATAATTTTTAATACTTCTATTAAAATTATTTCTCCTTCTTCTATAAAAATTTTTTTAATTTTAGTATCTGTTCTTTTATCCCATGATTTTGAAACATATATATTTTTTTTAGATTTTTGAATATATTTATTTATTTCTTCTGGATAATTAAATCCATTAATTTTTTCTATTTGTTTTTTTGTATTACTTTTCTTTTTTTCTTCTTCTTTTGGTACTTCATTTGGTGATTGAATTATTTCTGCTTCTTCAATTTCTTCAATATTAAATTCTTCTTTTTCAATGTATCTTTCTTTTTCTTTAGAATAACTTATCTCTTTTGATTTACTTAATTTATTTGAATCAATAAAAGATGACACATGACATTCACCATCTTTTTCTCTATTAAATTTATAAATTATATAATAAGTTTCTTCTTCTTTAGCTTGATAAGATTTATAATACTCAACATAACCTAATTCAACTAGCACATCATAAGCTTTTTGAACTCTTTTTAAAACTTGTTTCATTCTACAAAGTACATATGTTTTAGTATCTCCACTTTTATTAACTCTTTCTGTTATTTGTTCAGTTTTTAACGGAATAATTGCAGCTATTGTTCTTAAATTCATTTTATCTTCTTGTTTTTCATATCTTATTTTACTAA
Source organism: Cetobacterium sp. (assembly GCF_051658645.1). GTDB lineage: Bacteria > Fusobacteriota > Fusobacteriia > Fusobacteriales > Fusobacteriaceae > Cetobacterium_A. The sequence continues at coordinate 30,409 of NZ_JBOFMZ010000063.1, forward strand.
TATATTTATAAATTCTTCCAGCTATTGGATCTTTTGCTAAAATCTCCATTAATGCTTTTGAATTATATTTTATATATCTTTTGTCACTTATTTTTTTTCTTATGTTTTTATTCAAAGTTACTCTATAATATATTTTTTTCCCTTTTTTTAACTTTTGGTAAGTTAATAACTTAAATTCTTCATCTTCAAATTTGTATTTTCCTAACTTTGTATGATTGGATACTACAAACTGATACTCTGTATTTTTTAAATTTTTTAAAGCTTGTTCAACTTTTGAATAATAAGTTCTATTCATTTTATTTCCTAAGAAACGAACAATAAAATCTGAAATTTCAAATTCAATATATTCATCTTCATCATCTAATTCTTTTTTCATTTCGTAAGTTGAAATCAAATATGTATATATTTTTTCTTCGAAAATAGATGGTTGAAATACTTTATCTTTTGAATCTTTAGCTACCAATGTACAATACATTGTCACACCTAAATCTTCAAATGAATATTGAAAATTTACTCTTTTATTTTGTTTTTGTGGAGTAAAAAATGGAAAAACTATCATTTCAACAGGAATGTTTATTATATTATCTTTTAAATTTAAAAAATTTCCAGTCTCTTTTATTATTACTTCCCTAACTTCTATGTCAGGCAATTGATTTAATCTTATATCAATTTTTGTTATATCTGTCAAAAGTGAACCTGTAGAAGTTATATTAAAATTTTCTACTAGATTTTTTTTTTCTTTTTTTTTCTCCATAAAAACCTCTCTATAAATTTATAATACTAAATATGTATATTAACAATAATAAATATATTTAACGTAATATAATATACCATTTTTTCTGTATATTAACAATAATATTTTTTTCTGTATAAATACCAAAATAACCTTGATTTATTTAAGATTTATTAATTTTTTTTATTAAAATATATATATATTATTTATGTATACTAACAATAATATTTTCCTACCTAGATAAAGCATTGATTCTTCTGGGTTCTTTTTTTTTTTTTTTTATAAAACCATATAAATATTGGGTGGGTTAAATGTACATCAACAATAATATTTCACAACTCAGTTTATCCATTGATTTTATTACATCTTTTAAATTAGATCTTTAAAAGTTTCTTATAAATCAATGCTTTATAAAATGTACACGAACAATAATATTTATAAAGTACTCAAAACCATTGATTTTATTAGTAGTTTAATTATATACAAATTAATTAGGTTAACAAAATCAACAGTTTATAATTTGTATACCGACAATAATATTTTTTTTTGTATAAAGCTATATTTTTCAATGGGTTTGAGTATGTTTTTTTTTCAACTTAGTCTGTACATATAACATTATACAAAATATAAAAACAACTATGTATTCTAGTTTGATTTTTTTTAATTTAATAAAACAAATTTTTATTTATTAGAATTTACTTGACAAAAGACAAAATTTCTTCTAAAATATTTATCTGAAATGTAGATGTTTTTAGGAGGTGAAAAAATGAAAAGAACTTATCAGCCAAACAACAGAAAATACAAAAAAGATCACGGATTTAGAGCTAGAATGGCAACTAAAAACGGAAGAAATGTATTAAAAAGAAGAAGAGCAAGAGGAAGACAAGTATTATCAGCATAAAACCCGGTGATCAATAACACCGGGTTTTTAAAGATTTAAGGACTATTTTAGGGAGTTAAAAATTATGACAATTTTAAAAAAAAATAGGGAGTTTCAAAATGTTTATAATTATGGAAAAAAATCATTTGGATATTACTCTCTTATTTTTTTTAAAGCAAACGAAACAAATGAAAATAAATTTGGATTTGTTGTTAGTAAAAAAACAGGAAATGCTGTTTGTCGGAATAGATTAAAAAGATTATTTAGAGAGTATTGTCGTTTAAATGAGGAGAACCTTAACTTAGGTTATGACATAGTTTTTGTTGCTAAAAGAACAGCTGGTGAAAAATTTAAAACACTAAGTTTTGAGGAGATGAACAAAGATCTTAACCGTGTTCTTAAAAATTCTAAATTATATCAAAAATAAATTTATTTTTATTTTAAAAAAAATAATCTTAATTTTAATAATATTTTATCAAAAATATATTTCGATTTTTTTAGGAAAAAACTGTATATTCCAACCAACATGCTCAAAGTATATGTATAATGCTATTGAAATACATGGTTTATTTAAAGGGTTATACTTAGGAATAATACGAATTTTGAGGTGTCATCCATATTCTAAGGGAGGATATGACCCTGTACCACCAGTAAAAAAATACGGAGGAAAAAAATAAATGGAATTTTTATATAAAGTATTCGAACAAATTTTGCTTTTTATAAATGGAATTACAGGAAATTTTGGTTTAGCTATAATTGGGTTAACAATATTAATTAAAATTGTACTGTTACCTCTAACATTAAAACAAGATAAATCTATGAAAAAAATGAAAAAAATCCAACCATTGTTAGAAGAATATAAACAAAAATATGGTCATGATAAAAATTTATTAAACCAAAAAACAATGGAACTTTACAAAGAAAAAAATGTGAATCCGGCTGGAGGATGTTTACCTCTAATTGTTCAATTACCTATCTTATGGGGACTTTTTGGAGTTCTAAAAATAGAAAGAGGAATTGTTCCTGCAGAGTCATTCTTATGGATGAACTTATTACAACCGGATCCTTATTATATATTTCCTATTTTAAATGGAATAGTAGCATTTATTCAACAGAAATTAACAGGAACAGATAGTAATCCACAAATGAAACAAATGATGTATATTTTCCCTGTTATGATGATATTTATATCTTATAAAATGCCAGCAGGTTTACAAATCTATTGGTTAACATCAAGTTTAGTGGGAGTTTTACAACAATATTTCATTATGAAAAAAGGAGACTAGAACTAAAGTTATGGAAAATATAATTGAAATCAAAGCAAGTAATAGAGAAACTGCTATTGCTAGAGCTATAAAGATATTGGAAGTTACTGCTGATCAAGTTATTCAAGTTACTGAATTACAAAAACCTAAATCATTTTTTGGTTTTTTTGCTAAAGATGGATTTTACAAAATTGAAATTAGTAGAGAAGTAGAAACTGAGAAAGTTTTAGTTCCAGATTTAAAAGAAATAGCAGAAGAGAATGTTTTAAAAAAAGAAACTATTATCGAAGTAAAAAAAGATAATAGGGAAAAAGAAATAATAAGAATTTCTCAAGAATTATTAAATAAAATGGGTCTTGATTTAAAAGTCGAAATTTTAAGACTGGAAGGTAAAAATTGTATAGTAAATCTTTATGGAGAAGACAATGGAATTATTATTGGAAAAAAAGGGAAAACATTAAATAGCTATGAATATCTATTAAACACTTTAATTAAAGATGTTAGAATAGATGTTGATGTTGAAGGATTTAAAGAAAAAAGAAATGTTACTCTGAGAGATTTAGCAAGAAAAATGTCTGAAAAAGCCATGAAAACTACTAAACCAATAAAATTAAATCCAATGCCTCCAAGAGAAAGAAAAATAATACATGAAGTTGTAAATAAATATACAGAATTAGATACTTACAGCGAAGGAAAAGACCCTAAAAGATATATTGTAATTAGAAAAAAGAAATAGGGGTGAGCTATATGTTTGATACTATTGCTGCCATTTCAACTCCAAGAGGAGAAGGTGGAATAGGTATTGTTAGAATGTCAGGAAGCGATTCTTTATGTATACTAACAAAAATATTTAAACCTATATCAAATAAAAATGTTAGTGAACTTAGAAATTTCAGCATTAATTATGGTCATTTATATGATGGAGAAGAATTAGTTGATGAAGTTTTAGTTTCAATAATGAAAGGTCCTAACACTTATACAAAAGAAAATATTGTTGAAATTAATTGTCATGGTGGCTTTTTAATAACAGAAAGAGTTTTAGAACTTGTTTTAAAAAGTGGAGCTAGAATAGCAGAAATAGGTGAGTTTACTAGAAGAGCTTTCATGAATGGAAGACTTGATTTAACACAAGCTGAAGCTGTTATAGATTTAATCCATGGAAAAACAGATAAAAGTATATCATTATCTTTAAATCAACTTAGAGGAGATTTGAAAGAACAAATAGATATTTTAAAAAAAGAACTTTTAGATGTTTCAGCTCATGTAAACGTTGTATTGGATTATCCTGAAGAAGGAATAGACGATCCTTTACCAGCTGATTTAGTAGATAATTTACATAACGTTGTAAATACAACAAATACTTTAATCAATTCTTACAACAAAGGTAAGATGATTAAAGAGGGAGTAAAAACAGCTATTGTAGGAAAACCAAATGTAGGAAAATCTAGTTTGCTAAATTCTGTTTTAAGAGAAGAAAGAGCTATAGTAACTCATATTGCTGGAACTACAAGAGATGTAATTGAAGAAGTTGTAAACTTAAATGGAATACCTTTAATTTTAGTTGATACAGCTGGAATTAGAAACACAGACGATTTGGTAGAAAATATTGGTGTGGAAAAATCAAAAGAATTAATTGATAAAGCAGATTTAATTTTATTTGTAGTAGATAACTCAAGAGAACTAGATGAAGAGGATTTAAGAATTCATGAAAGAATAGATGCTGATAAAGTTATTGGTCTTATAAATAAAACAGATGTTGAATCAAAATTAGATATAACACCATTAACAAAAATCAAAAAATGGATTAAAATTTCTGCATTAGAAAAAATAGGAATAGATTTAATGGAAAAGGAAATATATAGCTATATAGTTTCTGGACAAGTTGAAGATAGTTCTGAAAAGTTAGTAATAACTAACATTAGACATAGATCAGCTTTAGAAAAAACTAAGCAAGCAGTAGAAAATATATTCCAAACGATAAATATGGGATTACCAATGGATTTAATAGCTGTTGATTTAAAAGAAGCTTTGGATTCATTATCAGAGGTAACAGGTGAAATTAGTAATGAAGATCTTTTAGATCATATCTTTAGTAATTTCTGTGTAGGAAAATAGGTTATTAGCCACAGACGATAAATCTGTGGCTATAATTTTTTTTACATTTATTTATGTATGTATATGAACAAAAATAAAAGGAGAAATATATGAGCTTTAAATATGATGTAATTGTTGTTGGAGGAGGACACGCAGGAGTTGAAGCTGCTTTAGCAAGTGCTAGATTAAATAGAAAAACATTATTATTTACTTTGTCTTTGGATAATATTGGAATGATGTCTTGTAATCCTTCAATAGGTGGGCCAGGAAAAAGTAATCTAGTTGCTGAAATAGATGTTTTAGGTGGAGAAATGGGAAGACATACAGACCAGTATAATCTTCAATTAAAACATTTAAATACAAGTAAAGGGCCTGCAGCTAGAATAACAAGAGGACAAGCAGATAAATTTTTATATAGAACAAAAATGAAAGCTTTATTAGAAAAAACAGAAAATTTAGAGATAATGCAAGATAGTGTTGATGAATTATTAGTTGAAAATGGAATTTTAAAAGGAGTAAAAACAGCTTTAGGAATAGAATACAGTTCAGAAACTGTTGTATTAGCTACTGGAACGTTTTTAAAAGGTAGAGTTGTAATTGGAGATGTAAAATATCCTGCAGGAAGAATGGGAGAAAATTCTGCTGAAAAATTATCAGAAAGTTTAGAAAAAAATGGAATTATTTTAGAAAGATATCAGACAGCAACTCCACCAAGAATTGATAAAAGAACTGTTGATTTTTCAGTAATGAAGCCATTATATGGAGAAGAACATCCAAGATATTTTTCAATTTATACAGAGAAAAAGAAAAATACTATAGTTCCAACTTGGTTAACTCACACTTCTGAAGAAACATTGAATGTTACAAAAGAACTTTTAAAATATTCTCCAATAGTCTCAGGAATAATAGAAACACATGGTCCAAGACACTGCCCGTCACTAGATAGGAAAGTTTTAAATTTTCCTGATAAATTTGATCATCAGATTTTTTTAGAATTAGAATCAAGTGAGTCAAACGAATTATATGTAAACGGCCTTACAACGGCAATGCCACCTTTTGCTCAAGAAGCTATGATGAAGTCTATAAAAGGATTAGAAAACGCTAAAATCATGAGATATGGCTATGCAGTAGAGTATGATTATGCACCAGCATCACAACTATATCCAAGTTTAGAAAGTAAAAAAATAAAAGGTCTATATTTTGGTGGTCAAATAAATGGAACTTCTGGTTATGAAGAAGCAGCAACTCAAGGATTTATAGCTGGAGTTAATGCCGCAAGAAAAACAATAGGAAAAGAGCCAGTAATATTTGATAGAAGTGAAGGATATATAGGTGTGTTAGTTGATGATATTATTCATAAAAAGACACCAGAACCATATAGAGTTCTTCCGTCTAGATCTGAATATAGATTAACTCTTAGATTTGATAATGGATTTATGAGACTTTTAGATAAAGCAGAAGAAATAGGAATTGTATCTAAAGATAAAATAAACTATTTAAAAGAGTGCAGAGAAAATGTTTATTCTGAAATAAATAGAATAAAAGAAACAAAAGTACCGATGAAAGATGCAAACCAAATTTTAGAATTAAAAAATTCTATTCAAAGATTAACAAAAGGTGTACAAGCAAGTGAATTATTAAAGTTTAAAGAAGTTTCATATGATGATTTAGCTCATTTATTAGAAATTCCTGATTATCCAGAATTTATAAAAAATCAAATAGAAACTATGATAAAATATGAGATATTTATTGAAAGAGAAAGAGAACAAATAGAGAGATTCAAAAAATTAGAAGCTTTAACAATACCTCAAAATTTTAATTTTGATACAATAACAGGAATTTCAAATATAGCTAAAGCAGGAATGAAAGAGATTAGACCTTTATCAATAGGAGAAGCTTCAAGAATAAGTGGAGTCACTGGAAATGATATAGCATTACTATTAGCTACATTAAAAATCAAATAGTAGTACGAACAAAAATAAAGCTGTAAATATAAGGTTAAAAAACTTGTATTTATAGCTTTTTTTGTTATACTTATATTTATAAAAACAAGAGGAGGATAAAAATTGATTATAAGTGATTATCATATACATAGTAATTTTTCAGGAGATAGTGTTGAAAATCTTGATAAAATATGTAAAAGAGCTATAAAGTTAGGAATTAAAGAGATTGCAATAACTGATCATATGGATTTAGATATTAAAGAAAATTATAATAGTACAAATTTTATACTAAACTTAGATGAATATATTCCTGAAATTTTAAAAATAAAGGATATTTATAAAAAAGATGTAGATATAAAAATAGGAATGGAGTTTGGTATTCAAAAACAGCTGGGAAATATAGGAGATGAAATTATAGAAAAAAATCCTTTTGATTTTATAATTGCATCTGTTCATAGTATTGATAGATTACTCCTAGATAAAAAAGAATTTTGGTGTAATAAAAGTAGAGATGATGCACATAATAAATATTTTTTAGAGATGTTGAAGAGTATAAAAAATTTTAATCAATTTTCAGTTGTTGGTCATTTTGATTTTATAACTAGATATGGAGGTTTTAATAAAAATAAAATTATAGATTATATAAAATATGGAGATATTATTGATGAAATTTTAAAAACATTGATATCAAAAGGAAAAGGTATTGAAATAAATACTTCAGGAATAAGATATAATGAAAATAGATTTTATCCATGTGATGATATAGTAAAACGTTATTTTGAATTAGGTGGAGAAATAATAACATTAGGTTCAGATGCTCATAAATCATCAGATATAGGAAAAGATTTTAAAAAAGCTTATGATTTTTTAGAAAATATAGGAGTTAAGTATATTTCGTCATTTGACAAACTAGATGTATCTTTTAAAAAGATTAAATAATTTTCTTTGAAAGAAGGTTGATATGAGCATAAATATAAAGAACAGAGGACTGACTTTTTTAGAAACAATAGTATCGCTTGCTATTATTCTTTTAGTCAGTTCTTTTTTATTTTTAAAAATAACAAAAATTAATGAAAAATTAGATCTTGAAAAAAATAGAAGATTAATACAGACAACATTTCTTAAGTATACGAACAAGTCATTTTATGAAAAGAAAAGATATTTAATAGAAATAAATTTTTTAGAAAATGTTTTAATTATAACTCAAAACAAATTACCAATTGAGAAAATTGTATTATCAAATAAATTAAAATATGAAATTCCATATGAGAAAAAAAGAAACCCCAAATTTAATGTAGAAACAACAAATACAGGTAATCTTAGCAAAGCTTTTACTATATATATTTTTGGATATAAAAATCAAGTTGAGAATAAACTAGCATTTTATATTTTTAAGAGAGAAAAAATTTTAAAAATAAATACATACTTAAATAATGGCTTGAAAGATGTTAATTATAACAATATTTTAGAATATCATTATTCATCAGAAGTTGAAAATAAAGAAGGGTGGAAAAAGGAGGAAGATAATTGAGAAAAATAAGTTTTTTATTTTTTATTTTTACAGTTGTTTTAATAAAATCTACTTATAATACTTTAACATTAACAAAATATGTTCAAGTATCAACAGATGATAAAAAAGTTCAATTTGAAGTTTTAATGGTAAAAAGGAGTTGATAAATGGAAGATAATATTTATTTTAAAAGACATACTTTTGAAATACGGGAAGTTAAGGATTTGAAATACTGCAAAGAAGATATTTTAGAATATTTGAATGAACTTATATTCTTTAGTTTAGAATCAAGAGTTTCCGACATACACATAGAATCTAAAGAAAGCGAAGTAAAAATAAGGGTTAGAATTGATGGACAATTAAAAGATTATAAAGAACTAAATAAAAATTTAGGGATTAGGTTAATAACAAAATTAAAACTAATGAGTGAACTTGATATTGGAGAAAAAAGGTTACCTCAAGATGGTAGGTTTAAAGGACAATTCCAAGATAAAAAAATTGATTTTAGAGTTTCGATAATACCTACAATTTTTGGAGAACGAGTTGTTTTAAGAATCTTGAAAAATGATATTTCAAAATTATCTTTAGATGGTTTGGGATTTTCTTTAGAAAATATAAAGAAGTTAAAAGAAGTTTTAAATAAAAAAAGTGGTCTTCTTTTATTTTGTGGTCCAACAGGAAGCGGAAAAACAACAACTTTATATTCAATAGTAAATTATTTAGAAAATGAAAATTTAAATATAATAACTATAGAAGATCCAATAGAATACCAATTTTCTAATATTAATCAGATTCAATGTAAAACAGAGATTGGACTTGATTTTGCAACAATTTTAAGAAGTGTTTTGAGACAAGATCCAGATGTAATTTTAGTTGGTGAAATTAGAGATAAAGAAACAGCAGAAATAGCTTTAATGGCTGCTTTAACAGGTCATTTAGTTATAACAACTCTTCATACAATAGATTCAATATCAGCAATTGATAGACTTATCAATTTTGGGATTGATAAATTTGTTATAGCAACATCGATAACAGCAATAGAAAGCCAAAGGCTAGTTCGTAAATTATGTTTAATTTGCGGTGGGCAAAAAGAGCAAAAATGCTGTTTTGGTGGTTTTAAAGGAAGAGATGCTGTAGAAGAGATAATATTTTTTAATAAAGAGATTAGAAATATTATCTTGCATAAAACAACAAAAGATTTAGAGGAATATTTAAAAAAAATAGGATTTAAAACACTTTTAGAAAATGGTTTTTCTAAAGTTGAAAGTAGATTAACAACAAAAGTTGAAGTTTTAAGAGAATGTTTAATATGAAAATTTTTAGTGAAATAAAAGAAAAAGATTTGAAAAATTTCTACTTAAAAACAGGTAGATTATTAAATGCAGGAATTTCCTTAAAGAAAGCTATTGAATTTCAAAAAAATAATTCAAAAAATAAAATCTTTAAATGTAAAATTTTAAATGTATATAATAGATTGGAAAAAGGAGAAGATATATATTCTATTTTGAAAGAAGAAAATCTTATAAAAGAAAGAGAATTATTAATTATATATGTTTCTGAAAATAGTGGAAAGATAGGTGATGGTTTTTTAAAAATAGCATATTTGAAAGAGAAAAAAGAAAAATTAAACAATGAAATTAAAATAGCATTATCTTATCCAATTTTTATTTTAGTCGTATCATCATTAATAATAGTTTTAATATTCTATTTTGTTGTTCCAAACTTTGAAGAGCTTTATTCTATCGATGAAAAAAGTCTTCCATTATTAACAAAGATAATATTAAAAACAAAGTATTTAATTTCAGAATATTTATACTTAATATTCCTTATAGTGCCACTTTTTTTATTCAATATAAAATCTAAATTTTTAAAAAGATTAGTTTATAAAGTTTCAGTTATAAAAAATTTTTTAATAGAAAAACATATAATTAGTATATTGGATAATTTAGCAATACTTTTAGAGTCTGGAATATCTATAGATAAGGGAATTGAAATTATATTAGATAATTTAGATAGTGGATTTTTAAAAAATAAAATATATATTCTTAAAAATATAAAAAAAGGAGAATCGTTATCAAATTGTTTTAAAAAATTAAATCTATTTAACTTAGAGGAAATTGATATGATGAAAATAGGAGAAGAAAGTGGAACAGTTGAATTTATTTTAAAAGAGATTGCTTCTATTAGAGAGGAAGAGTTGAATAGAAAGATTAAAATTGTATTAAAATTAATAGAACCAATTTTATTATTGATAGTAGGATTAATGATAAGTATATTTGTGATAGGTTTGTATCTACCTATTTTAAACATGAGTAATTCGTTAGATTTCTAGGAGGCTTTATGAAAAATAAAAAAAGAGCATTTAGTGTTATTGAAATTGTATTAGTTTTAGGAGTTATAGGAATTTTAAGTAGTTTTATAGCTCCAAAAGTAAGAGATTACTTAGCAATGGCAAAAGATTCAAAAGCAATAAATACTTTACAGAGTTTACGAATGGCTTCAGAAACATATTATTTGGAAAATGGAAATTATCCTTGGGGAGAAAATAATAAAATTGAAGAAGAAGTGTTAACAAAATTAGAAAAGTACACAGGAAAAAAAATAGGAATATCTGAATCAGAACCATTTTTAAAAATAGGTGGAAGTAAAAACTCAGAAAAAGATTCAGAGATTAAATATGGAGGAAAAGTAGAAGTTAAAATAAATTCTGAGAGAGGATTTCTTTTAGAACCAACAGAATCAACTTTAAAATTTAATATTAGAGGAGAAGAATGGTCAAGTATATAATTTATTTTATTGTATATATTATTTTAATGGAGATAATAATAAGAGATACTAGAGAGAAAATAGTTTTGAATAAAAGCAACCTAGGTTTATTATTGATTGGAATATATTTGGGATTCTTAGAAAATAATTTAGAAATGAGAGTTATAGGAAGTGCTATTTATACATTACCATTTTTATTTATATATGCTTATGGAAGTGATTTGTTTCAAAAAGAATGTTTGGGAGTAGGAGATATAAAATTGATGAGTTCCTTAGGAATGTTGTTAGGGTTTAAAAATTTTTATACAATTTTAATTTTTCTTAACGTAAGTTTTATGTCAGCTTTATTTTTTATAATATTTAGATATTTAATAACAAAAAAAATTGATAAAGAAATAGCTTTTGGTCCATTTTTAATAATTGCATATATATTTATTCAAATTTTGGAGATTTATGATAAACACTAGAAAAGGTTCAACATATATTGAAACGTTAATTACTTTAGTAATAATTTTATTTTTGTTAAATCCTTTATTCAGCTCTTTAATTTATATTAAAAGAGAATTTAATAAATTTAATAGTTTTGTAGAGGTAGAAAATGAAATGGAAAAAATAAGAGCTTTTTATAGAAAAAATGAAAATGAATACATTTCTTCAAATGAAAAATTAAAAATAAGTATAAATAAAAATAAAGTTTATGAAGAAGTTTATAGTTTGGAAATAATTATTCAAAAAAATGAAATAAAAAGAGAGAGTATTTTATATGTATATAAACAAAAATAAAGGTTTTAGTTTGATTGAAGTAATGAGTACTTTATTAATTATAACTATAATTTTACAAACACTATATTCTTATTTAAAATATGTAAACTCAGAAAATAAAATAATTTTAAAAAAGCTAGAAAAAAAACTTAATGTTGAACCTATTTTTAAAGGAATGGATAAATCCATTTATGAATCAAAAACATATAAAATTTATAATTTATCATCAATAAGCAAACTCATTGATTATTCAAAACCTTCTTTAATGGAGGGAAATACACTTATAATTGAAAAATATTCTCCATTTAACGAAGACAGTGAAATAGAGATATATTATCAAGTGAATCTTACAAACTATGTTGAAGTTTTTTATGCAAAAAAAAATACGAAAGATATTATTCTAAATATAGAGTCAGGAGAAATCATTTTAAAAAGTATAAAAACAACTTTTTATATAGAAGATTTTGGAGTAAAAGTAAAGGGGAATTATAAAAATGAGAGTTATAAATACGAACTTAAGAAATAAAGGAATAATACTTCCTTTAGTGTTGTTTTTAATAACTTTATTAACTTGGTTATTTTCAATAGTACTTTTAATTTATAAAAATGAAATTGACGAAAATCAAAGCTATAGAAAAACTAATAACGATTATTGGAAAATAGAAAATTTTTCTAAAATAGCAGAATATGAGATATTTAAAGGAGAAATTTCTATAAGAAATAATGAGTATAAAGATATTATAGAATATTTTGAAGATAAAGATTTGGTTTGGTTAGATAGTGATAAACTTTCAAAAAGTGGATTCAAAAGATATAAGCTAATTCATAATGGGAAAACAATATCTGATAAAATTCAACTTTCATCATTTGGTGAAAATATATTTGAAATTAAACTTTTAAAAAATATCAATACAACAAATGAATCGTTTCAATTATTTGTTAACTTGTATTATGTGTATTCAATAGGAGAAAAAGATTTTTTTAAAAGCAGTAAGAGAGAAATAAAAGGAGTTGAAATTAATTTAAAAAATGAAAACATTAGAAATTAGTGATAGAGGAATAAAACTTTCTGAAGAAGGAGAAATAATTAATCAAATACTTTTTAATGAGTATGAAGATATTCCTTTTGAAGTTAAAGAATTACTCTCTATTTATGAAGAGTTGGATGAGGTAACTTTAAATATATCTATAGATTTAAATGAAGATATACTTGAAGAAATAAAAAAAAATATAGTGAGTATAGGATGGAGAGTTAAAAGTTCTAAAAAAATAAGCAAAACTTTAAAATATTTATTTATAGGAATATTGTTTACAGTATGTTTAATAGGAATAGTTCTTTTTTTTAAAACTCAAAAATTAGAAGATAAAGTTCTTAAATTAAAAAAAGAAAATTTAGAATATAAAAAAAAAATAGATATCTTAGATAGTTCTATAACTAAGTTAGATGAAGAATTAACAGAACCAATACTTTTTCAAAAAAGCGAAGTTTCAACTTTTTTAATTTTTATTTCAGAGGTTTCAAAAAAAAATGATATTAAATTTGAAAAAATTGAATTTTTAAAAGGTAAAATAATTTTAAATGGACATACAGTAGAAAGTGAAAAAATTTCAACTTTTAAAAAAGATATATCATCACATATAAAAATTAAAAATACAGTATTTGATTTTATAAAAAAAGAGGGTGAGATAATATATTTCTTGATGGAATTAAAAATCGAATAACTAATTTAAATTTAAAATTAGTATTAGTTTTAACAAGCTTTATTCTAGGATATTTATTTATTTTAGCTCCAACTATGAAATTTTTAAAAATTAGTAAAGAAAAATCAATTTTAGAAAAAAATCAATTTATTTTAAAATCAACTTTAGAAAATAAGAGAAAGAATCTTAAAACAATTCAAAATAAAAATAAAGAAATAAAATTAGAAAGAGAAAATAAAGAAAAATTACAAAAAAAATTTATATTTGATGGTTCTTATAAAATTATTCAGCTTTTGAATAAGTTATCTAAAGAAAATAATTTAGTAGAAGATACAATTGGTCGAGAAAGTGCTGAGCAAATTGAAGATAAAATTTTTGGAAGCTTTTATTATTCCAATTTTGGAAGGGAAAAAGATATATTTAATTTTATTTTAGAAATAGAAAAGGAAGAAAAATTTATATCTTTAAAAATGGATTCAATACTTTTAGAAATAAATGGAAGTAATTTAGATTTAAAATTGAATGTTATGTATATAATCAATAATAAAAAACAAGAAATAGATTATTTTTATTATAGAGATGGTATTTTTGAAAAATCAAACAACAGAAATATTGGTACAAAAAGGAGAAAGTTTTAAATGATATATAAAATTTACTTAATATTTATTTTAATAACTTTAAATGCTTTATCAATAGAAACATACCCAAAAGAACTAGATTTAAAAGAAGTTTCAGTAGTTGATTTATTTGCTCATTTATCAAAATATTCTAAATATACCTTTATTGGAGATTCCTACGTAAAAGATATAACAGTAGATGGATTTTTTAAAAAAGGAACATCAATAGATGAAATTCTAAAAACAGTTGAAACAACTTATGGATTAACTCGTGTAAAAAGTGGAAATACTCTGATATTTCGTGGAAGAAAATCAGAAGATAAAGATATGCTAATTGGTAGAGTTTATGATATTAACACAGGTAAAGAAACAAAAGGAGTAAAAATAGTTTTAAAAAGAAGAGAAACTTTGGAAACCTTATCAGGTGAGTATGGCGAATATTTAATAGATAGTGTTGTTAAAGGAAGTTATTTTATATCAATATTATCTGAAGAATACAGATATGATGGTGATTTCATAGAAATAGTTGATGGGGTAAATAAATTTGATTTTTATGTAGAAAGAAAAAATTTTAAAAAGATAAAAAATTTAGAACAAGAAACAGAACAAAAAAGTAAAAAAGATGATATAATAGAAAATATTTTATTAGAAAATTTAAATAATAAAGAGATTGCAGAGATAATAAAAGAAATATTTGGTGAAAATTTAAAAGTTTCTATAAGCTCTGGAAACAATTCAATTATACTTTTTGGAAAAGGTGAAATAGTTTTTTCAGCAAAGAAATTAATAAAACAACTAGATAAAAGAAAAAAACAGGTAAGAGTAACAGCTGAAATTATAGATGTAAAAGAAAATTTATTTGAAAATTTAGGTTTTAATTGGGCTTATGATACTCAAGGTAAACTACCACAGAAAAATAGTGGAATTTATCTTGAGACTTTGGTATCTAGCGGTATAGATGGTCTAGGAGAAATTCTAGGAAGTTCTATAAATTTTGTGAGCAAATTTAATAATGGAAAAGATGTTTTAGATTTAACATTAAATTTGTTAGAAACAACTCAAGATCTTACAATAAATGCATTACCTTCGATTATTTTATTGAATGGTGAAAGTGGATTATTAAAAATGACAGAAGAAGTTATTGTAGGCCAGCAAAAAGAAGAGGATAGCGATAGTGATAAAATAAATTATACACCAATATTTAAAGAAGCTGGTATAATTTTGAAAGTGTTACCATCAATTAAAGAAGATAATAGTGTCTATTTAGATTTGGATTTAGAGGCAAGTGATTTTAAGTTGAAAACTCCTTTAAAAGCAGATGATAAAAATACAGGTACATTCAATTCAGAAGGTGGTTCTAAAATATCTAGAAAATTACAAACTAAAGTAAGAATAAAAAATAATGATATAATTTTAATTGGTGGATTAAAAAGAAAAATAGATCAGAAAATAAATAATAAAGTCCCTTTTTTAAGTGAAATTCCAGCAATTGGATTTTTATTTAAAAGTCAATCGAGTAGATTAGAGCATACGGATTTATATATAAAATTAAAAGCAGAAGTAATAGAGGAGATTTGAAATGGAAAAGAGTAGATTAGAAGAGATACTTAATAGTTTTGAAAATTTGAAAGTGGCAGTGGTTGGAGATATGATGTTAGATGATTATCTAATAGGTTCTGTAGAAAGAATCTCTCCAGAAGCACCAGTACCAGTTGTTTCTATAAAGAAAGAAAGGTTTGTATTAGGAGGAGCAGCTAACGTAGTAAACAATCTATCTACTTTAGGAGCACAAGCAGTTTGTTTTGGTGTTATAGGAGAAGATTTTGATGGAGATAGATTAATAAAAGAATTAGAAAAAAAAGGAATCCAGACTTCAGGAATAGTTCGAAGTGAAGAAAGACCAACAATAGTAAAAAGAAGAATAATAAGTGGAAATCAGCAATTGTTGAGATTAGACTGGGAAGATCCGAGAGCAATTTCTAAAGTATTAGAAGATAATTTATTGAATCATATTGAAAAAAAAATAACTAGTTTAGATGCAATAATACTTTCTGACTATGATAAAGGTGTATTAACTCCAAGAGTTGTAAAAAAAATAATTTCGCTTTGTAAAGAAAATAAAATAATTGTAACTGTAGATCCAAAGCCTAAAAACGTTCTTAATTATATAGGGGCTACATCAATGACCCCAAATAGAAAAGAAGCAGTTGAATGTTTGGGTAAAAATAATTTTAATGATATGATAGAAGTTGGAAAGGAATTAAAAGAAAAATTACAGTTGAATAGTTTACTTTTAACGAGAAGCGAAGAGGGAATGAGCTTATTTCAGGATGAAAATGTAATAAATATACCAACATATGCAAAAGAAGTCTATGATGTAACAGGAGCAGGAGATACTGTAATATCAGTGTTTACTTTAGCTTGTGCAGCAGGTGTTACACCTTATGAAGCAGCTAAAATAGCCAATACAGCAGCAGGAGTTGTTGTTGGAAAAATGGGAACATCAACAGTTACAAAAGAAGAAATTTTAGATTTCTATAATAGAATTTATAACGAGTGGAAATAGGTGGAGTTTATGCTAAGAATTGGAAATGGTTATGATGTTCATAGATTGGTAACTGGAAGAAAATTAATTTTAGGTGGGGTTGAAATTCCTCATCTAAAAGGTGTTTTGGGTCATTCAGATGGAGATGTGTTAATTCATGCAATAATGGACGCTCTTTTGGGTGCTTTAGCTTTAGGTGATATAGGGCAACATTTTCCAGATACATCAACTGAATTTAAAAATATAGATAGTATGATTTTATTGGAAAGAGTATTTTATTTGATAAAAGATAGAAATTACAAAATTATAAATTTAGATTGTATAATAGTTGCTCAAAATCCAAAATTAAAACCATATTTAAATTTAATGAGAGAAAGAGTTGCAAAAGTTTTAGAAACTGAAATTTCAAATATTAGTATAAAAGCAACAACAGAAGAAAAATTAGGTTTTACAGGAAATGAAGATGGAATAAAATCTTATTGTGTGGTTCTTCTACAAAAAATATAAAAATATAGTTGCATTAATGGATAAATTGTGCTATACTAGTTTTGTATTGAAGGAAGCATAGCTCAGTTGGGAGAGCACCTGCCTTACAAGCAGGGGGTCACTGGTTCAAGTCCAGTTGTTTCCACCATTATGGGGGTGTAGCTCAGTTGGTTAGAGCGCATGCCTGTCACGCATGAGGTCGCGAGTTCGACCCTCGTCACTCCCGCCATAATTGCCCAGATAGCTCAGTCGGTAGAGCAGGGGACTGAAAATCCCCGTGTCGGTGGTTCGATTCCGCCTCTGGGCACCATCAATTTAATAGAAGGCGACGTCGCCAAGTGGTAAGGCAGAGGTCTGCAAAATCTCTATTCACCAGTTCAAATCTGGTCGTCGCCTCCAAAATTAAAATTCAAACAGCTTAAGGGCTGTTTTTTTTCATTCTTTGTGCTATAATTGAAAAAAAATTAACCATAAAGAGGTAGTGTATGAAAAAAATAATTGTGCTATACTTCATATTAGCAACATTAGTTTGTGCAGAGTTAAAAGAGTTTGTATTTGAAGATGTTCCTAAAAATCATTGGGCATATAAAGCAATAGAAAATCTTGTAGATGAAGGTATTATATCTGAAGATAGTTTTTTATTTAAAGGAGAATTTCCAGTTTCAAGATATGGTTTTGCAGAAGGTTTAAATCGATCTTTTAATAATTTAGATAAGAAAAAAGCCAATAGAGGTGATTTAATAATCTTAGAAAGTTTAGTATATGAATTTTCAAGAGAACTTACTAAAATAGGTTTTAATGCAGAATTATTTAATGGAAAGATTGAGAATATAAGAATTGATATTGAAGTTATAAAGCAGGAAAATGATGAAAACCAAAAGGAATTGAACGAATTAAGAAAAAGGATAGAAACTCTAGAAAAAAATGTAGGAATTTAATTAATATGGAGGTATAGGTTATGAAAAAATTATCGTTTGATTATTCAAATGCACTAGGATTTTTTAATGAAAATGAATTAGGATTAATGGAAGCTCAATGCAATACTGCAGTTGAAACTTTAATGAATGGAACAGGAGCAGGAAATGATTTTTTAGGTTGGATAGATTTACCAACTAATTATGATAAGGTAGAATTTGATAGAATAAAATTAGCTGCACAAAAAATAAAGAATGATTCAGAAGTTTTAGTAGTAATTGGTATAGGAGGATCATATTTAGGTGCTAGATCAGCTATTGAATTTTTATCACATACTTTTTATAATAATCAACCAAAAGATAAAAGAAAAGGACCTGAAATATATTTTGCAGGGCAAAATATATCAGGGAAATATTTAACAGAGTTATTAGAAATAATTGGGGATAGAGATTATTCGGTTAATGTTATCTCAAAATCAGGAACAACAACAGAACCAGCAATAGCATTTAGAGTATTCAAGAAACATTTAGAAGAAAAGTATGGGTTAGAAGAATCTAGAAAAAGAATCTATGCAACAACAGATTCAAGTAAGGGTGCTTTAAAAACGTTATCAACAAATGAAGGGTATGAAACGTTTACTGTTCCTGATAATGTAGGAGGAAGATTTTCTGTTTTAACAGCTGTAGGATTACTACCAATAGCTGCAGCAGGAATAAATATAGATGAATTAATGTTAGGTGCAAAAGATGCTAGTGCAGCTTATAAAGTACCATTTTCAGAGAATGACTGTTTAAAATATGCAACGATTAGAAATGTTTTAAATAGAAAAGGTAAAGAAGTAGAGATGTTAATTAACTATGAACCAAGATTACATTATTTTGGTGAGTGGTGGAAACAGTTGTTTGGAGAATCAGAAGGAAAAGATGGAAAAGGACTACTTCCAGCAGCAGCAGATTTTTCTACAGATCTACATTCAATGGGTCAATATATTCAAGATGGAAGAAGAATATTAATTGAAACATTAGTGAATATTGATACACCTGAATATGATGTTTTAATAGAAGCTGATGAATTAGATTTAGATGGACTTAATTATTTAGCAGGAAAAGGAATGGACTTTGTTAATAAAAAGGCAGCTGAAGGAACTGTATTAGCTCACGTTGATGGAGGAGTTCCAAACTTAATAATTACAATTCCAGAAGCAACTCCATATCATTTAGGATATTTATTCTATTTCTTTGAAAAAGCAGTTGGAATAAGTTCTTACCTATTAGGTATAAATCCATTTGATCAACCTGGAGTAGAAGCTTACAAGGCAAATATGTTTGCATTATTAGGTAAAAAAGGATTTGAAAAGCAAGCTGAAGAATTAAATAAAAGATTAAAAAAGTAATTATAAAAAAAGAAGCTAGAAAATTAATTCTAGCTTTTTTTTAGTCCATAAATATATTAAATTGCCTTAAATCTTTGTCGATTGTAAATGTTTTACTTTTATAATTATATTTAGGAATTCGAAAATAAACATTATCATAATTTAAGATATCTCTAAATTCAAATAAGCCATCTTTACTTGTTTCAACAGTTGATATAATTTTATTATTTTTCGAATTCATTAACTCAAGAGAAGTATTTTGTAAATAGATATTGTTTTGTGTAAGAGCCCCAGAAATATAAAATGTTTTAGCTTCTAAAACAACAGAAATATCATTGATAAATTTTTCATTTTGTATAAGTAAAGAAGTCCCATTTCTATAAAATCCTTCTTTTTCTATAAGAATTGAAATCAATCCAATTTGTCCTTCGAAAAAGAAATTCCCATCAGAGTCAGTAGTTAAATTAATAAGATCTTCTTTCATCTTTATTTTTACTTCGGCGTCTTTTATAGGTTCACCAAACTTGTTAACAGCACACCCATAAATAGCTATTTTATTGTTAGTCATACTTAGAATTAAAGGTTTTACTTCTTCAAAAATATAATCAACAAAGAAGTTATCACCAATTAAAGAAGTATAATTATTTTTTTCTACAGTGATTCTATATTTGTTTTTAGGTAGTTCTATAAAAAAACTTCCGTTTATATTAGTTTTTATAGATTTAACTTTATTCGAACTATTAAAAAAACTAACGGTTGCATTTCCTAATCTAAATTCTTTATCTGTAACAAATCCAGAAATTTGGATTTTATCATTTTGTGCAAAAACATTAAATGAAAAAACAAAAATAAACCAAAGAAAAGGTTTAAATCTCATGATGCCTCCTGTATATTAATGTTATATTTAATTATAACACTTTTTTGATTTTATATGCTATAATTATTAATAAAAATAAGTTTTTTTATAGAGGGTGATTCTAATTGGTAGATGATTTAATAAACGAGAGAGAAAAAGCAAAACTAAATTTTCTAAAAGCTCAAACAGAAAAGCTAATCTATCTAGGTGAATTTAAAGAAAATGTATTAGCTGCTTTAGAAAAACAAGAGATAGAAAGAAATTTTATTCATGATGAAATAAAAGATATTATGAAAGATGAAAAAGCTATTTTATTGAAAATAAGAAGAGATATTCCATTTGAGTCTATAAAGATTTATATAGATGAAGCAGAAAAACTTGAGCTTAGATATATGTTAGTTGATGATATTAGTTTTAGAGGAAATGTAGGTTTAGTAATAGTTTCTAAAGAACCTTTAGATAATGAGAATATCGAAGTTATAATTGAAAGTGCAACAAAAGTTTATACTGATGCTGGTTTGGACGAAAGTTTTATATACGGTGAAGGACATAAAATTTGTTCAAAACATTACAAAGAGTTAAAAGATAAATTACCAAGCCACTTAGATAAATTTGAAGAGATGAATTTCTTTGATAGATTATTTGGTAAAGTATGCCCAATAGATAGATTTTACAAAAAGGAGCAGTGATAGAATGAACGTAGAGGCGTTTAAAATACTTGGTGGAAAAAAAATAAGTGGAGAACTAAAAGTTGAAGGAGCAAAAAATGCAGCTCTTCCAATTTTTGTAGCAACATTAATAGAAAAAGGAACATATATATTAAATAATGTTCCAAATTTAAGAGATATAAATACTCTTGTTCAACTTCTAGAAAGCTTAGGACTTGAAATAGAAAAAATTGGAGAGCATTCATATAAAATAGTAAACAATGGATTAAAATCTTTAGTTGCATCTTATGATTTAGTAAAAAAAATGAGAGCATCATTTTTAGTTATGGGGCCAATGCTAGCACATGAAAAAAAAGCTAAAGTTTCATTACCAGGAGGGTGTGCAATAGGTTCTAGACCTGTAGATTTACACTTAAAAGGTTTTGAAGCTCTTGGAGTAAAGATAAAAATAGATCATGGATATGTAGAGGGAGAAACGAAAGAATTAATTGGTGGAAATGTAAATTTTGATTTTCCAAGTGTTGGAGCAACTGAAAATGTAATAATGGCTGCAGTAAAAGCAAAAGGAAAAACAATTATTAAAAATGCAGCAAGAGAGCCAGAAATAGATGATTTATGTAATTTTTTAGTAAAAATGGGAGCTAAAATAGAAGGAATAGGAACTGGAACTTTAGAAATAGAGGGAGTAGAAAAACTATCACCTTGTGAGCATTCAATTATACCTGACAGAATTGTTGCTGGAACATTTATTGTAGCGTCGCTTATGTTTGATGGATCAATAACAGTTAAAGGTGTTGTAAGAGATCATATAGAAAGTTTTATTGCAAAACTTGAAGAGATGGGAGCAGTGTTTGAAATTGACGGGGATGTTTTAACAACAAAAACAAAACTAAAAGATTTAAAACCAGTAAATGCAACAACAATGCCACATCCAGGATTTCCAACAGATTTACAATCTCCAATGATGACCTTGATGTGTTTAGTAAATGGAAAAAGTGAAATAAAAGAAACAATTTTTGAAAATAGATTTATGCATGTTCCAGAACTTTCTAGAATGGGAGCAAATATATCAACAGATTCAAATACAGCGATAATAACTGGAATAAATAATTTCTGTTCAGCAGAAGTTATGGCAAGTGACTTAAGAGCAGGCGCTTCTCTTATTTTAGCAGGATTGTTAGCAAATGGAGAAACTATAGTAAATAGAATTTATCATGTGGACAGAGGTTATGAAAACTTAGAGGTTAAATTAACGGCCCTAGGTGCAAACATAGAAAGAATAAAAGTAGAAATATAGAATAAGGGTGAGAAAATGGAAAAAGTAATAGGAATAAATCCTGTAATAGAGTTATTGGAAAATAAGTCTAACAATATTGAAAAGATTGAAATATTCAAAGGAATGAGAGAAGAACAATTAGGAAGATTAAAAGCTTTAGCATCAGCAAGAAATATTAAATTATTTCAAGTTGCTAAAAAAGAGGAGAATTCACAAGGTGTTGTGGCATTTTTAAATGATTATGATTACTATAAAGATTTAGGTGAATTTATAGAAAAGATAGCTAGAGATGAAAAATCAATAGTTTTAATTTTGGATGGAGTTCAAGATCCAAGAAACTTTGGTGCAATAATAAGAAGTGCTGAAATATTTGGTGTTAAAGGAATTATAATTCCTGAAAGAAATTCAGTGAAAATTAATGAAACAGTTATAAAAACTTCAACTGGAGCTATTGAGCATGTAGATATAATAAAAGTTACAAATATATCTGATGCAATAGATAAACTTAAAAAATTAGATTTTTGGGTTTATGGAGCAGAAGGATCTGGAACAAAATTCTATCACGAAGAGAAGTATCCTAATAAGACAGCTTTAGTTTTAGGAAGTGAAGGAGATGGAATTAGAAAAAAAGTAAAAGAAAATTGTGATATCTTAGTTAAAATTCCAATGCATGGAAAGATAAACTCTTTAAATGTATCTGTAGCAGGTGGAATAATCCTTTCTGAGATAGCTAAAAACCTATATTAAATAAATAAACCTGTAGAAATGCAGGTTTTTTTATGCTATATTTATGAGATAATTAAAATTAACGGGGTGAAGAGATGAGAGATTATAGTTTTAATCTAATAGAACAAAAATGGCAACAAAAATGGAAAGAAGAAAATATATTTAAAACAAAAGATAAAGTAGAAGGAAAAGAGAATTATTATGTTTTAGAGATGTTACCATATCCATCAGGAAAGCTTCATGTAGGACATGCTAGAAATTATACAATTGGAGATGTAATTGCTAGATACAAAAGAATGAAAGGTTATAATGTGTTACATCCTATGGGTTGGGATTCTTTTGGATTGCCAGCTGAAAATGCTGCAATTCAAAATGGAGTACATCCTGCAATTTGGACAAAATCAAATATAGAGAATATGAATAGACAACTAAAAATGATCGGATTATCTTATGATTGGGATAGAGAAATAGCTAGCTATACTCCTGAATATTATAAGTGGAATCAATGGATATTTAAAAAAATGTTTGAAATGGGATTAGTTTATAAAAAAAAATCAACTGTAAATTGGTGTCCAGATTGTCAAACAGTTTTAGCAAATGAACAAGTTGAAGATGGAATGTGTTGGAGACATTCAAAAACTTTAGTTATGCAAAAAGATTTAGAGCAGTGGTTCTTTAAAATAACAGATTATGCAGAAGAATTATTAGAAGGACATAAAGAATTAGAAAAAGGTTGGCCAGAAAAAGTTTTAACAATGCAAAGAAACTGGATTGGAAAGTCTATTGGAACAGAAGTTAATTTTAAGATTGTTGAAAGAGAAGAAAATTTAGCTGTATTTACAACTAGAGTTGAAACATTATTTGGAGTTTCATATGCTGTTATAGCACCAGAACATCCGTTAGTAGAAGAAATAATGAAAATTAATCCGACTATAAAAGATGCTATATCAATTATGAAAAATACAGATATGATAGAAAGAACAGCTGAAGGAAAAGAGAAAAATGGAATAAAAACAGGGTGGCATGTAATTAATCCTGTAAATGGTGATAAAGTAGAACTTTGGATAGCTGATTATGTTTTAATGAATTATGGAACTGGAGCTGTAATGGCTGTACCAGCACACGATGAAAGAGATTTTACATTTGCTAAAAAATATAATTTACCAATTAAAGTTGTAATTAATCCAATAGATAAAGAGTCTAAAAAGGAGGTAGTTATAAATTCTTCAGATATGAAAAACGCTTTTGTTGGATCTGGAATAATGACTAACTCTTCTGAATTTAATGGTATAAATTCAAAAACTGCTTTAGAAAAAATAGCTGATTTTGTTGAATTAAAAGAATTTGGAAAAAGAACAACAAAGTATAGATTGAAAGATTGGGGAGTTTCTAGACAAAGATATTGGGGAACGCCAATTCCAGCTTTATATTGTGAAAAATGTGGAGTGGTAATGGAAAAAGAGGAAAATTTACCAATTATATTACCCACAGATGTAGAATTCTCAGGAAATGGAAATCCATTAGAAACATCAGAAAGTTTTAAAAATTCAATATGCCCATGTTGTGGTGGACCAGCTAGAAGAGATACAGATACAATGGATACTTTTGTGGATTCATCTTGGTATTTTTTAAGATACTGTGATCCTAAAAATTTAAACTTACCATTCTCTAAAGAGAAAGCTGATGCTTGGTCACCAGTCGATCAATATATTGGAGGAGTAGAACATGCTGTTATGCATTTATTATATTCAAGATTTTTCTCAAAAGTTTTAAGAGATATGGGTCTTTTATCATCAAATGAACCATTTAAAAGACTATTAACTCAAGGAATGGTATTAGGGCCATCATACTATTCAGCTGATGAGAATAGATTCTTATATCCAGAAGAGGTTGAATTAAAAGGAAGTACAGCTATTTTAAAAACAACTGGTGAAGAAATACAAATAAAAATTGAAAAGATGTCAAAATCAAAAAATAACGGTGTAGATCCAGAAATTATGATTAATAAATATGGAGCAGATACGACTAGATTATTTATTATGTTCGCCGCTCCTCCAGAAAGAGAGTTAGAGTGGAACGAAAATGGATTAGCAGGTGCAGCTAGATTCTTAAATAAAATTTGGAGATTAGTTCTTGAAAATAAAGAGCACTTGACTGATGTAAGTTTAATTGATTATTCTAAATTGACTAAAGAAGATAAAGCACTGGTTAGAAAGTTACACCAAACTATAAAAAAAGTAACAGAATCTATAGAAGCAGATTATCATTTTAATACTTCAATAGCAGCAACTATGGAATTGTTAAATGAGATGCAAGACTATAGAACTCAAATTTTAGGAACAGAAAAAGAGACTGCAGAATCTAAAAAAATATTTAGAGAAGCAATGGTAAATGTTGTTGTAATGTTATCTCCGTTTACTCCTCATTTCTGTGATGAATTATGGGAAGAAATGGGAAATAAAGGGACGTTATTCTCGCAAGCTTGGCCTATGTACAAGGAAGAGTTAACAATAGCAGATGAAATTTCAATAGCTGTACAAGTTAATGGAAAATTAAGAGGAACTTTAGATGTAGAAAGAACGACTCCTAAAGATGAAGTTGAAGCAAAGGCTTTAGAAATAGAAAATGTAAAAAAGTTTATTGAAGGACAAACAGTAGTTAAAGTTATTGTAGTACCTGGAAAAATAGTAAATATAGTTGTTAAATAGTTAAGGAAAGGAGAGTTATTAAAAAGCTCTCCTTTTTTTTATTTTTTAAATTTTTCCCAAAACTTTGGTTTTTGAGCTGTTTTCATTTTTTTTTCTTCTGCTTGTTCTGCATGATAATTAGACCAATTAGGATTATTTTTCATGTTTGTTTTCATTTGCTTCATATAGTTGTATGTAGCTTTTGTATTTTTATATTTTGTAATAAAATTACTTTTTATATCTATAAATGTTTGAACTATTCCTTTGAAAAAATTAATAATTTTTTGAATAACTCTTTTGTAGCTACTAAATTTATAAACTTCTTTGCAGCTAGGACATCTATATTTAGCAACTTTATCCATTATTCTCATTTTTTCTTTACATTTTGGACAAGTGATAATTATTTTTCTCATATTTTAATCCTCCAATACTATTTATAAACTTCAGAAATAAGGTCGTTATAAACTTTTTCATAATTTAGGTCAACTTCATTCCAAATTTCTTGAGATTTAACTCCTTGTGAAACAAGCATATATAATCCATTTTCAATTTTTTTATTTTTAGCTTTAGCAAATTTTAAAAATAAAGTTTCTTTAGGATTATATATCAAATCCAAAACAAAGTCAAAATTTTGAATAGTTTCCTTAAAAATAGGAGATTTGTTGATATTTGGAAAAGTTCCAACAGGAGTTGCATTAATAATTAAGTATCCAGAGACTTCATTTAAGTCTTCATATGAAATTGTAAAAACATTTTCAATTTTTTTTGACGCTTTATTTATATCTCTAGAAACAATGTATACAATAGCTTTTAAATCTAAAAGAGCTTTTACGGCAGCTTTAGCCGCTCCACCACTACCAAGGATAACTACTTTTTTATAAGCTAAATTTAAACCCATTTTTTTGAAAGTTTTTAAAAGTCCAAAATAATCAGTATTATATGCGATTATTTTATCATCTTTAAACTTTATACAATTAGCCGCTCCAATATCTTTTACTTCATCAGAAATTTCATCAACAAATTTTAAAATAGAAGTTTTATAAGGAATAGTAATATTTATTCCTAAAATTCCATCTTTTTTTAGTTGTTTCAAAAAATCGTCTATTAATACTTCATCTTTTAAATCATAAATTTTATATTCACCATCAATATTATATAATTGGAAGATTCTATTATGTAGAGTTGGCGAGAAAGAATAGGAAATGTTTTTTCCAAGTAATCCAAATTTTTTCATATATTTCACCCCTTTAATTAATTATAGTATTATTTTTTCCAATAAACAATGATATATTAATATAATAAAACTAAATAATAGGAGGATTTATGTTAAATTTAAAGGTATTAGAAAAAGTAAAAATATTTAAGGGGTTAAAATCAGAAGAATTAATTATATTACTTCAATCTATAGATTATAAAATAAAGAAATTTGAAAAGAATGATAGTGTTTTATTTAGAGGTGATAAGTTAGATGGTATTTTTATTATTTTACAAGGATCTTTAAGTGCTGAGATGTTGAAAAATAGTGGAGATATTCAAAAAATTGAAAATTTATCAGAAGGAGATATAATCGCTTCGGCATTTATCTTTGGAGAAAAAAATAATATACCAGTAGATTTAATTGCTTTGGAAAAATGCTGTTTATTACATATAGATAAAAAAAACTTATTGAAAACTTTCAAAATAGAAGAAAAAATATTAATAAATTTTTTAGATGAAATTTCAGATAAAACTCAATTTTTATCTAATAAAGTTTGGAAAAGTTTTAATACTAAAACAATAAAAGAAAAAATTTTAGATTATATCTCTGAGAATACAATAGAAAACAAGGTTGTTTTTAAGCATTCTATAAAAGAGTTGTCAGAATTATTTGGTGTAAGTAGACCATCTTTATCTAGAGTTATAAGTGAGTTTATTGAAGAAGGAATTTTGGAAAGAGAAGAAAAGAAAATTTTTAGAATAAAAAAATAAAAAAGTTGTTGACATGATTTAAAAGTTATGGTATTATACTTCTTGTAGCGGCAACAACCGCACGGCAAAAGGACATTAGCAACCGAATAGAGAAAATAGTCAGAATGTTGTGTAAACAACAAAATACCAGTAATGGTAAACCATTTAGATGGTTAAAAGGTGTAAAGAAAGTCTAAGGACTTAAAAATATATTTGAATGAAGAGTTTGATCCTGGCTCAGGATGAACGCTGACAGAATGCTTAACACATGCAAGTCGATTCGATTTACCTTCGGGT
>NZ_JBOFMZ010000064.1:0-120365 GCF_051658645.1 Cetobacterium sp.
AAAATTTGGAAACGTTATTCCAGATAGAAGAGTGAAGATTTTTAGGGAATTTATGTTTAATATTATTCCAAGTTTGATGGAAATGATTTTCAAAAATATATTTTAAAGGTTTAGTATTTTTATTCATACTGATATTATAAAACGTTATGAAGGGAAAAGAAAAGCAGCTCAGTTATTTTTGAGCTGCTATTTTTTATATTATAAAGCTTTTTTATAAAGGTCAATAATATCATTTATATTTGTTTGTCTTGGATTTGCTAGAATGTTTCCACTCTTCATAGCATCTTTTGCCATTTCTGGAATCATATCTTCTGTTACTCCTACCTCAGAAAGTGATTTAGGAATTTTTAAATCGTTATTTAATTTTTTTAATTCTTCTATAAGTATTTCAGGTTTGAAATTATTAATTACTCCTTTATCTTCACGAATGTAGTTGTAAATGATTTCATAACGTCCATTGTCAGCAAGGGCATTATACTCCATAACTGTGGGAAGAAGAATGGAGTTGGCTATACCGTGTGAAACGTTAAAGAAAGCACTAACGGGGTGGCTCATAGCGTGAACATTACCAAGTCTAGCCCAAGCAAATGAAATTCCAGCAAAGTTACATCCAGTCATCATAGCTGCAGCGGCTTCTTTGTCAGCTCTATTAGCTACAAATCTACGAATGTTTTTACCTATTAACTCCATTCCTTTTTCAGCCATTGCATCAGAGAAAGGGGATGCGTTTAAAGAAATGTAAGCTTCGATTGCATGTATTAGAGCATCAATACCACAAGCAGCAGCTATTGAAGCTGGAGCTGTTATAATCAATTCAGGATCTAAGATAGCATATTTAGGAAGAGTTTCGTAACTAAATACTGAGAATTTATAGTTTCTATCTTCATCTGTAATTACAGATGAAGCTGTCACTTCACTTCCGGTCCCAGCAGTTGTAGGAATTGCAATCATTGGAACAATTGGTCCAGGGACTTTATGATTACCTTCGTAATCTGTTATTTTACCTCCATAATTAGCTAATACTCCAACAGCTTTAGCAACATCAATAGGACTTCCTCCGCCGAAAGCTACAATGCTAGTAGCGCCACACTTTTTATAAAGAGCAGTAGCTTCTTCTACGATTGATACTGTCGGATTTGGAGTAACTTCTAAGTAAGTTGTAAAATTAATTCCACCAGATTTTATTATATCTTCAATTTTTTTTACAACACCTAATTTTTCTAATCCACGATCTGAAATTAAGAAAACATGATTTGAGTTGTTTTCCTTTAATATTCCAGGAAGTTTTTTTAAACTTCCAAATCCAAACTCGATATTTTGTGGTATTTTAAAAGTAAAGTCTTTCATTTTTTTCCTCCAAGAGTTATTTTAGTATATCAATTAAAAACGTAATTCTGTACGTTGAATCAAATCATCTTGTAACGATTTTCCTAACTCTACAAAATAAGCACTGTATCCTGCAACACGTACTAACATATCTGTGTAGTCTTTAGGATTAGTCTGTGCTGCTCTCATAGTTTCAGCGCTCATTACATTAAATTGAACATGCATTCCTTGTTTAGAAATATATTCATCTATAAAACTGATTAAAATATCTCTACCCTCTAAACCTGCTACGGCTTCTTCTGGGAATCTTAAATTTAAAAGAGTTCCATTGCTAGCAAGGCTATGATTTACTTTAGAAACTGAATTTACAATTGCAGTAGGGCCTGAAATGTCATGAGCTCCTCCTGCAGTATGAACAGGTCCCATGTTATCAGAGATAGGCTCTATATTTTTACGTCCATCTAAAGATGCATTAGTATAAAGTCCCATTCCTACATTTGCATTAACTGTAAAGACTCCAGGGCTGAACTTTCCACCTCTAGGATTATCTCTTCCTGCGATATGTTTACAGTAGCATTCGAACATATATTTGAATAAATCATCAGCATAATCATCATCATTTCCATAGTGAGGAATTTTTGAGCTATTTACAAGAGCATAAAGTTTTTCATGCCCTTCCCAATTATCTTTAACTGCTCTAAGTAATTCAGCTCCTGTATGAGATTTGTTATCAAACATAAGTTTTTTTATTGTAGCTAATGAATCAGCACAAGTTGCAATACCAGCTCCTTGAGGTGCGGTTCCGTTATATTTAGCCCCACCTTCTGTCATATCTTTACCAGATTCAATACATCCTTCAAAGAAAGCAGAGACATACGGAGTTGGCTTAACCATTCTATGTATTTCGTCGGTTATGTTTAAACAACTACACAATTGATCTGTCCAATATTGGAATTGTTTATCAACACTTTCTAAAACCTCTTCAAAACTTTTATAAGTTTCTAAGCTTCCAGTGTTTGGTCCTATTTTTTTACCATCTAAAGTACTACCACCATTCAATACCATTTCCATCATTTTAGCGGTGTTTACATATCCAGAATCCAACCAGCCAAATTCTTTTCCAGGAACAGATGGTTCTACACATCCTACAACACAGTAATCCCTTGCTTCTTCAAGAGTCATACCTTTACTTAGCATACCTTTAATTGCAGGTTTATCATTGAATATTTTTGGATGGCCATAACCTGCTCTAATACATTCTACTGTTTTAATTTTTAATTCATAAGGTGTATTTTCATGCATACGAACACATACCCATGGATTCATCATACGCGTATGAACGGATCCTTCTAGCATAAGCAAAGTTAAATCATTAGTTGCATCGTTGCCATGCTTATCAATGCCACCAATAGTTAAGCTTTCACCACCAAATCCACGTCCATTTCTTACTTTAACAGTTCCTTTGTCTTTTAATTTTGTTGGGTTATTCATTTTTACATATTGAACCTCAATAAGCTCTAAAGCAAATTCTTTAGTTAGGTTTTTATTTTTTATATCTTTATCATAGAATGGGAATAACCATTGGTCCATACGTCCATAAGAAATTGAATGACCATTTCCTTCTATTTGTATCATTGTTGTTGCAAAATTAAATAGTTGTAAGGCTTGCCAGAAAGTTTTTGGAGTTCCACCAGCAATAACGTTACAGTTAGCTGCCATAACTTGGAGTTCTTCTTTTCTTTTTTGGTTTTTTTCAATTGAAGCTTTTTCTTCTGCGAGTTGAGCATATCGAAGAATATATTTTTTAGAAGCTTCTAGCATTATGATTGTAGCGTTGTAATAATCTCTTTTAGAACCATATTCAGGATCTTTTTTAGAAAGTTTTTCTAAATATTTTTTTGCTTGAGCAATAGTTCCATCATATCCTAAAGTCATTAGTTTATTGTAATCCATTGCGAAATGGCCTATACCTGCAAAATGGTAGTTGTTTGTTTGAAATATTTTTTCTCCTATATGAGATCCTATCTTTTGTTCTTTATCAAGTCTAGCAGTTATAAGTTCGTTAGATGTTTTACCTTTCCAATATTTACAAAGTTCTAGAATTTCTTTTTTTTCTTCAGAGTTTCTTATGTAAAATTGGTCGTTTGAACGTTCTTCAAATGGAGAATTTAATATTTCATCAATAATCCAGTCTACTGAAAATTCAGGATATATAGGTGATGCCTTTGCAGGTGCTGCAATCTCTCCTAAAATTAAATCGTCATCATAGATATATATTGTTGTATTCATTAGGATATTTTCAAAAGCATATGCACACTGCATTTTTCTTGGAGATGTTTCAAATTTTTTATATGCTTCTGTTACTAATCTTAATCTTTCTACGTCGATATCATAAGGTCTATCTAAAAATGTTTGTCTTAATTTGTTAACTCTTTTAAATGGAGACCAATCTTCGTGATTAACTTTATAGCCAAGACTATAAGTTTTATCAAAAGCTTCAGTTCCTTGAGCAAGAGTATGTTTTTCTTTGTGATTCTTATTAAATACAATAGAATTAATATTCATTTTTTCTCCTTTTAATGTATTTTTATGAAACTTTTTCTTTTGTTCCGACTAAACAATTGATACCTCGACTATTAAAATAAATTGCTATTTTAGCTATGTTTTTTTGAAATGCTTCTCTATCTATTTTTACATTTTTCATTTTGTAAGGTATTCCTAATGAATGATATTTTTCTTCTCCTAAATGCATAAAACTTAAAAGTTGTAGTGTTCTAACACGATTGTTGAGCTCGGTTATTATATAATCTGCTGTTGCTCTTATGTTTTCCATATCATCGTTAATATTTGGAATGATAGGAATTCTTAAAATAAGCTCTTTTCTTTGTTCTGTTATTTTTTTTAAGTTTTTAAGAATTTTATAATTATCTACACCAGTATATTTTTTATGTATCACACTATTCATATGTTTTAAATCTGAAATGATAAGATCTGTATAGGGTAATATCTTTTCAACATCTTTCCATTCACTATAAAAAGTTGATTCAAAGCAGGTGTGTATCTCTTCATCTTTGCAACGTTTAAAAAGTTCTGTTACAAAGTTACTTTGAAGAATAGGATCTCCACCTGAAACTGTAATTCCTCCATTAGAACGATCATAAAAGCCTTTGTCTTTTAATGCTTCTTTCATACATTCATCTACTGACATTAATTTTCCCCACTGTTTAATTGCATCAGCAGGACATTCTTTAACACATTTTAAACAGTTTGTACACTTGGTATTATCTATTGATAATAGTTTGCCATCTTTAAAGTTTAGCATATTTTTATCAGGACAAACCTCTTTACAACCACCACATTTTTCTTCTGAAATACACTTGTTAGTGAATACACCTGGTTGTATATAGTTTTTTAAACTTTCAGGATTACCACACCAATCACATCTCAATGGGCAACCTTTCAAAAAAAATTCTGTTCGAATTCCAGGACCATCATGAAGTGTAAAACGTTGAATATTAAAAACAATACCTTCGTTTGACAATTAACTCACTCTCCATATAAAATTACTTGTTGTTTAGTCTGTTCATTATGATTGAGTTATATAGTATTTTTTTTCGTTTTTTATTTTTTTGAGCGGGATTATTTATTTTCTGAAATAATATTTGAAATGATTTTTTTGCAATATCTTTATTTGGAACTTTACAAGTTATATGATTTTCTTCATCTAATAACATATCTAAAACATCTGAAGTTCCAAAAACTCCTATTGCCATTTTTTCAAAGTTCCAAGAATATTTTTTGTAAGCTTTTAAAAATCCTAGAGCCATAGCATTGTTAGCGATATATATGGTTAATTCTTTGTCTTTGTGATTTTTTAAAATGGTTTCACCTAACTTATATCCACTTTCAAATTTAAAATCTCCATAACTTATTTCACAATCTATAGAAGTCGCATCAAAATCCAAGAGTGCTTTTTTAAAACCTAGAAATCTTTCTTGTCCAGAACTAATATTTAAATTTCCAGATATGAAATGAATTTTTTTAGATTCTTTTTTTAAAAGTTCTTTTGTCAAATGATAACTAGTTGTATAGTTATCTAAGAAAACACCATCAAAGTTAAGGTTTTTAATTTCTCTATCTAGAAAAACAAGTGGGATATTACGTGCTTCTAATTCTTCTAAAAATTTATAGCAGTTGCTATTTTCATATTTTCCAGGAATGTATATAACTCCTTTTACCCTATAATCAATTAAAAGTTCGGTAAATTTTTTTTCTTTTTCGTACTCTCCATTTGTATTACAAAGTAAAATAGTTATTTTTTCTTTCTCAGCACAATTAGAAATAACCTCTACCATTTCAGAAAAAAGAATATTTCCAATATCAGGAACAATAAGACCAACTATTTGATCAGAAACTCCTTTGCTTAATCTGATAGCATGTGAATTTGGAGAGTAATTAAATTGTTTCATAATAGCTACGACTTTTTCTTTTGTAGTAATTGCAACCTTTGAATCGTTATTTATAACTCTTGAAACAGTTGCAACAGATACATTTGCCAACTTCGCAATCTCTTTTATATTCATATTAGTCTCCTACAAATATTATGTAACCCATTATATTTTTACGAAAAAAATGTCTTTAGTTGAACAAAATTAAGGATGTAACTGGTTACATTTAAATATATACTCTATAAAAATAAAAAAGTCAATTTTATTTTTAAATTAATGTTCTTTAAATAAATTTTATCATCTAAAAAAGTTTTAAATGATTTTTTTAAGTATGTAAAAATAATATTTAATCTAAGAAAATTAGAATTTATCTTCAATGAATTGCTTATTTTATATATTTTAAGCTTTTGATTTTTGTTTTCTATTAAAAATATGTTAAAATATTAAATAAAATAAATTGAAAATATAAAATTAAAGGAGTTATGGTGAGTAAAGAATATGACGAAACTTTAAATAAAAGCTTGAGAATATCAATCTCTGTTTTTTGGTGTGTTTTTTTACTAAAAATTTTGCTAAATATAAATCCATTTTATGCAGCAACAGCAGCGGTATCTTGTTTGCAGGGAACAATAAAAGATTCTTTAAAAGTAGGAATTGAAAGAGTTATAGGAACTATTTTTGGTGGAATAGTAGGGTTGTTTGCAATTTACTTTACTCTAATAGAGCCTAGTAATTTTAAGGGAAACTTAATTATGGCATTGTCTATGATTATAATTATTTTTGGATGCACATATATACTTAAAAAACCAGCATCAAATACAATAGCATGTATAGTTTTTTTAGGAATTGTAACAAATATGGATGGAAAAAATCCATATTTTTGGGCAGGAAAAAGAATAACAACAACTATTATAGGAGTGATAATAGCACTGGCTTGTAATTGGTTATTGAATGGAGAGTTTAAGACATTTAGAAAAAATAAAAAGAACAGAAAATAAAACCTCTGCTGAAAATAGAGGTTTTATTTTTTTAAAAGCATATCAATATGAGGAATATTATCTTCTAAATAAATATCAGAAATAGTTTTGAAACCAAAAGAGTGATAAAAACTTTCTAAATAATGTTGTCCACCAATTGTAATGCTATCAAGATTTTTAACATTAAAAAGATAATCAATAGCAGCTTTAACAATCTTTCGACCTAAATTACTTTTTCTAAATTCTTTTCGAACAAGAACTCTACCAAAAGAACTGCTATTATAAGATATACCTGCTGGAATAGTTCTTATATAAGCAGCAATAACATCATTTTCTTTTATCATGATGTGTGTACAGTTATAATCTTTTCCATCAACATCATTGTATGGGCAATTTTGTTCTACAATAAAAACTTCAGAACGAATTTTTAAAATTTCATAAAGTTCAGCTGTTGAAAGTTCGTCAAACTTTTTAATTATTATTTCCAAGAATTCCACCACCTTTTATTTGTTGTTACTTTATATAATAATCTATTTTTAAAGAAAAGAAAAGAAAAAAAGATATTAGTTATTCTATTTTTTTTGTATATAGAAAATTTTATATAAATATAGTATAATACTATAAGAAACAATACCTGGAGGAAAAAGTTGATGGAAAATATTTTAGGGAATATGCTGAATGAGTTTATAATATCACTTGCTAAATATTCACCAATAGTTTTAAAGAAAATAATATATTTAGCTATATTATATATATCTTATAAACCTATTAAAAGTTTTAGTATAAAGTCTTTAAAGAAAATTTTGAGGAAAAAGAATTTTGATGAATTACTAGTAAGTTTTTTATCAACAACATTAAACACTTTGGTTATAGTATTTTATTTTTTAAATTTAGTTCAGATATTAGGATTAAAGATAGCTTCTCTTTTAACAATCTTTGGATCTATAGGTATAGGAGTAGGGCTAGCTTTAAAGGGAAGTTTGTCAGATGTAGCTGGTGGAATTCAAATTTTGGTATCAAAGCCCTTTAAAAAAGGTGATTTTATAATATCTTGTGGAGCAGAAGGTTCAGTTCAAAAAATAAATTTTTTATATACAGCTTTAAATACAGTTGATAATAGAAAAATTATAGTTCCAAATGGAAAACTTTCTTCAGCTATTGTAACAACGGTAACAGGAAATTCAGAAAGACGAGCAGATTTTGTATTCTTTACAGAGAAAGAATGCTCTATAGATAAAGTTAAAGCTGTTTTGTTCGATGTTTTAAATAGTCATCCGTCAGTATTAAAAAATAAAGATATATTTATAAAATTTTCAAAAGAAACAGCTTGTGCAGCAGAATTTATAGTTAGAGTTTGGACTTTGAAAGAGAATTTTAAAGATTTAAACTCAGATATTCAAGAAACAGTAAAGAAAAGGTTTGATGCAGAAGGAATTAGATTCCCTTATCAATCATATGAAGTAAATATTATATCTCCAAGATAAGTCTTGGGGATATTTTTTTATGCTAATGTTTTTAAAATGGATTATTTGTTCTTAAAAAACGAAAATTTAAAAAATGAAATACAAACATTTTATTGTATATAATAGTATGTAATATGTTTGAGGTGTGTGAAAATATATTTGATAGATAAATTTTCAAAATTATTAGGACTCTCAGTGTAGACTCTTAGAAATTGTGATAAAGAAGAGAAAAAAAGTACATAAAAACTTTTTCACTAAAAAAGCAAGTTTCACGAAAATATAAAAAATCTAGGGAGGTGACAAACCGTTACTGTAAGAGCTTAAATATCGTGAAGCTATAGAAAAAATAAAGCTCATTTATAGAAAGAATTTTATAAATAAAAAATTCGATTTGTAGATTTTTATAGATTGATAGTAACGGTTAATCTTATATGGAGGCGACTATACAATTACAAAAATTAAATAAGTTTGAAAGTAAATTAATGAAACATGGAAAAGTTTTAACACTAAAGCCAAAAGGAGATTTAGTAGATAGCTTTTTTTTAGAAAAAGGACACAATATAGAGCATTTAAAAATAGAGAATAAACGACAAAATGAAATATATGAAGAAATTGTAAAAGAAAAAGTTGTAAAAATAATGAATAATTTAAAGCAAAAAGAGCGTTTTATAGGTATTTGGGCCCTAGACACTTTGTTTCATTTAGATCGTTTAGATATATACTATGTTTTAAATAAGTTTCATCAGATTTTAGTTGAGAAAGGTTTGATTTATCTTTCACTTAGATCTGGAGAAGATGACTTTTTAGAAAATGGGAAATGGCATACATGCTTTACAAAAGAAGGAGTTGTAGACTTAATAGGATTTACAGATTTTAGTATAGTAGAAATAGAAGATAAAGATGATCACATAGATTTAATCTTAAAAAAATGAAAATTCAAAGTTTTGAAAATACGTTCAACCCAAGAAATTTTGTCTTTAAAAAGCTTAATTTTCTTGGGTTTTTTCTTTTTATTGTTAAAATATTAATTCTTTTTTTGTAAAAGCATCCATCTCCATAATTTTGAATTTTTATGAGCTTCTATCCAAGCTGATTCATGATTTCCAAATTTGATTATTGTAAAATTGATATTTTTATTTTTTTCTTTTAAAAGATTAAACATATTTTTAGAAAAGTCAATTGAGGTAATTTCATCGTTATCTCCATGGAATATCCAGGTAGGAATATGTTTGATTAAATGTATAGATTTTGGACTTCCAGAACCAGCAATAGGAACAAGAGCAGCAAATAAATTAGGCCTATTCATAGCAGCATTCCAAACTCCTTGTCCACCTCTAGAAAGTCCAGCAATATATATTCTAGATAAATCAATATTTAAAGTTTTAATTAAATTATCTACAAGATCTAATAAAGCACTCATAGATAGTGTTATAGGTGTAGTTTCAAAATCATATTCATCAATAGTTGAACTAGCCCACCTTATACCTAATTCAGTTTGTGGGGATAAAACATAAGAATTTTGAATACTTTGAATTTTGACACTAGAAAAATATTGTGGACCAATGTTAGTTCCTAAATACATTTGTTTTTCGTTATCATTTCCTGCTTCACCAGATCCGTGTAAAAAAATAACTAAAGGTATTTTTTCGGCTGTTTTATTTGGTTTAAAGATTTGATAAGGCAAACATTTTTTTTTATATAAGTGGATTCCTTTTTTCCATTCACCATAAACTTTCATAAATAAAAATCTCCTATTTTAAAATTTTTTAAAATTCTAAAGTTATTATTTTGTTTACATCTTTACCAAATGTTTCTTCTAACTTCATTAAGTGGATATCATTTTTTATATGCTCTGTTACTATATTTGCAAGTAATTTATTTTCAGAATAAGTTCCACAGAACTCACCTTCATAATTACTTCCTATAATTGCTGCAGAACAATCCGCAGCAACCATTATTCTTTTTTCTGATTCTGTTATATTAAAGTTAAAGCTATCTCTTATATATGTTTCAACTCCAAGGCTTTTGTATTCGATATGATTAAAGCTAAATAATATGACTCTTATTCCTTTTTCTTTTAATTTATTAAGCTCTTTTTCAAATTCAAATAAATCCAAGTTTGTATTTATATAAACAATTTTTTCAGCTTTTTTTAATACAGCTCTAAATTTATCTTTTATATCTTCAATAGAATTTAAGTTATAAAATTGTTTTTGTTTTCCACTTACCTCTACTTTTTTAAGTTCCTCTTTTAAAAAGTTTGTAGCATTATTTACTTCTTTTTTGTAATCTTCAAAAATTTGGTTTATATCCATAGTTTCATAAAGTGTAATCTCTTTATCTAAATATGAGTTTATATATCCTTTTTTTTGCAAGATATCTAAGTTTTGATAAACAGTTGTTCTTGGATAACCTAAAGCTTTAGCTATCTGTGAACCATTTCCACCAGGATTTTTTATAAGCTCTAAAAAAACCTCTGCTTCCTTTCTACCAAATCCTATTTTTTCTAAATTTTCTAAAATCTTTTCACTTTCCAATAATTCTCCTCCTATTCTTTAACACCACCAACTGTAAGTCCACCTACAAGGTATTTTGATAAGCTTACAAATAGTATAACTACTGGTATGCTCGTAATTAATGCTGCTGCTGAATATGTTCCCCATTCTGCACTAAAAGAACCTTGAAGATTAACTAATCCAACTGGTAAAGTTAATTTATCTGCTGATGTTAATATAATTCTTGCTATTACAAACTCTGACCACGCCGTCATAAAAGAAAATAAACTAGTTATTGCAAGTGCTGGAGTTGAAATAGGCAATACTATTTTATACATAACTTGCCATACTTTGCAACCATCAATATATGCACTCTCTTCTAAAGACTTTGGAATTGTATCGAAATATCCCTTTAACATCCATACAGAGAAGGGAACTGAAACTGCTACATAAGGAATTAATAATCCTAAAAAACTATTCATTAATTTTAATTTTACTAAAATTATAAACATTGGAAGTAATAACATTGGCGCAGGGAACATCTGAGTTACTAAGAATGTCATCATTCCAACTTTTCTTCCCCAAAACGAGAATCTAGAGAAAGCATACCCCGCTGTTATTGATATAAAAACACCAATTATTGCTGTTAAAATTGAGATAATTAATGAATTTTTTAACCAGATTAATAAATCTGTTTCAAAGATAGCTTTTCTAAAGTTATCTAAAGTAGCATCCTCTGGAATGATTCTTAAGCTTGTTGAAAAAAGTTGATCACCAGGTCTTAAAGCTACCGATAAAACATTTAGTAATGGATAAATAGTTATTAAACAAAATATTATTAGTATTGTATATATTCCTATTATTTTTTTCCAACTATCATTTTTTTCAAAATATGTACTTTTATCAATCATCTAATTTCCTCCTTAAAGATATTACTTTTCTTTACATAAATAATAGAGAAAACTAATAAAAATGCAAATATCAGTACTGAGTATGCTGCTGCAAATCCATATCTATAGAAGTTAAATGCCAATCTATAAACGTCTGTTACTAGTATCTGAGTTTGTTTGTTTCCATAGCCACCAGCTAAAATAATTATAATATTTAGCATATTGAATGTCCAAATTGTTCCTAGAATAATTGCAGGTGTCAATGTTGGCTTCAATAAAGGTAATGTTATATCTTTAAACTTGCTCCAAGGACTAGCACCATCAATATCAGCAGCTTCGTATAATTCAGCTGGTATAGATTGTAATCCTCCTAAAGTTATCATCATCATAAATGGAAATCCTAACCATATATTTGTTATTATAGCAGCATAGAAAGTTAGAGTTGGATCACTTAACCAAGGTAAGTTTTGAATTCCAAACCATCCTAAAATTAAATTTATTGCTCCAAAATTTTGATTAAACATACCTTTCCAAGTAAGAGCTGCAATATATTGTGGCATAGCCCACGGGATTATAAGAAATACTCTTAGTATAGATTTCCCTGGAAGTTTTCTATTTAATAAAACAGCTAAAAACAATCCTATTGTCACATGGAAAAATACATTTACAAAAGTCCAAATTATAGTTTTAACAAATGTCATTAAAACATCAGGGTCTTGGAATACTCTTACATAGTTTTGTAATCCTACAAATCCAGGATTTTTAAATGTTCTTAAACTCATATTAGTTAAAGATAGCCAAAACCCATATCCTAGTGGATAGAATACCATAACTGCCATAACTATAAAAGCTGGTGCTATAAACAAATATGGTGTATTTTTACCTACTAGTCTTCCTTTTTCACTCATAATTTTTATCTCCTTTTAATTTTAGAGGTTGGATTTCTCCAACCTCTTATTTTTTATTATGATTATTCACCTTTAATTATCTTAATTCCATCTATTGCATCTTTTTGCATTTTCTTAGCTGCTTCTTCTGGAGTCATTTTTCCATTTATTACAGCTTCTAAATTTGGTCTCATTGCATCCCATATAGCTCTCATTTCTGGAACCACTGGCATTGGAACAGTATAATTAATTGTTTCAATTGAATTTTGCATCAATTTATCATTTTTCACTGAAGCTAAGTTTCTAGCTGCTTCAATTCCTGGAGCTTG
This sequence comes from Cetobacterium sp., assembly GCF_051658645.1. GTDB lineage: Bacteria > Fusobacteriota > Fusobacteriia > Fusobacteriales > Fusobacteriaceae > Cetobacterium_A. Next base: position 12,816 of record NZ_JBOFMZ010000064.1, read on the forward strand.
AGATTGATTTAATGCTATCTCTGCATTAACTTCAGGTGTAAATATATAATTGAAGAATTGATTTAATGCTTCGTTTTTTTTATCTGAAGTATTCTCTGATAAAGAATACCCTTTAGATGCATTTGTAAATAATGCATAACCATGTTTTGAAGGAATTGGCATTGGAACTACTCCTAAGTCTATTCCTGCATCTTCATATTCTTTCCAAGACCAAGCACCATTTAATATCATTGCTGCTTTTCCTTGCTTAAACAGTTGAGAAGCTATGTCATAATCCATTCCAGCTTCTCCTAAATTGTATTTAGCTCTTACATCTTTTGCAAATGTTAAAGCACTTACCATAGCTTCATTATCCAAAGCTGGGTTATTATTACTATCAAATATTTCTCCACCAAATCCATTATAGAATCCTACAAACCAGAATGGTTCTTTTTCGTTATATAAGAATCCATATTTTGAATTTGCTTTATCTTTCGGATCAACAGCCGTGTTTGCAGTTGCAGTTTTTAAGAAATCATCCCAATTTTTCGGTGCATTTGATACTATTTTTTTATTATATAGTAAGGCAATTTGATTTCCTAAAAATTCTGGTAATAAGTAAACTTCATTGTTATACATACCACTTTTTAAAGCTCCTTCGTTAAACTGCTTCATCAAATCTTTTGATACAACTTTATCAATCGGTTTTATTAAATCAGAAACAGTAAATATTCCGATATTATCATTTGCTCCATAAACTATATCTGGTCCCTGTCCTGCTAAAGATGCATTTTGAAACTGTGTTCTTAAATCTTCATTAGAGTAATGTACTATATTTACTTTTATATCTGGATTTTTTTTCATGAACTCATCTACTATTTTTAAATAAGTTGGTCTTACTGCTGGTTCCATCTGTTCCCAAAGTGTAATCTCTGTTGCTTTTGCTGAAGCCATTGTTGATAGTAGCATTCCTGCTGCAAATACTAACATTGGTTTTTTTAATATGTTTTTCATTTTACCCCTCCTAGATATTGTTGTATTTTAATTACAACATAATTATTACACCGTTTTTATATAATAGTCAATAGTTTTTTTGAACTATTTAAATAAAAAAAGCTTGTAAAACAAACAAAAAATTTGACAATGGGAATAAAAAGTTATATAATCGATTTGTTGTAAAAAATAAACAACAAATTATGGAGGGGTGTATTCATGAAAAGAGAAAAATTAGTATTTTTGGGATGTCTATTAGTAGCAGCTTCATCTTTAGCAGCAAAACCAATGACGCTTGAACAAAGAGTAATTCAGTTAGAAAAGCTTTTAGAAAAACAAGCTAAAGAAACAGAACAAATTCAAGACCAGGTAATAGAAAAGAAAAAGAACACGAAAGAAGATGTTGCTTTAGTGACTAGAGTTTCAAAACTTGAAAAAGAAGCTGAACTTTGGGAAGTTCATGGATACGCTTCATTGCAATATAGATCAACAGAAGATGGAAGTTCAAGTTCTACAAATTTTGGAAAAGGTGATTATTTCCTAGGTTTACCAGGAACAGGAGAAAGTTCAAATCAAGTTGAACTAGTAGTAAAAAGAAAGTTTTTTGCTGAAAATGGTGTTTTTGGTGATTTAAATTTAAGAGCCGAATATGGAAATGGAGATTCTTATTATTATTCTTCGTCTGGATCAGAGCATGATAACGGAAAAGGACAATTTGAAGTAAAAGAAGCTTTTATAAATATGGGTGGATTTAGTTATTTACCAGAAGGAGCAACAATTTGGGGAGGTAGAAGATTCTTAAATAGAAATTCAACACTTTTAAGTGGAGAGTTCTATAAGCAATCTTCAGGAGTAGGATTTGGATATGAAAGAAATGGATTATCTTTAGCTGTAGTAGGAGTAGATCCAGGTGCAGAGGATGGTAAAGACTCTTCTAACTTAGGTGATGGATTAGGAAGAAGAACAATGACATCATTTGATTTTAATTATGCAGGAATTAAAGTTCCAGGTGGAAATCTTGATTTAGGAGCTAAATACTACATCCAACCAAATGCAAGAGATGCTGATGAAGGAGAAGGAGAAGGAAATCCAGATGCTGCAAAAAATGGATTTGGAGTAGGATTTGTTTATAATACTAACTATTATGGATTTGATGGATTTGCATCTCATGCCTTTAATTATGGATATGGTGTAGGAGCACATGCTACAGGTGGAATGAACTTTGGGCAATGGACAGACGGTGGTCTTAGAGATGCCTATACAATGTTAGCAACAACAAGTGGATTAGTTAATCTTAATGAAAAATGGCAAGTAGCAACAGAACTATCAGCACTTCATGGAGATAAATTATATGGATTATCAGGTGAATTGACTAGAGTAGGATTCTCGTTCCAACCATCATATAAAGTAAATGATAACTTTAGAATGGTTTTAGGAGCAGCAGTAGGAGCTCAAAATATAGAGGATCATAAAACTAACTGGGGTGGACAAGAAAAAGAAACTCAAGTTAGATATGGATTCTCAGTAGCACCAACATTTACATTAAGTAGTGACTATTTTGGTAGACCACAAATTCAACCATATGTAACATGGGTAAAAACAAACTTTGAAAGTGGACTTGGTGGAGATTTACAAAAAGAAAAATCACAAATTATATTTGGAGTTAAGTCAGAAGTTTGGTTCTAAAAAAAAGCACGGATAAATTATATTTATCCGTGCATCAAAAAATTGGAGGGAAAAAATTGTTACAAAAACTTATAAACAACCAGAGAAAAATAGATAAAAAGTATTCAATATCAGATGAATTAGGTGCTAATTATAAATTTGGAGTAACAAAATTTAGTTTGTGGGCTCCAACTTCTAAAAATATTTTTTTGTTAATTTTTGATAAAAAAGATAAACAAAACCTTATTAAAAAAGTAAAGATGCAAAAAAATGCAAAAGGTGTTTGGCATTACAAAGAAAGTGATGCAGATTTAGATGGATATTTCTATCAATATGAAGTTGATGGAAAAAAAGTTTTCGATATCTATTCAAAATCAATGGCTTCATTTAGAATGAGTCCATTAGGTGAAACTCTTGATGGTGACACTGTTGCAAAAGCTGCAGTTGTTGATTTATCAAAAACAATCGATGTAATTCCATTATCAAAAAAAGATATTTTTAGTAGAGAAGATAGTATAATTTATGAAGTAAGTATTAGAGATTTTAGTAGTGAAAAAACATTAAAAACTGAAAATCCAAAAGGAAGCTATAAAGCATTTATAGAGAGATTGGATTATATAAAAGAACTAGGTGTAACGCATGTACAGTTATTACCAATTATGAAGTTCTTCTACAATGATGAAGAGAATAAAGACATGGAGTATGCTTGGAGTTCAAAAAATAACAATTACAATTGGGGGTATGACCCATATTCATATTTCTCACCAGAAGGAGTATACTCGAGTGATAGTAAAAATCCTTATGCTAGAATAAATGAATTAAAAGAAGTTATTAATGAACTTCATAAAAGGGATTTAGGGGTAATATTGGATGTTGTATATACTCATATGGCAGATAAGAATTTATTAGAAGATATAGTTCCTAACTATTATTTTTTCTATGGTGAAAATGGAGAGTATGTAGGGGGATTTGGAAATAATTTAGCAACAACTCAAAAAATGGCAAAAAGAATAGTTTTAGACTCTGTAAAATATTGGTTTGAAGAGTATAAAATAGATGGATTAAGATTTGATATGATGGGAGATGCAGATAAAGAAACAATAGAAGAAGCTTATAAAATAGCAAAAAAAATAAATAGTAATACTATTTTTATAGGAGAAGGATGGAGAACGTTTAAGGGGCATCCTTATGGAGCTGAAGCTGCAGATCAGGATTGGTCAAAAGAAAGTAATGCTGTTGGAATGTTTAGTGATGATTTTAGAAATATATTAAAATCAGGTTATATGAAAGAAGGAAAGCCAAAATTCTTGTCAAATGGAAAAGTAAGTATAAGAAAATTATTTAAAAATATAAAAGCCAGCCCTACAAATTTCGAACCAAATACTCCTGGAAGTGTTGTTCAGTATATAGAGGCACATGATAATGCAACTCTACACGACACAATAGCGATGGCTATGAAATACAGTACAAGTGAAAATCAAGAAGATATACATAAAAGAATTCGAATAGGAAATTTTCTTTTATTAACAAGCCAAGGAACAGCATTTTTACATTCAGGACAAGAGATGGGGCGAAGTAAAGAATGGTTTGGAGAAAACTTACCAGAACAAAAATATATTAAAAATAAATTTGGAACATTTATAGACGATTCCTATGATTCAAGTGATTCTATAAATAATTTCAAGTGGAGTAATTTGCAGAAAAAAGAAAATTTAAAAACATTGGAGTTTACAAAAGAATTGATAAAGTTAAGAAAATCAGAACCAAAATTTAGATACAAATATTTTGAAGATATTGAAAAAAATATGAAACTTTTAGGAAGTAAAAAAGTTAAAAATGATTTGTTTATAGCTTATAAAAATGATGATTATTTGGTAATAATAAATGCAGATAAAAAGAAAAGAGAACTTCAAATTGATTTAAATGAATATATTATTTTGGTTGATGGAGATAGAGTGAACATAAAAGGAATTGAAAATCCAAATAAAATTTCAATAGTTAGAGAAAATACAGCAGAAATAGAATCTCTAAGTTCAATTTTATTGAAAAAAAGGAGAGATTATGAATAGCAAAATATTTATATCTGGTGAAAGTTTAAGAGATTTTGAATCAAATATATTTAAAGAGTATTTGGTGACAAATGGTATGGGAAGTTTTTCAAGTGCTTGTCCAAATGAAAATTACTCAAGACAATATCATGGTTTGTTTATGAGGTCGTATAATTCACCAATAAATAAATATATGGCACTATATAAAGTAGAAGAAAAATTTAATGGACAAATGTTAGGTACATATAAAAAAATAGAGGGTGGAAAAGAAGTTCTAAAAAGAGGAGATAAATATCTTTATAGGTTTTCACAGAATCCATTTCCAAAATTTCAATATAAAGTAGAGAATATGAATTTAGAGAAAGAAATAATAATGTGTCATATGAAAGATTTAGTAGGAGTTAAATACACAACAGACACTTTAGAAGAGATAACAGTAGATGTTCTAATGAACTTTAGGGATATTCATGAACTAAATTCTATACCATTATTAGATTATAAAATAGAAGAATTGAATGGAGTTTATTCAATTATATTAAATAATGAAAAAATGTATTTTTATACGGATGGGATAATAGAGTTGGTTGATTTAGAAGAAGAAATAGAAGACTTTTATGGTGAACTCCAAAACGAGGTAGTAAGAAGTAATATTGTATATGATTTAGCTATAAGAGATCGAGGCGAAAAAAATCTAGATAGTTGTAAAAAAGTGTTAAGAGTTAAATTCTCAGGAAAAAATAACTATACTCTTATAGCATCTTTTGAGAAATTAAATAGCTATAAAGATTTAGAGCTATTAGAAAAAAAAGAGCTAAAAAGATTAGAAAGTTTAAAAGATAAAGAATTAAACAATATATTTTATAATGATTTAAGAGTTGTTGCAGATAAATTCATTGCTCATAAAGAAAGTACAGGTGGAAAAACAATTATAGCAGGTTATCCATGGTTTAATGATTGGGGAAGAGATACTATGATTGCTTTTACAGGTTTAGTTTTATCAACGGGTCGTTTTAGTGATGCAAAATCAATATTAAAAACTTTTAAAAGTTTTTCTGATAAAGGAATGTTGCCAAATAATTTTCCAGATTCAAAAGATATGAAAGCAGATTATAATACAATAGATGGTACTTTATGGTATTTTTATGGCGTACATAAATATTTAGAATATACAAAAGATTATGAGTTTATAGAGAACGAACTATTTAATACACTAAAAGAAATTATAGAATGGCATATAAAAGGAACTAGATATAATATAAAAGTTGATTTAGAAGATGGTTTGTTATTTGGAGGAGATGAAACGACTCAATTAACATGGATGGATGTTAAATATAAAGGGTATACAGTAACTCCTAGATGGGGAAAAGCAGTAGAGGTGAATGCTCTTTGGTATAATGCGTTAAAAGTATTTGAAAATATTTGTTTCAAATTAAATAAGTCGTTTGATTATAAAAATTTAATAAACTTATTTGAAAATAATTTTGAACAGAAGTTTTTAAATGAAAATGGATACTTAAATGATTTTATAGCTTTGGAAGAAAAGAATGACCAAATTAGACCAAATCAGATTTTAGCAGTAAGTTTACCTTATACAATATTATCTAAAAAAGTACAAAAAAATATAGTGGATACAGTAAAAAAACACTTATTGACACCTTATGGATTAAGAAGTTTATCTAACAAAGATAAAAAATTTATTGGTGAATATACAGGTAGTTTGTATAAAAGAGATATGGCTTATCATGAAGGCACAGTTTGGACATGGTTGATAGGACCATTTATAGATGCTTATATAAAAGTATACGATAATAAAAATACAGAATCAATTCTAGAAGCTTTGAAAGATCATTACTATAATGATGCTGGATTGGGAAATATCTCTGAAATATTTGATGGAGAAGAGCCATTTAGAGGAAAAGGATGTTATGCTCAAGCTTGGTCTATAGGAGAAATTTTAAGAGTTTATAGAGAACATATATTATAAATAATAAAATTAATGGAGGGGTAAAATGATTAAAATGTTAAGTAAAGTAGCTTTAGGATTAGCAGTTGCATCAAGTTTTATTTACGCAGAAGAAGTTAAGCCTGAAGCAGGAGCAAAATTGAAAGTTTGGGAATCAGAAGGACCAGAATTAAAATGGATTGAATATGTTGGAGCAGAATTTAATAAAAAATATGGAATAAAAATAGAAACAGAAACTGTAGCAATGACTGAAACAGTTCAAAGACTAGAACAAGATGGACCAGTTGGAACAGGAGCAGATGTAATAGTAATGCCGCATGATAGAATAGGAAGTGGAATAACATCTGGAGTAATAATGCCTAACTATATATCAGGTGAAAGAATAAATACAGAATTTTTAGTATCAGCTAAAAATGCAGTTAGTTGGATGGATGGACAGTTATATGGATTCCCATTATCAATAGAGACTTATGTAATGTTTTACAACAAAGATTTATTACCAAATGGAATTACAACTTTTGAAAACTTAAAAGCTTGGGATAAAGAGAATAAATTTACAGATAAAAAACAAAATAAATTTGGATTTGTATGGGAAGTTATAAACTTATATTATGGTCAAGCTTTCTTAGCTAATCAAGGTGGATATTTAATTGGTAAAAATGGAACTGATAAAAATGATATTGGAGCAAATAATGAAGGAGCTGTAAAAGGATTAGTAGATATGATGTCTTTAAAAGAGATTTCAATAAATAATCCAGGAGATATAAATTATGATTCTATGATGGGGTTATTCAGAGATGGAAAGATAGCAACAATGTTAAATGGACCTTGGGCAATAGAAGGATTAAGAAAAGCAGGAGTAAACTTTGGAATTCAAAAGATACCAACTTTAAATGGAAAAGCTTTGAATCCGTTTTCAGGAATTAGAATCCTTGCTGTAAGTTCATATACAAAGTACCCAAAAGCTTCTCAATTATTTGCAGATTTTGCAACAAGTGATGAAATGTTAAAAAAGAGATATGAAATGACAAAACAAATACCACCTACAAAAAGTATAACTCAGTTAAAAGAGATATCATCAAATGAATTTGTAAATCCAATATTAGAACAAGCAATGACATCAACTCCTATGCCGTCTATTTCAGAGATGGGATTATTCTGGGATCCATTATCTTCAGCATTAAATGATGTTTATTTAGAAAAAGCTGAACCAAAAGAAGCTTTAGATAAAGCTGTAAAAGTAATAAAAGACCAAATATCATTACAAAATTAATCGAGAAAGAGGCGAATAGAATTGAAAGTTGAAAATACAAAGTTAGATTCTAAAGCCAAATCATCAATGCTGATGTCAGCATTGATGATGGGGCTTGGTCAAAGTTACAACAAATTTTTTCTAAAAGGGTTATTATTATTCTCTGTAGAGATAATATTTTTCTTGAATTTAGGAACAATTATTCCTAGAATAAAAGGTTTGATTACACTTGGAGAAAATCCACAAAAGATGGTTAATTTTAAAGTGGTACAAGGCGATCATTCAATATTTATGATGGTAGATGGAGCAATTACTTTAATATTATTATTAGCATTTATAGGATTATATATATTTAATATTTTAGATGCGAAGAAATGTAGTATGATTCCAAATGAAAAACAAAAAAAATTCAAAGATTACATTTATGATATTTACGATAAAAACTTTATAAAGTTGATGCTTATTCCTGGAGCACTAGCAGTTGTATTTTTCGTAGTTTTACCAATTTTTATAACTGTATTAGTTGCGTTTACAAATTATTCAAGTCCTAATAATATCCCGCCGAGAAATTTAGTGGGATGGGTAGGTTTTACTAATTTTATAAATATATTTAAACTAAGTATTTGGAGTAAAACATTTATAAAATTAGGAATTTGGACTATGATTTGGGCTGTTTCAAGCACAATTTTAAATTATGGGTGTGGCTTAATTTTAGCGTTATTAACATCTCGAAATGATGTAAAGTTTAAAAAGTTATGGAGAACAATCTATATACTGCCATATGCAATTCCAGCTTTTGTTTCTTTATTAGTATTTAGATTGATGTTTAGTGGTGTTGGACCAATCAATAATATGATTACAAGTATGGGATTGGAAAAATTACCATTCTTTACAGATTCGACATTTGCTAAAGTAATGTTGCTTTTGATTAACACATGGCTTGGAGCACCATATTTTATGATATTAATATCTGGTGCATTGACAAATATTGATTTAGCTATGTATGAAGCAGCAGAAATAGATGGAGCTACTAAATGGCAACAGTTTACAGAAATAACAATGCCAGTGCTTTTACTACAAACAGCTCCTGTATTAATTTTAAGTTTTGCATTTAATTTTAATAACTTCTCAGCAGTTTATTTATTAACAGGAGGAGGGCCTATAAATTCAGAATATAGGTATGCAGGTTCAACAGATATATTAATAACATGGGTTTATAAATTGACAAAAGAACAAAGTCAATACAATATAGCTGCAGTAATCTCTATAATCTTATTTATATTTATAGCTTCAATTTCAACTTGGAACTTTATGAGATCAAAATCGTTCAAGGAGGAAACAAACTAATGAATATAAAATTTTTCAAAAGAATAGAATTAGGATTTGTATATTTGTTATTAATAATAGTATCAATATTTGTATTGTTACCAGTTCTATGGATAGTATTGGCTTCATTACAAGAAGGAAATAGTTTATTTAGTTCAACACTAATACCTAAAACACTAACAATTAAACATTATGTAGCGTTGTTTAAAGAAACGGATTTTTTATTGTGGTATTGGAATACATTTAAAATAGCAATTGCAAACATGATAATTTCAGTTGTAATTACAACACTAACAGCATATGTCTTTTCAAGATATAATTTTAGAGGAAAAAAAGCTACATTGATAAGTGTACTTGTTTTACAAATGTTTCCATCATTCTTAGCAATGACAGCAATATTTATACTTTTATCAAAGTTAAATTTATTAGATACTTCATTAGGATTAATACTAGTTTATTCAGCAGGTCAGATACCTTATAATTCATGGTTAGTTAAAGGATACTTTGATGGAATACCTAAAACGTTAGATGAAGCAGCAAGAGTTGATGGTGCAGGTCATTTGACAATATTTTTAAAAATAATAATGCCTTTAGCTAGACCAATAATTGTATTAGTAGCTATTACAAACTTTATGGGACCATGGTTTGATTTTATATTCCCTACTTTAATATTAAGAAGTCAAAGCAAAAAAACTTTAGCTATGGGAATATTTGATTGGGTTCAAAAAGGTGCAAATGATAACTTTACAATGTTTGCTGCAGGAGCGATTTTAGTAGCGATACCAATAACAATATTATTTATGATTTTACAAAAACATATTGTAAAAGGATTGGCAGCAGGAGCTGTTAAAGGATAATAAAAGGAGAGAAAGATGTTAAAAAGATCAAGTGGAATATTAATGCACATTTCTTCATTAAGTGGAGATTATGGAATAGGTGATTTTGGAAAATCAGCATATGAATTTGTAGATTTTCTAAAATCAAGTGAACAGAAGTTATGGCAAATATTGCCATTAGGAACAACAGGTTATGGAGATTCTCCTTATCAATCTTTTTCAGCGTTTGCAGGTAATCCATATTTTATAGATTTAAATGAATTTATAGATATGAAATTAATTGAAAAAAAAGATTTGGAAAAATTAAAAGAGATTAATAAAGAAGAGAAAGTAAACTATGAAGCCTTATACAAATATAAGTATGAAGTTTTGAGAAAAGCTTATTTAAATTTTAAAGATTTTGAAAATCTAGAAAAATTTAAAACAAAACATTCTTCATGGTTACCAGAGTATGCTTTATTTATGTCTTTAAAGAATAAATTTAAAGGTGTTTCTTGGCAAGAATGGCCGAGAGAGTTTAAAACTAGAGATAAAAAAATAATGAAAAATTCAAAAATAGAATTAAAAGATGATATAAATTTCTATGTTTTTCTAGAATATTTCTTTAGAAAGCAATGGACGAGTTTAAAAGAGTACGCAAATAAAAATGAAATTAAAATTATAGGAGATATACCAATTTTTGTGTCAACAGATAGTGTTGATACTTGGGAAAAGCCTTGGATGTTTAAATTTGATAAAAAACTTAAACCTAAAAAAGTTGCAGGATGTCCACCAGATGCATTTAGTGAAGATGGACAACTTTGGGGAAATGTTTTATATAATTGGAAAGCAATAAAAAAAGATAATTATAAATGGTGGATTGAAAGAGTAAGAGATTGTTTTAAAATTTATGATGTGGTAAGAATCGATCATTTTAGAGGCTTTGATTCATATTGGTCTATTCCAGCAGCAGCAAAAAATGCTAAAAATGGAAGGTGGGAAAAAGGTCCAGGAATTGATTTGTTTAAAGCTATAAAAAAATCTTTGGGAGAAGTTGATATAATAGCAGAAGATTTAGGTTTCTTAACACCTAGGGTTGAAAGATTACTTAAAGATTCAGGTTATCCAGGAATGAAAATACTACAATTTGGGTTTGGAACAGATGAAAAGAATGCTTACCTACCTACAAATGTAAATAAAAATAGCATTATTTATACAGGGACACATGATAATCAGACTTTTTTAGATTGGTATGAAAATAGTAGAACTGAAGAAAAAGAATTTTGTCATCAATATTTATCAGAATTTTTAGAAAAAACAGAAAAAGAAATAGAAAAGAATGTATTTGATAGCGTAATGGAAGCTATGTGGAAAAGTAAATCAATATATTCAATTGTCCCAATACAAGATTTATTAGGTCTAGGAAAAGAGGGAAGAATGAATATACCATCAACATTAGGTGGTAATTGGGATTGGAGAATAAAAAAAGATGTTCTAAGTCAAGATATGAAAAATAAATTGATTCAGTTAGGTCAGAAATATAAAAGATAAGGAGAACATCTAGAATGATTACAAGAGAAGCAATATATCATTTGCCTAAGAGTAACTATGCCTATGCTTACAGTAATTCAGAACTTCATTTTAGAATTAGAAGTAAGAAAAATGAAGTGGATGAAGTTTTCCTACGAATAGGAGATCCATACGAATGGGAAACTGGTGGGCTTGATGGTGGAAATTTAAATGGAACAGATGCAAAAGGTTGGAGTGGTGCAACTGAAGTAATGATGAAAAAAGAACTCACAACAGAGTATTTTGATTATTGGTTCTGTCATTATACACCACCTAAAAAAAGATCGAGATATGCATTTATATTAAAAGATAAAGATGAAAAGATATTATTTGGTGAAAAACAGATAGATTTATTAAGGAGTGATAAAGATGAATTTAAATTGTCAAATTTAAGTAATTTCTTCTCATTTCCATATTTAAATAAAAAAGATGTTTTAGATGCTCCAGATTGGGCTAAAAATATCATTTGGTATCAAATTTTTCCAGAAAGATTTTGTAATGGAAATAAAGATATTTCACCTCAAAATGTAAAACCTTGGGGTGAGGTACCAACTCATGATAACTTTATGGGTGGTGACTTATATGGATTATATAGTAAGTTAGATTACTTAGAAGAGTTAGGTATAACAGGGATTTATTTGTGTCCAATTTTTACAGGAAATACAAATCATAAGTATGATACTGTAGATTATTATAAAATTGATCCACATTTTGGAGATGAGAAGATTTTTAAAAAAATAGTAAAAAAAGCTCATCAAAAAGGAATTAAAATAATGTTAGATGCAGTCTTTAATCATGTTGGAACAAGTTTTGAATATTGGAAAGATGTTGTAAAAAATGGTGAAAAATCAGAATATGCTGATTGGTTTGTAATCAATAAATTTCCAGTTTATGAAGAAAATTTTAAAATAAATTATGAAACTTTTGCTAATGTAAAGGAGATGCCAAAACTTAACTTGGAAAATAAAGATTGTAGAAAATATATATTAAATATTGCTACCTATTGGATAAAAGAGTATGATATTGACGGGTGGAGACTAGATGTATGTAATGAAATTGATCATAAATTTTGGCGAGAATTTAGAGAAGAAACAAAAAAAGTAAAAAAAGATATTTATATACTAGGAGAAGTATGGCACGATGGATTACCTTGGCTTATGGGAGATCAGTTTGATGCAGTTATGAATTATCCAATTTCAGATGCAATTATCAAATTTTTAAAAAAAGATAAATTAGATGGATTGGAATTGAGCTATGAAATAAATAAAGCAATTGTTTCTTATCCTCAAAATATAACTGAAGTAAGTTTTAATCTTTTAGATAGTCATGATACTGCTAGAATTTTAACTGTATTAAAAAAAGATAAGAAAAAATTAAAATTGAGTATAGCATTATTATTTTTCCAAAGTGGATCTCCTTGCATATACTATGGTACTGAAATAGGTATGGATGGAGACAAACGTAGTAATTGTGAAGATAATAGAAAATGTATGGTTTGGGATGAGAATTTCCAGGATAAAGAATTATATTCTTTTGTAAAAAAAATAATTCAAATTAGAAAAGAGAATAATCAATTTCAAAATACTTTTATTGAATGGATCTTGAATGATGGAGATATATTGGTATTAAAGAAAGAGAACATTTTACTTTTAATAAATTTAAATGAAGAATTTGATATAAATATAAACTTAAATGATTTTAATTCAAAAAAAAGTTTTAAAAATTTATTTACTAATGAGATTATTTTTATAGATGAAAAAAAAATAAAAATAGAAAACAAAGGATTCTTGCTGTTAAAAAATATTTAATAAATAATTAATTAAAAGGGGATATATTAATGTTAATTGAAAAAAATCTTTTAAAAAGCAAAATAGAAAATAAAGTTGAAGTTTTATTTAATAAAAGCATAGATGAGGCTAACTCTTTCGAGATATATGAAGGATTAAGTAAAGTTATGTTAGATAGTATTTCTAAAAATTGGATAGAAACTAGAAAAAAATATGAAAGTGGAAAACAAGCTTTTTATTTTTCAGCAGAATTTTTAATGGGAAGAGCACTTGGAAATAATTTAATAAACTTAGGGGTATATAAAGAAGTAAAAGAGGTTTTAGAAGAAATTGGGTTAGATATAAACGCTATTGAATGTGCTGAAGAAGATGCGGGTCTTGGAAATGGTGGACTTGGAAGATTAGCAGCATGTTTCATGGATTCGTTAGTAACTTTAGACTTACCTGGTAGAGGTTATGGAATTAAATATAAAAATGGAATGTTCAAACAAAGAATAGTGGATGGATTCCAAGTTGAAACTCCAGAAACTTGGCTTAAATATGGAGATGTTTGGACAGTAGCTAGGCCATTTGATGAAGTTATAGTGGAGTTTGGAGACAGCAAAGTAAGAGCAGTTCCTTATGATATGCCTATAATAGGTTATGGAACAAATAATATTAATACCCTTAGACTGTGGGAAGCAAAAGCAATTGAAGAGCTAGATTTAAAAGCATTTAATGATCAAGATTATACTAAAGCTTTATCAACTCAAATAGCAGCTGAAGATATTACAAGAATACTTTATCCAAATGATTCAACAAATGAAGGGAAAAAACTAAGACTAAAACAACAATATTTCTTTACGTCAGCATCGTTACAAGATATAGTTAAAAATTTCAAAAAAGTTCATGGAAACGATTTTAAAAAGTTCCCAGAATTTGTAGCAATTCAATTAAATGATACTCATCCAGTTATAGCTATTCCAGAATTGATGAGAATTTTATGTGATTTAGAAGGAATGGTTTGGAAAGATGCTTGGAATGTTGTAGAAAAAACGTTTGCTTATACAAACCATACTATCTTATCCGAAGCATTAGAAAAATGGTGGATTGGATTATATGAAGAGGTTGTACCTAGAATTTTTGAGATAACTCAAAGAATTCATTTTCAATTCTTAAGTTTATTAGAAGAGAAATATCCTGAAGACAAAACAAAAAGAGATAGAATGTCAATTATTCAAGGGAATTTAATACATATGGCATGGTTAGCTATTTATGGGTCTTCTAAAACTAATGGAGTAGCAGCTTTACACACAGATATATTAAAACATATTGAATTAAAAGAGTGGTATGATCTATTCCCTGATAGATTCTTAAATAAAACAAATGGAATAACTCAAAGAAGATGGTTATTACAATGTAACCCAGAGTTATCAGGATTAATAACAGAACTTATTGGTGAAAAATGGATTACAAACTTCTCTGAAATGAAAAATTTAGAAAAATATGTAGCTGATAAAACTGTAATAAATAGATTCTTAACTATAAAAGATACAAAGAAAAAACAGTTAGCAGATTATATAGAGAATAAAACAGGTGTTAAAATAAATCCGCACTCTATATTTGATATTCAAATAAAGAGATTACATGAATATAAAAGACAACTATTAAATGCTCTTCATATACTTGATTTATATTATAGACTGAAAGAAAATCCAAGTATGGAGATTCATCCAATTACATATATATTTGGTGCTAAATCAGCACCAGGTTATATGAGAGCAAAAGGAACAATTAAGCTTATAAACGAAATTGGAAATTTAGTAAATAACGATCCTTCTATTAGAGACATGATAAAAGTTGTATTTATTGAAAATTATAATGTTTCAGCAGCACAACATCTATTCCCAGCAGCAGATATTT
Source organism: Cetobacterium sp. (assembly GCF_051658645.1). GTDB lineage: Bacteria > Fusobacteriota > Fusobacteriia > Fusobacteriales > Fusobacteriaceae > Cetobacterium_A. Next base: position 28,115 of record NZ_JBOFMZ010000064.1, read on the forward strand.
CAGAGCAGATATCTACAGCAGGAAAAGAAGCTTCAGGAACAGGAAATATGAAATTTATGATAAATGGAGCACTTACATTTGGAACTTTAGATGGTGCAAATGTAGAGATTGTTGAAGAAGCAGGAATCCAAAACAACTATATATTTGGATTGAAAGTTGAAGATATTGAAAGATTGAAAGTTGAAGGATATGACCCACACTTACCATACTTAAAAACACCAGGATTAAAAAGAGTAGTAGATGCTCTAATAGATGGAACTTTAAATGATGGTGGAACTGGATGGTATAAAGATTTATATGATTCATTATTAAAAGGAGCTTCTTGGCATAAGGCAGACCAATACTTTGTTCTAGAAGACTTTGAAGAATTTAGAAAAGCTCAAGAAAAAATAAACAAAGAGTTCTCAGAAAGAGAGATTTGGGGATATAAAGCTTGGATGAATATATCTAACGGAGGAAAGTTCTCATCAGATAGGACTATAGCAGAGTATGCAAAAGAGATTTGGAAGATAAATCCTCAAAAAATTTAACAAAATAAAAAGCTGCCGTATAAACTACGGTGGCTTTTATCATATTAAAAAATAGATTAGGAGAGCTAAAAATGAAAATACTTGCAGTAAGTGATGAGTCAACACTAGAGAGATATTCACCTGAAATTTTGAAAGATATGTTTCATGAAATTGAGTTGATAATTTCATGTGGAGATGTTAGCAATAAATATTTAGATTATCTTTTTACAATTTTAAACAAGGAGTTAGTATATGTAAATGGTAATCATATCTATGCACCTGATCATGATATAAGTTTTTGTAGAAACATAGATGCTGGAGAAAATTGCAATGTAAAAGGAAAACAGATTGTAGGTTTTGATGGAAGTCAGAAATATTCTATGGGAAATCACCAATATAGCGAAAAAGATGTATTTTTTATGGTGATGAAAAGTTATATGAAAACTGTTTTTAAAACTGTAGATTTGGTGATAAGCCATTCACCTATAGGTGGAATAAATGAGGGTAATGATCCTATACATAAAGGGTTTAAAAGTTATAGAAAAGCTGTAGATTTATTAAAACCGAAATATTGGTTACATGGACATGTACATTTAAAAAGTCATCATGAAATTCAAGAAGCTGAATTAGAAAATACAAAAATAATAAATGTTTTTGGTTATAAAGTTCTAGATTTAGATTTTTCTTAAGGAGGAAATTTAGTGAAGGATATTATAGAAAAAGAATCAGCTGAATCAGTTTTTAGAAAAGCTTTAAAAAAAACAAAATTTAATTTTTTTAATAGAGATGAAAAAAAAATAAAAGAGTTTTCAAAAATAGAAAAAGATGACCAACTTTCAAATAGAGTATATTCTGGAATTAGAGAGGTTATTTTAGAAAAAATTATTGGAACAGTTGAAAAAGCTCAAGATTTTGATAAAGATTTCAATCCAATAAGAGACGAATCAAAAGCTAGATGGGTAACTATTTACCTAAAGACATTAGAAGATGAGGGATTGCCACCAGTTGTTCTTTATAAAGTAAGAGAAGAGTATTATGTATATGATGGGAATCATAGAGTTTCAGTTGCTAAAAATCTTAATTTCCATTCAATAGAAGCAGAGGTTTATGAGTTTTTTTCTGAAAAAAATGAAGGGTTAGATATACTTTCAAGAGAAAGGTTTGGTTTTGAAAAAGAATGGGGTTTAAATAATATTGAATGCTCAAAAGTAGACTCTTATAAAGATTTAAGAGAAGAGGTTAGACATTTTTTAGAATTATACTCTTTAGGAGAACAAAATTTTGAAAAATCAACAGTTTGGCATCAAAGAATATTTATTCCTGTTATAAATATATTAATAGCAAATATTAAAACCTCAGATTCTAAAAACAATGGAGATGTTTTTATAGATTATTTGAGATATAAGAAAAAATATAATTTAGGAAATAAATATGAAAGAGGTTATTTGAATACACTTGTGGACTATTTAAATAGAAATAAAATCTTGTTAGTTGAAAATTTAAAAACAGATGTTAAGGTAGATAGTTTTTTAATAGATGATTTTAGAAAACTTTATTATATTGATAGGATTATGTTCTATAATGATGATACAAAAGGAAAGATTAAGGCTATAAGAGAATACTCTAAAAAACAGTTTAGAAGAGAAAGTTTAATAATTGGAGAAATAGCACTTTATAGTTTAAATAACAACGAAGCTGGATTTATTGTAGGAATGCAGAGATGGTTTGATCAAGTTTATAATTTTTATAAAGAAGAGATTATTCTGAAATCAAAACAGCTTAATATAAAATTTGAAGGATTAAATTTAGATGAAATAGTCGAGGATTGTATTAGATACTCTAGATATTATAGGAAAAAAGCAAGAGGATTACTAACGAGAAAAGAAATTGTCTATAGCTATATTTTAGATGTATATCTGCCTATTTTTGTTCTTTTTCGAGAAAATGGAATTGAAAAAGATATAAATAAGCAATATTTTAAACTAAGTCAAAGTTATCAATATTATGCTAGATATGGTGGATCAGATAATCTTAGAGATTTTTTAGAAAAAAATATTTTAAACAAAGCCGAGTATAAAATAGGAGATATGACTCTTACAAAAAATATAAAATTTAATTATAACTTAGATAAAGAGATGGAAAGTTGTGATATTTTAAATAAATATGGTGGAACTCAGAATTATGAAACACTTTTTAAGCTAAAAGAATATGCAAGTTTTTTAAATCTTCATTCTGCAGAAAGTAAAAATATAAAATTTAAAGAAGATATAGAAAAATTAATAAAAAATCGAGAAATATTAGTTCAGTATAATAACAATAGAATTTTAAATCTGATAAAAGGAAAATGGGAACACTATACTTTTGTAGATTATTATAGCAGTTTAGTTTAAATATAGCTTAGAGAGCTTTAAAAAAAGTTCTCTAAGCTATACTCTTATATGTTGATTAGTAATAAAATTTGATATATAGCCACAATTTTTTCCGAGTTTTTTAGACTTGTAAAGTGCACAATCTGCTTCGTTATATAAATTTATAAAATCATATTTATTTTTTTGAATAAAGGTAATTCCAAGACTAATTGAGATTTTAATATGTGTTGTATCTCTACTATAAGTAGAATCAGTTAAGAGAAGCAAACTTTTGATATCGTCAATAACATCTATTTCTTTTTTGAAATCTTCAATAAATATTGCAAATTCATCTCCACCCATTCTAGAGACAGTACAATTTTCACAAAAAACATCACTTATTTTCTGAGCAGTTTCAAGAATGACATAATCACCAAAAGAATGCCCTAAATTGTCATTGATGGCTTTAAAATTATCAATGTCTAAAATTATAAAAGCAGAATTTTTATAAAGATATTTATTTGAATTTAAAAAATTAGTAACAGTTTTTTCTAAGTAATTTCGATTATATATTCCAGTGAATGAATCTTTTTGTAGTGATTCAATTAAAGGCTTGATTTCAGTTTCTTTATTTTCATCAAATTTTTTTAAAATCATAATAAATAAGAAAATAAAAACAACAAGTATAACTAAAAGGCTAAGAAAAGTTGTGAAGAAATATTTAGATATATTTAAATCTGTAACAATGTACCAACCAGTTGAAATATTTTTGGTGAAAGCAGCAAAATGAAGACTGCCATTTTCTTTTTCAAAAAATAAATTGAATTGATTTTTATCAAATAGATTTACTTTAAATTGTGAAAAATTTTCACTTGAATCTCCTTCAAGAATTTTTAAATTTTCATCAAAAATATTTGTAGAAAAACCTTTTTCAAAAATACTATGATTATTTTTAAGTGCAAGTAAATCAGTTAATTTTATTGAAGCGAAAATAGCACCATCAAACTCTTTGTTTGAGTTAAGCGATGGATGGACAATAACAATATTTTCCTTACCTGTGCTTTTACTTATTATAACGTCACTAACAACATTTTTTTTAGTTTTTTTAACGAGTGAAAAGTATTCACGATCAGCTAAACTATAATGACCACCATTTAGAGAATTAGATGCATTTCCATTTTTATCAATTAAACCAATAAGTAGAAGATTGTATTTTTCTTGGAAAGATTTTAAAGCAAAAGCTTTTTCTTGGAGGGTAGTCGAACTATTCTTCATACAGTTTAATTCCCCAATAGATTCAATAAGAAGTATTTTTTCATTTATTTGATTGTTTATATCGATAGAAGCATTGCTGTTGATTAAAGTTGTAATTTCTTTTCCACGAGTTATTATTTGATCTAAAGATATCCAGAATGTTATAATTACGATTATACTCATCAAAAAAATTATGAATTTATATTTTTTAACACGATCGAATTTCATTTTGACTCCTATAATTAATTTAATACAAAAATAGTATAAATTATATTATACATGTTTTCAAAAAAAAATCAATTTGAAGTTAATATAATACTGATTTATTACACAAAAATTTGAATAATATTTTCAAAAATGTTATCAATATTATTAATATCAAGAATTTTTAAATGAGAACTGTTTTCTATCTCTTTTAAATCACTAACTAAAAATTGTAAATTTTGTTTGTTGGAAACACTTTCATTTGATATTCCACTTTTAATAACTTCAATTTTAGGATAGTTAGAATTTTTAAAACCTTCTAAAATAATAAAATCATAATCTTTAAAAAATTCTAAATAAAATTCCAAAGATTTCTGAGTGCTATTTTCAAGAAACATAAATTTACTTTTAGAAAAAATTAAAGTTCCATGAGCTCCAGCTTTAATATGTTTATGAGTATCAGAATCAATGTTATCCATTTCAAAATCATGACCATCATGTTTTATAGTTCCAACTTTATAGCCATTATCAGTAAACTTTTTCAATAAATTTGAAATTAATGTTGTTTTTCCTGAATTTTTAATGCCTGAAACAGCAAAAAAAATAGTTTTTTTATTTTGAATGAGAGAGTTATAATCTTCTGGAGTATTAATATTTTTTAAAATATGTGTGTCATCAAAAACAGTGTATTTTAAGTCTATATATTTAACATTTAAATCTTTTAAAAAATTTAAAATTTTATAATCTTTTGCATCAATAGCTTTTCGAATATTTTCTAAACAACTTTTATTATATATTCCAAGAAGAGGGTGAATAAAACCATTTTTATCTCTTACTATTGCAGCATCATAATGAGATTCAGCAAAATTAGAGATATATTCAATAAACTCTTTTGTCAGATTAGGAACATCACAAGGTAGGGTAAAAATAAAGTTAGTGTCACTTTCAAGTAAACCTTTATAAAGTCCAGAAATAGGACCGATTTCAGAAAAGTCATCATCAATTCTAATGAATTCATCACTCTTAATATCTTGTGCTGTATTTAAAGAAAGATATATTTTATTAAAATCTGAAAATAAATTTTTTAAATTTTCTAAAAACGTTTTGTTTTTATATTTTAAAAGAACTTTGTTACAAAAGTTCATACGGCTACCTTTTCCACCAGCTAAAATTAAAACATTCATATCTTTAATCTTAATCAATTAAAATCACCTTAACTCTATCACCTTCATATAATCCTCTATTACCTGGAAGAATTTCGACAATACAATTTTTATTTATAAGAGAAGAGATGGTTCCAGAAGAATGTTTTTTATCACTTAAAAAAACTTCACCATTTTCGAAAAAGCCTCTAATATAACGTCTTTTTGAAGAGCTTTTATTAAAGTTTCCAGTGACACTAGCATCTATAGCAATAGTATTTTTAATAGAATTAGAACTTAATTTTGAAAGTATAGGTCTTACTAAAAGTTCAAAATTCACTAAAGCAGCAAATGGATTTCCAGAAAGAGATAAAATTAATTTACCATTTTTTTTAGATGCCAAAACAGGTGTTCCAGGCTGAATATTTATTTTCCAAAATAATCTTTCAGCATTTAGTTCTTTTATAACATCATGCATAATATCTTTTTTTCCAACAGATACTCCACCAGTTGTAACGAGAATATCAACATTTTCCAATTCTTTTTCTATAAAATTAGCTACAGATTTAATATCATCAACCATAGGTGGATACATAACTCCATTTATTCCAAGATGTTTTAATTTGCTGATAAGAGTGAATAAATTACTGTTGTAAATTTTTCCTTTTTTTAATAAATCGCCTGGCATAAGTAGCTCACTACCTAAACTTAAAATTCCAATTTTTGGTTTTTTAAAAACTTGAACTGAATTAATACCTAAAGATGCAAAAACTCCAATATGATTATAAGTTATGATTTCTCCAGACTTTACTACAAGTTCACCAGCTTTCAAATCCTCACCAGAAAAACAAAAGTTTTCAAAAGCTTTTAGCTCTCTGTATATAGTTAAAACTTTAGTTTCTTCATCAAAATCAACCTCTTCTTGCTTTATAACACAGTTAGCACCATCTGGAATAGGAGCACCAGTCATAATTCTAAAAGCTTCGTTTCTATGAAGCTTTTCATCAGAATAATCTCCAGCAAAGATTTCTGCTTTAACACTAAATTTTATTGGACTTTCTTTACTTGCTTTAATAGTATCTATACTATTAAATGTAAAACCATCTAAAGGTGATCTATTAAATGGTGGACTATTCAACTGTGAATAAATATCCTCTGCTAAACAAAATCCTAAACTATTTAAAATTGATTTTGTTTCAACTATTTTTAAAGGCTTTATATTTTGTAACAAAATTTCGATAGCATGCTCCAAATTAATTTTTTCCAATTAAACACCTCACATAAATTTATTTGTTTATCAAAACGCACTGAGAAAAACTCTTTATTTATTAGAAAGAGGATGAATCAGAGTAATATTTTTAATTTTCAGTCTTTTGTGATTCAATATATCGCTTAACAGTTTCGATTGTTGCACCACCAGCACTTAATATACAATATGAATTACTCCAAAATACAGGTTTCCAATAATAATCTTTTAAGTAATCAGAATGTTTCTTTCTAATTAGCCTAGATGAAACTGTTTTGAAAGTATTTACCAATTTTGCGAGTTCGACTTGTGGTGGACATTCAAATAATATATGCAAATAATCGTCCTCTCCGTTTATCTCTAAAACGCTTCCACCTTTAACACTTAATAATCTTTTTGATATTTCTTTTAAATCTTCTAAAATTTCATCATTAATACATTTTTTACGGTGTTTAGTAATTACAACCAAATGATATATTAAACTGTATATAGAGTGTCTATTCTTTTTAAATTCTGTATTCATTAAAGAGTATTCTCCTTTACAACTAATTTTAAATATGATATATTATATCACATAAATTTAATTTTGAGGAGTTGAAAATTTACCAGAGTTAGTAGAAAATATTCACTTCTTTACTATAACATAGAGTATAAAAAATAACGGGGAGTGCTAAAAAATGGGGATTGATATATTTAAATTTGGAGAAAAATATAATCTGACAGAATCCGAAGAGTTGGCTTTAAACTATATTGTAAACAATATAGAAAAAGCTTTAGAAATTGGAGTTAGAGGAGTTGCTAAAGAATGTTTTGCATCAACATCAGTTGTTATGAATCTATCTAAAAAATTGGGATATAAAGGATTTATAGATATGGTTTATAGATTAGAGTTGCTGTTAAATACAGAATTTGGAGAAAATCGATTGACAGAAAGTTACTGCTCTAATTTTACATTACAAAAAGAAATGAAATTTAAGAATTTTTTAAATAAAAGCAAAAGGCCTATTTTTATTCACGGAGTTGGTTTCTCCAATTATGTAGGAAGATATATCAAAGATAAATTGATGGTTCTTGGGTATTTTTCTATGATGTCTGAATATATGGAAACAGTAGAGAGAAAGTACGATGAAAAACCACTTTTGGTTGTAGTTTCTAAATCTGGAGAAACAGCTGGAGTTTTAAATCTTTGTAAAATAGCAAAATCTAAAAATATCCCTATAGTTGCTTTGACTGGTGTTCAAAAAAATAGCATTGAAGAGCTAGCTGATATATCTTTTGTTATTAAAAATAGTAATCAATTAGATGATAGAAATATTGGAAGAAATGATTTTTTTGGCAATTCTATTTTGTTTTTCGAAGAGCTATTGAAAAAGTAAAAAGGTAAACAAAAATCAGTTTACCTTTTTGTTACTTTAAATGTTTATCTAAGAATTTAAACACAATTTCAAGATTTTCAGGACTATCAAATGCTTCAGGGCTTCCATGTCCAGCATTTTTTAAAAGATGTAACTCAACGTTTTCTTTTCCAATAGCCTTTTCTAAATTTTGAGCAAATTCAATTGATTGAGTATTAGGAACAAATATATCTGAAGTTCCGTGTTGTATAAGGAAAGGTGGGTTACTCTTTGAAATATAAGTTTCAGGATTAGTCATTTTTACTATTTCAGGAATAGTTCTAATATCTGCTCCTAAATATTGTGATTCAAACGAATGAAGAGAACTGTGTACTTGACCTTTAATTCCCTCATTTTTAAACTGTTCATCCATAGTCAAGAAATTAATTGGACCAAACCAATCAACAACAGCTTTAACTTCTGTTGATACATTTGGATTTCCAAGAGCAGGATTGTTAAATATATCGCTACCATTTGTAGTACCCGCTAAAGAAACTAGGTTTCCACCAGAAGATGCACCCCACAAAGCTACTTTTTTAGGGTTTATATTATAATTATCTGCATTGTTTTTAACAAATCTAATAGCTGACTTTACATCTTCAATAGCACCTGGGAATTTTTTCTCTCCACTTAAAGAATAATTGATTAAAACAAGAGCATAACCGTGTTTAACACTTTCAATTAAAGCAGCATTCATACCGTCATCTTTGCTACCAAATTTAAATCCACCGCCATGAACTCCTATAATAACAGGAAATGGACCTTTTCCTTTATTTGGAAGATAGATATCAAGTTTTTTACTATCTTTAATATTTTGATATGAAATATTTAAATATTTTGTTTTTATAAAGTCAGTTTTTAAAATAGTTTTACTTGCTATTTTAGGAATTTCTGTACTTATAAAAGATCCATTTTTAGCGTAGTAACCCTTTTGTTCGTTAGTGTTAGAACAACCACCTAAAATAATAGCAATTAAAATTCCAATTGAAAACATTTTATTTTTCATAATCTACACTCCTACTATTAAAAAAGTTGCTATCGGATATTTTTTTTAAAAGATTTAAAAGTATTTTTTCCTCTTCTTCAGAAAGAGAGTTTGCTAGAGTAGTATCCCATTTTTTTAGAATTATTGTAATTTCAGTTTCTAATTGAAGAGCTTTTTTAGTTAAATATATAATATTTGTACGTTTATCTGAGACAAGAATTTCTTTTTTTATAAATCCCTCTTTTTCAAGTTTTTTTAAAGATCTAGCTGTAGTTCCTTTATCAATATATAAAGTGTTAGCAAGCTCATCTTGACTTATACCATCTTTTTTATAGAGTTGAAATAAAAAAATTGATTGCCCAGCTCCTAAATTGAATTTCTTTAACTCTTGAGCATAATAAACTCTTCCTTTACGGTACATTTGAGAAAAGTATCTTCCGATATTTTCAAATTCTATTTTTGTTTCCACAAGTTCCTCCAAAATTAAATATTATATAATTGCATTTTCAATGATTAGTTAAAGGGGATTTGAACAGTTCAAAGCAAAATATACAATGTTATCACTAATTATTTGATTTTTTATTTTGAAACCACTCTATTGTTTCTACTTCTACTTCTTTGCTCAAAATTCTACCGTAAACCTCATTATAAAGCCATTCTAAGTTTTTTTCAGAAAGATAATTTTTCATTTTATCCTCTCCTTCTTGCATCACAACTTTTATAAAACATGGACATTTTGTATGAGTATCAGGAAGATTATTTTGGTCTAAAAGAATAGTCTTTTGACGAATTTCAGCACATTGAAATAATGGTTCTTTTCCTTCTACAGCTTCAACTACATCCCAGAAAGAGATATCTTTTGCAGAACGTGCGAGTTCATATCCACCTTTTACTCCCGAAACAGATTTGGTTATTCCAACTTTTCCTAATTTTGTAAAAATTTTAGCTAAGTATGATTCTGAAACTCCTTGAAATTCTGCTAAATCTTTAATTCCGACATAATTTTTATCTTTCATTTTAACAATATATAACAAACAGTGAAGAGCATATTCAACACCTACTGACATTTTCAAATTTTGTTCCTCCTAAAAATATAATCAAAATTTATTTTACCATCATTAACTTTAAAAATCAATGAAATATTAGATTGACAAGCTTTAAAATAAATGATATTATAATCAAAGACAAAAGTTGTCGCTAATTATAATTTTTAGGAGGAAATTAATGTTTAATGAAAAATTCTTAGAGGCTATTTCTAAAGAAGGAGTTGTTTCAATTGTTACTTCTGGTTTAAATGAAGCTCATGTTTCAAATACTTGGAATAGTTATTTAACTATTGTTGAAAACAATAAAATTCTTATTCCTGCTGCTGCTATGATAAAAACTGAAACTAATATAAATAATAATAACAAAATTAAAATGACTCTAGGAAGTCATGAGGTTATGGGATATAGATATATGGGAACTGGATTTTTAATTGAAGGAACTGCTAAGTTTTTAAAAGAAGGTAAAAATTTTGATATGATGAAAAGTAAATATTCTTTTTTAACTAGAGTTTTAGAAATTACTGTTTCTTCATATAAACAAACACTTTAATAGAAATTGAAAACAAAAAAAGAGAGATAAACTATGCTGCTTGTGTTGATTGTGGTGCTTGTAGTTTAGTTTGCCCAGTGAATGCAATAAGTATAGAAATATGATTTTTAACACCATTTGAACATTTTTAATTTTCAAATGGTGTTTTTTATTTTATAATTCAGCTTTTTTAATTTTCATTTCCCCATTTATGCATAAATTTTAATATTTCCATAAATTCCATTCCTTTTTTTGTCATTGAATACTCAACTTTAGGTGGTATTTGAGAATATTCAACTCTATTTATTAATCCGTCTTCTGCTAGTTCTTTTAGTTGTTGGCTCAACATTTTATGATTAATTCCATTTAATTTTTTCTTAAGTTCTCCATATCTATGAGTTCCCTCTACTCCTAAGTGCCATAATATAATAGTTTTCCATTTTCCACCAATAAAAGATAAAGTATATTCTACAGAACATTTATACTTATCTTTTCTTTCGTTTTTAGCATTATTATCCATTTTATCTCCTTTACTTTCTTTTTAGTTAGTATATTACAAAAAAGTGCATACTATACTTATTAACTATTTAAGTATATACTAAGCGAGTAAAGAATACAAATCAAAATTTATTTTAGGAGGAAATTATGTACCCAAGAAATTTTTCACACATAGGAATATCAGTACCTAATATTGAAGAGGCAGTAAAATTTTACAGTGAGGTTATGAACTGGTATGTTATTATGGAACCAACATTAGTTAAAGAGGAAAAAGAAACAGCAATAGGAATGATGTGTATTGACGTTTTTGGAGAAGGATGGAATGAATTTAAAATTGCTCACCTTTCAACAGGAGATGGAATAGGAATAGAATTATTTGAGTTTTCACAAAATAATAAACCAAGAAACGAGTTTAATCCGTATCCAACAGGAGTATTCCATTTTTCAGTAAAGGATCCTAACATTGAGGAATTAACAGCTAAAATAGTAGCTGCAGGTGGAAAGCAAAGAATGCCAATAAGAGAGTATTTTCCAGGAGAGAAGCCTTATAGAATGGTTTACTGTGAAGATCCATTTGGAAATATTATAGAAATATATACTCATTCATATGAGATGCATTATGGTGCAGGGGCTTATCAACATCAATTATAATCAATAAAATCAAGGGATAAGGTCATCAATGATGTTATCTCTTGATTTTTTTAAAACTTGGATTGAGATTATTATATATTGAATATTCAAATAGATCTAATACTTATATAGTATAAAGGTCTATGCTCAAAAAGCATACTTAAAGATCATTTTTTTTATTAGAGTGGACAAACTCTATTTGAAGCCTCTCTAAAAATTTTTCTGCTGCTTTAGAAAAAATTTGATTTTTTTTCCAAATAACATCTAAAGTTACTTCTAAAGAAGGTGCCAAAGGTCTAAAACATAAGTTACTAGAATTGTCTGTAGAAACAAGCTTATTTAAACATAATGCATATCCAAACCCTTCATCGACCATAAGTGAAGCATTAAAAATAAGGTTGTAAGTTGCCACAATATTTAATTTTTTAATATCTTCTCCACCCCAGCCTGAAATTTGATTCTCAACTAATGATTGTCTAGAGATTATAAGTGGAAGCTCTTTTAAATCACCTATTTCAATATTTTTTTTACTTGCTAAAGGACTGTCTTTTCTCATAAGTACTCCCCATGTATCTACAGCAGGCAATCTTATATAGTTATATTTTTCAATGTTAGCTGGCCCAATTAAAATTCCAAAATCTAATAATCCTTTGTCCAGTCTTTCGGAAATTTCATCAAAATTTCCACTATAGATATGATAATGGATATTGGGATAAACTTTTTGTAAGTTGATAGCAGTTTTTGCAATAAATCTCATCGAGTCTGTTTCTCCACCACCAATATAGATATCACCAATTATTTCGTCGTTATGAGTTTTAAATTCTAATTTTGTTCTATCTGTTAATTCAATTATTTGTTCTGCCCGTTTTTTTAGAAGCATCCCTTCGTTTGTCAAAGTTATTTTACGGTTTCTATTTCCTCGATTCAATAGCTTTGTTCCTAGTTGCTCTTCTAGTTCAATTATTTGACGTGAAAGAGTAGGTTGTGTTATATGTAAAACTTCTGCAGCTTTAATAATGCTTCTTTCTCTAGCAATAGCCAAAAAATATCTTAAAATTCGAATTTCCATAAGTAAATCCTCCTAAATATCATGTTGAGGAATTATACTATAAAACTAACATGCTTTACAAGCATGTTAATTTATAAATAATAGGTATTTGATATTCCATAAATATTTTGTTAAACTATAAACAAAATAAAATTATATGCACACAGAGGAGACAGAGATGAATTTAGATATGTTTTTAAAGAGCTTGAATGCTAGAAAAGAAGTTATTGGAGGATCTAAAGTACATAAATTTATGATAAAACTTAGCTTAGAAGCTCTTCAAATAACTGCAGAACTAAATAATAATTATCATGGACCTGAAAAAGTTCGTAAAATATTTTCCAAGCTAATAGGAAAAGAAATAGATGAATCTTTTATGCTATTTCCACCTTTTTATACAGACTGTGGTAAGAATATCAGTATAGGAAAGAATATTTTTATTAATTCAGGTTGTCATTTTCAGGACCAAGGAGGTATCAGCATAGGGGATGGGACACTTATTGGACCTAAAGTTGTACTCGCAACTCTTAATCATGGTATTTCTCCTGAAAAAAGAAATAATCTTTGCCCTAAACCTATTATCATTGGTAAATGTGTTTGGATTGGTGGAAATGTTACTATTGTTCCAGGAGTTACTATTGGAGATAACGCAATTATCGCAGCAGGATCAGTAGTTACAAAAGATGTTCCGAAAAATATGATGGTAGGAGGAGTTCCAGCTAAAATTATAAAAAAAATAGAGTTTTAAAAGTCTATTTTTCTACGACTCAAGCTCTTCAAATACTTTACCAGTTATTCTACTAATTTGAGAAGAAGAAAGAGTTAAACGGTATATATCTTCTAAATGAGCCTTAATTAAATGAAAATTTTCTTTGTTGGAGCTAAAGTGGTGTTTTAATAGATAAAGAAAGGTAGTTCAATTTAATTTGAATTACCTTTTTGTTATTTTGAAAAAATGGTTTAGAGAATAAGAGTTAATATGCTAATATTGTATTAATTATAGAAGAGAAAAGGTGGATTATATGGAGTATAGAATTATTAATATATTACAAACAAGAGAGTTAAAGGTTAATTTTACTAAAAGTGAAGAGAGTATTTTAGATTTTATTGAAAAAAAATTTAATGAAATTCCAAAATATTCTGTAATTAAGCTTTGTGAAGAAGCTTATGCATCACAGGCTAGCGTGAATAGGGTTTGTAAAAAATTAGGTTTTAAAGGTTTTAGCGAGTTAAAATATTGGATAGAGCATGATATAAAAAAAATGGAAAGTTCAAAAAGTTCAAATATAAACAATACATTTTTTTATATCGAAAATATAAATTTTGGAGGAATTCCAAATATTGTAGAAATTTTAAAAAATAATAGAAAAATTTTAATATATGGTTTAGGTGCTTCAGAGATAACAGCATTGTATTTTCAAAGACAACTTCTTTATTTAGGGTTTCAAGCAATAGTTGTAAATGAAGAGAAGATGATAGAACAGTTTGAAGATTTTATCTTATTTATACTCTCTAGCTCAGGAGAGACCTTAAGAGTAAAGCATGTTGCTAATAGTTTTAAAGATAAAGGAAAAGTTGTAATTTCAATAACAAAATTCCAGAGTTCAGTACATGAAATTTCAACTTCAGCTTTTACTCATAATATTTCAATAGACAAACTAGATGCAATATCTCGTGAGCAACAGCTACATATGATAATTATGATTAATGAGTTGATAAACAAACTTCAGAATGGATAATTATCCGTAAAAAAGGATTAAGACTTTTTGTTCTATTCGATTATAATAGTGTTAAAATAAAGAACAAAGAGGCGAGGTAAATGGATAGAGATATAAAGATATTAATGCATACACACTGGGATAGAGAGTGGTACTTCACAAAAGCAGAGACACAAGTTTTATTAAGAAATCATATGTTTGAAGTTATAGAATTCTTAGAAAAACATGAAGATATAATATATGTTTTAGACGGTCAAAGTGTTATGCTTGATGACTTTATAGAATTTGCACCAAAGTGGAAGAATAGAACTGAGAATCTAGTGAAAAAAGGAGCTCTTAGAGTTGGTCCTTGGTATACACAAACAGATTTACTATTAGTTCATGGAGAATCTATTATTAGAAATCTTTATTATGGTGTAAAAAAAGCAAAAGAATATGGAGATGTAATGAATGTAGGCTATGTTCCTGATACCTTTGGACATTCAGCTCAAATGCCTCAAATATACTCTAAATTTGGAATAGATAGTACTTTCTTTTGGAGAGGGTACAGTGAATTAAAAGGAGAGAAATCTGATTTCCTTTGGAAAGGTATTGATGGCAGTGTAATATTTGGAGTTAACTTAGCTACTGGTTACCAAGGTGCTAAATATTTAGAGAGTAATAAAGATGAATTAAAAGTAAGAATGGACAAAATAATAAAAGTTTTGGATAAATATTCAGCTGGAAATGCCAGACTTGTAATGAACGGTCATGACCAAATGCCTATTCAAAAAGATATTCACTCAATTATGGACAATATGAGAGACTTCTATAAAGAGGATAAAGTAGCAGTATCTGATTTTGAAAGTTATGTAGACAGTTTAAAAGATTTAATATTAGAAACTGTAGAGGGTGAATTAAATCATAGTAAACACGCTAGGATACATAAAACTATAACTTCTACAAGAATGGATATAAAGCTTTTAAATACAGAGCTTGAGTATAAAATATACAATGTTTTAGAGCCACTTGCACTTTTAGGAAAAGAGTTAAACATTGATTATCCACACGAAATCTTTGAAAAATGTTTAAAAGAGCTATTTGGAGCTCATGCTCATGATAGTATTGGAGGATGTAACTCTGATTTAGTAAATAAAGATATAAAACAAAGATTAACCCAGATTAAAGAAATTTTAGATACTCAAATAGAACTTTATATGAGACTGATATCTTTAGCTTCTAAAAATGGCGAAGAAGATGTGGTAACTCTCTACAACTATTTACCATACAAAAGAAAAAATGAAAAAGTAGAGCTTGAGTTTATAACAAGAAGTAGTGATTTTAAAATATTAAATGGTGATAAAGAAGTAGAATATTTAGTTTTAGATCAAGAGATTGTAGATGCTGGTCTTATAGATAGACAAGTTGCAGCTAGACTTTTAGATATAAAGGTGTTCAAAACTAAAGTAAGCTTTATAGTTGATGAAATAGAAGGATTATCTGTAAAATATTTATCATATAAAGATGGAGAAAACTATTCACTACTATCTCTAGAATCAGTAGAAAGTTATATTGAAAATGAATTATACAAAATCTACATAGAAAATAAGAAAGTTAACTTATTAATTAAAGCTCAAAATAGAGTTGTGGAAAATGTATTTTACATTGAAACTAGTGGAGATGCTGGAGATAGTTATGACTATTCACCACCTCATAAAGATTTAATTATAGATTCTGCTCAAATAGAGAACTGTAAAGTTTTAGAATCAAGCTCAGAATCAATATTAAACTATAAATTAACATATAGTTTACCCAAAAATCAAAACTCTAGAGATTCTAAAATTTTAGATAAAAAAGCTGAGTTTGATATAACTTTATGTTTAGGAGAGAAAGATGTTGTAAAAGTAGATATAGCTCATATTAACTATTTAGAAGATACAAGATTTAGAGCAGTTTTAAATACAGAGATTGAAACAGATGTTGTTGAATCTGATTCTCATCTATGTGTTGTTCAAAAGCCTGTATACTTTGAAAAAGAGTTAAGCGTTTGGGAAGAGGATAAATGGGCAGAAAAGCCAGTTTCTATTGAAACATTTAACTCGTATGTGACTTTAAAATCAGAATCAGCAGAGGCAACTATCTATTCTTACGGATTGAAAGAGTATGAAGTAGTGGACAAAAAAGTTTATATAACTCTATTTAGAACATTCTCTCACCTTGGGAAAAGAGAGCTTATAAATAGACCTGGAAGACCATCTGGAATTGAAATTGAAACTCCAGATAACCAATTATATAAAGAGAAGTTTAACTTTAGCTTAGCATTTACATTCTTAAAAACAGATAAAAGTAACAGCCAAAAAGCTCGTGAATTCTTAACTCCAATCGAGGGTTACCAATTAAAAGAGTTCAATAGATTCAATATAAATATACCAAACGTTAGAAAAAAGATAGAATCTTCTCTAAATCTTGATTTAAATGGAACAGTTTTAAGTGCTTTAAAAGAGAGTGAAAACACAGGGGATATATTTATAAGAGTATTTAATCCAAGTAATAAATCAATAGAAATAAAGTTTGATAACGGAGTTTTCCTAAGTAATATGTTTGAAGAAAAATTAGATTTAGTAACTGAATACAAAGTGAAAAGTCAAGAGATTTTAAATGTATTGATAGAAAGAAAATAGTAAAAAGGGGTATTAATATGCAGAAACTAAAAAAGGAACTTCAAAGTTTTGGAAAAACGTTATTATTTCCAATATCAATACTGTCATTTATGGCAATATTTTTGGGATTGTCAGCAGCATTACAAAATCCAAATATAGTAAAATTTTTACCTTTTCTTCAAGGAGCTACAGCACAAACAGTATTAGGATTTATTAGAAAAATATCAGGAATACCTTTTGGACAATTACCATTGCTTTTCGCTATGGCAATTCCATTAGGTGTTGTGAAAAGAGATAAAGAAGTTGCAGTTTATTCAGCTGTTATTGGGTATGTAGCTATGTTAGTTGGAATGAATTATATTTTGGCTATTCAAGGATATACTGCTGAAACAACAAGCATAAGTTACTTAATGGAAATAAAAGAAATGACTCAAATTGACGCTACATTAAATAGTTCATTATTTACAAATGTTTTGGGGATATTTGTTTATAATATGAATGTTATTGGTGGAATGATAGCAGGGCTTTTAGCAGTAGTTATTCATAATAAATTTAAGCAAGTTGAGTTGCATCCATCACTTAGTTTCTATAGTGGAAAAAGATTTGTGCCAATAATAACGGTTTTATTGCTACCTTTTCTTGGAATGGCACTTGTTTATATTTGGCCTATAATTAATAACGGTATTATGAACTTGGGGACGTTTATATCAAAGTTAGGAATATTTGGAGTATTTTTATATGGATTTATAGAAAAAGCTATAAATCCAACAGGACTTCATCACATTTTAAACCAAGCTTTTAGATTTACAGCTCTTGGTGGAATTGAAAATGTAGCTGGGACAACTCAAGTTGGAGGATTAAATATATATTTTGCACAACTAGAGAATCATCTTGCTTTTTCTCCACAAGCCACATTATTCTTAGCTCAGGGGAAGATTTTACATATGGTATTTGGAATGCCAGCAGCAATATTTGCAATGTATAAGTGTTCTTTACCTGAAAAAAGAGAGAAGTTCTTAAAGTATTTTATACCTGGATTAACAGCGGTTATTTTAACAGGAATAACAGAACCAATAGATTTTACGTTTATCTTTATATCGCCTTTACTTTGGTTTGTTAACTCGATATTAGCAGGACTTGCATTTATGATTCCTGCAATATTAGGAATAACAATTGGAAATATTCAAGGTGGATTAATAGATTGGCTTGTTTTTGGAACTTTACAAGGAACAGCCACAAAGTGGCATCTACTACTAATAGTGGGACCAATTTTCTTTTTACTTTACTATTTTACTTATAGTATCATAATAAAAAAATTCAATGTGTTAACAATCGGAAGAAATAAAAATGATTTTGAAGATACAGAGAGTGAAGATATAGAGATTAAATCTCAGAATATAGGAAAAACTCCAACTGATGGTATTGTTGAAGAATTAGTAGCGGGTCTAGGAGGAATGGAAAATATAGTTGAGGTGGATAACTGCATTTCTAGACTTAGAATTGAAGTGAAAGATAGCTTATTAATTAATCAAGATTTAATAAAAAAATCAAAACCAAATGGAATAATAGTTCCAGATAAGAATAATGTTCATATAGTTTATGGTGGGAAAGTTACAAAAATGAGGAATCTGTTGGATAATTATATTTTTGCAATGAAATCTTAATAAAGTATTATAATGAAAAAACTCTATAAATTAGATATTGATATATCTAATTTTATAGAGTTTTTTTTATTTTTGAAATTCTGTAAGAATTATGAACGCTACTAAAATTCGATTGACTTATTTTCTAAAAGAATATATAACATAGAGTGATACTATATACTGTATTAAAAATAAAATATTTGGAGTTGAAAATGTATCGAAGTTTTTTAAAAAAATACAAACTGATATCAGTAGTAGTGATTATTTTGGTGGCATTCATATCATTTTTATCAGTAAAACAAATTTTGTTTAGAAGTAAAGAACTTGTTATTTTCATGAATAACCAAACCGTATTAGAGATTAATAATATAATAGAAAATCAAATTTCACTAATAGAGTCTTTATCAGAGTTGGAATATATTAAAAATGAAGATATTCCAATTCAAAAAAAAGCGTTATCATTAAAACCATTTCAAGATAAATATAGTCTTCTTATGCTTGCTTTGATGGATAAAGATGGAAATACTTCAAGCTCTTTAGAAGGTGGAATAACAAATCTTTCTCATAGAAATTATTTTAAACGAGCAAAAGACGAGAGGAGAAATATAGTTAGTGAGATTGTTGAGAGTTGTACAACTGGTGAAAAAACAATTATAATTGCACATCCGATATTAAACCCTCAAAAAGAATTCACTGGAGCTATATTTTCATCAATATACTTAAGTGAATTGATTTTGATAAAAAATAGATATGGAGCGGCAAATGAAGCTTATGTAACTAGTATTTTGGACAATAATCTAAATGTTATTTTAGAGGATGACCATATTGAATTAGAAAAAGAGTTATTCGATAATTCTTTTGGATTTTTCTTTGAAAGAAAAGGCTATAGTTTACATGCAATAACCTTTATGAAAGATCCAGTTTCAAACTGGTATATAGTTACTGATTTAAATGCGTCTAAATATTTCTTTAATACTTGGGCAAATACTCTTATTATTGTATTGATTTTAGTTGCAACTTTTTTAATAATTTTTCAAATTTTTAATGTCCATACAAAAAAAGAGTTGTTGCCAATACTTAATTCTTTAAATCAAGATTATTTAACAGGTATTTATAATCGGAAATATTTAGAAGAATTTATAAAAAAGGTTGGATTTAAAAAAAATGAATCAGCATTAATTATTTTAGATATAGATAACTTCAAGTCGATAAATGATGAGCTAGGGCATACAACTGGTGATTATGTTATTTGTGAAACTGCAAATAAAATAGTACAAATTTTTTCAGAGGATTCAATTGCAGCTCGAGTTGGTGGTGATGAATTTATAATTTTTGTTAAAAATTGTAAAGATAGATCTTTTGTATTAAAGAGAATAAAATCATTATTATTTATTATGGATACGACTTATAACAAAGAAAATAAAAGTGTAAAAATTTCTACTAGTATTGGAATAACATTTATTGAAAATGGTGATTCTGAATTTATTGATTTATATAATAAGACTGATGCAGCTCTTTATAAAGCTAAAAAAAATGGTAAAAATTGTGCATGCATAGCAGATTCAAATGATGAGATAATTAGAAATTAAGTTATAAAAAAACGCCACTTTTTTTAAGTGGCGTTCAGATTAATTACATTTCGAAAACGTTTTCTATTTTTAAAAATCCATTTTCTAAAAGTTCAAATTCAAAGTATGTGTATATTTCAATATCACTTTCTCCAATTTTACTTTCAAAAGCTACAACCCTTTCATTAAGGCAATCGTTTATTTCAGATTCGCTTAAATCGTTGTGTATATTATAATAGTTGTTTTCCATCATAAAAATATTTAGTTCTTCTAAAGTTACAGTTCTTCCAATTAAAGATAATTCATTTTTTAACATATTATTTTCTCCTTTAAATTTTATACATTAAAACATTATAGCATAGTGGAAACCAAAAGATTCATTATTTCTATTTGAGCTATTCATATTAACTTGTGAAAAATGATTGTTTATTTGATAAGTATAACTTAGAGATAGATTTTTATTTAAAAATAATCGAATTTGATTTTGCCATTGTAAAGAGTCTGGAGTTTGTCCTTCGAAATTATACTTCGCTCCAAAATCATAATCAAGCCATCCACTAAAACCAAACTTCATACCATTTTCGAATTGGTGAATAGTACCACCATAAGCGATATTAAACATATAACCATTCCACTGATCTTCATCTCTACCATAATTTCTGTCAACGTATCTAGAGTATAAATTTGTTTTAAAATAATCAAATTTCATATATTTCATCTCTGGTATAGATACATAGTTACCAATACCAATATAGTGTTTTCTAAGTCCGTTATTCTCGTGTCCATTAACATTGTCAAAATCGAATTGATAGGCTATAAACCATTCTGAAATAGGACCAATAGATAAATCTTTTCCTGTTAATCCATCAAGAGATAATCTAGGTGTAAATTCAGCATATGTATAGTTATTATCGGTGTCATTTTTATTACTTAAATTAGAATCTTTAAATATGTTTGTTCTATCAATAAACCAATATAAGTCCAAAAGGTTATATCTAGTTGTTCCTTGTATTTCAAATAACATCTCTTCTTTTGAATCACCCCATCCATCAGGAACCTTATTAGCTTTAACAAGGCTTCCTTCTAGAAGAGTAAAATTCCAAGGCTCGTATTGTGAAAAAGTTATCCTAGAGAGAGCAAGTGAACCTAAAAGTAAAATTTTTTTTAACATAAATCCTCCACATTTAAAATTTCTTTGTAAAATTTTTTATTTCTTTTAATAATGTATTGATATTTTCTTTTGTTAATACGCAAACTCTGAAAAATTGTGAGTTTAAGCAATCAAAAGATTCGGCTTTTCTAATTATAATATTTTTTTGAGCTAAAAAATCATAAAGATCATTTGCATTATATTTTATATTTAAAATTTCACAAAGAATAAAATTACTGTTTGAAGGGTAGACTTTCAAATTTTCAATATCTTTTAATCCATTTGAAAGTAAATTAAAATTTTCTTTAAACTGTTTATGGCAACTATCTATAAAATCAGTGTCTTGAAACATAGCTTCTCCCATAATTGAAGCAAAGATATTTATATTCCAAAGATTAGGTATAGTTTTCATAGAGTTTAAAATTTCTCCATCAGAAACAACAGAGTATCCTAATCTAATTCCAGGAGTAGAAAAGAATTTTGAAGTTCCTCTTATAACAATTATATTTTGAAGAGTTTGAACTAAATTGATAGCTGATGTTTTTGAAGAATCAGTAAATTCTATATAAGTTTCATCTATCATAATCGGCTTTTTAAAATACGAATAAATTTTTTGGATATCTTCTAATGAAATAAGAGTTCCTGTAGGGTTATTTGGATTACATATGATAATCATATCAAAGTTTTTCTCTTTGATGAGTGTTAATATATCATCAATTTTAATTTTAAAACTATTTTCTTTTTTATAGAAAAATTTTGTAATTTTACATCCTATTTTATTTAATTCATTTTCATATTCAGAATAAGCTGGTGAAAGTAATAAAGTGTGTTTTGGATTTATAACTTTGATGCTAGAACTGATTAATTCAGTTGCTCCACTACCTAAAATAATATTATCAGTATTACATTTACAATAAGTGGATATGCTTTTTTTTAGATCTTTATAATCTGAATCAGGATAAATGCTAGCTAACATAAAATTTTCTTTTAGTTTTTCTATAGCTTTAGGACTTAAACCAAAAGGATTTATATTTGAACTAAAATCAATGATTTCTTTTTGATTAATGCCCAAATTTTGAGAGAGTTGTTGAAGATTTGCTCCGTGATTATTTTTCATAAAACCCCTCCATAATTAAAAAATATTAAAATATATAATATATTTTAACAAATATAGTTTTTTTTTGCAAAAGAATGTTATACAATATAGAGATATTTAAAATAAAGGGGAGATTTTATGAGAAATCCAAGAGTAGTGGTAATAGGTGGGGGAAGTGGGTTATCTGTTGTATTGAAAGGATTAAAGCATTTTCCAATGGATTTAACAGCGATAGTATCAGTAGCTGATAGTGGAGGAAGTAGTGGAATTTTGAAGAAAGAATTTAATATTCCAGCACCAGGGGATTTGAGAAATGTAATGATAGCTCTTAGTAATGTAGAGCCTCTAATAGAAGAGGTATTTCAATATAGATTTAGTGAAGATTCATCTATAGGAGCTCATCCGTTAGGAAATTTATTGATAACAGCTATGACTGAAATAACAGGAGATGTTCAAATCGCTTTAAGAAGGCTCAGAAAACTTTTTAATATAAACGGCAAGATATTACCAGCGACTTTAGAAAAAATAGAATTAATTGCAGAAAAAACAACTGGTGGATTTGTTTTTGGAGAATCCGATATCCCAGTTTTAGGGGAAAAAATAAAAAGAGTTTTTTATGATGGTGAAGTAAATAGTCCGAAAGAAAATATAAAAGCTGTTGAAGAAGCTGATTTGATCATATTTTCAATAGGAAGCCTTTACACTAGCATAATACCAAATTTGTTGTTGGACAATATGAGAGAGGCTCTGAGAGCTTCAAAAGCACAAAGAATATATGTGTGTAATGCTGTAGGACAGATGGGAGAAACTGAAAACTATAGTGTAGCTGATCATGTAGAATCAATAAATAATCATGTTGGATTTGACATGATAGATAAAGTTATAGTAAACTCTGTAGAGATACCAAAAGAGATTATAGAGAGATACAGCGAAGAGGGAAGTACTTTAGTTCAATTGGACAATCATAGATTGAAAAAAATGAGAGTAAAGGTGATAAAATCGCCTTTGATTAGAATAGATTCACAGAAAAGAATTAGACATTTGTCACATAAATTGGCTGCAATTATATATTCGCAAATAGAAAATATATCAAGTTTTTACGATGAATAGAGGAGGATTTTATGTTATTGAAAAAAGAAAATGGATGGAAACAAGAAAGTGTTGATAAAGTTAGGGTTTTTGATTTTTGTAAAGAGTATAAAATATCATTGGACAAAGGTAAAACAGAAAGAGAATATGTAAGATATGCAATTGAAATAGCTGAAAAAAATGGTTTTGTAAAAGCTGAAACAAAAGAACAATTGGTACCTGGAGATAAAGTTTTTTATGTAAATAGAGAAAAAAATGTAGTTTTAGCTGTAATAGGAGAAAATCCAATAACAGAAGGATTAAATTATGTTGTTTCACATATAGATTCACCAAGAATAGATTTAAAGCAAAACCCTCTTTATGAAGAGTTAGAATTAGCATATATGAAAACTCACTACTATGGTGGAATAAAGAAATATCAATGGGCTTCTATTCCATTATCATTACATGGAGTTGTAATTTTAGCTAATGGAGAAAAAAAGGATATTATAATAGGAGAGGGAGAGGATGATCCTGTATTTACAATTCCAGATTTACTTCCACATTTAGCAGCAAAGTTCCAAGGTGAAAGAAAAACAGGTGAAGTTATAAAAGGAGAAGAGTTGCAAATAATAGTTGGAACAATTCCAACAAAAATAAAAAACTCTGATGTAAAAGAACTTATTAAATATGCTGTTTTAGAAGAATTGAATAAAGCATATGGAATGATAGAAGAGGACTTTATATCTGCTGAATTCCAACTTGTACCAGCTTTTAAAGCAAAGGATGTAGGTTTAGATAGATCTTTAATTGGAGCTTATGGGCAAGATGATAGAATATGTGCATATACATCTTTAAAAGCTATATTAGACTTAGATGGAATTCCTAAAAAAACAGCAGTTACTTTTTTAGCTGATAAAGAAGAAACTGGTTCTAATGGTTCTACTGGATTACAATCAAACTATTTAGAATATTTCACAAGTGACCTTATTAATAGGGTTAAAGGAAATTATAGTGATTTAGATTTAAGAAAAGCTCTTTGGAATTCAAATGCTCTTTCTTCTGACGTAAATGCAGCAATGGATCCTATATTTAAAGGTGTTCATGAAGCTCAGAATGCAGCCAAATTGAATTATGGTATAGTTGTAACTAAATTTACAGGTTCTAGAGGGAAAAGTAGTACAAATGATGCAGATGCAGAATATGTATGGAGCATAAGAAACCTTTTAAATAAAAATGGAATTATTTGGCAAACTGGAGAATTAGGTAGAGTTGATGAAGGTGGTGGAGGAACTGTTGCAATGTTTTTAGCACAAGTCGGAATAAAAACTATAGATGTAGGACCAGCACTTTTAGCTATGCATTCTCCATTTGAAGTTTCATCAAAGCTTGATATATATGAAACTTATAGAACATATAAAGTTTTCTTTGAAGATATGGTTTAAAATTTAAAGTAAAAAAAAATAAAAAAAAGTTTCCAATTTTGAAAACGATATGATATGATAACAGGTGTTATTATATATGGAGGTGAATTGAATGAGAATTGGAGATTTAAATATAGAGGTACCAATAATTCAAGGTGGAATGGGAATAAGAGCATCAATGTCTAGATTAGCAGCAGCAGTTGCAAATCAAGGTGGAATTGGTGTTATATCTGTTACGGCTATCCCAGGAGACGAAATTAGAGATGAAATAAAAAAAGCAAAATCGATGATTATAAAAAAAGGTGGAGCATTAGGTGTAAATATAATGGTTGCTGCATCAAACTTCGCAGAAGCAGTTAAAATTTCAATTGAAGAAAAAGTTGATGTTATAATATGTGGAGCGGGATTTTCAAGAGATATATTTGAAACTGTAAAAGGAACTGGAGTTAAATTATTTCCAATTGTTTCGAGCTTAAAACTAGCTAAAATAGCTGAAAAATTAGGAGCGGACGCTATAGTTGTTGAAGGTGGTAACGCTGGTGGACACTTAGGAACAGATAAAGATTCTTGGGATATAGTTGAAGAGATTGTAAAAGGAGTTAAAATTCCAGTATTTGGTGCAGGTGGAGTTATAACACCAGAAGATGCTGAAAGAATGATGTCTTTAGGAGCAGCTGGAGTACAAATGGGAAGTAGATTTATAGCAACAGAAGAGTGTGAAGTAAGCCAAAAGTTTAAAGAGATATATGTAAACTCAAAAGAGGGCGATGTAGTTCAGATCATGAGTTCGGCTGGTTTACCTGCAAATGCTATAGTTTCTTCGTTTGTAAATAGAGTTATAGCTGAAGAAAAATTAACTCCTAAAAATTGTACAAGTTGTTTAAAAAAATGTAGTAGAAAGTTTTGTGTAAAAGACAGTTTAATAAAAGGACATGAAGGAAATTCTGAAGAGGGTATTTTCTTTGCAGGAAAAGATGCTTGGAAAATTGATAGTATATTATCTGTAGAAGAAGTGTTTAATCTGTTTAAAAGTAAAGTAATAAAAAATTAAATATAAACTAAGTTTAAAAATGAAAGGATTGTTATTAATAGTAACAATCCTTTTGTTTTATCTATTTTTTAGCTAGAAGATCTC
Organism: Cetobacterium sp.; assembly: GCF_051658645.1. Lineage (GTDB taxonomy): Bacteria > Fusobacteriota > Fusobacteriia > Fusobacteriales > Fusobacteriaceae > Cetobacterium_A. Next base: position 54,389 of record NZ_JBOFMZ010000064.1, read on the forward strand.
TAATCTCTGTCAAAAGAGTTTCCTCTTTAGTAGGTCCGATTGGTGGAGCTGGAATCTCATTTTTTTTACGCAATTGATTGATAAATTTAACTAAAAGGAATATACAGAACGCAATTATTGTAAAGTCAACAATTGATTGTATGAAGTTTCCATATTTTATTGCTGCTTCAGGAGTATTGCCTTCAGCAGCTTTTATTACATATTTTAAATCTGCAAAATTAACTCCACCTAAAATAATTCCAACTATAGGCATCAAAAGATCATTTACAATAGATGTAACTATTTTACCAAATGCTCCTCCAATTATAACTCCGACAGCTAAATCAACAGCATTTCCTTTTATAGCAAATTCTTTGAAATCTTTTACAAACATTTTTCTCCTCCTTAACTAAGAAATATCAAGAGCTTTAAGAACATCACAATCTAAAGCATTACGGTAAATACCCAATACAGTAGGAATTCCATCAGACTCATTTGCTTTTGAAACCATAAATTCTTTTGTTCTGATTTTATGACATTTTTTACATTTATATATATAGTAAAGTTGACACATATCATTACCATAGTCATCAGTAAAATTTTTTTTAGCTAAACCTAAAAATTCAAAATCATGTACAAAGTGAAACATAAAGCTACCTCCTTCATAATAAAGTATTATAGTAATAATATACAAAAAAAAATTAAGTTTCTTTTATTGAAATTGTTTTTCTTTTATAAAAAGTTTTTTAATATTTTTTAAAGTCCCAAAAATAATTATTTTATCACCTTTTTCAAGAATAGTATCACCTGTAACTGGTTCACTGCGGTCATCATCTTTTATAACTGTAAGAATTTGTAAGTTATAATAAGACCTAACATGTGAATTTTTAAGCTCTTTATTCAGCAATTCTTCTGGAGTATTTGTAATAGAAACTTCAGCAACAACTTCAGTTTTAAATACCCCCAAGACCATAATTGGATTATGTTGATTTTTGAACATAGCTTTAATACCAATTTGAGCTATAAAATTGTCAAAGTTATTTTTTACAAAATTTACTTTGAGCAAGGAGTACCATATAATAATTAAAGAAATAATCGCAACTATAACTTTTACAATTAATTGAAAACTATCTTCACCTGTTAATCTCATAAAGAAATTAAGAATCATAGATACAATAGTAACAGAAAATATATAACCAAAAAGAATAGTTATAAACGCTAATTTTTTTCGCTTTCTAGATGATGTTATTAATTCACTTTCACTTGTTGTAAAACCACAAGTTGTAAGCATAGAGATAACCTGAAAGCGGGCTGTTTCTTCTGTTAAACCAGTTAATCTAAATAAAACCGTAAAGATTTCACATATTAGAAGATAGGTTAACATTAAAGTGAAAAAAGCTAATATTGCAAAATTGGTACTCATAAAATCACCTACAAAAATTATTTGATATAGATATTTACTATAAAATTAAAAGAATCCTTTTAAAATATGCTATAATAAAATCAAAAATATAATTAGGAGAATATTATGAAAAAATTATTGGTATTGATAGCTGTATTATCTTTTGTTGGTTGTATGAAACAAGAGGTTAAATTTGGTGATGAAAATCTTAAATTAGATGGAACAAAATTGTATTATAAAGGAAAATTATTTACTGGAGATGTTACTCAAGAAATTCCTTTTACAGATAAAGTTATAAAAGTAGAGTATAAAAATGGAGTTATAAAAACAGAAAAATAATTCAAATTTTGTTAATAGAGGAAACCTTCTTTTTTTTTTGAATAAAATGAAATAAGATATATAGAAAGAAATGGAGGGATTTATGGAACTAAAATTTAAATTTTTGGGAAAAAATTGTTGGACTTTAGATGTAGATGGTAAATTTAAAGTTGGATGCAATCCATCTTTTTCAATTAAAAAAGGAGATGATATAAAGTTTATTGGACCTGAAGATGAAAGTTTTAAAAATATAAAATTGTGGTTAATAACAGAATTTGAACAAAATCATTTAGATGAAGAGGGAGTAAAAGTAATAGATGCTGATGCTAAAATTATTGCTCGAAAAGAGTGTGGAAAGTTATTACGAGAAAAGAAAAATGCAAATATAGATTTTTTAGATTGGTTTAAAAAAAGAGAGATAGAGATAAAAGGATATAGATTAATAATAGAAGTAATACCTACCTATAAGGGTGGTGGTCTTTTTTCAGGAACAATTTTAGGCAAATCAAATGGATATCTATTAACAGTCGTAAATAAAGAAGGAAAAGCAAAACGAATATATATAACGGGAGATACTATATTTTCTGAAAATATAATAAAAGTATTGATATATTATCCGATAGATATAATTATTGCATCAATTGGAAAAATAAAAAATAGTTATTTTAGTGATGATAAAACAATGGATTTAGTAATGCTAAATAGTTTTATCAGAACATTGAATCCAGAACAAGTTGTTACAATATTTTCTAAAAGTGAAGCTGCAAGAAAAGAGATGAAAAAGTATATTGATTTAATTGAAATAGGAGAAGAAAAAAACTTATAAAAAAGATGAAAAAAAAGGATGAAGATTTTTTCTTCATCCTTTTAAATTATTACATAAACATACTAACTCCAGGTCCAATAGGTAATCCTAAATATGTCCAACCAATAAACATGATTGTCCAACCGATTAAGAATACGATTGAGTATGGAAGCATCATTGCAATAATAGTTCCAATTCCCATCGATCCCTCTTTCTCTTCATATTTAGCAGCAAAACCAACTATGATAGGGAAATAAGACATTAATGGAGAGATTATGTTTGTAGTAGAATCTCCAATTCTATAAGCTAACTGAGTATACTCAGGAGTTAGTCCTAATTCAACAAACATTGGAATGAATACAGGTGATAACATTAACCATTTTGATGAAGCTCCACCAATAAATAAGTTAACGAAAGCAGTTAAGAATATTAATCCAACCGCTGCCCAGATTCCAGAAATTCCTAAATCTTTTAAAACTCCAGCAAGTTTAACAGCAATAACAATTCCTATGTTTGATTTTGAGAAAACATAAACGAATTGAGCTGAAACGAATATAATAACTAGAACTTGTCCACAAGAAGCCATAGCAGCAGTCATAGCTTTTATAACATCTTTGTGTGATTTAACAGTTTTAGCAGCGATACCATAAGCTAATCCAGGTATAAAGAAAGCTAGCATAAGTATGTAAACAATAGAATCACTAAAGAATGGTTTTAAAATTTCCATAGTTCCAGGTTGTCTACTGTTAGTAGCAACAAATTTAGCAATCTCTTCAGATGTTAATTTGAAAACAGCATTTTCAGGAAGTACCATTAAACAAATTAGAACAATGAATCCTATCATAGCAATACCAGAAGCTTTTAATCCTTTTTTCTCTTCAGGAGTAATTTGACCATTTAAATCAACATCAACCTTAGGTCCTTTGTAACTTCCTAGTCTAGGCTCAACAATTTTATCAGTAAGCCAACCACCAACAAACGTAATAAAGAATGTTGATACAAACATAAAGAAGAAGTTTGCAGTAGGAGTAACTGAGTATCCAGGTAAAACGATTTGAGCAGCAGCAGTAGTTATTCCACCAAGTAAAGGATCAGTAGTTCCAATTAAAAGGTTAGCAGAGAATCCACCAGAAACTCCAGCAAACGCAGCGGCTATACCAGCAAGTGGATGCCTTCCAAATGATAAGAAAATAACTGCTCCAAGTGGAATAAGAACAACATATCCAGCATCTGATGCAATATTAGACATAACACCAGCAAATACAACTATTGCAGAAACTAGTTGTTTAGGTGTTGAAATAACAATTTTTTTAATTAAAGAGTTTAATAGTCCAGTTCCTTCAGCTAATCCAACTCCAAGCATAGCAACAACAATTGATCCAAGTGCCGCATGACCTGTAAAGTTTTTAACTGTTGTACCAAATATTTCTCTAATACCACTTCTTGTTAGAAGATTTTGAACATAAGTTGTTTTTTCAATAACCTCACCGGAAGTCCTTGAAATTTCTTTATAGTTAACAGAAACACCCATGTAAGAAAGAAGTACAGAGAAAATAACTGTAATAACAAAGAAACCAAAGAACATTGCAACTGGATGTGGCAATTTGTTTCCAGTTACTTCAACAAAGTTTAAGAATTTTTCGAAGAAGCTCATTTTTTTTGTAGAATTTTTAGCCATTTATTCCTCCCTAAATATTAAAGTATGTATAAACATATGAAAAAATTGAAAATTTTTTTTCAAATTTTAGATTTATAAAATATATAACTCCTATTCATATTTTATAATCTCAAATAATTTTAACATAAATTTAATTATAAATCAATATAAATTTTCAAAAAAAAACAAAAAACCGCATTTTTTTTTTCATAAACATGCGGTTAAAAAACTTAAAGTTTGTTTAAAGAACAATTAATTAGAAAAACTACTTGCATTTTCTCCAGCGAGCTTTCCAAATACAGCTATATCAACAACAGCATTTCCACCTAATCTATTAGCACCATGGACTCCTCCAGTAACTTCACCAGCAGCATAAAGCCCACTTATTGGTTCGTTATTAGATAGAACTTCGGCTTTTTCATTAATTCTAATCCCACCCATAGTATGATGAACAGCAGGAGCTACTTCAACACTATAAAAAGGTGGAAGATTTAAACTTGTTTTTAAACTTTGTCTTTTGAAATCAAGATCATTTCCAGATTTCACATTTTCGTTATATTTAGTGAAAGTTTTTTGTAATTTTTCAGAAGAAATATCTAATTTATGAGCTAATTCTTCTACTGAATGGGCTTTTGTTAAATAGCCTTTCTTTTCATAACTATCAATAGCTTTTAAACTTTTCTTAACATTTTCATCAAATACAAGAAAAGCACTTTTGTTTTTTTGTTCAAGTTCAGCTTTTGAAACAACATCTCTTGTGTCTAATTCATTCACGAATCTTTCACTATCTCTATTGATAAGTATAGCTCCATTACCTCTAACAGCTTCTGTAATCATAACACTGTTAGAAGGAATAACAGTTGGATGAGTTTGAATTTCATTCATATCTACAAAATCAGCATTAACAGATTTAGCTAAAGTTATACCATCACCAGTAGCACCTTTGTGATTTGTTGTACCAAAACCTTCTAGAGAAGAGTTATTTTCAACAATCATATCTGAATTTGCTCCAAATCCACCAGTGGCAATAACAACAGCAGTAGAGTTAATTATATATTTTTGTCCGTTAGGAGCTTTTACAACAACTCCTCTAATAGCTTCACCATCATAAATAAGTGATTCAGCAAAAGTAGAAAGCCTAATATCCACACCAGAAATTTTAGCTGATTTAGAAAGAGCAGCAATCATATTTGGCCCAACAGATGCTCCACCAGTAGGTCTATGAGTTCTATCAACACTTTGTCCTCCCATTCTTCCAAGGTCGTTTAGGTCAACTCCTTTTGCAATTAACCAATCTACAATTTCAGAAGATGAGTAAGCCATTTTAGTTACTAAAGCTTTATTATTTGTATTTTTTCCACCTTTCATAGTATCTTCAATAAAAGTTTGAACAGAATCTTTTATATTCTTAGATTTTTGAACAGATGTTTCAGCTGCATTAAATCCACCAGTAGCATAATTTGTATTTCCACCTAAAATAGCGGCTTTTTCAATTAAAATAACTTCAGAACCTTTATCTTTAGCAGCAATAGCAGCACTAAGACCAGCTCCCCCACCACCAATTATAACAATATCAGTAGTAATATCGTTATAAACGACAACTTTTTTTTCTCTAGTTTTTAAATCAGCATCAGAGTCTTTAACAGCTCTAGTTATAGCTCTTTTTAGTCCAATACTAGTAGCTGTAGCTCCAGCGATATTATCTACTTTAACAGATTGAGTTTCAATAATTTCAGAAATAATAGAGTTCATTCCATCCATTGTAAAACTACTTTCGTTTTGTTCTAAAATTTCAATATTTTTAATTTCATCATTTGTAATTTTGACTTTAACTTTGATATCCCCATTGTACCCCTTTGCAGAAGAGATATACTCTTTTGCACTAATTAAGCATGTCGTAAAAATAAAAATACTTAAAAATATTAATTTTGTTTTTTTGAAAAATGTCATAAAATACCCCACTCCCTTTTGTATTTTTTTAAATAATTTTTTTACCGTGATATTCTGTATTAGGAATTAAATTTTCAACTTTATTAAAATTATACTTTGTAATCCCACCACAAACTACAATTTTAATTTTATCTTGAGCTATTTTGATAAATTTGTTTAAAAGCTCTGCTCCCTCAATAGCTGTATCTTTTTTTCCAGAAGTTAAAATTCTATCAATGCCCATTTCTGCAAGTTTTAAAATATCATCTTCTGGATATTCTACTTCATCGATAGCTTTATGGAAAGTTATACTCATAGGTTTAGTAAGCTGAACAAGTGTTTGAAGTAAAGAATAGTCAATTTTTTTATCTTTATTTAAAACACCAAAAACAACCCCCAGAACACCAAGCTCTTTACATATTTTGATATCCTCTTTCATAATTTCAATTTCACCTTTTGAATAACAGAAATCTCCACCTCTAGGTCTAATCATAACAAAAGTAGGAATTGCTAGCTCTCTTATTTTTTTTATAGTTCCAAACGAGGGAGTTGTTCCACCTTCATGTAAGTTTTCACAGAGTTCAATTCTATTGGCACCTTTTTCAATAGCAGTTAAAGCTTCATCGTATGATCCAACACAAGCTTCTAAGATAATAGGTGAATCAATAACCTCAATAAAATCACCAGCAGAAATTTCTCCCCCAAGAATTACTCTTGCAAAAACACCTTCACGAGGCATAATACAATCCCCTACTCTATGGTATATTTTACAATGATGATGACATTGCTTACCTTTTTGAGTTATTTCAAGAAGTGCATCTCCTATTTTTAATGTAGCTCCAACAGCTAAATTTTTTAAATCAACACCTTCAACAATAAGATTTTCACCAAAAGCTCCAAAATCAACATTGCCACCTTTTTTATTGAAGTCGTTAATTTTTTCAACTTCTAATAAGCTTATTTGTCTATGCCAATTACCAGCATGAGCATCTTTTTGAAGCCCAAAATTTTGAATAAGAACACCTTTTTCAATTACACTTTTTTCGGTACCTTTTTCTTCACTAATACAAATTGCAATAATTTTACCCATTTTATCCTCCTATTTCATTCATACCTTTTGTTTCTATTTTTTTAATATCTTCAATACTTTTAATGCAATCCATTTGATGTTCTTTTGGTTTTTTATTATATATTGCATCTTCTATAATTTGAGCTAAATCTTCGGTTGAAACATTTGCTTTTAAATATGGAATAAGATCAATTCCTTCATTATAATGTAAGCAAAGTTTTAAGAAACCTTCAGACGTAACTCTAACTCGGTTGCATTTGTCACAAAATCTATTTGAAAGTGGACTTATAAATCCAATCTCACCAAGGAATCCATTTATTTTATAATAATTTGCAGGTCCATCGGTTTCTAAATTGTTGTGTTTTTCTAAAATATAGTGTTTTTTTATTAAAGATAATACTTCTGAATTTTTAACAGAAGTAAATTTTTTACCTTCTCCAATAGGCATAAGCTCAATAAATCGAACTCCAATATTTAAATTTTTTGTTAGATTTACAAAATCAAATATTTCATCATCGTTAACATCTTTCATAATAACTACATTTAAACGAACTTTTTCAAAGTTTTTTAAACATGCTTTTTTTATGCTTTCAAAAACAGTATGAAAATCACCACCACGTGTTATTTCATTATATTTTTTTGGATTTAAACTATCTAAGCTAATATTGATTCGATTTAATCCATTCGCTTTAAATAAATCAATATTTTCTAAAAGTTTAAAGCCATTAGTTGTAATAGCAATTTTATCGATTCCATTAATCTGATGAATTTTTTTTAAGATATCTAAAAAATCACTTCGAACACAAGGCTCGCCTCCAGTGATTCTAATTTTTTTAATTCCAATTAAAGAAAATGCTTTTACAATTTTTTCAATTTCATCACTTTTTAATAAATCTGAATTGTTATGAAATTTTGTAACTTTTTCGGGAAGACAGTATTGACACTTTAAATTACAATGATCTGTAATTGAAAGTCTTAAATAATTAATCTGTCTTTTACTTTTATCAAACATATATTCTCCTTAAACAACTAATTATTAATTTTTATAATTACTTTGAAACTCTATTTTAGATTTTAAGAATTCTTCCATTTCTTGTAATAACTGAAATAATGTAGCTCTGTTTTCAAATTCAGCTCGAGTTTTTGGTAAGGGGAAATTTGAAAAAAGTTCGGTTAAATTTTTATGTTCTTTAATTAATGGAACTGTATTTCCATCAATGCTAACACTATCTGCGACTTTCCATATAAAATCAGCAATAATAAGACTATATTCATGAGTTATATATAATCTGCTAAAACAAGTTCTCATTCTTGTTAAAATTCTATATTGTCTTCTTCTTAAAGAGAAAAAGTCTAGATTTTCATTACATTTATCAAAAAGAGAGTTATCATAATCTAATAAAGAAAATTTTCGTCCCTCTTCAATTGTGGATTTTAATAGTTTGAAATTTTTATTTTCATTTACAGAAACACAGCTACACTGTAAACTTTCAGCTATGTCAATTAAAATTGTTTTTAATACTGAATCTACTTTTGATTTAGTATTATCAATCGCCTTTGAGTTAGTTGGCATATATAGATTAAGCAAGTTTCCTATAAAAAGTCCTAAAATTAAAACATAAAATTCATTTAGTAAAAAATTAACAGAAATAGCTTTTTCACTTAAAATATGTGTTGCTAAAACTGTAGTAACTAAAAACCCTTGTGTAATTCTAAATTTTATACAAAGTGGCATAAAAATAAGAATGAAGAGGCCAAATGTGACATACTGGTATCCTAAGAAAAAAGATAGAAATATAAAAAGTGACATTCCTAAAATAACAGCTAAAAAACGTTCGATAGTAATTTTGATACTATCACTTTTTGTAGCTTGTATAGATATAATAGCAATTATACTAGCTGTTAATCCATATTTTATACCAAAATAATCTGCAATATAATAAGCTAAAAAAGAACCTAAAGCAGTTTTAATAACTTTGTGATCAAAATATTTAAACATCAAAAACCTCCTGTATACTTTTTTCTGAATTGAAGTGGTGTATAAAGAAATTTATTCTTAAAACTCAATGAAAATTTACTTGAATTTGAAAAGTTTAATTTCGAAGAAATCTCAGTGACACTTAGTTTAGTTTCAAGAAGAAGAACTGACGCATATTCTAATTTTTTATTGATAATATATTTTGATGGACAGAGCTCAAAATTGTTTTTAAAGAGTTGCAACAAAGCATTTTTATTGTACCCAAAAACAGATTTTAATTGATTAATAGATAAATTAGTATTTTCTAAATTATCATCAATATATTTGGTTATTTTTATTAGATTATCTTCTGATAAAACCTTAAATTTTAGTCTCTTTTCTTCTTCTAAAAGTTCTAAAATAATATTTGTTAAAAAATTTAGAACTAAGATTTTATTATTTTCTAATAAACTTAGTTTTTTAAAAAATTGAGATGATTGTTTATCAATTTTCCAAGGTATTTTTTTTATAGAACAGTTAATCTTCTGAATATTAAAATCTTTTAGAAATTTATCTTTTATATGAATTGTAAGATAGTTCACATCATTTGTCAAAACTTTATATTGTCCTAAAGAGATTCCCTTAGTTATAAGAGCTTCATTTTCATTCAAAATAATTGTATCTTTTTTAAAACCAATCTGTCCGAGTTCACAAAATCTTATTGTTAAACCAAAACTAGATAACAGTGAAGGGCTAAAATCTTTAAAAAAATTTTTTCTTATTGAAATAATATCACAGTATGCATCTGAATAGATATCAAAAAACTCTTTTTCAGAAGAAAAACCTTCTAATTTTTCTTGAAACATCTCTTTATTAAAATCAAATACATTAGATATTATAGTTGAATTTCTTTTTAAAAAATTAATTAAAGAAGCTTCATAAAAACCGTTTTTCTGGATAGCTTCAATACTTTGAAAAGCGTCTAATTTTAGTATTTCTCGATTTCTATAATAGTCCACAGCTAGTTTGAAATTTTTTTCTTTTGTTTTATTTGTAATAAAGATAATAGATTCTTTTTTATTTAAAATATCAAATATGTTAAAATTATTACTCATCATTTTTTCATGAAAAAAAGTTATTATCTCAAGTTGATCATCTAATAAAAATTCCTGTATATTTTCAATTAAAAACTTATATAAATTTAAAATTTTTAAATACTCGTAATAAATATTTTTATTATGATTTTTTATTATATTTTCCAATTTATTTATAATATTTTGGTCCATAAATTCACTTCCTTAGAGTTTATTTATTATAATATATCAAAAAAAAATTAAAAACAACCTTTTTGTTTTTTTTATTGTGAAAAAAAGTACTATTTTTGAATTTAGAGATACTTTTTAATGTACTAAAAGTGAAAATATGATTTTTTATATAAATAACTATAGTTTTTGTTTCATAAAAAAGTGACTAAAAGATATTTTTTATAAACTTCAAAAATTTTATACTCTCATATAAGTTAATTATTTTATAGGAGGTTGGAATTGAGTATAAAAGTCAATAAAAGAGAGTATAATTTTAAAGAAAATACTTTACTTTTAGACTTTTTAAGATCTTTAGATATAGCTATTCCAAGTTTATGTCATGATGATAGAATAGATCATAATGAACAAGAATGTGGAATATGTGTTGTAGAAGTAAATGGAGAGTTAAAAAAAGCTTGTCATATAAATTTACAAGATAATATGGTTATAAAAACGCATAGTGAAAAAGTTCTTGAAAAACGTAGAAAAGTATTAGAAAGTATAATTGAAAATCATGCTCTTGATTGTTTAGGATGCAAAAAGTCAGGAGAGTGTAAGTTACAAGATTATTGCTATGAATATGAAGTTCATCAAAGCAAAAATAGTTATGAAGAAGAACTATCAATAGATAATTCAAATCCATTTTACACAATTAATCCAAACAAGTGTATCGCTTGCGGAAAGTGTGTAGAGGTTTGTAAAAATCTTCAAGGAAGTAATATTTTAGAACTAAAAGAGATTTCTGGAAGAAAATATGTAGGACCTAGAGAAGATAAATTGGTAAATAATACAAAATGTATGTCTTGTGGTAACTGTGTAAGTGTTTGCCCAGTGGGAGCATTATTACCGAAAGAAAAAGAAAGTTTTAGAATATGGGAAACAAAAGAAGTAAGAACAACTTGCTCGTATTGTGGAGTGGGGTGTCAAATAGATTTTGTTGTTAAAGATAATAAAATAGTAGATGCAAAGCCGTCTAATATAGCACCTAACGATGGACTATTATGTGTAAAAGGAAAGTTTGGTTATAAATTTGTAAACCATCCAGATAGAATAGAAACACCTTTTATTAGAAAAAATGGTAAGTTAGAGCCAGCAACTTGGGAAGAGACATATTCTCTAATAGGCAGTAAAATGAGTGAAATAAAAGAAAAGTATGGTGCAGATGTATTTGGTGGATTAACTTCGGCTAGATGTACAAATGAAGATAACTATATTTTCCAAAAACTTTTTAGAGCAGTAATAGGAACGAATAACGTTGACCATTGCGCTCGTCTTTGACACAGTTCAACAGTTGCCGGGTTAGCAACTACGTTGGGAAGTGGAGCTATGACAAACAGTATTGAAGAAGTCGTAGACTCAAAAGTTATCTTTATAATAGGGTCAAATCCAAGAGAGAATCACCCTGTTATAGGAGCTAAAATAAGAACAGCTAAATTAAATGGCGCAAAAGTGATTGTTGCCGATCCTAGAATGATCGATTTAGCTGATGATGCAGATGTATTTTTACAAATTAAATTAGGAACAAATATAGCACTTATAAACGGAATGATGCACGTAATAATAAAAGAAAAACTTTATAAAAAGGAATATATAGAAAAACAAACTGAAAATTTTGAAGAACTATCTCAATTAGTACAAAAGTATACTCCAAAATATGTTGCAAATATTTGTGGAATAGATGAAGAGTTAATAGAAAAAGCAGCAAGAATATATTCAGAAGATGTAGCTTCTATATTTTATGCAATGGGAATAACTCAACACAAACATGGAACAAATGGGGTTATGAGTTTATCTAATTTAGCTCTTTTATGTGGAAATATAGGAGTTAAATTTGGAGGTATAAATCCTTTAAGAGGTCAAAACAATGTGCAAGGGTCTTGTGACATGGGTGGACTTCCAGATTCATATCCTGGATATCAAAAAGTTTATAATTCAGATATTAAAGCAAAATTTGAAAAAGAATGGAACGTTGAGTTATGTGATAGAGTTGGATATACGATTCCAGAAATGATGCATAGAGCAGCTCATAAAGATTTAAAATGTTTGTATATAATGGGAGAGAATCCAATGGTTTCAGATCCTGATATAAACCATATAAAGCATTCTTTAGAATCTTTAGATTTTTTAATAGTTCAAGATATATTTATGACTGAAACAGCAGAGCTTGCTCATGTAGTTCTACCAGCACTATCTTTTGCTGAAAAAGATGGTACGTTTACAAATACAGAGAGAAGAGTTCAAAGAGTTCGGAAAGTTGTTGAAAGAGATGGTGTAGAGCCAGACTGGAAAATAATAAATAATATTATGAATTTATTGGGATATGATGAAGTTTATTCTTCACCAGAAGAGATAGCAAAAGAGATAGCAAAAGTTACACCTCAATATAAGGGATTAACTTATGAATTAATAGAAAATATAGGAGTACCTTGGCCAATTAAATCGAATGGAGAGGGAACCGCTATTTTACATTTAGATAAACCAATAAGAGGTAAAGGTATGTTTGTACCTTCTGAGCAAGAGCTTTTAGGAGAAAATCCTTCAGCAGAATATCCATATTTAATGACAAATGGTAGAAATTTATATCATTATCATACAAGAACTATGACAGGAAAAGTAGATGGACTAAATGAAAAATCTCCAGAATCATATATTGAGATAAATCCAGAAACAATGAGAAAACTAGATATATTAAATGGTGAAATGATAAAAGTTATATCTAGAAGAGGAGAAATAACAACAAAAGTAGCTGCGAACGAAGGAATACTTCAAGAGTTATTCTTCATGCCTTTCCATTTTGCAGAGGGAGCTTGTAACGTTTTAACTGGTGCAGATCGTTTAGATGATAAATCTGGGATACCAGAGTTAAAAGTAACTGCGGTAAGAATCGAGAAGTTAATTTAGTGGAGGATTTATGAATTATCAAATAGAGATTGATGGAGTTTTAACAAATATAAAATCTACTCATACAATATTAGATAGATGTAGAGAGTTAGGTATACATATACCTACTCTTTGTCATCATGAGGATTTAGGAAGCCAAAAAGTTTGTGGAATATGTTTAGTTGAATGTAATGGAAGTTATATAAAATCATGTGAGACATATCCTGAAAATGGGATGGTTATAAAAACTAATACTCTTGAAATATGGAATAAAAGAAAAGATATCTTAAACAAAATTATGGAAACGCATCCAAATGATTGCTTAACTTGTGAAAAATCAAAAGGAGATTGTGAATTACAAAATGTTGCTTTTGAATATAATATTGTAAACAGAAATAAAGAAGAGATTAATAAATATGAAATAGACAATAGTTCATCTGGAATAACAAGAAATTTAAATAAATGTATTTTATGTGAAAAATGCGTAGCTGTCTGCAAAAATGCTCAAGGGTTAGGAATTTACGAAATTATTCAAAAAGATGGAGTTAAAGAGATTGTAATTAAAGATGGTAAAAAATTAGGAGACAGTGATTGTGTATCATGTGGACAATGTGTTAAAGTTTGTCCTGTAGGTGCTTTAACAGAGAAAAATAGTGTTACACATCTAAACAATTTATTAAAATCATCAGAAAAACATATAATAGTTCAAATGGCACCAGCTATAAAACATACAATAGGAGAAGAGTTCTTTATTGAACCAGGAGTAGATGCTACATCTAAAATGGTAGCAGCATTGAAAAAATTAGGTTTTGATAAAGTCTTTAGTACTGATTTCTCAGCAGATGTTACAATAATGGAAGAGGGTACAGAATTAATTGAAAGAGTAATAAAAGGTAAAGGAAAGTTACCAATGTTTACATCTTGTTGCCCAGGATGGGTAAATTATGTAGAGCAATCTTATCCAGATTTTATAGATAATTTATCAAGTTGCAAATCGCCACAACAGATGTTTGGAGCTCTTGCAAAATCTTATTATTCTGATAGTGTGAATATAAAGAAAGAGGATATATATGTTGTAGCAATTATGCCTTGTACTGCTAAAAAAGGCGAAAGCGAAAGAGAGCAGATGAGAGAACATGGAATTAGAGATGTAGATTTAGTTATAACAACAAGAGAGTTTGCTAAATTGATAAAAATGAACGACATAGATTTTGAATCACTACCAAATGACTTAACTTATGATTCATTTATGGGACTGGGTTCAAGTGCAGGTAGAATGTTTGGTTCTTCTGGTGGTGTAATGGAAGCTGCTTTAAGAACAGTAACTCATATATTAACTGATGGTAAGTTGGACAAAATAGAGTATAAAGCTTTAAGAGGTTTTGAAAATATAAAGTCAGCAGAGATTGTTTTAGAAGATAAAACAATTAAGGTTGGAGTTATAAATGGAATAGGCTCTGCTAAAAAAGTACTAGATGCGATTCAAAAAGGTGAAATTTATTTTGACTTTATAGAAGTTATGGCTTGCTATGGAGGTTGTATTAGTGGAGGAGGAGCTCCAATTCCAGATAACTTAGAGATTAGAAAAGCTAGAATGGAAGGAATGCATAGTTTTGACTCTAACTCTACGTTAAGAAAATCTCATGAAAACATAGAAGTACTAGATTTATATAAAAATTATTTAAAAGAACCTTGTGGTCATAAAAGTCATCATATATTACATACAACATACTCTAAAAAAAGATAAACACAAAAAATAGGATATTAATATATAGGATATTAATATTCTATTTTCTTTTAAATAAAAAAAAGGAGAAGCTATGAAAAAAATTTTAATAATAGTAGTTTTATTAGCTGCTACAAAAATATATTGTAAAGATCTTTTAATGGGAACAACAACATCTTTAGATGATACTGGATTTTTAACAGAAATATCAAAAGTTTTAAAAGCAGATTCAGGAATCGAGCTGAAATGGATAGCGAAAGGAACAGGGGAAGCTTTAGAATTAGGAAAAAGAGGAGATGTAGATATTTTATTTACACATGATCCTTCACGAGAGGAAAAGTTTATAAAAGATGGTTATGGAACAAAAAGACATCCTTTGATGAATAACTATTTTGTTTTTGTAACTAATAAAGAAAAAGATATAGCAGCTTATCCAAAAAGTTCAGTAGAATTATTAGAAAAAATTAAAAAAGAAAATTTGATATTCGTATCAAGAGGAGACAACTCAGGAACGCATTCTAAAGAGCGTAGTTTATGGAAAATGGCCCAAATAGAGACTGATTTCAAAAATTACAAAGAAGCTGGATTAGGAATGGCTAAAACATTGAATTTAACTTCAGAGTTAAAAGGAATAACACTATCGGATAAAGGAACTTATTTAAAAGTTAAAAATAAGTTTGGATTGGAAGAGATTCCTTTAAATGAAAAAGAATCATTGAAAAATATATACTCAATTTTAGAACTGTCAAATGTGGATTCTTCTAAAAAAGAGGACATAGAAAAATTCTTGAAATTTATGGAATCTAAAAAAGCCATGAAAATAATAGAGAACTATGGAAAAACTGAATTTAAAGAACCGTTATTTAATGTGGAGAAGTAATTTGAATAAAGAAATTTTTGAAATAATTTATTTATCTTTATTTGTAAGTGGTTTAGCTAGTATTTTAAGTTTCTTATTAGGTTTTTCTATAAGTATATGGTTATTTTTAAAGAAAAATACACTATCTAAAAGGTTGTTAGAATTTTTTAGAGCTCTTACAGGAGTTCCAACAGTAATTTATGGGCTGATAGTTTTGTTACTTCTTTCTAGAAAAGGTATTTTAGGTTTTTTAAATGCTTTATTTACACCAACAGCAATTATAATAGCTCAGTTTTTACTCTTACTTCCTTTAGTAGTAACTCTTTCTTCTGAAATTTTAGAAAAAGATGGAATACGTATATTAAATACTTGTAAAATTCTACATATACCAGAAACAAAGATAAAAAAAGTTTTTTTTAAAGAGTTAAATAAGAGTTTTTTAGGAGTTTTGTTTATAGCTTTTTCAAGAGCAATATCAGAAGTAGGAGCTGTTATGATTGTAGGTGGAAATATAAAAGGATATACAAGAGTTATGACAACTTATATTTCATTATCTACATCTATGGGTAATTATTCCAGCTCTTTAATAATAGCTGGAATTTTGCTTTTTTTATCTTTTTTTGTAAATGTTATAGTGAAAAGGGTGAAATAGTTGATAGAGATAAAAGAAATTAAAAAATACTATAAAGATAAGCTTATTTTAAAAATAGATAACTTTATTTTTAAAGATAAAAAAATTTATTCTATAATGGGAAAAAACGGTTCGGGAAAGAGTACACTTTTAAGCGTTTTAGCTCAAGTTATAGAGAGTGATAAAAAAATTATTTATTACAAACAAGAAGATCTTATTTTATGTCCTCAAGAAGTTGTTTTTTTAAAAGGAACATTATTTTACAATTTAGTAGAACCTTTTAATTTAACAGGTCTATATTTAGACAAACAAAAATTAGCAAATTTTTTAGTAGACTTTGGATTAGATAATTTAAAAAATTCAGAAATAAAAAATTTGTCTGGTGGAGAAAAAGCAAAAGCACAATTTATAAGAACACTACTTTATAATAAAGAAGTAGTACTTTTAGATGAACCGACAGCGAGTATGGATAAAAAAAGTAGTTTTATTGTTGAAGATGCTATACTAGATTTAAAGAAAAAAGGAAAGATAGTAATAATAGTAACTCACGACTATGAGCAAGCTTGTAGAATAAGTGATTATATATATGAAATGGATAATGGAGAATTAGTATTGAAAAAGGAGTTTTTATGTCGGGAAAATTAAAAGTTTGTGAAGAAGCACCAGTTGAATTAAGATTAAATAGAGAAAAACTTGTGACATTTATGTGCACACCTTATAATTTAGAGGATTTAGCATTAGGGCATCTTTACACAAGAGGTTTAATAAACCAAAAAGAAGATTTAGAAAGTGTTGCTGCTTGTAAAGATTTAAAATTAATAATGGTATATACAGACAAAGAAGTAAAAGACGATTTGTTTACAATTCCTAAAGTTGTATTAAGTGGATGTGGTAGCGGTGCTCTTTTTGATGAAAAAGTTATGACAAAAGAGAAGATAGAGTACAAGAATAAAATTTCTTTAGAGTTGATAAAAAAAACAGCTAGAAATATGTTGGAATCAGCAGAGATGTACAAAAATACAGGTGGAATGCATTCGGCATCAATCGGAACTTTGGATGGAAAAGCAGTTTCAAGAGAAGATATAGGAAGACATAATGCTGTTGACAAAGCTATTGGAGCAGCTTTAAATGCAGAATTTGATTTAAAAAATTGCATAATAACAACAACAGGAAGATTATCATTAGATATGGTATTAAAAGCAGTAGCAACTAAAATTCCAGTTATTGGAACAATAAGTATTCCAAGTAGTCTTGCAGTTCAGTTAGCACAAAAATTAGGTGTTTGTTTAATTGGAAGAGTTGCTAAAAACGATCCGATTGTTTATACTTTTCATGAGAGATTAGAAGTGAGGGAAAATGAAATTTTTTAAAACAGTAAGCTTAGAGTTTGCAATAGAAAATATAAAAATGAGAATAGAAAAAGAGTTAGAAAAAGAGGAATTACCTCTACATTTAGTTTTGAATAGAGTTATAGCGGAAAATATTTTTGCAACAATGAACCTACCATCTTTCACAAGATCAACAGTAGATGGTTATTGTGTAAAGGGTCAAGATATTTATGGTGGCAGTGAATTTTCTCCAATACCGTTAAAACTAATTGGAGAAAGTGAGATGGGTTTAGAAAATAACTTATCTATTGAATCAGGAGAGTGTATCTATGTTCCTACAGGTGGAATGTTAAGTAATAATTCAGACACAATGGTTATGATTGAAGATTGTGAAACTTTAGGAGATGAAATTTTAATAAATAAAGGAATAGCACAATTTTCAAATGTAATTTTTGAAGGAAGTGAAGTAAAAAAAGAAGAGTTATTAATAAAAGAAAATCAGAAATTGAACTCTTCTCACATAGCGGTATTAGCTTCTATGGGAATAAACAAGGTAAAAGTGTTTAAAAAAATTAGATTTTCAATAATATCAACAGGAGATGAAGTTGTAGAGTTAGGAAATGAGTTGAAAAAAGGAGAGATATATGATATTAATACTCATATATTTAGAGCTTTAATAGAAGAGGGATTTGGAGAAGTTCAAAGTACTTTTTTAGTTAAAGATAACTGTAACGATTTATCACGGACTTTAAATAAAGCATTAGAGAATTCTGAGGTTGTTATGATTTCAGGTGGAAGTTCTGTTGGAGTAAGAGATTTTACAGAAAAAGCAATAAAAGATATTGGTGGAGAAATTTTTGTTCATGGAATAGCTTTAAAACCAGGAAAACCAACAATAATTGCCAAATATAAAGATAAGTTTGTATTTGGTATGCCAGGACATCCACAATCAGGAGTAAGTGTATTTAAAGCTTTAATAGAACCCATTTTTTTAAAGAAAAATAGAGTAAAAGTTTATGGAGAGTTACAAGAAAATATATATGGTGATCCAGGAAAAACAACTTATATAAATGTACGATTAGAAAATGATACAAAAAAACTATTCGTATACCCAATTAAGAGTAAGTCAGCTATGGTGAAACCTCTTTTAGAAGCAACGGGGTATATAGTAATTCCAGAATATAAAGAGGGACTTTATAATGGTGAAATGGTGGAGGTTGTATTAAATGACTAAAAGAAATATATATATTGATAATATTGATGTAGACAAGGCTTTAGAAAAGTTTTTTTTTAATTTAGATATAAAATCAGAATTAGAATTCATTTCTACAATAGAATCTGTAGGAAGAGTAACATCAAGAGCAATTTTTGCAAAGTATTGCTCTCCAACTTATCCTGCAAGTGCTATGGATGGAATATTTTTATTTTCAGAGAAAATAAAATTCGCTGATGATATGAATCCAGTTTATTTAACAGAAAATGATTTTAAATATGTTAACACAGGAAATACTCTTGATTTATCTACTGGAGATTGTGTTGTTATGATTGAAGAGTTAATTCATTCTGGAGAGGGAAAATTTAAACTAATAAAAAGTGCAAAACCTTGGCAACATATTAGACCAGTTGGAGAAGATATTGTAAAAGGTGAGATGATTCTAAAATCAAATCATAAAATCCTTCCACAAGACTTAGGAGCTTTAATAACTGCTGGAATAAAAGAGATAGAGGTTTATAAAAAACCATCTGTTGCAATAGTTCCAACAGGAGATGAGGTTATTGATATATTTAAAGAGGATTTTAAAGAGAACTCTGTAATAGACTGTAACTCTTATATTTTTTCAGCTCAAATAAAAGAGTGGGGTGGAGTTCCAACTATTGAAAAAAAATTAAAAGATAACTTTGAAGAGATGAAAAGTGAGATATATAGTTTATCTAAAAAATATGATATTGTTTTAATAAATGCAGGTTCGTCAGCGGGAAGTAAAGATTACGCCAAAAGTGTAATAGAAGAGATAGGTGAAGTTATAGTTCACGGTGTTGCAATAAAACCAGGAAAACCAACAATTCTAGGTAAAGTAAATGGAAAACCTGTTGTAGGAATACCAGGATATCCAGTTTCAGCATATTTAGCTATGGATATATTTGTAAAACCTCTTTTAGAGAAAATTACTTTTTTATTAAATGAAGTTAAATATATTGATGGAGTTTTAGGTAAAAAAATAGTTTCATCTTTAAAACATAAAGAGCTTGTAAGGATAACTTTACAAAAAACAGAAAAAGGTTATATAGCTATGCCATTAGCTAGAGGAGCAGGTATAACAACAAGCTTATCTAAAGCTGATGGAATATTAGAAATTCCAAAAGAAGTTGAAGGGATTTCAGCTGGAGAGAAAGTAAAGATAAAACTATTAAAGCCTTTAAAAGAGATTGATGATAACTTAATATCTGTTGGAAGTCATGATATTGTTATGGATCTAATTGGAGATTCAATAAAATTATGTTCGACTCATGTTGGAAGTTTTGGTGGAATATTGGCTATTAAACAAGAAAATGCACATATAGCACCTATTCATATGTTAGATGAAGAAACTGGAGAGTATAATATAAGTTTTATAAAAAAATATTTTCAAAATGAAGATATGTTTTTAATAAAAGGTATTGAAAGAGTTCAAGGGATTATAGTGAAAAAAGGAAATCCTTTATCTATAAAAAGTATAGAAGATTTATTGTCTAAAAAAGTAAAATTAGTTAATAGACAAAGAGGTGCAGGCACAAGAATTTTATTTGATTATCTTTTAAAAAAATTAAATGTTAACATTAAAGAGTTGTCAGGGTATGACTATGAAGTATCAACACATTTAGATGTAGCAATGGCGATAAAAAATAATATGGCTGAAGCTGGTCTCGGAATAATGGAAGCTGCAAAAATAGCAGATTTAGATTTTATTCCTATTGGAAAAGAAGAGTATGATTTTTTAGTTAATCCAAAAATGAAAAATGATAGTAAAATACTTCAGTTTGTAGAATTTTTAAAATCAGATTATTTTAAAAATGAAGTAGAAAAACTAGATGGTTATTCTCTAAAAAATCCAGGTGAAATAATAGAAGTTAAAAAATCAAAATAAAAAAAAGCTCGAATTATTTGAGCTTTTTTTTGTTAAAAATTAAAGAATATATCTATTGTTTCATCATCAGGCTTCTTTCCTAAATAAGAACCAATTATGAATACAACTAAACTCATAAAGATAACTGGAACAATTTGGTGAAGTCCAGAGAATGTTACTTTGAAAACTGAGAAATATATATATGATGCTACCCCGAAAATCATAGAAGAGATAGCGCCAACAGCATTTGCTCTTTTCCAATATAATCCCATGATAATAGGACAGAAAAATGCTGCTTCTTGACCAGCAAGAGCAAAAAGATTTATCCAAACTAAAAGATCAGGAGGATTAAGTGATAATAAAAATACAATAAGACCTATAAATAGTGATGTAAATAGTGAAAGTTTTTTTATTGTTTTATCTGTAGGTTTTTTATTAATATAGTTCATGTATAAATCCTTAACAATTGTTGCTGAAGAAAGAATCAAGAAAGAATCCACAGTAGACATTATAGCAGCTAGAGGGCCACCAATAAAGACTCCAGCTAAAATTGGATGTAAGTTACCAATAGCGAGCGTGGGGATTATTTTATCGCCAATTGCGACCCCAGGAAGGATAGCAGCTCCCATCACACCTATAAGATGCATTAAAAGTAAAAGAACGCCAACAACTGATGTACCAATAATCATTGCGTTATGCATAGATTTACTATCTTTGAATCCCATACATCGAACTGATGTAGCAGGTAAACCCAAAATAGCAACGCCTACTAGCATCCAGAATGATAATATAAAAGGTTTTGCAATATCTCCACCAGCATCAGGAGTTAATAAAGCAGGATTTGTATTTTGTATTGTTCTCATAATATTTTCCATTCCACCACCTGTTTTCAATAGAGTGAAGAATAAAATACCAGATGCAATTAACATAACTCCACCTTGAATAGCATCAGTTAAAGCAACTGCTCTAAATCCACCAATTGTAGTATAAGTTATAATTACAAATGAAAAGATAACTAAACCAACAACATATGGTAAACCTGTTACACTTTCAAACAGACGAGCACCGCCAACAAAGTTAGCAACAATAGTACCTATAAAAAAAATTAACATAGTAACAGATCCTAAAATAACAACAACATCATTTTTATAACGAGCTCTTAATAAATCAGTTATAGTTAATCCATTGATTCTTCGAGAGATAATAGCCAAACGTTTTCCTAAAATTCCTAAAGTTAAAAATGCAGTAGGAGTTTGAATACAAGCTAAAAGAACCCATCCTAATCCCATTTTATAAGCAATTCCAGGTCCACCTATAAATGAACTCGCTCCAATATATGTAGCAATAATTGTCATAGCTAAAACAAAACCACCCATATTTCTGCTTCCGATAAAGTATTCTGTCATAAAGTCAACGTTATCACTATTTTTAATTTTATTAACTTTCCAAGCGACACCCAACATTAAAAAAAGATATAAAATAATTGGTAAAAGTATAAGCATAAAAAATTCCCCCTTAATCTAAATCAATATCTTTAAAAAATAATTTTACAGCTATAAAAACTAGAAAATTGATGACAACCAATCCTAAAACACACGAATAGAAAAACCAACTAGGTAAACCAAAAATAAAGGTATTGTTATCCCACTTATAGATAAAGGCAAAAAAATACCACCAACAAAAATAAAAAACATAAAGAATAATTGTAATAATAGCTTCTTTGTTAATTTGATTAATCTTTTTTTTCACTTAAAATCCTCCCTAACGTAAAAAAAGAGAGCTAAGTTGCTCTCTTTAAATTTTTAGAACTACTGTCTTTCACTTTTTAACTTTTCAGCCATAGCTTTAGCAATATTTTCTAATCTTTTTTGATCTTCTAAAGTTGGTTCTCCTTTAGCTTCAACAGATTCACCAATAACTTCAATTCCAGGAAGAGCAGCAGCAAAAGCTTCAATACCTTTTACACCACCACCACTCCATAGCATATTTCCAAAGATTCCAAGATATCTATTTTTTAAACCATAATTTTTTAATTTATGTAAAAGCCCTTGTAGAGCTGGATAAACATCGTTGTTATGAGCTGCAGATCCAATAATAAGCCCCTTATATTTCCAAATATCGCTGATAATATAAGAGTGATCAGTTTTTGAGGCATCGTATACTTTTATATTTTTAATTCCATTCCAAGAAAGTTCTCTAGCAATGACATTTGCCATTTTTGCAGTTGTTCCATAAAGAGTTCCATAAACAATTATTACTCCCTCTTCTTCTGGTGTAAAACTAGCCCAATTAGAGAAATGTTTAATAACTACAGAAACATCGTGTCTCCATAAAATTCCATGTGAAGGACAGATATATTTTATTTCAAGTGCACCTAATTTTTTTATTGCATTCAAAACTTGAGTTCCATATTTACCAACAATATTAGCATAATATCTTCTCATTTCATCTTCGTAGAATGAAAAATTAATTTCGTCATCAAAGATTCCACCATCTAAAGTACCAAAACTTCCAAAAGCATCATTAGAGAATAAAATCTTATCAGTTATATCATAAGTAACCATTGATTCTGGCCAATGTACCATTGGAACCATTGCAAATGTTAAAACATGAGTACCTAAATTTAAAGTATCACCCTCTTTAATACAGATAAACTTTGTTTCGTCAAAATTATGAATAAAAGCTTTAATCATTTTTAAAGTGATTACGTTTCCAATTATTTTGGCTTCTGGAAATTGTGACATAACATCACCTAAAGAACCAGAATGATCAGGTTCCATATGATTTACTATTATGTAGTTAAGAGGTTTTCCTTTTAATATTCCGTTTATTTTCTCAATAAACAAACCAGCTGTAGAGAAATCAACCGTATCAATAATACAAGTTTTTTCGTCATTTATTAAATATGAGTTATAAGCAACTCCCTGTGGTAATGGCAGATAATTTTCAAATCTTTCTGTTTTTCTATCGTTAGTTCCAATCCAGAAAACTTTTTCTGTAATAGGTGCGTGATAATGCATATTTTCCTCCTTGATAATTTTATTTAATTAATATAATAATTGTATATATTTTAATCTAAAATCATTAAAAATTCAACTATAATCGTAAAAATAAACAAAAATTAAATATAGATTAACAAAAAGTGTACAAAATAATATAAATAATACATAAAAGTGGGTTATATAGATACGAAAATACAAAAAAAGTTTTACGAAAATATCTACAAATGGTATAATTAAAACAAAACTGATACACAATTATTTTAAAAAGGGAGTGTGAAATGGATCCGATATTTTTTGAAATAGGAAGTTTTAAGTTAAGTTACTATGGATTGTGTTATGCAATAGCATTTTTTGTAGGAATAGAGCTGTTGAAAAAAGAGGGTATAAAAAAAGGAATATCAAAAGCTGTAATAGAAGATTATGCTTTTATAGCTATGATTTCAGGTCTTCTAGGAGGAAGGCTTTATTATGTTTTATTTAATTATAGTTATTATTTAAGTAATCCAGCAGATATAATAGCTGTATGGAAAGGTGGAATGGCAATTCACGGCGGAATACTAGGTGGATTTATTGGAACTCTAATATATTCTCAAAAAAAGAAACTTAATACATTTCAATTAGGAGATATGGTAGCACCGTTCATGCTTTTAGGTCAAGGTATAGGAAGATTTGGAAATTTGGCAAATGGAGAGGTTCATGGAGTTCCTACTTTCACACCTTTAAGTATAATATTTAAGATAAAACCTAGCTTTTATGAGTGGTATAATAAGTATAATCTTTTAGACTTAGCTCAAAAATCTGAATATAAAGAATTAGTTCCTTGGGGATTAGTATTTCCAACGACATCTCCAGCTGGTTCAGAGTTTCCTAATTTACCTCTTCATCCAGCGATGCTTTATGAAGCAGGACTTAATTTTATAGGTTTCTTTTTTCTATATTTTTGTTTAAAAAATAAAAATTATGCGACAGGAACAGTTTGGTGGTCATATATAATTGTATATAGTATAAATAGAATAATCGTAAGTTTTTTCAGAGCTGAAGATCTTATGTTATTAGGACTTAGAGCACCTCATATAATAAGTTTAGGAATGTTAATTATAGCTATAATAATGATTTTTATTATTAATAAAAAATCTTGGAGGGGAAAATAGTGAAAAAAATCTTAGGAATTCTGTTCGTGTTTACAATTTTATTTGGAGGTTGTACAAGTTTAAAAAGTAAAAATAAAAAAGTAGTAGGAAAAGAATACATTCTTATCCAAGAAAATGTAATGCCTAATATATTAATAGGATTTGATGAACACAATTTTTATGGATTTTCAGGAGTAAATAATTATTTTGGTAGATATAATAGAAAAGGAAATAAAATAAAAATAGAAAAATTAGGTGCTACATTGATGGCTGGTTCTGAAAAAGTTATGAAAATAGAAAAGGAATATTTAGATAAACTTGATCAAATAGTAGCAATAAGTTTTGAAGAAAATATATTAGTCTTAAAATTAAAAGATGGATCTTTATTAAAATTTAAAGAAAACAAAAAAAGATAGATACTTATCTTTTTTGTTTTTTTTGTTAAAATTAGTCTAAAATTCTTTTTCTTGAATTTCCTCTTATATCAACTTCAATAATTCTTTCAACAGTATTATTTCTATGACCTATTAAGTAACGAGTCATATTAGCAGCAGAACAAGAGTGGTTTGGAATTATTTGAACAATATCACCAATTTGAAGCTTAGTATCTCCATCTTTCTTTACTTTAGCTACCTCTTCTGATAATCCAATTATAGTAAGTTCTGGATGATTTTTGATAATTCCAAATCCTTTTGTTAGAGAATTACCATGAGCACCTTGATCGAGTCCAAGACACTTGCTTCCACAGTCCAATATAAATAAATCTTCACTAGGATGAGATACAACAGTTGCTAAGACAGTAAGAGCACAATCCTCTTCTTTTGCAGCTCCTAAAGCAACTTGTATAGCATCAAAAAAAACATAGTTTCCAGGTCTAGAAATTGTTATTTCTTCTGATTTAATAGCTTGTTCAAAAGTTGGAGTAGTTCCAGTAGCAACAAATTCAATATTAGCACCAACTTCAATTAAAAGATTTTTTGCTAAAGTCATAATATCAATCTCTTTTTTAGTAATTTCTTCAATATAATCTTTTGAGAATCCATAAACTTGTCCAGTATGAGTAGAAATACCTTTAAATACTAAATTCTCATATTTTTGTAATGATTTAAAAAGATTGACAGCTTCTTCTGGAGAAACTCCAAATCTATTTAATCCAGTATTGATAATTATTTGATAACTTATTTTATTTGTTTTAAGTTTTTTAGAAAGTTCTGTAGCTGGAATTTCATTATCAAAAGCGACAAATAGCTTACAACTATTATTTAATTTTATAACTCTATCTAAATTGCTATCTCCAATAACAGGATAAGCTAACATTACTTTTTTAACACCACTATTTTTTATAACTGCTTCAGCTTCATCAAGAGTTCCAACGAGAACGCCCTCTGCACCAGCTTCAATTTGTAATTTTGTAATTTCACTACTTTTATGAGTTTTTAGCATTGGAAAAAGTTGAACAGAATTTTCATTTGCCAAAGTTTGATATTTTTTAATATTATTTTCTAAAATATCTAAATTTACTAAAAAGCTAGGCGTTGTTAACGATAATATATTTTTCATGTAAATCCTCCTAATTAAATTTCTAATAAAAATATACACCACTTATAAATTAAAGTCAAACTTTATTTTTATAGTTTTATAAATTTTTAATTTAAAAAATGATGGTTGTAAAATTAAAAACAACTTGGAAAAAGGAAGACTATTTGATACTATTGTATATGTAATATATAAATATCTTTAAAAGAAACAATATTTAGAGGGAGGAATTATGAGCATTTTATTTGGAGTTGTATTTTTTATTTTGGGAAGTTTAATAGTTTATGTTTTTCAAAAGAAAATATTTAAGGGAATAACTGAAGAGGATGTTGTTTGTGAAGTAGTTCAAAAAGCTTTTATAAGAGTAAAAAATTCAGAGCATAACGAACATAAATTGGTAAGAGAATTACTAAAAAGTGATGCTTTTATAAAAGATTTATCATTAACAGCAAAATTTCAAGGATCAATAGTTGGTTACATACTTTTTACTAAAATAAAAGTTGGAGAAGAAACTTTATTAGCACTAGCACCACTCGCTGTATTACCAAAATATCAAAAAAAAGGAATTGGTAAAAGTTTAATAGAAAAAGGACATAAGGTAGCAAAGAATCTAGGATATAAAGGAGTTGTTTTATTAGGAGATCCAGGTTATTATAAAAAGTTTGGATATTCATCAGCTTCAAAATGGGGTATAAAAAGCCCTGTAAAAATAGCAGATGAAAATTTTATGGCAATTGAGCTTTACCCAGATTCTTTAATAGATATAAAAGGAGTTGTTCAATATCCAAAAGAATTTGGAATATAATGTAAAAATGCAAGGAAAAATCCTTGCATTTTTAGATTTAAACAATATCACAAATTTCGTTAAAGCTTAGTCTCTTTTCTCTTGGATTGAGTGTTTTACTTTCATCAAAATAACCAATTGATAAAAGCATAACAACAGTTTTATCTTCATCAATCCCAAAAGACTCTTTTACTTTATCCTCATTGAAGCCTATCATTGGATGAGTATCAACTCCAATATTTTTAGCACACAACATTATAGACATAGCAAGAATAGAAACATCTCTAACAGCCATAGCATTTCTCTTTACTTCTGTTGGATATAATACAGTTTCACACATATTAATAAGTTGAGAAACTTTCTCTTCATTCATACCAGCTTCAATTTTTATATTCCACATGGGATTGTCTCTACCATATCCAAAAGTGTCACCAACTAAGATTAAAGTCATAGCAGCTTCTTTTATTTTAGGTTGTGTACATGCTGTAAATAACTTTTCTTTTGCTTCGGGTGATTGAACAGCAATAATTCTCCAAGGTTGAAGATTGAATGATGATGGAGCTAAAACAGCTTCATTGATAATTTCTTCAAATAGTTTTAAATCTAAGTCTTTATTTGGGTCAAAAAAATTCACACTTCTTCTTTTTGATACAACATCTTTAAAATTCATAAAACACCTCCGAAAGATACTTATAATTTAATATACTCTAAAGAAAACAAAAACCTTTAATTATTCAATAATAATTCTTGGAATTCTATTATTTAAAAGAGTAGTATATTCATAGTGTTCCATATTCAAAAGAGCATTACATTTGCTAAAATCACGGTAAATTTCAAGCTTATCTCCAAGCTGAACAGAGTTATCTATTAAAACAAAAGATGTATCCATACTAATGTGAACAATAGGAAACTCTTTTTCATTTATATGACAAAGTAAGTTTGTATTTCTTTTAGAAAATCCATCACCATAACCAATTTTAATTTTAGCAACTCTAGAAAAGCTTTGTGTATCAATATCCTCTTTTCTTTTATATCCAATAAAATCTAAATCTGAAAACTCTTTGATATTATAAATTGGTCCAGAAAGAGACCAAGAACGCTTTATGTTATGATTTTCAATTCCAGAATCGAGCATACCTAAAAGACTTATTCCACATCTAATATGTGTAGATCCTTCTCCAAGACCTGAAATAGAAGCAGCACTATTTTGTGAGTGTATAATTTGAAAACGATTTCTGCCTATAAAATTTATAGATTCTATAAATTTTTTTTGAATATCTATCATTTCTTTAAAAGTAGAACTAAAAAAGTGTGTCATAGCACCTTTAAAATGTATATTATTTTTTAAAATGATAGATTTTATTCTAGAAATTTCATTTTCTGTGAATCCATTTCGAGCAAATCCAAAATCAAATTTGAGATGAAGTTGAGAAAAACTTATATTTTGAAAAAGCATATCTTCAAGCTCAGAAAGACTATTGATACACATCTCTAAATTAGGATGTTTTTTTAGAAGAGATAAATCTTCAATTGTTTCAAAAACAACTATTTTTATATTTTTTATGTTTAAAGATAGAAGTTCTATTGCCTCTGATTCTCTAGCAACAGCAAAATATCTACATCCAGCTTCAACTAAAATATTAACAACTTCTTTTAAACCATGCCCATAAGCATTTGCTTTTACAACAGATATAATATCTTTATTCGCACTTTGTTTTATGTAATTAAAGTTATGAATAATACTATTTTTACAAAGCTCTACTTTAAAATTATCTTTTCCCATAAAACACCTCACTTTAAATTTTGTCAATAATATTATTACCACAAATTATATCAAATTACAAAAAAGAATTGAAAAATAATAGAAATTAAGATATTCTATAGTGAAATAAAATAAAAGGGAGAAATAAAAAATGAGTATAAGACAAAGTAGGAAAAAAACCGCAATTGGTTTAGAAGGTATAGTTTGTATCATAGTACTTTCAATATTAATTTATCTTTTGTCGAGTAAAATGGGTGGAATCAATATGATTAATACAATCATGAAAACAGCTCATGATTTACTACTAAATACAGTATTCTTTATAATGGGAGTATCTGTTATTGCAGGAGCATTTGCAGGTGTTTTATCAGAATTTGGAGTAATAGCTATATTAAATAAGATACTATCGCCTCTTATGAAGCCACTATATAGACTTCCTGGAGCAGCAGCAATAGGGATTTTGACAACTTATATTTCAGATAACCCAGCAATATTGAGTTTATCAGCTGATAAGGGATTTACAAAGTATTTTAAAAAATATCAACTACCAGCATTGACAAACTTGGGGACATCGTTTGGAATGGGATTTATAGTTTCAACATTTATGATAGCTCAAAGTGCTAGTATGAATGAAAATCTAGTTTTCCCTGTTATATTAGGAAACTTAGGTGCATTTATAGGAAGTATTGTAAGTGTAAATTTAATGGTGAATTTTACTCGTAAAATATTTAATGAAGAGGGAGAGTCTCTAGAAGAGGAAAATTCAGAAGTTAATTTTTTTGAATATAGAGATATTAGAGATGGAAATGTTTTTGAAAGATTATTAGAAACACTATTAGAAGGTGGAAAAAATGGTGTTAAGATGGGAATGGAGATTATACCAGGAGTTTTAATAATATGTACAACAGTACTTTTACTAACAAATGGACCTGGAACAGATGGCTATACAGGAGCTGCATATGAAGGAATAGCTCTTTTACCATATGTTGGAGAAAAATTACAATTTATATTAAAACCTTTATTTGGATTTACAAGTGCAAAAGCTTTGGCATTTCCAATTACATCATTAGGAGCAGTTGGAGCAGCTTTAGGATTAGTACCTCAATTTATAGCAGATAAAGCTATAACATCAAGAGAGATTGCAGTTTTTACCGCGATGGGAATGACTTGGAGTGGATATTTAAGTACTCACGTAGCTATGATGGATAGCTTAGGATATAGAAAACTTACAGGTAAAGCTATATTTAGTCACACAATCGGTGGAATAGTAGCAGGTATTGTAACTAATTTATTGTATACAATCTTTATGTAAAAATAAATTTATGGGAGTAAAAAATGAAAGATTATAAAATTGACTTACACATTCATACAAATGTAAACCCTCATGCTTTTAGTACTTTAGAAGAGAACATTAGTGCTGCTTCAAAAAAAGGAATGGAAATTATAGCAATTACAAATCATGGACCAGCTTTACAAGATACTCCTCATTGGTGGCATTTAGTAAATATAGCTATTTTACCAGATGTAATTGATGGAGTAAGAGTAATTAAAGGTGTAGAGGCAAATATTTTAAACGAATTTGGAAAAATAGATATAAATCAAAGAGTTTATGACCATATTGAATTAGTTTTAGCTGGATTTCATGTTGTAGATGAGTATGGAAATATTGACAGCATTGAAAAGAATACACTTGCTATATTGAATTTGATAAAAAAGCAAAAAGCTGATATAATAGTTCATCTAGGAAATCCTATTTTCCCAGTAGATTATGAAAAAATAGTAAAGGCTGCAAAAGAGAATAATGTGGCTTTAGAAGTTAATAATACTTCTTTAGGAACAATAACAAGAGTTGGGTCTAGAAATAATTGTAAAGCGATGTTAGAATTTGCAAAGAAAGAAGGTTGCAAAATATCATTAGGTACAGATGCTCACTATTCTGGACACATTGGAGAGTTTCAAAGGGCTATTCAACTTTTAGAAGAAGTTGATTATCCAGAAAATTTAATAATAAATAGCTCAATAGAAACTTTTGAAGAGTTTTTAAAGCTAAGACAAGAGTTGAGAAGTAAAAAAGTAGACTCTTAATTTTGGGAGGAAAAATATGCAAAAAAATAGACTGTGTGAATTGTTAGGAATTAAATATCCAATTATCCAAGGAGCTATGGCATGGATATCAAATGGAAATCTAGCTGGAAATGTTTCGAAAGCTGGAGGACTAGGAATTATTGCAGGTGGAGGAATGCCGCCAGAAATATTAAGAGCAGAGATTAGAAAAGCAAAATCAATCACAAATAATCCATTTGGAGTTAACTTGATGTTAATGATGGAAAGTGTTGCAGAGCAAATAGATGTCTGTATTGAAGAAGGTGTAAAAGTTGTTACAACTGGAGCAGGAAATCCAGGAGTATATATGGAAAAATTAAAAGGTGCTGGAATAAAAGTTATACCAGTAGTTGCATCAGTTGCATTAGGAAAAAGAATGGAAAAAATAGGAGCAGATGCAATTATAGCAGAAGGTCTAGAAGCTGGAGGACACATAGGAGAAATAACAACTATGGCATTAGCTACACAAGTAGCTAGAGAGGTCTCTGTGCCAGTTATAGTTGCAGGTGGAATAGCAAGTGGAGAGCAATTTTTGGCTGCTTTATCTTTAGGTGGAGAGGGAATCCAAGTTGGAACAATTTTTATAGTTGCTCACGAGTGTGATGTACATGAAAATTATAAAAATTTAGTTTTAAAAGCTAAAGACAGATCAACAGTTACAACAGGAAATTATACTGGTCATCCAGTAAGAGTTTTAAATAATAAATTCTCTAGAGCAATTTTAGAATTAGAGGAAAGAGGAGCTTCAAAAGCAGAGATAGAAGATTTAGGTAGAGGAAAATTAAAATTAGCAGTTGTAGACGGAGATGTTGTAAATGGAAGTGTTATGTCTGGACAAGTTGCTGGATTGGTAAAAGAAGCTTTAAGTTGTGAAGAGATTATAAATAAATTGATGAGTGAATTAAAAAAAGAAAAAATAAAATTAGATTTAAGAGTTTCAGCTATAAATTTCTAAGAGTAGAAGAAAAGGGTGGAGCTATCTACCCTTTTTTTCTAAAAAAAGTTAAAGGAGAGGGTTATGTATAATAAAGTTATGGAAACAGTAGAGTTTCTAAATTCTAAAGTAATAAATAGACCTAAAATAGCTATAATATTAGGCTCGGGTTTAGGTGGATTAGTAGATTATGTAGAGAATAAAATTATAATACCTTATGAAGAGATTCCAAACTTTCCAATTTCAACAGTAGCTGGACATGCAGGAGAGCTTGTATTTGGTACAATTAATGGAATTGAAGTTTTAGTTATGAAAGGAAGATTCCATTACTATGAAGGTTATACTATGAAAGAAGTAACTTATCCTCAATATGTATTTAAAAAATTTGGAATAGAAACTATGATAGTAAGCAACGCCGCTGGTGGAGCAAATAGAAATTTCAAGCCAGGAACATTAATGATTATAAATGACCATATTAACTTATTTGGAACAAATCCATTAATTGGAAAAAATGATGAGAGATTTGGTCCTAGATTCCCAGATATGTCAGAAACATATAGTAAAGCTTTAATTGAAAAAGCAAAATTAGTTGCAAATAGATTGAACATAGAGTTCAAAGAGGGAGTTTATTCTGGTTCAACAGGTCCTACTTATGAAACAAGCGCAGAAGTTAGTATGATGATGGGAATGGGAGCTTCAGCAGTTGGAATGTCAACAGTTCCAGAATCAATAGTAGCGAACTACTTAGGTATAAAAATATTGGGAATTTCTTGTATAACTAATATGGCTACAGGAATAGCAACAAAGCCACATTCTCATGAAGAGGTTGTAGAAATAGCAAATCAAACAGGAGAAAAATTCTGTAAATGGATTGCTGAAACATTAAAAAATATATAGTTTCAATGGGAGGGTGTTTATGAAAGCAGCGTTTTTTGATATTGATGGAACAATTTACAGAAATTCTTTATTAACAGAACATTTTAAAAAACTTATAAAGTATGAGCTATTAGACATTAGAGAATATGAATCAAAAGTAAAGCATGCATTTACAAATTGGGATGAAAGAGTCGGAGACTACGATAGATACCTTGAAGAGATAACAACTTCGTATGTAGATGCAATAAAAGGATTATCATTACAGTATAATGATTTTATTTCAGACCAAGTTTTAGAGTTAAAAGGAAATAGAGTTTATACATTTACAAGAGATATGATTAAATGGCATAAAGACCAAGGGCATAAAGTTATATTTATATCAGGAAGTCCAGATTTCTTAGTTTCAAGAATGGCTAAAAAATGGGGTGCAGATGATTACTGTGGTTCTATTTATCATTATGAAGAGGGAAAACTTTCTGGTGAAATATCGCCAATGTGGGATTCTAAAAATAAAATGATAGCGATAAATAATTTCTGTCAAAAATATAATTTAAATTTAGCTGAAAGTTATGCTTATGGAGATACAAATGGTGATTATAGTATGCTAAGTTTAGTTGGAAATCCAAGAGCTATAAACCCTTCAAAAGAGTTACTATTAAAAATAAAAAGTGATGAAAATTTAAGAGATAAAACAGAAATTTTCGTAGAGAGAAAAGACGTAATTTATAAAATTTCATCAGCAGTAGAAATTTTATAAAAAAAATCTTGACTTTAATACAAAAAAAGTTTACTATTGTTTAATAATAAAAATAAAGTTTCAAAAAGGAGGAAGTTATGTCTATAAATTTCAATAATAATTATAATTGCAATAATAATAATAATAGCAACAATAATAATTCATTGACATTTGTAATTAATAATTTCCATTACTTTGAAACTAATAAAGATTAATAATTTAATACGAATATTTAAAATTAGTTTACCTAGAAATAGGTGTACTATATTTTGTTAAATTAAAGCTTTTAATAGTTCCAGTAAATGGAATTATTATGAGCTTTTTTATTTTTATAAAAAAATAGTGGAGGAAGAAAATGTATAAGGCAAAATTAGGTATTATAGAAACAGAAATTGCAATAAAAAAGGTAAAAGACTTTTTTGAAAGAGATTTAGCTAAAAAATTAGAGTTAACAAGAGTTTCAGCTCCATTGTTTGTAACTCCACAAAGTGGATTAAACGATAACCTAAATGGAATAGAAAGAGCAGTATCATTCAATACAAAATGCAAACAAGATGCTGTTATAGTTCATTCTTTAGCAAAGTGGAAAAGAATGGCACTTTATAAATATGGATTTGATTCTGGAAAAGGGCTTTATACAGATATGAATGCTATAAGAAGAGACGAAGATTTAAGTCCAATACACTCATACTATGTTGATCAATGGGATTGGGAAAAAGTTTTAGAAAAATCTGAAAGAACAACAACAAACTTAAAAGAAACAGTAAATAAAATATATTCATCTTTAAAAGATACAGAAAATTATATAAGAGAAATTTATCCAGAACTTTCAAAAAAATTACCAGAAAAAATAGAATTTGTAACTTCTCAAGAGTTAGAAAAAATGTATCCTGAGATGACTTCTAAAGAAAGAGAGCATGCTCATGCAAAAAAACATAGAGCGATATTTATAAGCGAAATTGGAAAGATTTTGGAATCTGGAGAAAAACATGATGGAAGAGCACCAGATTATGATGATTGGGATTTAAATGGAGATATAATTGTTTATTATGAACCTTTAAAAATAGGGTTAGAACTTTCATCTATGGGAATACGTGTATCTGAAGAGTCTTTAGTTAAGCAATTAAAATTAGCATCAGCAGAGGATAGAAAAGAGTTAGATTTCCATAAAAAATTGTTAGCTGGAGAGTTACCATATACAATAGGAGGAGGAATAGGCCAATCAAGATTGTGTTTATTTTTCTTAGATAAACTTCACATTGGAGAAGTTCAAGCTTCATTATGGACAAAAGAGATATTAGAAGAATGTAGAGAAAAAAATATTCCACTTTTATAGAATGTAAAGAACCCATCATGATTTTCATGATGGGTTTTTTTAAAGATTATACATCTTTTCTATTTTTATAAGTTGTATGGAATAAATGATGATTTCTTCCTTTTTCCTTATTTATATAATTTTCATACATAGATATTACCGTTGGGTTTTTATGAGATTTTCTAATCTCTGAATTTTTATCTTGAGTGTATAAAACATTTCCTCTTAATTCTTTAAAGTCTGAGTCATTTTTAACTGATTGCTTTAAGTGAGGCTGTCCACCACCATTAATACATCCACCAGGACAAACCATAAACTCAACAAAGTGATAATTATTTTTTTCTACTAAATTCTTTTCAAAGAATTCAAATATATTAGTACCACCACTTACAATAGCTAGGTTATAATCATTACCTGCAATTGTAACAGTTGCTTCTTTAATTCCTTCAAATCCTCTAACAGCAGTATACTCAATATTTTCAAAAGAAGTACCTTCAAGAATATCTTTAACTGATCTTACAGCAGCTTCCATAACTCCACCAGTGATTCCAAATATTGTACCAGCACCAGTATATTCTCCCATTATAGAATCAGCTTCTGAATCTTTTAATTTATTAAAATCTATATTATGTTTCTTTATAAGATCAGCAAGCTCTCTAGTTGTAAGAACAGCATCTATATCTCTTATATTATGAGTTTCCATCTCTTCTCTTTCACTTTCATACTTTTTAGCAGTACAAGGCATTATAGAAACAGTGAAAATAGATTTAGAATTTAAATTTTGAGCAGCTGGATAGTAATTTTTAGTAGCCGCACCAAATATTTGTTGTGGAGATTTTGCTGTAGATAAATTTTTGATATACTCTGGCTTATAGTTTTCTATAAATCTAACCCATCCAGGGCAGCAAGAAGTAAACATTGGGAAAGTTCCATTATTTTGAACTCTTTCTATTAATTCAGTTCCTTCTTCTACAATCGTTATATCTGCAGCGAAATTAACATCAAATATTTTTTTGAAACCTATAAGTTTTAAAGCTGAGTATATTTTTTTAGTAACGTCTACACCTATTTCTAATCCAAAAAGTTCTCCTAAAGCTGTTCTAACAGAAGGAGCCATTCCAACAACAACGTGCTTTTCTGAATTTTGAAGAGCAGCAGTTACTTTTTCAATATGAGATATTTCTGTTAATGCTCCTACAGGGCAAGAAACAACACATTGTCCACAAAGTAAGCAATTAGTATCATCAAAACATCTTAAATTTTCAGGACCAACTAAAACTTTATCATCTATTTTATTTAATTGTATTATATTTGTACCGATTTTTTCTCTACACACTGTAACGCATCTACCACATCTTAAACATTTACTTCTATCTAAAGAGATTGCTTTACTTCTATTATCTAAAGAGTCAGCATTTTGAGTGCAATGAGCTTCTTCGGTTCTTTTAGCACCAGTTTTCTTAATTAATTCCAAAAATTCGCAGTTTGAAAGTCTTTTACAACTTCCACAATTAAAGTTGTGTTCGTTTAATAGTTCAATTACTCTATCTTTTTTAGCTTCTTGAACCAATCTAGATGCAGTATTTATTTTCATTCCCTCTTCTACTTTAGTAGAGCAGGCTTTTAAAAGTTTTTTAGTGTTCAAATCTTCAACTCTACAGATACCACACTCTTCTGTTCCTGAACAGTCTTTAATAAAGCACAGAGTATCAATTTCAATATTATTTTCTTTTGCTACTTCTAATATTGTTTTGTTTGAATCAGATGAAAATATTTTATTGTTTATACTGAAATTTACTATCATTAAATCCTCCTAGTGATTTAACCTTGAAAATTGACTTGAAAATTGAGCAATAATTTTCTATTCAGATTTGATTTTATATGATAATAAAAGAATAGTCAAGCTTTTTTTTGAACTATAGTTCAATCTTTGAATATGAATTCAAAAAAGTGTTGACTATTTTTAAAAAGAGGTGTATCATTTTCGTTGAGCAATGAACGAAAAATTTTCTAAAGAATTAACCTTGAAAGAAGAAACTAAAAATTTGGAGGATTTTGTCAAAATGAATAAAGAAATTTCAATTGAAAGCTTTAATCTCTTACTAAAAAAGATGTCAGCAAATTATAGAATTGTGGCACCTAAAGCTTTTGAGAATGAAGGAAGATATAGCTATGATGATGATGTAAGATATTCAGATATAAATAATATAGAAGAAGTAATTTTTAATAAAAAATCAGCAGGATCACCAAAAGAAATTCTGTTACCAATAATACATACTGTATCAATAAGAGTTAAGAATCAAGTTATAGAAACTGCAACTAGTGAAGATGATAGAGATATACTTTTATTTGTTCATCCTTGTGATATACACGGAATTACTAGAATAGATAATACTTTTAAAGATGATGAGTACTATCAAAGCAGAAGAAAAAAAATTAAATTTGTACTAATTGAATGTGTTGAAAATGGTTGGGATAGCTGTTTCTGTTCTAGTTTAGGAACAAATAAAACTGAGGATTACTCAGTTGCACTAAAATTAGTAGGAAATAAAGTTCAAATGTCATTTAAAGATGATACTCTTAAAGAGTATATAAATGAATTCGAAAATATATCTGAATTTAATTTCAATTTTGTAGAAAAAAATAAAATAACTGTTAATGTTCCAAACTTAGAGAGTTGGGATAAAATGGCATTAGATAAAATAAAAAATTCGAAAATATGGGATGAATTTAAAGATCGTTGTATTGGATGTGGAAGTTGTAATATGGCTTGTATGACTTGTACTTGTATGAATACAGTTGAAGTACCTTCAGAAGATTCTAAAGATGTAATAGTAAAAAAGAGAGTTTGGAATGGATGTCAATTAGTAAAATCAAAAGCATTAGAGAAAGAAACACTATCTCAAATTGTTCCAAAAAGAGTTGTTCAAAGAGTATTAGACAAATTCTATAGACCTAAATTAAAAGAATCTAAAGAACAAATTTGTGTAGGATGTGGTAGATGTGTGGATGTTTGTCCAAAAAACATAAGTTTTGCAGCTACAGTTAACAAATTTACTAAAGAATTAGATAATATCTACAAAGAGTTTGGGAGAAGTGAGGACTAATATGACAAAGAATATGAGAGATATAGATATAAATAAATTACGTAAAAATTGTTTTAGACAATCTAAAGTTCCAGGGGAGTTTATGTTTCAAATGAGAGCTCCAGGTGGAACAGTAGAAGCAAAGCATCTTTTACTAGTTCACGAAATAGCTCAAAAATATGGAAATGGAAATTTCCACTTTGGTACAAGACAAACGTTCAACGTAATGGGAATAAAATATGAAAATATTGAAGCAGTTAATTCAATGGTTGAAGAATATATAAAAGCAATTGAAATTGAAAGATGTGGATTAGATTTAGAAGTTGATAGTTGTGGTTATCCTTGCTTAGCTCCTAGAAATATAGCTGGTTGCGTAGGTGCAGATCACTGCATTAAAGCTAATGCGAAAGTTCCAGCATTAGCTAATAAAATTGAAAAAGTAATATTCCCAAGTAATTATCATATAAAAGTAGCTATTGCAGGATGCCCAAACGATTGCGTAAAAGCTCATATGACTGACTTTGGAATTTTAGGAGTTACTATTCCACAATATAATGCAGAGAGATGTGTTGGTTGTGAAGCTTGTTTAAGAGCTTGTAAGCATCATTCAACAGATGCTTTAACTTTTAAAAATGGAGTTATCACAAGAAATGAAAATCTTTGTATTGGATGTGGAGAGTGTATCGAAGCTTGTCCAACAAGAGCATTCACTCGTACAAAGGATGTTTTCTATAGAGTACTTATAGGAGGAAGAACAAGTAAAAAATCTCCTAGAGTAGGAAAAGTATTCGTAGACTTTATAACAGAAGAAGTTCTTTTAGCTATTCTTAAAAATTGGGAATCGTTCTCAGCACATGTGTTAAATGGGTCTCCTAAATATCTTCACGGAGGACATCTTATGGATATGGCTGGATATAAAACATTTAAAGAACTTATGTTAAAAGATATTGAATTAAATCCAGAAGCAAGAGTAGCTGCAAGAGTTAATTGGAATGAAATGGAATACAGAGCAAATTATAACGTTAAATAATTAAGTAAAATAAAGGTACTGTAAATAAGGACAAATATATCTTGTTTTTTAAGACGAAAAAAGTATATAATTGTAATGTTATGTACTTTTGGAGGTAAAAAATGAGAGTATTAATTGACAAATTATACAATACAAGTAATTTAGACAAAAATGAATTAGAGATGTTATTAAATAATCTAACTTCTGAAGATAGAGACTATTTAATAGATAAAGCTTATGAAGTTAGGCAAAAAAATTATGGAAAAACAGTTTTTTTTAGAGGTTTGATAGAAATTTCAAACATCTGTAAATATGATTGCTTTTATTGTGGGATAAGAGCTTCAAATAAAAAAGCTAAACGATATAGATTATCAAAAGAAGAAATTTTAGAGTGTTGTAATACTGGTTATTCTTTAGGATATAGAACATTTGTTTTTCAAGGAGGAGAGGATAGCTATTTTAGTGATGAAATTTTAGAAGAGATTATAATTACTCTTAAAAAACAATATTGTGATATAGCAATTACCCTTTCTTTAGGAGAGAGATCAGAGGATTCTTTTAAAAGATTATATAAAGCAGGAGCTGATAGATATCTTTTAAGACATGAAACAATGAATAAAGAGCTATACCAAAAATTACATCCTAGAATGTCCCTTCAAAATAGAATAAACTGTTTAAAATCACTTAGAGATATTGGATATGCAGTAGGAAGTGGATTTTTAATAGGATTACCTGGTTTAAAGTTATCTGATTATAAAGAAGATTTGATGTTTCTAAAAGACTTAAAACCTCATATGGTAGGAATTGGACCATTCATTCCACACGAAGATACACCGTTAAAGGATGAAATTGGTGGAACTGCAGAAGATACAATTACACTTCTAGCTATAATAAGATTACTATTACCTGATGTATTGCTTCCAGCAACAACGGCGCTGGGAACAATAGATCCTAAAGGTAGAGAAAAGGGATTTAGAGCGGGAGCTAATGTAATTATGCCAAATCTATCTCCTATGGAGTGTAGAGAAAAATATTCTCTTTATAAAGGGAAAGTTTTTCTAGGCAATGAATCAGCACAGGAAAAAATAAAAATTGAAAAAAGTGTTATAGAAGCAGGTTTCGAACCAATACTTAAAAGAGGAGATAATATAAGATGGAAAAGGAAATAAACTTTATAAACCAAGAATATATTGAAAATTTATTAATTGAAGCTAAAGATACAAACTATAAAGAGATTAGTAGAATTTTAGATGCAGCACAAAATAGAGAGGGCTTAACTCATAAAGAGGTAGCTTCACTATTAGAAATTAAAGATGAAGAGCAAAAAAGAAGACTTTATAAAATCGCAGGAGAGTTAAAAAAGTCAATTTATGGAAATAGAATAGTTGTTTTTGCTCCACTTTATGTAAGTGATTACTGCGTGAACAATTGTACTTACTGTGGATATAAAAGAGATAATGATTTTCCTAGAAAAAAACTTTCAAGAGATGAAATACAAAAAGAAGTTAAACTTTTAGAAAAAATGGGACATAAAAGATTGGCACTAGAGTTAGGAGAAGATCCTATAAATGTTCCTATTGAATATACTCTAGATGCTATTGATGCTGTTTATACTACGAAGTTTGAAAATGGTGCAATAAGAAGAATTAATGTGAATATAGCAGCAACAACTGTCCAAAATTACAAAAAGTTAAAAGATGCTGATATAGGAACATATATTTTATTCCAAGAAACATACCATAAACCAACTTATGAAAAGGTACATCCAAAATCTTTAAAAGGAAATTATGAATATCACTTAACCGCTTTTAATAGAGCGATGGAGGGTGGAATAGATGATGTTGGTGGAGGAGTTTTATTTGGATTAGCTGATTACAAATATGAAATAATATCTTTAATGCTTCATAATGAGTATTTAGAAGAAAATTATGGAGTTGGATTCCATACAATTTCTGTTCCAAGAATAAAAAAAGCAGAGGGAATGAGCTTAGAGGAATATCCACACCAGATAGATGATGATACTTTTAGAAATATAGTTGCTATAATAAGGCTGGCAGTTCCGTATACAGGAATGATTCTTTCAACAAGAGAAACAGCAGAGCTTAGAAGAGAGCTAATAAAGTATGGAATATCACAAATTAGTGCTGGTTCATCAGCGGATGTAGGAGGTTATTCAGATAGAGAAGAAGGTAAAACAAGAACTCAATTTGAACTAGCTGACCATAGAACACCATTAGAAGTTTTAAAAGAGCTTCTAGATGAAGATTACATCCCGAGTTATTGTACAGCTTGCTATAGAATGGGAAGAACTGGAGACAGATTTATGGAGCTTGCAAAAAGTGGAAATATCCAAAATGTTTGTTCACCAAATGCTCTTTTGACTTTGATGGAATATGCAATGGATTATGGAGATGAAGAGTTAACAGAGAAAGTAAAAACAGTAATAGCTAGAGAGTTAGAAAATATAAGTAGAGAAGATATAAAACAGTTGACTAAGGAAAAATTAGAGAAGATAAAAAACGGAGAAAGAGATCTATATCTTTAAGGAGAAGCGATGAAAAATACACCCAACTCAAATAGATTGCATATAGGGATTTTTGGTAAGACAAATTCTGGAAAATCTTCTCTAATAAATGCTATAACAGAGCAAAATATATCTATAGTCTCAGAAGTAGAGGGAACTACAACTGATTCTGTAGTAAAAGCAATGGAGTTTTTACCATTTGGACCTGTTCTTTTTATAGATACAGCTGGTTTAGAAGATAATACTACTTTAGGCAAATTAAGAGTAAAAAAAACATTAGAAGAGCTTAAAAGAACTGATTTTGCAATATTGGTAATGGAAGCTCAAAAAATAGATTTGAAATTTTATAAAGCACAAGAAAATCAGTTTAAAAAATACAATATACCTTTTATATTTGTATTAAATAAAATTGATCTTTTGTCAGATATAGAGATAGATAGAATAAAAAATCTTTTCAAAAATGTAGTTTTAGTTTCAACTCTAAATAGAGAGAGTATTTTAAATTTAAAAAATGAAATTTTAAAAAATATAGAGAAAGCAGTAGAGGAACCGAAATTGTTGGGAGATTTAGTTCAGTACAACGGAAAAGTTTTAATGGTTGTTCCAGTTGATTCTGAAGCTCCAAAAGGACGTTTGATTTTACCACAAGTTCAATTGATAAGAGAATGTCTTGATCATGGTATAAAAAGTTATGTAGTGAGAGATACAGAGCTTCAAAGTGCCTTAGAGGATATAAAAGATATTGATTTAGTTGTAACAGATTCTCAAGCTTTTAAAAGCGTTGATAAAATTTTAAATAATCGAGCTAGATTAACAAGCTTCTCAATCTTATTTGCAAGACAAAAAGGAGATTTAGAAGATTTAGTTAAAGGAGTAAAAAGCTTAAAAAACTTAAAAGATGGAGATAAGATTTTAATATCTGAAACTTGTACTCATAATACATCTCACGAAGATATAGGAAGAGTAAAAATTCCAAAACTAGTAAAACAGTATTGTGGAAAAGATATTGAATTTAATTTTGTTGCTGGAAAAGATTTTCCAGCGAATTTGTCAGAATATTCTTTAGTTATTCATTGCGGTGCTTGCATGATAAATAAAAAACTTATGCAAAGCAGAATAGATGAATCTCAAAATTCGTTAGTGCCAATAACAAACTATGGTTTAGTTATAGCAGAAGTAACTGGAATTTTAGATAAATCTCTAGAGATATTTAAATAGAAAAACCCTCATTGATATAATATGTCAGTGAGGGTTTTTTTTGTTTACTATTGACTTCATTATTAATGTGGGGTAATATTAGTATCAATTAAGATTTGAAAAATTAAAATAGGAGGACGATATGATTTTTAATCCAGTAATACTATCGGTTACTACTATGATTCTACTCAGCTTATTAAAATTAAATGTAATTTTGGCAATACTAATTGCAGCGTTAGTTGCAGGAGTGACTTCAGGAATAGGAGTTAATGAAACAATGAGGGTATTAATTGGAGGTATGGGAGGGAACTCTGAAACAGCTTTGAGCTATATTCTTTTAGGAGCTTTAGCAGTTGCTATTAATAGTACAGGAGTTGCAGGACTACTTTCAAGAAAGATTTCAAAAATAGTGAGCGGGAAGAAATGGATGTTAGCTTTAATAATAGCAGTTATAGCTTGTTTTTCACAAAATTTAATTCCAGTTCATATTGCATTTATACCAATTTTAATTCCACCATTACTAAAACTGATGAATGGATTAAAAATGGATAGAAGAGCAATGGCTTGTTCTTTAACATTCGGATTAAAAATGCCGTATGTTGTTTTACCAGTAGGATTTGGATTGATTTTTCATGGAATAATAAGAGATCAAATTGTGAGTAATGGTTTAAATGTACAATTAAGTGATGTATGGAAATCAACTTGGATTTTAGGGATAGCAATGATAATTGGACTTTTGATTTCAATTTTTATAAGTTATTCAAAACCGAGAGAGTATAAAAATCTTTCTATTGCTGGTATGCAAGAGGATGTTCCAGATAAAATGGAACTAAAACACTGGTATACAGTAATCTCTGCAATTATAGCTTTTGGAATTCAACTATATACAGGGTCATTACCACTAGGTGCAATAGTAGCAATAGCTTTTATGGTAGCTACAAAAGTTATAAAATGGGATGCTATTGATGGATTAGTAAGTGGTGGAATAGGAATAATGGGGCTTATAGCTTTTATAATGCTAGTAGCTGCTGGATATGGTAGTGTAATAAGAGAAACTGGTGCAATCGCTCCACTTGTACAAAGTGTTGTGGGAGTAGTCGGTGGAAGCAAAATTTTAGGTTCGTTTGTTATGCTTTTAGTTGGACTTTTTGTAACATTAGGAATAGGAACATCTTTTGGAACAGTACCAATACTAGCAGCAATCTATGTTCCATTATCTATAGAGTTAGGAATTTCACCTTTAGGAACAATAGCTTTGATAGCTTGT
This sequence comes from Cetobacterium sp., assembly GCF_051658645.1. Taxonomy (GTDB): domain Bacteria; phylum Fusobacteriota; class Fusobacteriia; order Fusobacteriales; family Fusobacteriaceae; genus Cetobacterium_A. Next base: position 98,598 of record NZ_JBOFMZ010000064.1, read on the forward strand.
GCAGGAGCATTAGGTGATGCAGGATCACCAGCATCAGATTCAACACTAGGACCAACAGCAGGTTTAAACGCTGATGGTCAGCATGATCACATAAGAGATACTTGCATACCAACATTTTTACACTATAACATACCTTTAATAATAGCAGGTGTAATTGGAGGAGTACTATTTTAATCTAAAAGGGGGAGGATTTTTTTGAAATTATTAATAGGAGACAAAAAATTAACTTTAGAGGATTTAGTAAAAGTAACAAGACAAAATTATGAAGTAATAATTTCTGATTCAGCAAAAGAAAAAATAGCAATAGCAAGAAAATTAGTAGATGAACATGTTGAAGAGGGAAAAGTAACTTACGGAATAACAACAGGATTTGGAAAGTTTTCAGATAAAGTTATTTCAAAAGAGGAAACCGCTACTTTGCAACGAAATTTAATAATAAGCCATGCTTGTGGAGTTGGGAATCCGTTACCAATAGATACAGCTAGAGGAATAATGTTGTTAAGGGTAAATAACTTAATTCAAGGACATTCTGGAATACGTCAAATAGTAGTAGATTTACTAGTAGAGATGATAAATAAAGAAGTGACACCATATATTCCAGAAAAAGGTTCGTTAGGAGCTTCTGGAGATTTAGCACCACTTTCACATATGGTTTTAGTTATGCTTGGATTAGGAAAAGCTTATTATAAAGGAGAGTTATTAGAAGGAGAATTAGCTTTAAAAAAGGCGAAAATAAAACCATTAGAAAGTTTATCTTCAAAAGAAGGGCTTGCTCTTATAAATGGAACTCAGGTTATGACATCAGTTGGAGCTCATACTGTTTATGATGGAATAAATTTGATGAAACACTTAGATATAGCAGCAAGTTTATCTATGGAAGCTTTAAGAGGGATAATCTGTGCTTTTGACCCTAAAATTCAAGAAGTAAGAGGACATCTAGGACAAATTACAACAGCTAAAAATATCAAAAAAATTCTAAAAGCGAGTTCGTCTATAACAAAGCAAGGAGAGTTAAGAGTTCAAGACCCTTATTCACTAAGATGTACACCACAAATACATGGAGCAAGTAAGGATGCTTTAAACTATATAAAAGATAAAGTTGAAATAGAGATGAATGCTGTAACTGATAATCCAATTATTTTCCCACTTCAAAATGAAGTTTTATCAGGAGGTAATTTCCATGGACAGCCTGTGGCACTACCTTTTGATTTTTTAGCGATAGCTTTGGCAGAGATGGCAAATATATCAGAAAGAAGATTGGAAAGATTGGTAAATCCATCTTTAAACAATGATTTACCAGCATTTTTAGTAAACAATGGAGGGTTAAATTCTGGATTTATGATTGTTCAGTATAGTGCAGCATCTTTAGTTTCAGAAAATAAAGTTTTAGCTCATCCTGCTTCTGTTGATTCAATACCATCTTCTGCAAACCAAGAGGACCATGTTTCAATGGGAACAATTGCAGCAAGAAAAGCCGCTGAAATTTTAGGAAATGTTAGAAAAGTTATAGCTATGGAGATTTTAGGTGCATGCCAAGGAATAGATTTAAGAGTAATAGAAAAATTGGGTAAAGGAACTAAACCAGCTTATAAATTAGTTCGAGAGGTTGTAGAGTTTTATGATAAAGATAGAGTTATGTATATTGATATCGAAAAAGTTGAAGAGTTAATTAAAACTAATAAAATAGTCGAAAAAGTTGAAGAAAGTATTGGTGAATTGAAAATATAAGTTGGGGGAAGTGATAAGGTATGAAAAAGCTAGTTCAGTGTGTTCCAAATTATAGTGAAGGAAAAAATTTAGAAATAATAGAAAAAATAGCAGCACCATTTAAAAATAATAAAAATATAAAATTTATGGGATGTGAACCAGATCCAGATTATAATAGAACTGTTATAACTGTAATAGGAGAACCAGACGATATAATTGAGGCTGTTGTTCAATCTGTTGGAATAGCAGAAGAGTTGATAGACATGAGAATTCAAAGAGGAGAGCACTTAAGAATGGGAGCGACAGATGTAATTCCATTTATACCAATAAAAAATATTACGATGTCTGAGTGTGTAGATATATCAAAAGTAGTTGCAAAAAAAATTTCAGAGAGCTTTAATATTCCAACTTTCTTATATGAAGAATCATCTACAGCACCAAATAGGTATTCACTTCCATCTATAAGAAAAGGTGAGTTTGAAGGAATGATTGAAAAGTTAAAGTTAGATGAATGGCAACCAGATTTTGGAGAGAGATCACCACATCCGACTGCTGGAGTAACAGCTGTTGGAGGAAGAATGCCTCTTATAGCATACAATATAAATTTAGATACAACAAATATAAATATTGCTAAAGAAATTTCAAAAGCAATTCGATTTTCAAGTGGTGGATTTAAATTTATACAAGCAGGTCCAGCTGAAATAAAAGAAAAAGGATATGTCCAAGTTACAATGAATATAAAAGATTTTAAGAAAAATCCAATTTATAGAGTTTTTGAAACTGTAAAAATGGAAGCTAAAAGATATGGAGTAAACGTAATTGGAAGTGAGATAATAGGGTCAGTCTCTATAGAAGCACTTTCAGATTCAATACAATATTATCTAGGTTTAGAAAATTTTAGTGTAGAAAAAATAATAGAAAATGAATTACTAAAGTAGAATTTATGAGGTGGGTATATGAACGCAGATTTAATAATTTACAACATAGGACAGTTAGTTACAGGAAAAGAGTTACCAATAATCGCCAGTGAAAGCCCGATGGAGAATATAGAAATTTTAAAAAATGGATATATAGTTATTTGTGGAAGTGAAATAATGGCTGTTGGTTCTGGAGATGTTCCATCAAAGTTGATAAAATTTACAACAAAATTAATCGATGCTGAAGGATGTGTTGTAACTCCAGGAATGATAGATTCTCATACTCATCTCGTGCATGGTGGATCTCGAGAAAATGAATTTGTAGAAAAAATTTCAGGTGTTTCTTATTTAGAAATTTTAGAAAAAGGTGGTGGAATACTAAGTACTGTAAAAGCAACACAAGATTCAACCGAAGCAGAACTTATAGCACGAGCTAAAAAAAGTTTAAAAATAATGATTTCATATGGAGTAACAACAGTAGAATCAAAAAGTGGTTATGGTTTAGATAGTGAAACTGAATTAAAGCAGTTGAGAGTAAATGAAATTTTGAATCACGAACAAGAAGTAGAGATTATATCAACATTTATGGGAGCTCATGCTTTACCAGAAGAATATAAAGATAACAGAGATGAATTTATTCAAAGTGTAATAGATTTATTACCAATAATAAAAGAAAGAAACTTAGCTGAGTTTTTTGATGTCTTTTGTGAAGAAGGAGTTTTTTCAACTGAAGAAAGTAGAAAAATGTTTTTAGAAGCACAAAAATATGGATTTAAATTGAGAATACATGCAGATGAAATTAAGAATACAAAAGGTGCAGAGTTAGCAGCAGAATTAGAAATGTATTCAGCAGATCATTTGATGGCTATTAGTGAAGAGGGGATAAAGAGTTTAAAAAATAGCAATGTAATAGCCAATCTTTTACCAGGAACATCATTTAGCTTAGGAAAAGAGTATGCACCAGCAAGAAAAATGATAGATGCAGGAATTCAAGTAGCATTATCAACAGATTACAATCCAGGGTCATGTCCAACAGAGAATCTTCAACTTATAATGCAGATAGCAGCATTAAAATTAAAGATGACTCCAAAAGAGATATTTAAAGCAGTTACTATAAATGCAGCAAAATCACTTGGACGTGAAAAAAGAATTGGTTCTTTAGAAGAGGGTAAAAAAGCAGATTTTGTAATGTTTGATGCAAAAAATATAGAGTATATTTTATATCATTTTGGTACGAATCATACAAATAAAGTGTTTAAAAATGGATGCTTGGTTTACAAGAGATAGGAGGAATTATGAAATTAGTAGATTTATCAGTTAAAGATTTTTTAGATAGTGTTGATTCAAAAAGTCCTGCTCCAGGAGGAGGCTCAGTTTCGGCTTTAGTTTCAACTCTTGGTTGTACTTTAGCTAGAATGGTAGCACACTTAACTTTTGATAAAAAAAAGTTTAAAGAGTTACCTTTAGAAGAGCAAGAGTTATTTATAAAAAGTTTCCAAAAGATAGATAAATATAGAATTGCTTTAGAAGAATTAATTGATAAAGATACAGATGCTTATAACTCTGTTATGTCAGGATATAAATTACCGAAAGAAACCGAGGAAGATATAGTTTTAAGAAAAGCTACTATAGAAAAAAGTCTGAAGTTGGCAATAGAGGTTCCACTTGAAATTTGTAGAATTTCAGAAAAAACTTTAAATTTATTAAAAATTATATTAAAATATTGTAATCAAAATGCAATTACAGATTTGGGAGTTTCAGCAATACTTCTATACTCTGGAATAGAGGGTGGAGTTTTAAATGTGAAAGTTAATTTAAATGGATTAAGTGATAATGTATTTAAAAAATCAACTTTAACTAAATTAGATGAGATATTAAAAATTTCAAAACAATTAAAAACTTCAATCTTAGAAGGAGTAAATAAAAGTTTGTAATTTTAAAATTAGGGGGAAAAATGTTAAACATAGCAGTTGTAGGAACGAGCAATATATCTCACGAGTTTGTAGATGCCATAAATAAAGTTGAAGGTTGTAGATTAAAAGCAATATACTCAAGAAACTATGAAAAAGGGCTTCAATTTGGGAAGAAATATTCTGTAGGTGACATAGTTACAGATTTTGAAGAGCTTTCAAAAAGAAAGGATATAGATATAGTTTATATAGCTAGTCCAAATTCTATTCATTTTGAGCAGACAATTCAACTTTTAAAAGCTAAAAAAAATGTATTGTGTGAAAAACCTATGGGAATAAGTGAATTTGAAGTAAAAGAGATGTATACAACAGCTCATAAAAACGGTGTTTCTTTAATGGAAGCGATGAAAAATACATTTTTACCGAACTTTAAATCAATAAAAGAAAATCTTTATAAAATAGGTGTAGTAAGGTCTTTTGTTGGAAATTTTTCACAGTATTCATCAAGATATGATAGCTTGAAAAAAGGTGAAGTTAGTAATATATTTAATCCATCTTATGGAGGTGGAGCTCATCTAGATTTGGGGGTCTATCCACTCTACTTTCTTTTGAGATTATTTGGTATTCCTTCTAAAAGTGAGATGATGAATTATAATTTGAGTACTGAAGTTCCTGGAGCTGGCTGTGTTGTATTAAAGTATGAAACGATGATAGCAACAATAATATATTCAAAAATTACAAATAGCTATTTACCGAGTGAAATCGCTGGTGAGAATGGTTCAATACTAATAAATAGTATATCAAATATAGATAATGTAAAAATCCATTATAAAAATGGGGAAGTTGAAGATATCACAGTTTCTCAAGAGAAAAATGGTATGGTTTATGAATTAGAAGAATTCTTAGATCTTGTGAAAAATGGTAGAGTTGAGTCAAAGACAAATACAGAAGAGATATCGAGAGAGGTTATTAAGATTTTAACTAAAAAATAGAAGCTCACATATGTGAACTTCTATTTTTTTAAGCTTTTATTACTTTATCATTTGACTCCATAAAAGTTAAATACTCTTTTTTAGTCATAACTGGCTTGAAATTATCTAAAATATTTTTTGCTACTTTTGCTTCATTAAATAATAAATCTACAACTGTTAATGCTAAAGCTTTTGATGGCATTAATATTGCAGTTTCTTCATCTACAGTTTTAAAATCTCTTGTGTGAAGAGCTCCATTTATCCCACTAAACATTGGATGTAATGTAGGCATCAGATGAGAAACATCTCCAAAATCAAATGACCCTGTAAAATCTCCACCTTTTATCATATCATTTTTTAATCCTAGATATTCTAAATTTCCTTCTAAAACATCTTCCATTAAATCATGTTTTAATATTGGTAAATACCCAGGTAACTCTGTTATCTCTATTTCTGCACCAACAGCATATGCTCCTGCAATTAATCCTCTGTTTACTTTTTTGTTAGCATCAATCATACCATCTATTGTTCTAGCTCTTACATATGATTCCATTCTTACATCAGCTGGAACAGAATTAACTATATCTCCACCTTTTGTTATAATCGGATGGAATCTTACTCTATCACTATCTTTAAATGTTTCTCTTTGAGCATGAACATTATTTATTCCTAACATTGCTGCATTTAAAGCATTTATTCCTTCGTGAGGTGCTGATCCAGCATGAGACTCTTTTCCTATAAACTTAACTGTTTTTCCAATAAAACCATTACTCACTGGTCCTGTTAAAACTTTTTTATCTCCTAAATCTAAAGCATGAAACATAACCGCCATATTGACATCGTCAAATGAACCATTATATATCAACTCTTGCTTTCCACCAAAGTATTTTATTTTTCCCTCTTGTCTAAGCTTTGTTCTATATTCTAATTCTACAAATTCTTCTGCTGGAGTTGCCATAAAATCTACTTTTCCACCAAGTTCTGATAAAACTCCTGATTTTATAAGTCCAGTTGCTGCTCCAAGCATTCCTGCAATTTGAATATGATGTCCACAAGCATGAACTACTCCTAAATCATTTGAATCACAATGATCATTACAAGAGATAGCATCAAGCTCTCCTAAAATTGCTATTTTTGGACCAGTTGATTCTTTATTAGCTCTAGCTCTACATCCTGTATAAGCAATTCCTTCTTCTACTTCTAAATTCAACTCGTTTTTAAAATAATTTGAAACAATACTTGTTCCTTTAAATTCTTTATAACCAAGTTCAGGATTGTCATACATTTCTTTTCCAGCTTTTAAAATTAAATCTCTATTATCATCAATGGCTTTTATTACTCTTTCTTTAATTTCATTTAAGTTCATAATTTTCAACTCCTTAATTTATATTTGATAATTAAATAACTCCTTGGATTTTTAATACTGTTTGAGAAATTAATGCACATGCAAAGAAAATACTTGTAAATACTACAATCGCAATTATTACTATTTTCCAAGACATAGCTTTTAATTCTTCAATTTTATTTCCCACAGATATTCCTGCGAAAGCTAACATTGGTGTACATAATGGCATAAATTCTACTGTTCCTATTTGAGGAACAAATAGTTTAGATATTGAAAAAGCAGGTATACTAACGAGCATTCCAACTATTGTAGCTAATGCATATGCAGGTAAAGGGAATTTTGGGAAAGCATCTTTAACAGCAAAGCATCCTAAAGCTAATGATATTATTAAAAACATTCCAGGTATTGCTCCTAAAAATTGTTTGTGCATTCCTAATGCTTGACCTGCTAAAACTATAATTCCTGTTATTGACATAAGTATAAAATACAATACATATTTTTTCAAATCTAAACTACGCATATTATCTCACTTCCTTTTTTATAAACTTTGGTGCTAGTTTTTTATAATACCATTCTGTGAATGGTAATGAAATAAATACAAGAATATTTACTCCAGTTATACCTGATAACATATTACTTGTTGACGCATATGCAAAAACTTGATCTGCATATTTTGGTCCAGCGGCTTCTGCAAGAGAAGATGCTGCAGCGGTCATCATACTTCCACTTCCTACACCACAAGCCATAGCTAAAGCTAATGGATGTATACCCGTATATATAGCTACAGATCCAAGTACTCCAAAGAATACTGTTCCTACTATTGTTCCTGCTAAATAAACACCTAAAACTCCATTTCCTTCTGGAGATGCAATTCCATATTTCTCTCCAATTACACCTAACGAGGCTTCTCTACTAATACTTGATCCAGCACCTATAGATTCTCTTGTTAAACCTAATTTTAAAGCTAATGGTATTGCTATAAGAGGAGCCAATACATGTCCAAATTCTTGTGCTAAAAATGCTGGGCCAGCTTGGACAATTTTATCTAAATTAGGTCCTACAAATGTTCCTAATTTTATTCCTAACATTAATAGAATCAGCATAACCATATCACCAGCTATTTTCATCTCTTTTTCTCCGATAATCGCTTTTAATTTACCAATTCGTTTTCCTAATAAATCAGGTGTTAGTAATATTCCAATAACAACTGCAAATAACATTGGAAATAAAGCTACTTTTCCTAGTTGAACTTTTCCAATAATCTCACAAGATAATGAAATAATTGCTACAACTAAAAATACATTAATTCTGTTTCTGTTCATAAGATTCTCACTCTTCCTTAATTTTATTTATTTCAAAAATGTCCTTTATAGAACTTTGATTTAACATAAAATAATACTACTTTTTGAAAGCTAAGTCAACTTTTTTTATACATTCACTTAATAAACTGATATAAATTTGTTGTTAATAAATAGAGTTGAAGTACCTTAAAAAAACTATCTTAATCTACAAGAATCTAATAAATCGCCATCTTTGAATAGATCAACATCACCAGTTCTTGTGATTGCTCCATTTTTTATGAAAATATAACTACCGTTTAATTCTTTTGCAAAATTTATATCATGTGTGCTTAAAACTATTGTTTTTCCAATAGATTTTAAATATATAAGCATCTCTTTCAATTTTTTTTGCTGATAAGGATCTAACCATGTTGTAGGCTCATCAAGAATAATTGCTTCGGGGTCCATTGCTAAAACTCCAGCTATTGCAACCCTTCGTTTTTCTCCGTAACTAAGCATCTGTGGAATTTTAGTTTTTAAGTGTAAAATGTCACACATCTCCATAGCTTTTTGGGACTGAGATTTTACTTTTTCATTATTCCAATTTAAATTCAGAGGTCCAAATTCAATATCACTTTCTACATCAGGTCCAATTAATTGAATATCTGGATCTTGAAAAATATAGCCTACATTTTTTATTAAATTTCTTTTTTCATTTTTATTATAACGAATAAATTCATTTTTAAATAAGAAATCACCTTTAGAAACTTTATTTATTCCTTTTAATAACATAAGAAGCGTTGATTTTCCAGAACCATTTTCGCCCATGATTATAGATATCTCTTTTTCTTTTATATTTAAATTTATACTTTTTAAAATTGGTGTATTTTTATCATACCAAAATTCAACATTTTTTAATTGAAACATCTTTCTAGCTCCTTTAAAATTAGTGTAAATAATATTAAGTACGAGCTACCTAGAAAATAATCGATTATTTTTAAAGAGTAATTTATCTCGTACATTTTAAAAGTGTTTTGGTAATTTCTACAATAAAGAGCTGTATTAAAATTTTCCATATCCGAGTAAACTTTTTTAAACATTCCATTAAATAGGTATCCTGTATCTCGAAATGATTTTTTAAATGAGTTAAAAGCACCTCTATTTATCAAAGCTAATTTCACTTCTTTATAGTTTTTTAACATTATAGTTAAAAATTTAAACATATATATAATTATTTCACATAAAAACTCTGGTATTTTTATTGTTCTGAAGATATAGTATAACTCTTTTATCTTTATATCTAAAGCAAATAAAGATACTGCTGTAAGAGTTGTAAAAACTCTTACAGCAGTATCATAATCTATTTTAAAAATAAGTTTTCCTGATTCGAAAAAAATACTTTGAACAAATAATGTTGGAACAACAAAGACTAATGCAGGTAAAAAAAATGTTATTTTTTTCTTTGACGATACATCTTTCAATATCAATAAGATAAAAGTCCATAAAAATATGAAAGCATGCGATAAAAGATTGTTATTTATTCCTATTAAGACAATGTTTAAAAAACAAAAACTAGCTTTTTTAATAGGATTATTTAATATTTTTTGCATATCTTTTTCCTTTTATATTTCCTATAATATAACCAACGATTCCAGCACCTATTGCTGCTTGAAGAGAAAATAAGAAAGTTTCCATCTCGCCACCTAAAGGTGGAAAAATATTTTCAAACCACGGTTTATATGTTGGATTTATTGACATTATTAAATCTTCAGCTTGAGCATCAGAACCAGCGAAATCACCACCTATAATAAATAGTGGAATAAAAACTATAAGTATAACAACTAAAACAAGCCAAAAAATATTTTTTTTACACATTTTTAATCACCTCATCACTTTTTATAAACTCTTCTTTTTGTAAAATTGAAACAAGTATAACACTTATTATTCCTTCTACAACTCCAAGAGGAATTTGAGTAACTGCAAATAGTGACATAAACTTAATTAAACTTTCTACAAAATTTACTTCTCCATGAGAAAGAGTAAGCTGTAAAGCTGTACAACTGTATGTAGCTAAATTTCCAATAAAAGCCGCTAAGAATATTCCAATTTTTTCTTTACCTCTGTTTTTGAAGAAGTTATAAATGAAATAAGCAACAACAGCACCAACAACAGCCATAGAAATTGCATTTGCTCCAAGAGTTGTATAACCACCATGAGCTAAAAAAGTAGCTTGGAAGAATAAAACAATGGCACCTATAACAAATATTTCAGCAGGACCTAATAAAATAGCTCCTAATGCAATTCCAGTAGCATGAGATGAACTACCAGTTACAGAAGGCAGTTTAATTGCTGAAATAACAAAAATAAAAGCACCGACTAAAGCAATAATCTGTTTTTTTTCTAAGTTTTTTGCAGAAGATTTTAATTTCTTTAGACCATAGAAAAAAAATGGTAAATAGAGTACTGACCAAAATATACTCCATTTGAAAGGTAGATAACCTTCAGCAATATGCATACTATAAGTAGGCACCGTAAATAAAGTAAATAATAAAAAGATAAAACCAAAATATTTTTTCATGTTTCCTCCTCTGTCCACGCAGAATAATAAAATATATATATGGCAGTTCTCCTGGCTCAAATTCATTTTACTTCTAGGCCTTCCCAATAAAATATCAGTGGCATTTCTAGTTTCATCGTCTTTACAGTGGCGGGACCGCATATGCTTTTCACACATTTCTCTTTTAATCGATTTATTTCGAACCATATGTTTAATAATAAACTATTTTTTTGATTTAGTCAACAAATGAATACACTATAATATTAAAAAAATCTAGAGTAAAATTGACTTTTTCTATTAAAGACTTTATAATTAAATGTAGTTTAAATTATAATTCAATAAAAGGATGGTTTTATGAAAAATAACAGTTTTCTACAAAATAAAAGAAAAAGAACTCTTTTCTTTTTAAATGTAATAATGATTTTATTTGTAATATTTCAATTAAGTCAGATTGGCTTAAATAACTCTGAAAGTATGACATTTGTATTGTTTTTGTTTGGAGATCTTTTATTGTTAACTTATCAGATAATTGAAATTATAAAAGGTTATTCAAAAAAGCAATAATTTTATTGCTTTTTTGAAAAATTATTAAAGCGGGAGGATTAAGTGAAAAATTATTTAAACGGGGCACTAGTAATAGGTAGCTTATTTATTGTTGGATGTAGTTCTTTAGTTCAAAAAAAAGAATTGGCAAATATAATAATAATAAATGGAACTATATTAACAATGAATGAACAAAGAGAGGTTTTAAAAGATGGAGTTATTGTTATAAAAAATAATAAAATAATTTCAATAGGAAGTAAAGATTTATTAAAAAAATATAACGCAAAAAAAGTAATAGATGCACAGAATGGAATTGTTATGCCAGGTATGATAAATACTCATACACATGCATCAATGACTGTATTTAGATCTCTTGCAGATGATGTACCAGATAGACTTAACAGGTATATTTTTCCTTTAGAAAATAGAATGGTAAGCCCTGAGATGGCTTATATAGGTGCAAAGCATGGAGCGGTTGAAATGGCTTTAGGTGGAGTTACAACTATGGTTGATATGTATCTGTTTGAAGAGAGTGCTGCTGTTGCAGTAAAAGAAGTTGGATTAAGAGGAATTATGACGCAGAATATAATTAAATATCCAACAGCAGATGGAAAAGAAAAAGGTGAAAGTTTAGCAAGAGCAATTGCTTTTGTAGAAAAATATAAAAATGATGAATTGATAACTCCTGGTTTTGGACCTCATGGTCCACATACAGTTACTAGAGAAGAGTTATTAAAAATAAAAGAGCTTTCAGAAAAGTATAATGTACCTGTTTCAATGCACGTAGCAGAAACAGAGTTTGAATTCAATAAAATAAAAAAAGAGTTTAAAATGACTCCTGTTCAGTATTTAGATTCATTAGGTCTTTTGAATGAGAGATTAATTGCAGCTCATAACATATTTGTAACAGATAGTGATATAGAGTTAATGAAAAAAAGAGATGTTGGAATAGCACATAATATGGTTGCAAATATAAAATCAGCAAAAGGTATTTCACCAGCTTTAAAAATGCATGATATGGGATTAAGAGTTGGATTGGGAACTGATGGTCCTATGAGTGGAAATACTTTAGATATAATTGGACAAATGGGATATGTAGCTAAATTACATAAATTAGATACAAAAGATAGATCTGCATTACCTCCTAAAAAAGCTGTTGAGATGGCAACGATAGGTGGAGCAAGAGCTATTCATAGAGAAAAAGAGTTAGGAAGTTTAGAAATTGGAAAATTAGCAGATATAACAATAGTTGAAACAAGATCTATAAATATGAATCCGATTTTTGATCCATATTCAGCATTAGTTTACTCAGCTAATGCAAGTAATGTTGAATTTGTAATAGTAAATGGAAGAATAATTGTAGAGAATAAAAAGATAAAAACAGTAGATTATAAAAAAGTAATTGAAGCTACAAATGAATTTGGAATGAAAGTAAAAGAGATTGCAGTAACATTATAGAAATGAAAAAAGTGTAGTTCAAAAAATATGAACTGCACTTTTTTTCTTAAATTAAATTATTATTAGCATCTCCAGTTTTATAGAAACTATCTAAATTAGTTAAAGCTGATTCTACCATATCAGATACAGCTTCTTCAGTATAAAAAGCTTGGTGAGATGTTATAGAAACATTTTTGTGAGAGATTAATTCTTTAAGGATATCATGATTAAAGTTTGAGTGACTACAATCTCTATGTAAAATTCCAACTTCACCTTCAATTGTATCTAAAGCGAGAGCTCCAATCTTTCCATTATTTAAAAACTTTAAAAGAACAGATGTATCAATCAATTCTCCACGAGCAGTATTTATAATGATAACACCATCTTTCATTTTTTTTAAAGTTGATTCGTTAATAAGGTGTCTATTTTCTAGAGTTAAAGGTGAATGTAATGATATAATATCACTTTTTTCAAAAATTTCATTTAAAGAAACATAGTGAAGAGTTTCATCAGTTTGGTAAAGATCATAAACATGTACAGTTGCACCTAAAGCTTTAAAATGTTGAGCTACAATTTTCCCGATTTTTCCTGCTCCAACTATTCCAATCGTAGAATTACGAATCTCTTTTCCAATAAGGCTCTTTAAAGAAAAGTTATATTCTGATACGTTAGAAAATGTTTCAGGAATTTTACGAAGTAGATTAAATGCCATCATAACTGTAAATTCAGCAACAGAATACGGAGAGTAAGTAGAATTGCTTACTTTTATATTTAATTTCTTTGCTGAGTTTAAATCAATATTATTATATCCAGTGCTTCGACTTGCAATAAATTTGATTTTGAATAAAGCTAGAACTTTTAAAACTCTAGAATCCACATCGCAATTTCCTAAAAAAGTAACAGCATCGTAGCCTTCTGCTAAATGTACAGTATCATAGTTTAAACTTTGTTTTTCTAAATCAATATTTAGATTTAATTCGTTTTTAAATTTCTCAAAAGCTAATTTTTCATCATCTCTTACAGCAAAAGCTAATATTTTCATAAGATATCATCTCCTAATTTAGATATTTGTTTCGTTTATTGTATCACAAAGAAATAATTCATGTTTAGAAAATACTTAAATATTGATAAAAATAGAAAATCATGATATTATTTTATACAGATATTAAAACAAAAAGGGGAAAAAATGAACGTAGATAGGTATAAGTTAGCAGTTGTTTTAGTGGGGTTAATATTTTTAGGTTGTGGAACAGAAAAAAAATCTGTAATAGGAAAAGGAAATGGATTTTCAGGTGAATTGAAAGTAAATGTTGTAACAAGTGGAGAAAAAATAGAAAATATAGAACTGGTTTCAGATAATGAAACATCTCATATTATCTCAAGAACTTTTCCAATTCTAAAAGCTAGAATTTTAAAAGAACAATCTCCAATCGTAGATAGTGTATCAGGAGCGACATACACATCTTTAGGAATTAAAAGAGCAGTAGCTTCAGCTTTAAAAGATGGTGGAAAAGATTTTGGTAGAATAACGATCAAAACAAAAGCACCAGAAAAACAGATAGCATATTTAGATGAAGTAAAAACAGACTTGATAATAGTTGGTGGAGGACCTGCAGGTTTAGCAGCAGCAATATCAGCGAAAGAAGGAGGATTAAACAATATAATCTTAATAGAAAAATTAGATATATTGAGTGGAAATGGTAAGTATGATATGAATTTCTACGATTTGATTAATTCATCAGCTCAAAAAAATGCAGGAGTAGAGGATTCAGTAGAAAAGCTAATAGCTGACAATGCGAATAAAATGGATACACGAGAAAGAACACGAGTTCAAGCAGAAGGTGCATTTAAGTTGGATTCTTGGCTTAGGTCTATGGGAATTGAATTAAATCATTATTATGGAAAAAGAGGGCATATGGCTGAAAGTAACGCTTATGCTGGAGAAGAAGTTCAAGATGGAATGGAAGCTAAAGTAAAAAGTTTAGGAATTGATGTTAGAACAGGTACAAAAGGAATAGACTTTATTGTTGAAAACAAAGTAATAAAAGGAATAAAAGTTCAAAATAAAAATAACTTTTATGATATAAAAGCAAAAGCCGTTATAATAGCAACAGGTGGATTTTCTGCTAATAAAGAGTTATTGGCAAAGTATTCTCCAGGAACAGAGAAGTTACAAACTTCAAATCAATTAGGAGCAACAGGAGATTTTATACCTGTATTTGAAAATAATGATATTAAATTAGCAAATTTAGAAGAGTTAAACCTCTTTCCATTTATAGTTAAAACAACAAGAGATTTAACTGGTGGTGGAGATGGATTTATGCTTGTAAATTCAAATGGAGAGAGATTCTTGAATGAAAATATCTCAAAAGATAAAAGATTTGAAGCTGCTCAAAAAATATTAGCTCAACCTGAAGGAAAAGCATTTTATATCTATGATGAAAATCTATTCCAAAGTAGTTATCGTTTACAAAAGCATCTTGCAAAAGGATATCATATTAAAGCGGATACTTTAGAAGAGTTAGCAAAAAAATTAGAAATATCAGCTGAAAACTTAGTGCTTACAAGAGATTCTTTCAATAAAGCAGTACGTGGAGAATCAACAGATACTTTTAGAGAAAAACCTTTTAAAAGAGAGTTTAAAACAATAGGACCATTCTATGGAGTAGAAGTTGAGTCAGCTGTTCATATGACTAGGGGTGGAGTGGTTGTAAATGAAAAAACAGAGGTTATAAATAACACTGGAGATGTTGTTTCAGGCTTATTTGCAGCTGGAGAAGTAACAAATAGTAGTGCTGCTTATAGTGCCGCAGTAATATTTGGTCGTATAGCAGGAGAAAATGCAGCAAAGTTTATAAAATAAAATGAAAAGAGTAGGATTATGATAAAAAGAGAATCAATCTTTAAAATTTCATCAGTATTAGTGATGTTGACAATATTTTGGTTTTCACACCAAAATGGAGAAGAATCTTTAAAACAATCAAATTTTATGTTACAGTATCTAAAAGATTTATTGGATATCTTTAATTTAGACGTTAGAAAGTTAGCTCATTTTACAATATATTTTATATTGGGAGCGAATTATTTTTTAGCATTTAAAGAGCTAACTTTTGAAAGTGCAGTAAAATCAATAGGGTTAACTATGCTATATGCAATTAGTGACGAGTTTCACCAAAGTTTTATTCCAAATAGAGGACCAGCAGTTAAAGATGTTTTAATAGATACTTCTGGAGGAGCTTTAGCAATTTTAGTTATAGTAATGTATTTAGATTTTAAAAATAGGAAATATGCTTTAGAAAAATGATTGCTATAAGCAGTCATTTTTTTTCACTCCTAAATTTAATGTTGACAAAGCTGAATATTTTGATATAATTTAATTTGTAATACAAAATATTTAAGTTTGTGGGGGTTGGATGAAAAATATAGCAATAACAATGATTATAATTTTTTTGGGAATCATCTCTATTTTTTTAGGGGTAGCAAGTGTTAATTTATCTGATATATTTATTGAGGGAAGTAATAGTAACAATATAATATTCCTAAGCAGAGTTCCAAGAACAATAAGTATCATAGCTGCTGGATTTGGAATGAGTATTTGCGGGCTTATTATGCAGCAATTGACTATGAATAAGTTTGTATCTCCAACAACTGCAGGAACTGCTGATTCTTCAAAGTTAGGGATTCTAGTAGCATTACTATTTTTTCCAAAATCAACAATGATGTTTAAAATGTTGATAGCAACATTGTTTTCAATAGCAGGAACTTTTTTATTTTTGGGAATAGTTAGAAAGATAAAAGTAAAAGATAATGCCTTAGTACCATTAATTGGAATGATGATAAGTGGAGTATTAAGCTCTTTAACTATGTTTTTCGCATATAAAGGAGATTATATTCAAAGTGTAAACAGTTGGATGTTTGGAGATTTTTCAGGAGTTTTAAAAGGAAATTATGAATTGCTCTATGTAACTGTTCCACTTATTTTGACAGCATTTTTCTATTCAAAAAGATTTACAATATCTGGAATGGGAGAGGAATTTTCTGTTAACTTAGGAATAAATTATAAATCAGTTGTAAATATAGGCTTAGTATTAGTTTCTTTAATTTCTTCGTTAGTTATGATAACAGTTGGAGGGATACCGTTTTTAGGATTAATTATTCCAAATATAGTTTCGATGTTTTTTGGAGATAATCTTTCAAAAAATCTATATTTAACAGGATGTTTAGGAAGTTCATTTTTACTGTTATGTGATATTTTAGGAAGAGTAGTAATATATCCACATGAAATCCCAATTGGTATGATTACAGGGGTTATAGGAAGCGGAATATTTTTAATTATGATTATAAGGAGGCTAAGTTTTGAAGAGTAAACATAAAAGGATTGAAAACATCCTATTAGGCCTTTTAGTAGCTGTACTTCTAGGAATAGCATTATTCCTTTTTATTGGTGTAAATAAAATGAACTTAAAATATTTAATTTCAACAAGAACAATAAAAATATTAGGAATGATTTTAAGTGGAATCTGTGTTGCAGTATCAACCTTGATATTTCAAACAGTTACAGATAGTAAAATATTAACTCCAAGTGTGATGGGTTTAGACTCAATGTATGTTTTTTTACAAACAATGACAATTTTTATATTTAAAAAATCAATACCTAGTTTAACTTTACCAATTCCAAAGTTTTTTATAACAATAATCTTAATGGTTTTAGTTAGTCTTTTTCTCCAAAAATTTTTTACAGGAAAAAGTAAAGGTAAATTATTGTATATGATTTTAATAGGAATGATTTTAGGAACATTTTTAGATAGTTTATCAGGTGGGATTCAAATGATTATGGATCCAGATGAATTTTTAATTTTACAAAGCAGTTTGTTTGCAAGTTATAGTAAAATTAATGGTAATTTATTAGCAATATCATACTTAATAGTTGGAGGAGTATTATTCTCATTAAGAAAAGATTCAAGACGGTTAGATGTTTTAAGTTTGGGTTATAGTCAATCTATAAATTTAGGATTGGATTATAAAAAATTATTGAAAAAAAATCTAACAATAGTAGGTATATTAGTTTCTATTTCAACAGCAACAATAGGACCAATTGTATTTTTAGGACTTTTAACAGTAAATATATCTCGAGAAATTTTAAAAACTTATGAACACAAATACCTTATTGTAAGTTCTATATTTATGAGCGTATTATTTTTAATAGTAGGACAACTTATTATAGAAAAAATATTTAATAATAGTTTTCCAGTTGGAACTGTAATAAATTTTGTTGGTGGAATATATTTATTATGGATTTTATTAAAAGAAAGGAGAGTTGCATGATAGAGATAAAAAATATAAGTAAAAAGTATAGATCGAAATATGTTGTTAATGATTTGAGTACAGAAATAGTTGAAGGTAAGATAACTTGTATAATAGGACCAAACGGAGCGGGTAAAAGTACGCTATTAAATATGATAAGTCGTTTAACACCTTCTGAATCTGGTGAAATTATAATAGACGGGAAAAGAATTGAAGACTGGGATAAAGCTGAACTATCTAAAACTATGGCTACTTTAAAACAAGAAAACACAACAAATGTGAGATTGACAGTTTATGAGTTAATATCATTTGGAAGGTTTCCACATAGTGCTGGAAGATTAAATTCTGAAGATAAAAAAGTTATAGAAGAAGCTATACAATATATGAATTTAAATGAATTTCGAGATAAGTATTTAGATGAATTAAGTGGTGGACAAAAACAAAGAGCATATATAGCTATGACAATTGCTCAAAATACAAAATATATCTTACTTGATGAACCTTTAAATAACTTAGATATGAAAAGTTCAGTTGCAATGATGAAGATCTTACAGCAGCTTGTAAAAGATTTGAATAAAACAATAGTGATAGTAATGCACGATATTAATTTTACATCTGTTTATTCAGATTATATATTAGCTATGAAAAATGGAAAGTTAAAGTATATGGATAAAACTCAAAATGTTGTAGTAAAAGAAAAATTGGAAAAACTATATGAAATGCCATTTCATATTGAACAAATAAACAAAAAAAATATATGTGTTTATTTCTAGGAGGGAAAATGAAAAAAATATTAGGGTTGTTAAGTTTTATTTTAGTGGTTTGTATAGGAGGATTTATTTATTTAACATCAACAGATGAAAGTGTTTCAGATGGTGAAAAGGTAGTAATAAATCATATTATGGGAACTACAGAGGTTGTGAAAAATTCCAAAAGAGTTATTGTATTTGATTATGGAATAGCAGAGATGCTAAATACAGCAGGCATAGAAATAATAGGTCTTCCAAAAGAGGGAATGCCTAAATTCTTATCAAATTATAAAGATGAAAAATATATAAATGTAGGTGGCTTAAAAGAGCCTAATTTAGAAAAAATATATTCAATAAAACCAGATTTAATAATAGTTTCAGGTAGACAAGAGCCGTTCTATGAGCAACTTTCTAAAATAGCTCCAACAGTTGGATTAACAACAACTGGAGAGGATTATATTAAAGTTCTTCAAAATAATATAGAAATTATAAGTAAAATTTTTACTAAAGGTGAAACTTTAAAAAACAATTTATTAACTATAGAAAATAATTTAACGGTTATTAAAGAGAAAGTTGAAAAAAATGGATTGAATGCTTTAGTTGTTCTTTCAAATAATGGAAAGTTATCTGCTTATGGATTAAAATCAAGATTTAGTATTATATATGATTATTTAGGTTTTAAAAATCTAGAATCAATAACAGCTTCAACACATGGTAGTAAGATAAATTTTGAATATATTTTAGAAAAAAATCCTGATTATATATTTGTAGTAGATAGAAGTGCTGTTGTTGGTGGAGATGTGTCAGCTAACAAAGTATTCGACAATGATATTGTAAAAGCAACAAAAGCAGCTAAAAATAAAAAAATAATTTTCTTGGATGCTGAGATTTGGTATACAGCAGCAGGTGGAATAAATACAACTCAAAAAATGATTGATGAAATATCAGCAGCATTAAACTAAAAAAGAGAGCTAGGCTCTCTTTTTTAGTTTTGAACTATTTCAATAGTAGATTTTCCAATTACTCTAAATGTAAGTGATAAAAATTCATCGTTTATATTTAAATTATCAATAGTTAAATTATCAATACTTGATTTTAAGTAAACATTTTTATCAAGTTCAATATTTTTTACTTTTTCTTCAAGAATAATTTTAAGAACGCCAACTTCTTTAGCTGAATTAAAATTAAGATATTTCTTTTGAATAATATCTTTTACTTTATTTTCAAATAATTTATTTAATAGATTAAGTACAAAACTATCACTTTGAAGAACATAATCAAAATTATCAACATTTAAAGTATGGGTTGCTTTATCAAAAGTAGGTTTTAAATGTGCAGTGATAGTACCTTTAGGATTTAATAAACTAAAAATAGATAACTTGAAATCTCCTTTAATAAAAAACGTTTTATTTTCAGAACTTAAATTTACATCAGATATATTAGATGTGATAGCTGAAGTAATTTTAATATCTTTATCTTTTAAATTGCTATTGATTATATTGTTTAAATTACTATAATCAGCTAAAATAGGAAGAACAATATTGAAATTATCATCTACAAATCCAAAATTCATTTCAGGTAAATTTTTCAATTGAAGAGTTTCAGGTTTGTCTCCAAAAAACATATTCAAATCCACATCAGCACCAACTTTGATACTTAAATCATCAGTCGAGCTTACCATATCAGAATATCTAGCGGATTTTGGATCTACAGTTAACCATAAGTTATAATCTTGATTTATTAGAATAGGATCTTTTAATTTTATCCAATTTTTTTCTACAATTGACTTTAAATCAAAAGCTCCAATTTTTTCATCTAACTCTTTTGTAGCTTTTTTCAGCTTTGAAGATATACTTTTTTCTAAACTATCACCAATATTGATATCAGTTTTAAGTTTCAATCCATAAACATCTAAGTTTAAAGGAATACTTTTATTTGAAATATTCAAAAAAGGCGAGCTATTAGTTTCTAATTTCCAATCTGGTGATATACTAACAGTGCTTTTAATTCCAGCATTACCATTTAGAATCATCTCTGTTCCATCTTTGTTACGACTCCAACTAGCTTTAAAGAGCCCAGATATGTCTGTAATAGCTTCAACCTCTTGCCCCTTGGCACTGAATAGTATAGGTGAACGATTTATCTTGTAGGTCCAAATAAAGGACTCTGAAGATTGAGAGAATTTTTTATCAATAGCACCTAATAAACTGAGTCCAGTTCCTAGGATGCCATTTTTATGACCATTAAAAATTTCACTTCCTGATCCAGAATCCTCAATAAGGTTTGGAAGCTGTTTATTGATTATATTTTCAACTACAGATTTTCGAAGTGATATATCCAAATCTACTTTAGAACGATTTTCTTCTGAAAAAAGAGAAAAACCAATTATAGAGTTTAAAATAATAAAATATAAAAATGTTTTTTTCATAAAACCTCCATCTAAAGGATCTCTAACTATTATTTATGTGACTTAAGTTTTGGGAAATATTTAGTATGTAAAAGCTCGTGAGCTTTTCTGCTTAACGGATAATCTAAATATTTATCGTATATAGCTAAAACTGCTTTGTTTTCATGAGATCTTCTTATTTCAGAGTTTTTATCTATACTATTTAATCCTTCAGCTCTTTTTTCAAGAACTTCTTGTTTTTTAATAGCTTTTGGTTGACCGCCACCACCAACACATCCACCTTTACATGCCATAATTTCAATAGCATGATAAAATTCTTCTCCAGCTCTTATTTTATCAAGCATTTTTTTAGCTTCTTCAAGTCCATGAGCGATACCAATACGAAGTTCAATATGACCAATAGTTAAATCACAACTTCTAAAACCATCCCATCCTCTTAAAGCTTCAAACTCGATATTGTCTATTCTTTCACCTGTAATCATTTCAATAGTTGTTCTAGTTGCAGCTTCAATAACTCCACCTGTTCTACCAAATATAATACCAGCTCCAGAATATTCTCCTAATGGATTGTCAAATTCTTCTTCTTCAACATTACTTAAGTCGATCTCTGTTTCTTTAAATATTTTAATTAACTCTCTTGT
>NZ_JBOFMZ010000065.1:0-2325 GCF_051658645.1 Cetobacterium sp.
ATTAAAAATTCTAAGATAGAGTTAATCAAAACAAAGGTTAGAATTAAAGTTAAACCTGAAGTTGCTGAACGAGTAAAATCAGAATTAGATTCAGAAAAAGAAAAATTATCAATAGTTGTAATGCAGAGTGAGTTACCAATAACTAAAAAAATTCATTTGTTCACTCAATTATCAAAAATAGAAACTTTTGAAGAGTTAGAGCAGTTTAAAGTTTTAATAAAATTTATGTAATCCAATCTATCTCTGAAAAACTTTTGAAGAGTTTGGAAAAGGTTATTCAAAACAAAATCTTTGGTATATGAAACAATTTTATTTAACATTTCCAATTCTCCACTCAGTGCGTGGAGAATTAAGTTGGACACATTATAGACTTTTGATGAAATTGAAAAATGATGATATTCGTAATTTTTATACAGTTGAAACAATCGAAAATAATTGGTCATCAAGAGAGCTAGATAGACAGATAAGCTCTCTGCTATATGAAAGAATTAAGATGAGTAAAAATCCTGTTGCAGTAAAAGAACTTTCAGTAGTTGGACAAAAAGTAGAAACAGCTCATGATATTATCAAAAGCCCTATGATTTTTGAATTTTTAGGAAAAGGTGACTATACAATATCTGTAGAGAGTGATTTAGAGTCTGCTCTTATGGATAAACTACAGCTTTTCCTTCTTGAGCTAGGAAAGGGATTCTCTTTTGTAGGTAGACAAAAAAGAATTAATATAGATGGTGATAACTATTATGTTGACTTAGTTTTTTATAATTATATATTAAAATGTTTTGTACTAATTGATTTAAAAATGGGTAAACTTACTCATAGAGATATTGGACAAATGGATTTTTACGTACGTTATTATGAAAAAGAGATGCGTTTAGAAGGAGATAATCCAACTATAGGGTTGCTTCTTTGTTCTAATAAAAATGATTCCATGGTTAAATATACTTTACTAGATGACAGTAAAAATATCTTTGCATCTAAATATCAATTTTACTTCCCAACAGAAGAAGAGTTGATAGAAGAGTTAGAAAGAGAAAAATTAAGTTTAGAACTTTAATATTTATGTATGGTAGGAGATTATATTTTATAATCTTCTACTTTTTTTATATTTAAAAAATACGGTTTTTTTCTTGTTTGTAATATTTACAATATTTACAAGATTTACAGAAAAATTAAGAGTGTTAAAAACCTAATGAAATCAATGCTTAGCGAAGGTGTAAAAAAGTTAAAGGTATAAAGATTACTAAGATAGGTATAAAGATTACTAAGATAGGTATAAAGATTACTAAGATAGGTATAAAGATTACTAAGATAGGTATAAAAAACAAAATTGACATTTTATACTCTTTGTTATATTATATTTTGAGGTGATTTTTATGAAAAAGTTTAAAGATTTAATACTATTTAAACCGAATCAATTAATAGAGATAACAGGAGCTCCATTAACAGCTCAAGGACTTTTGACATACGATTTTATTTTACATAGATTGCAACAAGAAAAAACTGATAATCTTATTCTATCTTTGAATGAAATAACAAAAGCAATTGGAATTGAAGGAAATTATGATGAAATTTATCTTTATTTAGATTCTTTACAGAGAATAAGAATTGAAAGTAAAGATGTAAAGGGAAAGCTTTGGGGAGCATTTAATTTGTTGTCTGAGTACAAAAAATGTGAAGATGGTGTTTTTGTTGCTGTTCCACCAACAATTTCAAAAGCTTTAAAAACACAAGATGACAACAAGGATAGCTTGTATTATACAACAATAAAGCTATTAGAAAAAAGAGTTTTCAGATGTGTTTATAGTTTAATTTTTTATGATTTATTTAAAAAATATGAAAAAGTTAATATTCCTATTTTAGGTTTAGATGAAATTAGAGAGTTCACAGGAACAATAAATAAATATCCTGAGTATAAAGCTTTTAAAGTTCACGTTTTAAAAAAAGCAGTAGAAGAATTAAATACTTTTGAAAAAAAATATGAATATGATTTTGAGGAGATAAAAATTTCTCGTAGAGTTCATAAAATTAAGTTCATTAAAACAGAAAAAAAAATATTAGATTTACTCGATAATGAATTATCAGAAAAGCTAGTAAAAGCAATCGAAAAAGCTCGTAAAAATAGGTTTGTAGATTTAGTTTATTCTCAAAAAGCTATGGATAAAATCATAAAAAAATATGAAGAGGTAGATGTTATAAAAGGCTTAAATGAACTGTACAAATATAACTCTGAAATTAAGAATTTTTCTAAGATTTTGATTTCTAAAATTGATGACATTAAAAATTCTAAGATAGAGTTAATCAAAACAAAGGTTAGAATTAAAGTTA
>NZ_JBOFMZ010000066.1:0-48771 GCF_051658645.1 Cetobacterium sp.
TAGAAACAGAATAGGGAAACCTTCTGACAAAAAGTATAAAAAGTATAAGCTCCGCTATAAAGGGTACAACTTTAAAGTATGGAACGTAGCAAGCACTACAGTTTTCACGCTACAAGCTATAAAGTTTAAAATACCTAAACTATTTTAGGCGAAAAAGAAAGTTATGGATGTAGAAAAATAAATTGAGATAAACGAAATTGAAGACCCTCAAATAAGAGCAATCTTGAGAGTCAAAAGAAACTCAACTTGTGAAGTAACAGGCGAATATATAAAGGGAAATGACAACTTCTATGTTCGTAGGCTAGTCCCAAAAGAACATGGAGGAAGTGATGACCTTGAAAATTTAATGTTACTAGATTCGTCATTCAAGACCTTACTGAAAAGTAGCAATAGAGAGGATTGCTATAAAGACAATGAGAATTATGCAAAAATATTAAAAACACTTTCTAAATATAAATAAAATTTAAAATTATGATGGAACGCCGTGTGCGGTGAAAGTTGCATGCACGGTGTGGAGCAGGGGAAAAGGTGGAGATAACTTCAAATCCTTACCTATTGCTATATAAAGAAGAAATAAAGAAAGAGATAGATAAGTTTGAAAGTGAATTTAAATCAGTTATATTAGGAACAATTTCAAAGGATGGAGAAGTAGATGTTACTTATGCACCGTACTTAAAGTATGAAGGAGAAGGATATATTTATATTAGTGAAATAGGAGACCATTTCAATAATTTAACAGAAAATACTCAAAAATTTGAAATTATGTTTTTAGAAGATGAAAAAGAAGCATCTTCTATATTAGCAAGAAAAAGATTGAGATACAATGTAACTGCGAATTTTCAAAAAAGAGATGAAAGATTTCAAAGTATTTTAGATGTCTTCGAAGAGAAAATAGGAAATGCAATAAAAATTGTTCGTAAAATGGAAGATTTCCATTTGATAAAATTAAATGTAATTGATGGAAGGTTTGTAAAAGGTTTTGGTCAAGCATTTAATATAAAGGGCAATGAAATTATTCAAATGACAGGAGATAAAAAAACTCATAGAATAAGTTAATTTAAAATGGAAGGTTTATATATCTTAAAAAGATAATATAAATCTTCCATTTTTTTATGAAAAAAAAAGGAAAAAAATAAAAAATATGAATAAACAAACAGAGTTAAATTTAGGAGGGATAAAATGACAAAATCGATTAAAGGAACTAAAACTGAGCAAAACTTATTAAAAGCTTTTGCAGGAGAATCTCAAGCGAGACAAAGATATACAATGTTTGCATCGAAAGCTAAAAAAGAAGGTTATGAGCAGATAGCAAGTTTGTTTGAAGAAACTGCTTTAAATGAACAATATCATGCTAGAAGATTCTTTTCGTTTTTAGAAGGAGGTCCTGTAGAAATAACAGCAACTTATCCAGCAGGAATAGTAGGTGCAACGATGGAAAATTTACAAGAAGCAGCAGAAGGTGAATATGAAGAGTGGGCAGAGTTGTATCCAGGGTTTGCTGAAGTAGCTTTGGAAGAAGGATTCCCACAAGTAGCGGCAGCATTCAAAGCAATTGTAGAAGTTGAAAAGTTACATGAAAAAAGATATCGTAAATTATTGGAGAATTTAAATACAGAGCATGTATTTAAAAAAGATGTAGATGTAAGATGGAAATGTAGAAAATGTGGATATGTTCACGAATCAAAAGAAGCCCCAAAAGTTTGTCCTTCTTGCTTAGAAAAGCAAAAAGATTTTGAAATGGAATGTATAAATTATTAAAGAATATTTTAGAGAGAGTAAAATGCTCTCTTTTTTTGTTTTTTTTGATATTGTTGAAAGGGGAGAAATAATGTTAGGAGAAATTTTATCGTTGGTTGCAGCATTTGGATGGGTTGGAAGCTCTATTTTTTTAGAAAAAGCAAGTAAAGAAGTTGGGACATTAGCAGTAAATCTTATAAGGTTGCTTTTAGCAATGGTATTTTTAGGGATAATAACAAATATGAGACGAGGAATGATATTGCCGTTCGATGCAAATAGAGAATCTTTAAAATTTTTATCAATATCAGGTTTATTTGGACTATTTTTAGGAGATTTTTTTCTTTTTAAAGCCTATATAAATATAGGCTCAAGAATAACATTATTGGTAATGACATTTAGTCCAATAGCTGTTTCTATTTTGAGCTTTTTTCTTTTAGGAGAAAAAATAGAATTAGTAAAAATTTTAGGTATGCTATTAACTATACTTGGAATAATAATTGTAATCTTAAAAAAGAAAAGTGATAAAAAATTTTCTAAGATAGGTTTACTATATTCAGGATTAGCTATGTTTGGAGAAAGTTTAGGAGTTGTTTTTACTAGAATAGGTTCAGTTCACTATGATTCCTTTGCGACAATACAAGTAAGAACCATTCCAGCTATATTAGCTTTTATACTTTATATTTCTTTTAAAAGTGAATGGAGAAATATAAAAGTTGGAATAAGTAATAAAAAAGGTATGTTATATATTACTTTAGGAACCATTATAGCTACTATAGGAGTCACATCGATAGTAGAAGCTATGAAATACTAGCCAATAGGAATTGTGAGCACTTTGGCAGCAACAAGCCCGATTTTAATAATACCAATATCAATATTCTTTTTAAAAGAGAAAGTTTCTAATTTTGAAGGTTTAGGAGCATTAATATCTTTTTTTGGAATATTAATATTTTTTATATTATAAACTTGATTTTTATTATTAAAAACAATATAATTATTTTTAACAAATACGAATTAAGGAAGGGATGTTAAGATAGAAATACAGGTCTTAGTTGAAAATAGAAGTTTAGATAAAGAGTTGTCAAAGGAACATGGTCTCTCATTGTACATTGAAACGAATGGGTTAAAAATATTGTTTGATGTTGGGGAAAGTAATAAGTTTTGGAAAAATGCAGAAAAATTAGGAATCGATTTAAAAGATGTAGATTATCTTGTGTTATCTCACGGTCATAAAGATCATGGAGGTGGACTTCCATATTTTTTAAATAAAAATAAAAAAGCTAAAATATTTTGTAGTGAATACTATTTTGAAAAACATTATAAGAAAATATTTGGGTGCGACACGTTCTATAGTTAAAAGCTATAGCGTATTGAAGGTTGCGTAAGTGCAAATTTGATAGAGAACTGTATTTTCGAGAAGTAGAATGAAGGAGTAACGTCCTGAAATGCTTCCTCTGATACTCCGATATGCGATTAGGTTCTAACTAAATCTAACGATGTAAAGCTCGGTGAAGTCGATTGAGAGTTATCCCTAACAGGTAAGCTGAGGAAATGCGAACCAGAGGTGGTCGAGATAATGATAGATCGGGAGTCAAATCTATATGGTAAGAATGCACGCATGTGCTGACAAAGTTTCGAATGTACGGCTCTAAATTTTTATATAGCAGAAATGTTGTAACCACAAAATTGTGGGGTAAGTGGCGATTAGTAAAAATCTAAATTATGAAACTCGCTATACTGTTAAAGGCGGTATTCAGCTTACAGGGCTAAAGAAACTGCCTAAGTAGATTTAATGATAGAAAATATGGAACGTGGAAAGCAAGACACAATAAGAACCTAGTTAGAGGGTTGGTGAATATAAGTTGAAGTTGGACGAAATTTCTTCAGTCTTGTGAGAGTAGGGGCACAGTACGAATGAAGCCATGATAATAAGTGGTGGACGGATAGCCCCAAGTCAATAATTTTAAGATTGTTTTAATTTAAAATTATGATGGAACGCCGTGTGCGGTGAAAGTCGCATGCACGGTGTGGAGCAGGGGAAAAGGTGGAGATAACTTCAAAGCTTTACCTATTGCTATTACTTATATAGATATTGGAATATCTTATGAATATTTAGATGTAGAAAGATTCAACTTTATAGATGGTAGCTTAGAGTTTGAAAATTTAATACTGTTTCATTGTTTAAAAGATAAAAATATTAATCCTTTAAACGATACTCTTTATACAAGAAATAAAGATGGAGAATATGAAAAAGATACATTTAAACACGAGCTACATATGATTGTAAAAGAAAAAAATCAAAATTCACTTATAGTAGGATGTGCTCATATTGGAGTTGAAAATATTTTAGAAGAATCAAAATTCAAAGTGAAAAATATTGATTTATTGATAGGTGGCTTACATCTTTCGAGTAGAACAAGTTTGAATAAAAATGATGAATATGTAAGTAATACAATTGAGAGTTTAAATAGATTTAAAATAAAAAGTGTGTATGCATGTCATTGTACAGGAGAATATGCATTAAAAAAATTAGATGAAAAAGGTAAATTTTTAGTTGAAGAAATACAAACAGGTAGCAGAATTTTTATAGACTAGATTTGAAGTAATACAAATCATTCATAGAATGTGTTTTTTGAGTGAAAAATTATGAATAACGGGTCATAAATTGATCTTAAAATTCGTTGACTTTAAAATACTAAAAGAGTATACTTTTCTTAATGAATAAAATGAATTTTAGGAGGCAATTATGAGTAAAATAGTAGTAGTAGGAGCAAATCACGCTGGAACAGCGGCAGTTAATACAATTTTATCAAATTATTCAAATGAAGAGGTAGTAGTATTCGATAAAAACTCAAATATTAGCTTTTTAGGTTGTGGAATGGCTTTATGGATAGGAAAACAAATTTCAGGTCCTGAAGGATTATTTTATTCTTCAAAAGAAAAGTTAGAGTGTAATGGTGCTAAAGTTCATATGGAAACAGAAGTAAAAAGAATAGATTATGATAATAAATTAGTTTATGGAATGAATAAAAACGGTGAAGAAATAGTTGAATCTTATGATAAATTAATTATATCAGCAGGATCATTACCAATAGATTTGCCTATACCAGGGAATGATTTAAAAAATGTTCAATTTGTGAAATTATATCAGCATGCTAAGGATGTAATAGAAAAACTAGAAAATAGGGATTTAAAAAACATAGTAGTTGTAGGAGCAGGTTATATCGGTGTTGAATTAGCTGAAGCTTTCCAGAGATGTGGAAAAAATGTGGAGTTAGTTGATTTTAGTGATAGCTGTTTATCTGGATATTATGATGCAGAATTTAGAGAAATGATGAAGCAGAGATTAATGAAAAATGGTGTAAATATAAACTTTGGAGAAAAAGTATTAGAAATCAAAGGAACAGATAAAGTAGAAGAAGTTGTAACAGATAAGAAAAGTTATAAAGCTGACATGGTTATATTAGCTGTTGGTTTTGTACCAAATAATATATTAGGAAAAGACAATCTAGAGTTATTTAGAAATGGAGCTTATAAAGTTGATTTAACTCAAAAAACTAGCCTAGATGATGTATATGCAATAGGAGATTGTGCAACAGTTTATGATAATTCAATAGAAGATACGAATTATATTGCATTAGCAACAAATGCAGTACGTTCTGGAATTATAGCAGCTCATAATGTTTGTGGAACTAAATTAGATAGCATTGGAGTTCAAGGTTCAAATGGAATTTCAATATATGGATTAAATATGGTTTCAACAGGTTTAACTTTAGAAAAAGCAACAGCTTTAGGATTCGAAGCTTTAGCTACAGAGTTTACTGATTTACAAAAACCAGGTTTTATTGAAGACGATAATGATCAAGTATCTTTAAAGATTGTTTATGACAAAAATACAAGAAGAGTTTTAGGAGCTCAGATAGCTTCAACACAAGATATATCAATGGGAATTCATATGTTTTCATTGGCGATTCAAGAAAAAGTAACAATAGATAAATTGAAATTATTAGATATTTTCTTTTTGCCACACTTTAATCAGCCATATAATTACATCACAATGGCAGCTTTAGGAGCAAAGTAATAAAACAAAGTGAGAAAAATATCATACTTTCTTGACATGTTCCTTTATATATTAGATAATATAATAAAGTATCGAAATAGGAGGAATAAAATATGAAAAATAAAAAGATAGTTGCAATGTTATTAATGACTGCATCATTATTGGGAGCATGTAGTTCTGCAAATAAAAAAACTAGTGGAACAGTAAAAGGAGCAGCAGCAGGAGCTTTAATAGGTCAACTAGTAGGAAAAGATACAAAAGGAACATTGATTGGTGCAGGAATAGGTGCTTTAGCTGGTCTTGGATGGGGAGCTTATAAAGATGCTCAATATAAAGAGTTCATGAATGCTTTAAATAGTACAAATATAACAGTAACTAATAATAAAGATAATATAAATTTAAGATTGCCAGGAGAATCTTCATTTAAAAGTGGAAGCTCTATTTTAAATGGAGGATTCTATACACCTTTAAATTCGATTGCTTATATTATGAATAAGTATCCAGAAACAAAAATCCAGGTTTCAGGATACACAGATAATACAGGTAATCCAAATTCAAATTTAAATTTATCTTTACAAAGAGCTCAGAGTGTAGCTAATTATTTATCAGCTCAAGGAGTTTCACCAAATAGAATTTCAAGTGTAGGATATGGAGATAGAAATCCAGTAGGCTCTAATTCTACAAAAGAAGGAAAAGCATTGAATAGAAGAGTAGAAATAAATATATATCAACAATAAAGAAAGACCTTTCGGTCTTTTTTTGTTTAAAAGGAGAGGGATGGAAAAAGTAAGGATAATGTTAGAAAGCTATTTATCTGCACCTAAATTAATAAGAGAAACAAAATTAAGGTGGGGATATTTAGTAGGAGCGGTTATTGGTGTTTTAATAGTAGTATTATTTTTTTTATTTTCAAATTATATAGGGAAATTAATTTTTGATAAAATTAATATAATTTTTAGTTTTAAAAATAATATAAGTTTATTAAAAATAGGAATAGTTATTGTAATTAGATTTTTTATGATATCAATACAATATTTTTTCTTTAAAACAATTTTATTGATATTGTTGGCTCCATTTTTTAGTTATGTTTCAGAAAAAATAGAAAGTCTTGAAAATAAAGTTAAATATAATTTTACTTTGAAAGAGAATATAATTTTTTTAGTAAGAGGTATAAACATAGCAAGTAAAAGTTTTTTTAAAGAGATATTCTATACTATATTTATAATTTTGTTAGGATTTATTCCAGTAATAAATATATTTGTGCCAATATTAATTTTTATAGTTCAAAGTTATTTTATATCATATAATTTTGTTGACTATACTTTAGAAAGACATAAGTTTTCATCGAAAGAAAGTTCAGATTTTATGTGGGATAATAAAATAGCATTTTCAGTAGGTGGAGCAATCTTCACACTGCTGTACTTTATTCCAATAATAGGAATATTTATAGCTCCACTTATAAGTATAGTTGCTTTTACTAATACAACTTTAAAATTTTTAAAAGACAAATAATTTAATTTCAAGTCGTAAAAACGACGTTTAGAGCGATTATAAGATCAATTCAGTCTAAAATAGTTATCTTTATCTAGTTAAAGTAGTATAATAAATTATAAAATAACTGAATTAATGGAGGTTTTTATGATTAGTTTTATAGTGTCGTTGATAGCTTTGATTTTGGGGTATATATTTTATGGAAAATATGTAGAAAAAGTATTTGGTGTAAGTGATAAAAAAACACCAGCAGTACGTTTAGCAGATGGTGTTGATTATGTTGAATTAGATTGGAAAAAAGCATTTTTAATTCAATTTTTAAACATAGCTGGATTAGGACCAATATTTGGAGCAGTAGCAGGAGCGCTTTGGGGACCAGCAGCATTTTTATGGATTGTATTTGGATGTATTTTTGCAGGAGCAACACATGATTATTTATCAGGAATGCTTTCTGTAAGACATGATGGAGCAACAATCGCAGAAATTGTAGGACATTATTTAGGAGATAACGCAAAAAAAATAATGAGAGTATTTTCAGTTTTATTATTACTTCTTGTAGGAGTAGTTTTTGTTAATGGACCAGCAGGAATATTAGCAAGTATGACAAGCATAAATACTATGACTTGGGTAGGGATAATAATAGCTTATTATATATTAGCAACAATTTTACCAGTAGATAAATTAATTGGAAAAATATATCCAATATTTGGAGCATCTCTAATTGTTATGGCTATAGGAATAGGTGGAGGTTTAATTTTTCAAGGATATGATATTCCTGAGATTACACTAACAAATTTACATCCTAAAGGAACATCAATATATCCATATTTATTTATAACAATAGCTTGTGGAGCTATTTCAGGTTTTCATGCTACACAATCGCCATTAATGGCAAGATGTATGAAAGATGAAAAAGAAGGAAGAAAAATATTTTATGGTTCAATGATTGCAGAAGGAGTAATAGCTTTAGTTTGGGCAGCCGCTGCAATGACATTCTTTGGTGGAACTGAAGGACTTATGAATGCTGGATCAGCAGGAGTAGTAGTAAATACTATATCAAATAGTATTTTGGGAAAGGTTGGAGGAGCATTAGCTTTACTAGGAGTAGTAGCTTGTCCAATAACTTCAGGAGATACAGCATTTAGAAGCGCTAGACTAGCAATAGCAGATGCAATTAGCTATAAGCAAGGGCCTATAAAAAATAGATTTGTAATAGCTATTCCATTATTTGCAGCAGGAATTGCATTATGTTTTGTAGACTTTGCAATAATTTGGAGATATTTTGCTTGGTCAAATCAAACGTTAGCAACGATAGCTTTATGGGCAGGAGCTGTTTATTTAGCGAAAGAGAATAAAAATCACTGGATAGCAACAATTCCAGGAACTTTTATGACGGCTGTTGTAATAACTTATATATTAATTGCACCAGAAGGATTTAGATTATCTGAAACAATAGGATACATTGTAGGTGTTTCAGGAGCGGTAGTAACTTTAGCTTTGTTTTTGAAGAAGATAAAAAAATAAAAATACCCCTTAAATGGGGTATTTTTATTTTATAGTCAAAATTTCTTTTAATTCTTTAACTTTATTTCTACTCACAGCAACTTTAAAATTAGAATTTGAAACTTTTAAAATATATGTACTATTAAACCAAGGCTCAACTTCAATAATTTTATCTATATTTATAATATATGATCGATGACATCTAAAAAATGTATTTTCAGAAAGTATTTGTTCTAGTTGAGAAATTTTTAATTTAGATGAGTACATAGCATCTTTTGTAAATATATGAGATTCTTTTTCATCGGCTTCAATATATATAATATCATTTGTTGAGAGCACAACCATTTTAGAATCAAGATTTACAGTTATTTTCTTGATATTTAAATCTTTTGAAAAGGTTTCATTTTTTGAAAACTCTTCAACAAGATTATCTAATACATTAATAATTCTGTACTCAGAATAAGGTTTTAATATATAATCAAAAGCTTTGATTTCAAACGCATCAACAGCAAAATCTTTATATGCTGAAATGAAAACTAATTTTATTTTGTTATTAACTTTTTGAATAATTTTCCCCAAAGTCATACCATCTAATTCAGGCATATCAATATCTAAAAAGACAACGTTAATATTGTTTGCTTCAACAAATTTTAAAGCATCTATGGGATTTTCAAATTCTTTTTCAATGTGAAAATTTTTATTATTTTTAATAAAAAATTTTAATTCTTCTCTAGCGGGAAATTCATCCTCAATAATAATGCACTTAACCATAAAGCCCTCCTAGTTTATGTAAAATGAAATTTTCGTTCCATTTTCTAAACGTTTAATTATTAATCCGTTTCCATAAATCAATTTTAAACGATTGTGAACATTTTTCAATCCAATATTTTTTTCTATTTTTGTATTTATATTTTTTATAATTTCTAAATCAATACCAGTTCCATTATCCTCAATACTAATAAGATATCCTTTTAAGTTTATTTTTTTTATACTTATTTTAATAATTCCCAAATCTCGTTGTTTCAATATGCCGTGTTTTATACTATTCTCAACAAGAGGTTGGATTGTTAAGCTAGGAATTTTAACATCATTTATATTTTCGTCGAAGTCATAAAAAACTTTAAATTTATTATGAAATCTAGCTTTTTCAATATTTATATAAGCTTTAACTTGTTCGAGTTCTTTTTCTAATGGGACAAGATTAGCAGAATTTTCAAGATTATACCTCAAATATACTGAGAGGTCTATTATAATTTCTCTAGCTTTAGCAGGATCAAATCTTACAAATGAGGCGGTTGTGTTTAATGCATTAAATAAAAAATGTGGATTTATTTGAGCTTGCAAAGCTTTCAATTCAGCATCTCTAGCCATAGCCTTAAAATTATCCATCCTACTTATTTCCAATTGAGTTGAAATAAGTTGAGATAAACCGATGGCAAGATATTTTTTTCGTGCTGTTATACTTTCTTCATTTTTAAAATATATTTTTAATGTTCCAGAAACTTTTTCATCTTGAAAAAGAGGTGTTATTATACAAGATTTTACGTTATCTTCAAAGTAAGAAAAATCATTGAATTCACTATTTCTATCAAAAATTAAAACATCCCCAGATGACAGAACATTTTTTGTAGCTTTACTTTGTATTTCTTGGTTTTTTAAATTAATTCCTTTATTTTTGAAAGAATTTGCAATAATATATTTTTTATTTGTAATAGCAACAGTTTCTGCGTTTAATGATTCTAAAAGGATTTGACAAACATTGTCAAGAGACTCTCCTTTTTTAAAAAAAGGAAGAGTTTTGTTTGCAATTTCAAGAGCCAATTTAGCTTGATTAGCAGCTTCACGTTCTTTTTCTTCTAAAATTTCTTCTGTAATGATTATAATTCCAGCAGCACCAATTCCATTAATAAAAAGCATTGGGAGGTAAAGATTTTTAACGATATCTAAAGCTAGATTCTTGTCGGTTGTCATAAGCAGAATAAGTAACATACTTAAATTTTCTATCATTATGCCAGCACAAAATCCTAAGAAAGATCTATTTGTAGAGTTAGATTTTTTATATAAATAACTAGTAATAAAGCCGCCAAAAAGAGTTGCTATTGAGCAAGGTATTGCTGTAAGAGTGTTTATTCCACTTGTGATTCTATGTAGGCTCGCAATAAAAGCTGAAATAAGCGCAACTTCAGGACCAGCAAGAATACCTCCAACAATAATTCCAACATTTCTAGTATTTGCAATAGCACCGTTGTATTCAACACCAATATGTGTTCCAAAAATAGCTAAACTAGAAAAAACAATTGATAGAATCAAGATATCTTTTTTAGTATGTTTTTCTCGAGTAAAAATATTTTTAGCAATTTTAAAACGAGAAAAAAAGAAGGCCATAGCTATAATATATCCAAGGGTATTAAAAAGTTTACTTGTTAATTCGAACATAAGACACCTCAATAATTATAATGTTAATTATAACATAGAAAAAAGAAAATTAACAAATTGAAAGAAAGATTACTATTTTTTTGAAAAAAATTAGAAGCAGAATTTTAGATTTAAAGGAGGAAAAAATGAATGGAGATAGAGTTAGATATTTAAAAATTAACGAAAATAAAAATGGTGAGTATATATTATATTGGATGCAAGAATCTCAACGAACGAAATATAATTTTTCATTAAATAAAGCTATTGAAATTGCTAATTCTTCACAGCTTCCTTTATACGTTGTATTTAATTATATTGAATATCCAGAAGTTCAAAAAAGACATTATGATTTTATGTTTCAAGGTTTGAGAGATGTAAAGAATAATTTAAAGGAAAAAGGAATCAGTTTTATTTTTTTAACGGGTAATTTAGAAGAAAATATAATTAAAGTTTCAAAAAATGCAAAGATTGTAGTGTGGGATAAAGCTTATCTTAAATTTCAAAGAGAAGCGAAAAAAAGAATATCAAATAAAATTTCATCAACAATAATTGAAGTTGAAGGAAATGTAACAGTTCCAGTAGAAGTCATAAGTTCAAAAGAAGAGTATAGTGCTAGAACTCTAAGAATTAAGTATAAAAAGGTAAAAGATAGATTTTTAATAGAATTTAAAGATATAGAATATCTAAAATTTGAAATAAAAAATAAAAAAATAGAAAAATTAGATGTTTCAAAAATGTATATTCTTGAGGAGAAAGAAGTCGTAAACAATGATTTCTTAGGTGGGGAAATAGAAGCACGAAAAAAATTAGACTATTTTATAAAAGAAAATCTGAAATTTTATTTAGATAAGGGGCCAGATAATGAAAGAGCTTCAAAGTTATCACCGTATTTAAATTTTGGACAAATATCACCTTTAGAAATTTGGATAGAGATAGAAAAAATAGAAGATATGATTGAACAGAAAGAAAGTTTTTTGGAAGAGTTAACAGTTAGAAGAGAATTAGCAATAAACTTTGTATATTATAATAAAAATTATGATAATTGGTACGGAGTTACTTATAACTGGGCTTATGAAACTTTGGAAAATCATTTGCAGGATGCAAGAAAATATATATATTCATCTAAAGAGTTAGAAAATGCAGAAACTCATGATATTTATTGGAACACTTGTCAAAATGAAATGGTAAAAATTGGTTATATGGATAGTTATATGAGAATGTATTGGTGTAAAAAAATATTAGAATGGAGTCAAACCCCAAAAGAAGCTTATCAAATAGCACTCTTTTTAAATAATAAATATTTTTATGATGGAAGAGATCCTAGTTCTTATGCAGGAGTAGCTTGGTGTTTTGGAAAGCATGATAGAGCTTGGAAAGAGAGAGAAATTT
This sequence comes from Cetobacterium sp., assembly GCF_051658645.1. Taxonomy (GTDB): domain Bacteria; phylum Fusobacteriota; class Fusobacteriia; order Fusobacteriales; family Fusobacteriaceae; genus Cetobacterium_A. The sequence goes on from NZ_JBOFMZ010000066.1 coordinate 12,593, forward strand.
TCGGAAAAGTAAGATATATGAATTCAGATGGTTTAAAAAGAAAATTTAAAATGCAAAAATATATAGAAAAATATACTAAATAAAAAGGAAAATAGTGTTTTAATCAAAATAATAGGTTATCAATAATATTAATTCGTTTTAAGGAGGAATTATAATGAAAAAAATAACGATGCTATCTTTATTAGCGCTAAGTGCATTTATGATTGGGTGCTCAGGTGAAAAACAAGAAGCTCAACCAGTTCCAGAGTCTCCAGTAGTTCAAATGCCGGTAGCTCCAACTGCTGAGGAAGCACCAGCAACTATGGAAGAAGCACAAACGATTCAAGAAGTTGTAGAAGAAAATATAGAAAAAACAACTGATAAAATAGGAACCGAAGTTGAAAAAGTTGGAGATGCAGCAAAAGAGAAGGTAGATGAAGGTGTGAATTTACTGAAGGAAAAAATAGCAAACTAAATACAAATGTAAAATAGGAGTACTAAATACTCCTATTTTACATTTGTAATATACTTGTGAATAGAATGGATTTGAAAAATTCAAATAAAAAAATTCAAATTAGAAAGAAGGTAGAATCTAAAAAAGGAGTGAATGTGATGTTAAAAAAAATCAAAATAGGAATAATTAATTTTTTGAAAATGATATCTGAAATTTTTTATGAAATAATAAAAAAGTTTTTAATGTTATATTATATTATATTTATTTTTGGTTTATTGATATCCATAAAAAATGAAACTATAAAGTTAGAAGTAATAGTAGTTTCGTTACTGTTTTTAGTATTTACTCAAATATATTATAAAAATTATAAAAAAATCACAGGAATTCTAGATAAAATGTATTAATAAAAAAAGCAGGAGTAAAGTTGTTTGAATCTTTACTCCTACTTTTTTTAAAAATTATAAATAAAAGCTTTTTCTGTTAAAACTTTGATTTTAGAATAATCCATATCTTCATCTTTTGAAGAACATCCCCCAGAAGAACACCCTCCAGAAGAACATCCCCCAGAAGAACAACTATCCCCACAAGATTTTTCTTCTTCACTTTTTTTATAATCTGGATTTTTCTTTAAAAAGTTTTCATAACTTTCTAAATATCCCTGTGAAGTAAGGGAATTATAGATGTTTTCTAATTCAAATTCATCAATTCCTAAATTTTTCATAATAGCACCATCACTGTAAACCATACCACTTTTTAAAAATTCTAGAACTTTTATCTCTATATTATTCATAAAATATTATCACCTCATTTAATTAGATAAGTCATTCTAACACAAAAAAAAAGAATTGTTAAATTTTTTACAGCCATGATATAATATAGTTAAAAACTATAGAATAGGGTTGGAGGAAAAATGGCGGAAAAAGTTTTTAAAACAAAGGAAGAAATAGTTGTACATTCTATAAGAAATAGATATAGAAAAAAAATATGGTCTAAATTTACCAAAGCAATAAAAGATTTTGATTTGATAGAAGATGGAGATAAAATAGCAGTTGGAGTATCAGGAGGAAAAGATAGTTTATTACTTTCAAAACTATTCCAAGAGTTAAAAAGAGATAAAAGTAAAAATATTGAAGTTGCATTTATATCTATGAATCCAGGATTTGGTGCAATTGATTTAGAACAATTTAAGTTTAATTTAGAAGAGCTGGAAATACCTTGTGAAATTTTTGAAGCAAATGTTTGGGAAATAGCTTTTGAATCTTCACCTGAAAGTCCTTGTTTTTTATGTGCAAAAATGAGAAGAGGGGTTTTATATAAGAAGGTAGAAGAGTTAGGATATAATAAACTAGCTTTAGGGCATCATTTTGATGATGTAATAGAGACAACACTAATAAATATGTTTTATGCAGGAACAACAAAAACAATGATACCGAAAGTGAAATCAACAAGTGGAAGATTAGAGTTGATAAGACCATTGATATATATAAAAGAAAATGATGTAATAGATTTTACTGAAAGTAATGAAATTAAAGCAATGGCTTGCGGGTGTCCTATAGAATCAGGAAAAGTTGATTCTAAAAGAAAAGAGATTAAAAATCTTTTAACAAAATTAGAAAAAAACAATCCACAGATTAAACAAAGTATATTTAATTCAATGAAAAATATAAATTTAGATTATGTATTAGGGTATGTATCTGAAGATAAAAAAGGAGCAAAAGAGTAGTGCTGAAGATAGAAAATATAAAAGAATTAGATGGATATTTTTTTCAAACATACAAATTTGAAGTATTAAAAGAAAAAATAATAATAACAAATTTAAAAGAAGAGATTAAAATAGAGATTTTATATTCAGAAAACAAAAGAATGAAATTAATAGATAAAATATATAAGCAAACAGGATTGAAAATATCTTTAGATAAAATGAATGAAAAAGAAACTTTAGCATTTATTCAAGACAAAGGATTTGAAAAGACTTTGTGGAGCCCGATAGGAAGAGCAATGCATGATTATGAGATGATTGAAGACGGAGACAGAGTTGCAGTTGGAATCTCGGGAGGAAAAGATAGTCTAACAGTTTTAAATGCATTAATAAGGATACAGAAAATATCGAGTATTAAATTTGAAATATTTCCAATACATATACATCCAATAGAAGAGGGTGGAAATTATGGCGAAATTAAAGATTATTGTAAAAAATTAGGAATAGAATTACAAGTAATAGAAACTTCAATAGGTGAAAGTATTTTAACGAATAGTGATTTGAAAAATCCTTGTTTTATGTGTGCAAGAGTAAGAAGAGGAATTTTATATAAAGAGATGCAAAATCAAAATATTAATAAATTAGTTTTAGGACATCATAAGGACGATATTATTGAAACATTTTTATTAAATGTGTTTTATCAAGGTAATATGGGAGTTATGAAACCAGCTTATATTTCAGAAGAATATGGTTTGAAAGTAATTAGACCATTAGCTTATGTAGAAGAAAAAGAAACTATAAGATATGCAAAAAAACTAAATTTGCCTATATTACATAATGATTGTCCTTATGAAGTTAGTGATAACTCAAAACGTCTAAAGGTGAAAAAAATAATAGAAGAATTATCAAAAGATAGTCCCAATGTTAGAAGTGTAATGCTTCATAGTATAAAAAATCTATTTGCCTAATCAAAGCTTTGATTATTAAAGTTTTCTTCTTGACAAATGTTCTCTTCTAGAATATACTCTTAATAAGAACAAGAATGATTTATTAGGAGGTTTATTCTATGATGAAATTAATTTTTGCTGAACAAAATAAAGAATTTGTTATAAAACAGATAAAAGGAAGAGATGAAGATAAGAATAGGCTTACAGAAAAAGGGTTTTATATAGGAAACAAAATATCTTTAGTAAGAGATGATAAAAGTAACTATATTGTAAAAATAAATGAAACAAAATATGTCTTGAATTTTGGACTAGCAAATAAAATAATAATTGGAAATGAATAAAAATAAATCACAGCAATAAACTGTGGTTTATATTTTATAAATATACTTTGTTTAACAAAATGTATTTATAACGAACAAAAAAGGAGGAAGTTATGAAATTAACAGAATTAAAAAAAGGTGAATCAGCAAAAATAATAAAAATAGGAAAACTAGGAGAACTAAAAAAAAGGTTAGTTGATATGGGTGTAACTAACGGTGAAATAATAAAACTTGAAAGAAATGCACCATTAGGAGATCCACAAGAATTTATAGTGAAATCGACAAATATAGCAATAAGAAAAAAAGATGCACAAAATATAGAGATAGAGATAGAAGGATAGGAGAACAAAATGATAAAAATAGCATTTACAGGAAATCCAAATGTAGGGAAGTCAGCATTAATTAATGCGTTAGCAGGATCAAAATTAAAAGTAGGTAATTGGGCTGGAGTTACAGTAGAAAAAAAAGAAGCTGAATTTGAATATAAGGGTAATAGAATACAATGTATCGATTTGCCAGGGGTTTATAGTTTGAGTCCATATACACTTGAAGAGAAAATAACAAGAGATTTTATAATTAATGAAAAGCCAGATGTAATAGTAAATATAGTAGATTCAACAAATTTAGAAAGAAATTTATATCTAACGATGTTATTAAAAGAATTAGGTCGACCGATGTTGATTGCGCTAAATCTTTTTGATGAATTTGAAAAATTAAATTATAAACTAGAGATGAAGAAATTTACAGAGATGATTGAAATTGACGTAGTTACTACATCTGCAATAAAAAGAACAGGTCTTCAAGACTTATTAGATAAAGCTTTAGAAATATCAGCTTCTAAAATAGAAAATCCAAAGTATACACTTTTATTTGATAAATGCTTAGAAACAGCAATAGAAGATATAAAGTGTAGGATTAATTGTGATGAAAAATTATTAAAAGCTTCACAAAAATTTGGGGAAGATTTTTTAGCAATAAAATTATTAGAGCAAGACTCACATCTTTTAGAAATATTGAAAAATGATTATCATTATGAAATAGATAAAGACATAGTTGACTATACAAAACAATTAGAAGAAGATCATGATGAAGATATTGAAACAATATTTGCGGAAGGAAGGTATGGAACAGTAAAAGGAATTTTAGCTAAAACTTTTACAACTTCAATAAAATCTAGATTGGATTTTACCGATAAAGTAGATAAAATATTATTAAATAAATATTTAGGACTTCCAATATTTTTTATTATCATTGTAGGTTTAATGGGGACTGTATTTAATGGTTCAGCTCCATTAATTGATTGGGTAGACGGATTTGTAAATAACTTTATTGGTAAATACTTAGGAATGTTAATAGATGAAAATACACCAGATTGGTTGGCTTCATTAGTTATGGATGGTATTTTAGGAGGAGTAGGAGGAGTAGTAGTTTTTGTTCCTTTAATGCTTTACTTATATTTCTTCTTAGCAATACTTGAAGAGAGTGGATATATGTCTAGAGTTGCATTTTTGATGGATAAAATAATGACAAAACTGGGACTAAATGGAAAAGCTTTTGTTCCAATGGTTTTAGGATTTGGATGTACAGTTCCAGCTATATATGCAACAAGAACTCTTGAAGATGAATCTTCAAGAAGATTAACAGCAGCAATGGCACCTTTTATGTCATGTGGAGCTAGATTACCAGTTTATGGTTTATTTACAGCTGCGTTTTTCGGATCTAAAGCAGGTTTAGTTGTAATGTCATTATATGTTTTAGGAATAGTTGTAGCAATCTTAACAGGATTAATTTTAAAGAATTTTAAGATGTTTAAAACAGATGGTAGAGCACTTCTAATAGAGTTACCTCCATATAGAGTTCCAAGTATGAGAGTTATATTTAAATCAACATTAAATAGAACAGGATCATATATAGGAAAAGCAATGACAACAATAATGGGTATGCTCATGATACTTTGGGCATTGACATATTTTCCAAACCATGGAAACACAGCAGAATCATATATGGCTAAGTTTGGAAAAACTTTTCAAACAGTTTTAAAACCAACTGGATTTGCAAATAGATGGGAAACAGTAGCAGCTATTCCTCCAAGTTTAGCAGCAAAAGAGATTGTTGTAGGATTTATGGCACAAGTTTTAGTTACTGATAATGCATCAGAAAACAGTGAAGAAGAAGAAACTACATTTGTTCAAGATGTTGTTGGACAAATAGCAGGATTAGGAATAGCAATAAAAGATTCAATAGTTCAAATTGTGAGTTTCAATGTTGAAGGGTTATTTAGTGTTCCAGAAGCTGAAGAAATAGAGGAACAAGGGAAAGGTGTAGTTGCAGCTACAAAAGCACTTTGGACTGATGAGTTAGCACCTTTGAGAGCTTATTCGTTTATGGCGTACATATTATTAGTGGTACCTTGTGTTGTGACGTTGGCGGCTATAAAGCAAGAATTTGGATATAAATTTACATGTTTTGTAGTTACAATGTTATTAGTGGTACCTTATATAGTATCAACATTAATATTTCAAATTGGAAAGCTATTTTTTTAACTCTTTAAATTAGGAGGAAAGATGAAAACATTAATTTTAATTGGAATAGTTATTATAATTGGAGCAATTGCCTTAAAAAGTATATATAAAATGCTTAAAGGAGAAAGTTCTTGTAGTTGTTCAAAATCAAAAAATGGAAGCTGTAGTATAAAAGATAAATGTAAGCATTAAAATAAAAATGAGGGGCATAGCTTTAAAGCTATGCCCCTCATTTTTATTTAATCTTTTTTTAACCAATTGATTTCTTCAGTTTTATTATCAGGTTCAATATCAACAGTCATCATATTATAAATGAAATCATCAAGAGGGCATACAAGAACAGCCATTACAACATTGTCAGGAAGATTCATTCTAAAACTTTTTAATTTTTGTAATAACAAATCTACTTTAGAGCTACAAACAATAAGATGAAAAACAGCTTCTGATCCTGGCCAAACATGATTGTTTAAGTGTCTAATACCATGTTCCCAACTTCCTTCAAGTTTCGATTGGACAGTATAATAATGAAAGCCGATTGAATGTAAAAAGTTTTGTAGATTATTTTTTTGAGAGTCATTAATATACACAACTGTTCTTTTCGCATTTTTTCGATCAATAATCATAAAAACCTCCTAAAAATATTATTAATACTTTATTTACTATATTTTATTTGAAAAATCAATATCTGAATATAGTAATAGTTATTACAGAATAAGAACATGTAAAAAAATGACTCATAACTTTCAAATAAAAATATAAAAAAAGTACACATTTTTATAAATCTATGCTATAATCTTATGAATGAATATAAATAGTTTAAGGAAGTGAATATGGAAAAAATATTAACATTTAAAGATTTAGGTTTAACTGAAAAAACGTTAAAACCATTACTAGAAAAAGGATTCGAACAGCCAAGTCCAATACAGGCGTTAACTATACCAGCATTACTGAATGGAGATAAGGATATTATTGGTCAAGCACAAACAGGAACTGGAAAAACAGCTGCTTTCTCTTTACCAATATTAGAAAGAATTGAAACAAGTACAGGTCACATACAAGCAATAATACTTGCACCAACTAGAGAGTTAGCAGTTCAAGTAGCAGAAGAGATTAACTCGCTTGCACACGGAAGAAGATTAAAGATAATTCCAGTTTATGGAGGACAATCTTTAGAGCAACAAAAAAGACAGCTTCAAAGAGGCGTGGATATAGTTGTTGGAACACCAGGAAGAGTAATGGATTTAATGAACAGAAGAATCTTAATGCTTGATAAAATCGATTACTTCATACTTGATGAAGCGGATGAAATGTTAAATATGGGATTCGTAGAAGATATTGAGAAAATTTTAACTGAAACAAATAAAGAGAAAAGAATGCTATTCTTCTCTGCAACTATGCCAGCTGAAATTTTAAAAATAGCAAAATCACATATGAGAGAACATCAAGTTTTAGCTGTTGAAAAGAAAGCATTAACTACAAGCTTAACAGAACAAATTTACTTTGAAGTAAAAGAGAGAGATAAATTTGAAGCATTATGTAGAATAGTTGACATCGAACATGATTTCTATGGAATTGTATTCTGTAGAACTAAAAACGATGTAAATGAACTTGTTGGAAAACTTCAAGATAGAGGATATGATGTAGAAGGTCTTCATGGAGATATCAGTCAAAATCATAGAGAAGTAACTTTAAGAAGATTTAAAAACAAAAACTTAAACATTCTTATTGCAACTGACGTAGCAGCTAGAGGAATTGACGTAAATGATCTTACTCATGTAATTAACTATGCAATTCCACAAGAAGCAGAAAGTTATGTACATAGAATCGGAAGAACAGGAAGAGCTGGAAAGCAAGGAACTGCAATAACATTCATAACTCCTTCAGAGTATAGAAAGTTACTTCAGATTCAAAGAATAACAAAAACAGAAATAAAGAAAGAGCAAGTTCCAGGAGTTAAAGATGTAATCTTAGCTAAGAAAACTAGATTATTTGATAGCGTAAATAGCTTAATAACAAATGGAGATGCTGAAGCATACCAAGATATGGCAAAAGAGTTATTAGATCAAGAAGCTACTCCAATTGAAATAATAGCAGCTATATTAAAGAACTGTTATGCTGAAGAATTAGCAGAAACTAGTTATTCAGATATCGATAGTGTTTCTATTGATAAAACAGGAAAGACAAGATTATTTATAGCTTTAGGTAAAAAAGATAAAATGACTCCTAAGAAATTAGTAGATTTAATAGCTGAAAAAACTAAAGTACATGAATCAAAATTAAAAGGTGTTGAAGTATATGAGAACTTCTCATTCGTTTCAGTTCCATTTGTAGAAGCAGAAACAATTGTTGAAATATTCCAAAAAGATAGAAAAGGAAAAAAACCATTAATTGAAAAAGCAAAACAATCAAGAAAATAATTAAAAAATAGAGAAAAGCTGTAACTAGGGAAACCAAAGTACAGCTTTTTTCAGCATAAAGTAGGGAGAGTATTATGAAAAAGAAAGTTCTAATTTTTTTATTGTTTATATTAGTGCTGTTTTTATCAATTTTTAAAGTATATTCTTATAAAACAGATGTTAAAAAGAATTATAAAGTTACAGTTAATTTAAAAGTAGGAACAAATTTAAATAATATTTTTAAACAAATAGGAATAGGAGATTCAATTTTCTTTAAAGTTTTTTTAAAATATGAAAAAAATTCAGGTAAAAATATAAAAGCTGGGTTTTATGAATTAGATGGAGAATACTCATATAAAAATATATTACAAATGATGGAAGAGGGAAGAGTTAAATATACAATATTGACTATTCCAGAAGGGTATTCTATAAAAGAGATTGGAAAACTTCTTCAAGAAAGAAAAATAGGATCAGAAGAAGGATTGAAAAAGTCTTTAGGTAAAATAAAAGATTTTCCATATTTTACACCAAATGGTAATTTTGAAGGGTATCTATATCCCGAAACATATTACTTATCTGTAGATACAAATGAAGATGAAATTGTAAAAGCAATGCTAGGACAATTTTTAAAAAAATTTCCATCAGAAAAATATTTAAATAAGAAAATATTTTATGAAAAATTAATAATGGCCTCTATAATAGAAAGAGAAGCTCAGCTAAAAGAGGAAAAAGCACTTATGTCATCAGTTTTTAATAATCGATTAAAAAAAGATATGAAACTTGGATCTGATGCAACAGTAAATTATATATATGATTATACTAAAAGAAGAATGTACTATAAAGATTTAAAAATAGATTCGCCTTATAATACATATATGTATAAAGGACTACCACCAGCTCCAATATCAAATCCAGACTATGACTCTGTTATAGCTGCAATAAATCCAGCTGTAACAGATTATCTATTTTTTGTAGTAACAAGTAATGGGAAACACACTTTTACAAAAACATATAAAGAACACTTAGAAGTTCAAAAGAAAAGTAAATAATTAGGAGAAAGAATAATGGAAAAAATAGTTTTAGTAGGTATAAATAGTCAATTTATACATACAAATTTAGCAATCAGATATTTAAAAAGTTATGTTGAAAAATATTCAGAATTAAAATTAGAAATTTATGAAAGTAATATAAATAATCAGTTGCAAAGTATAATCACAGATTTATTTAACTTGAAAGCAGATCATTATATATTTTCAACATATATTTGGAATAAAGAATATGTTTTTAGAATCATAAAAGAATTGAAAAAAATAAGACCAAATATAACAATAAGCTTAGGCGGTCCAGAGGTAAGTTATAATACAGAAGAATCTTTAATTGAAAATGATTCAATTGATTATATTTTAGTTGGAGAGGGAGAAAAAGTATTATTAAATTTTTTAACTAAGGATAAAACTTTACAAAAAGGTGTAGGGACATTAGAGAATAAAAAATTAAAATATTTAGGAGATGAATTTCCAATAGAGAACTTGGATACAATTCCATTTCCATATAGTGAACAAGAGTTAAAAGAAAATATAAAAATTCTTTACTATGAATCAAGTAGAGGTTGCCCATTTAGTTGTTCTTACTGTTTGTCTTCAATAGATAAAGGCGTTAGATATGTTTCTTTAGAAAGAGTAAAAAGTGATTTGAAAAAATTTATAGATTCAGGAGTGGAATTGGTAAAATTTGTTGATAGAACATATAATTTAAGAAAAGACAGATATTTAGGAATATGGGAATATCTAGTGGAGAATTACAAAGAAGGCATGACATTTCATTTTGAAATAAACGCTAATATATTTGATGAAGAGGTTATTGAATTTTTAAAAAAAGTTCCAGAACATTATTTCCAATTTGAGATAGGGGTTCAAAGTATCAATAAAGAAACAATGAATAGTATAAATAGAAGAAACTTGCTAGAAAGATTAAGAAACAACATAAAAGCTATATCTAAAAATATTCATTTGCATGTAGATTTAATAGCAGGATTACCTCACGATACTTATGAAACATTTAAAGATTCATTTGATTATGTTTATGAGTTAGATTCGGAAATGATTCAACTTGGGTTTTTAAAAATATTAAATGGAACAAGAATTTCAAAAGAAATAGAAAAATATAATTATAAATATATAGAATTTCCACCTTATGAAATATTGTCAAATTGCTTTATAAGCTATGAAGAGTTAGTAAAATTAAAAAACTTTGAAAAAATGTTGGATTATTATTATAATTCAGAGAAATTCAAAAATTCAATTAAATATATAATTGAGAAAAATTATAAAAGACCATTTGATTTCTTTGAAGAAATTGCAGAGTATTATGAAAAAAATAACTTGTTAGGAGTAGGGCATAAAATTGTGTCAATATTTAATCATTTAATTAAGTTCTATGAAGAAAAGAACTTTAGAGGAAAAGATATTTTTGTGGAGTATTTAAAATTAGATTATTTACTTTTAGGGAAACCAGGTTCTTATCCAGAATGGTTTATATCGAAAAAAGATAAAGAAAAGTATAATGCAATAGTGATAGAAAAGAACTTTAAATCAACAAGGGAAGCTTATAAAAAAACAGAGTTTGAAAAATTCCAGTATGACGTTTTAAATAATAGAGCTGAAGTTATAGAGATATTCTTTAATTACTCTAATAGAAAAACAACTTTCGAAATTTTCTAATCAAAATAAGAGGGAAAATAGTTTGAAAAATATTATCTGTATGGTATAATTTTATAAAATACTGTTGTGAAGGATATAGGATGTTAAAGAAAATTATCGAAAAAATAAAAGATGAAAAATTAATAAAAACTGGAGATAAAATAGTTTTAGGTTTCTCTGGAGGACCAGATTCAGTGTTTTTGTTAGAAGTTTTAAAACTTTTAAAAAAAGAATTAAATTTTGAAATAGTTTTAGTGCATATAAATCATTTGTTAAGAGGAGAAAATTCGAATGGTGATGAAAAATTTAGCATAGAATATGGGGCTCGTTTAGAAATACCTGTATTTACTAAAAGAGCTTCTATTGAAGAAGTTGCTAAAGAAAAGGGAATTGGGTTAGAAGAAGCAGGAAGAATTATTAGATACGATTTTTTTGAAGAAATTTTAGAAAAAACACAGAGCAATAAAATTGCAATAGCACACAATCTAGATGATCAAATTGAAAACTTTTTATTTAGACTTGTTAGAGGTTCTTCTCTAGAAGGTTTGGAAGGAATTCAGAATAGAGATAATATTATTCGTCCTATCAATGAGATTTATAAAAGTGAAATTTTAGAATTTTTAAATAGCAAATCAATCAAATATAGAATAGATGAAACAAATTTTGAAAATGATTTTACAAGAAATAGTATAAGATTAGATTTAATCCCTTCAATAGAAAAAAGATATAACAGTTCTTTTAAAGAAAAAATCCACAATCTGATTAAAGAAATAAGAGATGTTAATCAGATGTTAAAAGTTGATTTATCTCAATACAAAATTCTTGAAAATAATAATTGGGTTTTAAATACTGAGTTAATAAAATTAGAGACACCTTATATCCAAGGTAAAATTATAAATGAATATTTTAAAGAAAATAATTTAGAGTCTTCAAGAGAAAAGATAAAAAATGCAATAAAATTACTTTATACCTCTGGAAGTAAAGTAGTACATATGGAAAAAAACTATCTTTTAAAAAAACAATATAAAAGTCTTTGGCTAGAAAAGGAAAAAATGGATATTATTGAAAATAAAAGTATAAAGTTAGAAGAAAAAATACCTTTTAGTATAAAACTAGATGAATATATTATAGAAGCGACAGAAGATGATAAAAGTTTTGGTAAAAATGAATTTTTAACGAATTTAGAAATTGGTGACATTATAGAGATTAGAACAAGAAAGGATGGAGATATAATAAGACCATTAGGAATGGAATCTTATAAAAAAGTAAAAGATATATTTATTAATGAAAAAATACCTAAAAATCTTAGAAGTAAAATACCATTATTTTTAAAAAAAGATGAAATTATTTGGATTTCAGGAATTAAAAAAAGTGAAAATTTTAAATGTGAAAAAAATAAAAAAGGAATTAAGCTAATCATAAGGAGGCAAGATGAAGAATAGAAAAGATAGTGAAAAGATGGCATTGTATAACTTCATTGAAGAAGAGCCAAAAAAACACAATAACAGCGATAAGGATGATGAAGCTAACAAAGAGGTTGAGGATGAGAAGCTAGAAGAGAAAAAAAGAAAAATTAAAGAAAAACTAAAAGAAGGTATGGGTAAAGGTTCAGATGAAGGAAGAGAGCCTGGAGGTAAATTTAATTTAAAAGGTTTTATAATGCTATTATTCATCGTGACTATAATTTTATCACTTCCAACAATGTTTTCAAAATCAGAGACATCAAATGTAAAAACAATAAGTTATACTGATTTTATAAAGAATATGAAAGAAGATAAACTTGTAAGAGTTGATGAAAAAGAAGGATACATTTATGGATATACTTCTGAAAAAGATGCAATGACTTTGAAAGCTAGAATGATAACAGATAGATTAGGTGGAGATTTACAATTAACTAATTTAATAGAAGCAAAAACTATTCAAATAGAATCATTACCACCACAGGAATTACCATTCTTATTGAATATGTTAGCATCTTGGTTCCCTATGCTATTATTAGTAGGTGTTTGGATATTTATGCTTAATAAAATGAATAAAGGTGGAGGTGGAGGAGGACCTCAAATTTTCAATATGGGGAAATCTAAAGCAAAAGAAAATGGTGAAAATATATCTAAAGTAACATTTGGTGATGTAGCAGGAATAGATGAAGCCAAAATTGAATTAGAAGAAGTAGTACAATTTTTAAAAGAACCTGATAAATTTAAAAATTTAGGAGCTAAAATTCCAAAAGGAGTTTTATTATTAGGTGCTCCAGGAACAGGAAAAACATTATTGGCAAAGGCAGTAGCAGGAGAAGCAGGTGTTCCATTCTTTAGTATGTCTGGATCTGAATTTGTGGAAATGTTTGTTGGAGTTGGAGCATCAAGAGTAAGAGATTTATTCTCGAAAGCTAGAAAAAATTCACCATGTATAATTTTTATAGATGAAATAGATGCTGTTGGTAGAAAAAGAGGAAGTGGGCAAGGTGGAGGAAACGATGAAAGAGAGCAAACACTAAACCAACTTTTAGTAGAAATGGATGGATTTGGAACTGAAGAAACAATTATAGTTTTAGCAGCAACAAACAGACCAGAAATTTTAGATAAAGCTTTAATGAGACCTGGAAGATTTGATAGACAAGTAGTTGTGGATAGACCAGATATAAAAGGTAGAGAAGCAATATTAAAAGTACATTCAAAGAATAAAAAGTTTGCACAAGATGTAGATTTAGAGATTATTGCAAGAAAAACACCTGGATTTGTAGGAGCAGATATAGCTAATATGTTGAATGAAGCGGCTATATTGGCTGCAAGAGCAGGAAGACAAGAGATAGATATGTCTGATTTAGAAGAAGCTTCTGAAAAGGTAACAATAGGTCCAGAAAGAAAATCAAGAATGGCAGTACAAAAAGAAAGAATTATTGTAGCTTACCATGAAGTTGGACATGCGATGACTCAAAGGTTATCACCACACACTGAGCCAGTTCATAAAGTAACTATAATTCCAAGAGGAATGGCGGCATTAGGATACACTATGACACTTCCTACAGAGGATAGATATTTAAAATCAAAAAACGAATTTTTGTCTGAACTTGTAACTTTATTAGGTGGAAGAGCAGCAGAAGAGATTGTATTTGGAGATATAACTACAGGTGCAAGTAATGACATAGAAAGAGCAACAGCAATAGCGCACGGGATGGTAACAAAATATGGAATGAGTGATAAGTTTGGACCAATAATGTTAGATGCAACTCGTGAGGGTGATATGTTCCCACAGAAACTTTATGGTGAAACAACTTCAAAAGAAATAGATGATGAAATTAGAAGTTTAGTTTCAAATGCTTACTTAAAAGCAAAAGAAATTTTAACAGAAAATAGAGACATATTAGAAACAATAACTCAAGCTTTATTAAGATTAGAAACTATAAATGGTATAGAACTTGATCAAATGTTAGCAGGAGAAACTGTTGAAAGGTTAGAAAAAGAGAATGCTATTAAAGATAAAATAGTTGATTTAAAAGAAGAAGAAGAAAAAATTAAAGAAGACCTTAAGTTAAAAGCTGCTCAATCAATTTTAGACTAAATATAAAATATCTTTACTAAAAATAATAGATGTGATATAATAATTGTAATCTATGCTAGGATTTATACGATTAAGCCCCGAAAATCTTGGCATAGATATTAAATATTCAGGAGGCACTAAAAATGGCTATAAACAAAGCAGAAATTATAACAGCATACGGAAAAGATGGTAAAGATACTGGATCTACTGAGGTTCAAATTGCAATATTAACTGCACAAATAAACCACTTAACAAACCACTTAAGAACTCACAAGAAAGATTTCCATTCAAGATTAGGATTATTAAAAATGGTTGGAAAGAGAAAGAGATTATTAAGTTACTTAACTAGCAAAGATATCGAAGGATACAGAGCTCTTATCGCTAAATTAGGAATCAGAAAGTAATAGATAAAACGAGGAAGTATTCCTCGTTTTTTTTTTAGATTTTATAAAAGTTGAGGTGACAAAATGAAAAAGATATTACTTTTAATATTCGCTATATTTTCATTAACTTTATTTTGTGAAGAATATAGTGCTTATGAAGAAAATATACCTGAAGAATATATAAGAGGTAAAATTTTATATTTAGAGAACACATTAAAAAGTGAATATAATGAAGAAGATGGAATAAAAGAGATTGAAGAATACAGAGTGAAAATTTTAGAAGGTGAAGATAAAAATAAAGAAATCATAATTCAATCACCAATATATTTAGAAAAAGCTTATAATATTTTTATAAAAGAAAATCAAAAAGTAGTTTTATATAAAGAAACGAATGAAGAAAATGAAAATAAATATTATATAGTTGATGTAGATAAAAGAAATTCAATATTAATAATAGTCGGATTTTTTATAGCTTTAACTATTTTGATTGCTCGATTAAAAGGAGTTAAAGCTATTTTATCTTTAGTTATAGTCGTAGCAATTATTTATAACATATTTTTACCAATGATAGCAAGAGGGTATTCTCCAATTTTAATATCAACTTTCTGTGCACTTTTATCTTCAATAATTACAATATTTCTAACAGCTGGATTTTCTAAAAAAGGAGTTGTAGCAATTTTAGGAGCAGTAGCAGGAGTTATAGTAGCAGGAATAATTTCAATGTATTTTTCATATAAAATGGCAATGACAGGATTTGTATCTGTAGAAGCCTTAAATTACTCTGCATTACTCCAAGGTGTAAGAGTTAGGGAAATTATATCAGCTGGCGTTATATTGGGTAGTATGGGTGCTGTAATGGATGTTTCAATGTCAATCTCTTCAGCATTAACAGAATTGAAAAATAGAGATGAAGAAATAACTAAAAAAGATATTTTTGAATCAGGAATTAGAATAGGAGAGGATATAATAGGAACAATGGTAAATACTCTTATTTTAGCTTATATAGGAAGTGGAATTTTATCTACATTATTTATATATTTACAAAAAGAACAGTTTCCTTTAATCAGAATTTTAAATTTTGAATCCGTTGCAGCTGATATATTAAGAGCTTTTGCAGGAAGTATAGGTATATTAGTCGCTGTTCCAATAACTTCATATTTATGTTGTTTGATGTTTACAAAAAAAAATAGCTGAAACTCAGCTATTTTTTTATTGTTCAATTGTAGAAAATTTATTAAAAACAGTATCCCATAAATCTTCTTTTTTTAAGATATATTCAATAAATTCTCTTACCGCTCCATCTCCACCATTTTTAGTAGAAATGAAATTAGAGATTTTTAAAATTTCATCTACAGAATCTTTAGGTGCAGCAGCTAGTTTACATTTTTTCATTACATTTAAATCGATTAAGTCATCTCCCATATATGCTACATTTTCATAAGAAGCATTATATTTTTCTAAAATAGAATCTAAAATTGCAACTTTATTTTTAATTCCTTGATGAACTTCTTTTATTCCTAAATCTTCACAACGTTTTCTTACTATTTCTGAAGTTTTTCCAGTGATTATAACAACTATTTTACCTTGAGAAATTGCGTGGGTAATTCCAAGACCATCCTTAACATTGAAAGCTTTCATTTCGTCGCCAGAATTTGAAATGTAAAGCTTACCATCAGTAAGAGTTCCATCAACATCTAAAACAATAAATTTAATCATAAATTCCTCCTTCAAAAATAAAATAAAACTGGAGGAAGTCCCCCAGTTTTATTTTAATAGCATCAATTATAAAGAGTTAACTCTTGCAGCTAATCTTGCTTTTCTTCTAGATACAGTATTCTTCTTCATGATTCCTTTGCTAACAGCTTTGTCTAACTCTTTGTAAGCGATAGATAAAGCAGCTTTAGCAGCTTCAACCTCTTTAGTTTCTACTGATACTAATACCTTTTTAAGCATAGTTTTTACTCTAGATTTTACAGCTTGATTTCTCTCTCTGTTTCTCTCTGCTACTAATATTCTCTTTTTTGCTGATTTTGAATGTGCCAAATCAAAAACCTCCCTTTTAATTTTAAATAAATTTTTTCATATTATGATAACATAAATAACAGTTAATGTCAATATGATTATCCTAGTTAGTATAAGTATTTCAATTTGACAGGCAAGCATAAAAAGAGACACAAATATGTACAATGGACTGAGTATATTTTATCATATTTTATATAAAAAAAGAAGATAATAAAAAAAATAATTTATATTTTTTGAAAAAAAGAGTATTATATGAGAGATAGAATATAATAAAGAAAGGATAAAAAATGAATATAGAAGAAAAAGTATCTTTAAAAGCTAGAGATAAAATAAAATTAGAAATAGAAAATGTAGATGGAAAAGAAGTTTTTTTTAGAGGAATTCCAAATAAAGAAGGAATAGTTGTAGAAATAGAAGTCTTAGCAAGGGGAAACAAGTATTCTTTATCAACAATGCTAAAGGCTATGAAAAAAGGTGAGGTTATAATACACAATAATCCTTCAGGGCATTTATACCCGTCAGATTCAGATATAGAAATATCTTCTATTTGCTCTCTTAAATTAGAAGGTGGTTTTTATATAATTAATAATCATGTTACAGAGTTGTATATAGTAGTTGAGTTATTACAGAAAGAAAATATAAAAATAGATGTAAAACCATATTTTGAAAAAAAAGGTCTTTTAGAGGGAGTTTTTAGTGAATTTGAATACAGAAATGAACAGCTAGAAATGGCAACACTCATAGAAAAAGGTTTAAATACTGAGACAAAAGTCATAGTAGAAGCAGGAACAGGAACAGGAAAAACGTTAGCATATCTTATTCCTGCAATTGAATGGAGTATTAAGAATAAAAAAAGAGTTGTAATAAGTACAAACACAATAAATTTGCAAGAGCAGTTATTAAATAAAGATATTCCAATTGCTAAAAAAGTTATTCAAGAAGAATTTAATTATATATTAGTTAAAGGAAGAGGAAATTATTTATGTAATAGAAAATTACATAATATATCAATGGGAGAGACAGTTGATTTTGAAGATTATAGTCAAAGTCAAAAAACTCAATTTAAAGAAGTTTTAAAATGGGGAGGAAAAACAGAGAGTGGAGATAAAGCAGAGCTTCCTTTTGAGGTAGATTATATTATTTGGGAAAATTTCCAAAGTGAAAGTGATATGTGTATAGGAAATAAATGTCAATTTAAAGCAGAATGTTATTTTCTAAAGGCAAGAGATGAAAAGAAAAAAGCAGATATATTAATAACAAATCATCATATGTATTTTTCAGATCTAGCAATAAGAAAAGAAATAGGATTTAATACAGAGTATTCTATTCTTCCAGAATACGAATTAGTCGTTTTTGATGAAGCACATAATGTTGAGAAAGTAGCAAGAGATTATTTTTCATATGAAGTTTCAAAATATGGATTTACAAAAACAATGAATCAAATATATTCTATTGAGAAATCTAAAAAAAGAGGAATAGGAAGTTTAGATATTTTAATACAATATTTAGAACGATGTGATTATGATGGAAAAACAACAACAATATCTCATTTACAAAATGATATAAGAATAAGGCATAATAATTTATTTGCATCTGGAAGAAACTATTTTAACTTTTTAATTGATATTTTTTCAAAAGGACAAACAAATAGCATAACTTATAGATTAAAGAAAAAAGAATTTGAAAAAGAAGTATTCTATAATCAATTAGATAATTTTAAGGATGAATTTATAGCAGATTTATCTACATATTTAAAAAAAGTTAAGACGATTTTAGGGAGATTGAAAGATTTAGATGATAAAGAAGGATATATAAGTGATTTTTCTAGGTATGTCGATAGATTAGATTTATTTTTTGAAAATTTTAAGTTTGTTAATTTGTTGAATGATGAAAAATTTATTTATTGGATAGATGTAAATGGGAAAAAAAACAATTCTAAATTAGTTGCAACACCATTAAAAATAGACAAAGAATTAGATAAAAGTTTATATTCTAACTTAAAGCAGATGATATTTACCTCGGCAACAATAGCAATAGGAAATGATTTTTCGTATTTTAAAGAAAGTATAGGATTAAAAGAAAAAACATTAGAAAAAGTTATACATTCACCATTTGATTATAATAAACAAATGAAAGTATATTTACCAAAAGATCTTTTAAATCCAAGTGATCCTAAATTTAATGATAGCATTATAGATTTTTTGAGAAATTTGATATTGAAAACTTCTGGAAAATGTTTTATACTATTTACCTCGTATAGAACATTAAATTATATATATTATTTAATAAAAGATGATTTGGAAAGTGCAGGATTAAATTTATTAATTCAAGGTCAAGCTCCTAGAACTCAACTTGTAAATATATACAAAGATATAAAAAATCCAGTTTTATTTGGAACAGATTCTTTTTGGGAAGGAGTTGATATAAAAGGAGAGCAATTAAGTTCTGTAATAATAGTAAAATTGCCTTTTAAAGTACCTAGTGACCCTATAACTGAAGCAATAATAGAAAATATTGCACAGCAAAATAAAAATGCTTTTGTAGAATACCAAATTCCAGAATCTGTTATTAAATTTAAGCAAGGTATAGGTAGATTAATAAGAAGTAAAAGTGATAAAGGAATTATTACAATATTAGATAATAGAGTAACAACAAAAAGCTATGGAAAATATTTTAAAGAAGCAATACCAACTAAAAATATAAAGATACTTAATAAAGAGGATATATTAAAAGATATTTCTAAAACTTAAAAGGAGTAACTAATATGAAAAAAATTGAGCTTTTTGGTTTGAGTTTAACTTTTAAAATTAATAAAAAAAACTTAGATGATGCTGAATTATATACTAAAGATAATCACCTTAAAGAAAAAATATTTTATCTTATTTTAATAATTGTTTTAATAGTTCTTAGTTCAAAGAGTGGATACATAGTAAATACGCAAAAATATGATGTAGGTGACGTTGCAATAAGTGACATATATTCTCCTAAAAGCATACTCTTTAATGATAGAGACAAGAAACAAGATATTATAAAAAGTTTAATGGAGAATTCAAAAAAAGAATATATATATGTAGCACAAGCAGGAACAGTATATATATCTGCTGCTGAGAATCTTTTTGATGAAATATTAAAAAAAGGTTTTAAAAAAAACAGATTATATTTGGATAAAGTTGAAGATGTTATAGGAAAGCAGCTACCTCCTAAATTGATAACAGATTTAACTCAAATGAACAAAAAAGATCTGTTAGAAACAAAGGAAAGAGTAACAAGTTTTTTAACAAAAGCTTATGCAACAGGAATTATTAGAGAGAAAGGTGTTTTAACAATCTCACCTCCAAATGATGAACTCTTTTCAGAATTATCAGAGCTTGATAAAATAATTGTAGATAATTTTTTAACAGCGAATTATATTTATGATGAAACAAAAACAAAAAATTCTATAGCTGAAACAATCATACAGATAGAAGATCAAATTTTGGATATTAAAGCTGGTTCGCTGCTCGTAAAAAAAGGTGACATAATAACAGATAGTAAATCAAAGCTTTTAGAAGCTGTAGGGATATATTCATATAAAAAAAGTTTAGGATTTTCAATTTGTAATCTGCTATATGCAATTATCTTAACGGTGATTTTTTATCATTTGTTGGCAAATAAATTTAAAAAGAACATTTTAAATAAAAATATATATAGAAGCTTATTTTTAATATATACAATAGGATTTTTAGCATATAGATTTACACAACCAGATCATATATACTTTATTCCTTTTGAAACGATGTTTTTTTTAATGTCAATACTTTTTGCGAGAGATTTTGCATTTATAATGACCTTAATGTCGATAACATTCTTATTTCCAATAGTAGGATACGATCCAATATTTATAATTATAACATTGTTAGTTTGTTTAATGGGATCCTATCTAATTGAAAAAGTTACAACAAGGCAAGAATTAATTGCTTTAGGAATGAAACTAGCAGTTACTAAATTCTTTTTATATTTATTGTTAACATATTTTATAGGAAGAGAAAAGAGTTTAATAGCTCTACAAAGTACTGAAATTGTTGTATCTGGATTATTATCAGGAATGTTAGCAATAGCTGTACTACCATATTTTGAAAAAACATTTAATATTTTAACAACATTTAGATTGTTGGAATTAGGAGATTTATCTCATCCACTATTAAAGCTTTTGTCTATGAAAGCTCCAGGAACTTTTCATCATTCAATGATGGTTGCAACTTTATCTGAAGCAGCAGCAGAGGCTATTGGTGCTAATGCTATCTTTGCAAGAGTAGCATCTTATTATCATGACATTGGAAAGATGAAAAGACCAAAGTTTTATGTAGAAAATCAAGAGGGTGGAGAAAATCCTCACTCAAAAATATCACCATTTTTGAGTACATTGATAATAACATCTCATACTAAAGATGGAAATGAACTGGGTAGAGAATATAAAATTCCGAAAGAGATTAGAGATGTCATGTTTGAGCATCAAGGAACAACAATGTTAGCATATTTTTATAATAAAGCTAAACAATTAGATTCTACAGTAATAGAAGATGATTTTAAATATGGTGGCCCAATTCCAAGAAGTAAGGAATCTGCAATAATAATGTTAGCTGATTCAATAGAAGCAGCAGTAAGGTCTTTAGATGAAAAAACACCAATAAAAATTGAAAATATGTTAAGAAGAATAATAAATTCTAAAATAGAAGATAATCAATTGTCACAAGCAGCACTTACATTTAAAGAGATTGAAATAATAATAAAAACATTTACAAAAGTTTTGATGAGTATTCATCATGTTAGAATAAAATATCCAGGACAAAAATAGAGAAGGGGTAACGAAAAATGGAAGTAGTATTAGATTTTTCTTTAGAAATAGAAGGATACGGAGAATATTTAAAAGAAGATGAAGTGAAAGATTATATATGTGAGGTTTTAAATGATGAATTTGAATCTGAAAAACCAGTTTATATATCGGTAGCTTTAGTTGGAAATGATGATATTCAGAGGATAAATAGAGATTTTAGAGATAAGGATCAACCTACAGACGTAATATCTTTTGCATATCATGAAACAGAAGATTATATGATAGGTCCTTATGATACTCTTGGAGATATAATAATATCATTAGAAAGAGTAAAAGAGCAATGTGAAGAATACAATCATTCGTTTAGAAGAGAATTTTTTTATGTCTTAACTCATGGAATGTTACATCTTTTAGGATATGATCATATAGAAGAAGAGGATAAGAAAGAGATGAGAGAAAGAGAAGAAGAAATATTAGGAAAATTTGGACATACTAGAGGCTAGGAGGATACAATGAAAAAGCAAACTAAACAGGATATAACACAAAGTTTTAATGTTGCAATTGAAGGAATCATAGAAACTATTAGAACAGAAAGAAATATGAAATTTCATTCTTTTTGTACAATTTTAGTTTTAATGCTTTCAGTATTTTTAGGTGTTAGTAGAATGGAATTGATTGTTTTATCAATAAGTATGTCTTTAGTCTTAGCAGCTGAATTACTAAATACAGGAATAGAAAGTTTTGTAGATTTAGTTTCACCAGATTATAATTTATTTGCCAAACGAGCAAAAGATGTTGGAGCAGGAGCGGTATTTATAGCAGCAACAAATGCGATAATAGTTGGTTATTTAGTATTTCATAAAAGAATTTCAGGAGAGTTTGCAAGTTTTTTTGATTTATTAAAAGAGTCTTATGCTAATGTAATTATTTTTATAATGATATTTTTAGTTATATTAGTAATATCAATCAAAAGTTTCTTTAAAAAAGGAACTCCCTTAAGAGGAGGAATTCCTAGTGGACACAGCGCTCTTGGTGGTGCTTTATTTACAGGAATTTTCTTTTTAACAAACGATGTAAGAATTTTTTACCTTTCATTGTTTTTACTAATTTTAGTATTACAATCTAGAGTAGAGGGAAAAATTCACACTGTTTTAGAAACAATTATAGGTGCCGCTTTAGGAATGGGGGTTACTTATTTATTTTTATCATTATTAAAAATTTGAATTATTTGGAAGTGATATAATGCAAAGAGCTAAAGATTATCTTTTATTGAGTGTTCTTTCTTACTGCAATTTTTCTGAAGAGGATTATAACAAAAATTTAGAACAAATTTATAGAGAAAATGATTCGTTAAAATTAGATAGTGATGGATTTAATTTTTCAAATTCAAAAACTAGATATTTATTTTATGATTTTTTTAAAGACATTTTACAAAATTGGGAAATATTTTATGTGGATAATAAAAGAGCTTCTAATTCAGATAAAGATTCTACAGGATTTTACAGTGTTGTTTTTAAAAATATAAAACATGACAAATATGTAATTTCTTATAGAGGAAGTGAAAAGTATCCTCTAGAAGATGCTTATAAAGATTTTATAGAAAATGATTTAAAAATAGGACTAGGCATAAAGCCACTACAGTTTTATAATGGATTAGATGTTTTTAATAGAATATATGATGAATTTAAAATTCCACAAGAAAAAATATCTATTACAGGACATTCTTTAGGTGGGGGTATAGCTCAATTTGTTAGTATAATGGTTGATAAAGAAAGAGGGTTTATTCCTTATACATGTACTTGGAATGCAGTTGGAATAAATAGAGATGGAATAATAAATTTATTAGATTTCTTTAATTATGATAAAATTCTAAAAAAACTAGATTTAGATGACATAGAAAAACAATATTTCATAGAATTTAAAAACGAATATTTATCATTCTTTTTAAAAGAATTGAAAAAAGGAAAAGTTATAAAAGATAACAATACATTATTAATTAGAAGTAATACAGAAATTTCACCACAAATAGATGAAGGTTTTGTAAAAAGTTTTATAAAAAATACAAAATTTGAAAACTTATTAGGAAAATTATCTATGGATAGTAAAAATAAATTATTAGATAATAATAAAGTTTTTAATGCTTTGTTTAAAATTGATAATTTAACAGAAGAGCTTTATGAAGCGGATTATTTTATTAGAAGAGTAAAAACAAATAAAGTATATGAAGAAAACATAGTTAATTTTTGTCATTCTGAAGATTTAACTGTTTCACTGTTTCCTCATATAGGAGCAGTTTACCAAGTAGATAAATCATTTATAAGAAAAGAAGTGAAAAAGAAAACGATATTTTCTAATTTTTTATTTTTTACTAAATCAGTTCAAGATTATCATCATCAAGATATATTTTTACCTTTTATTGAAGTTGAAGGTGAAAGGGTTGGAATGTTTAGTAAAAATTTGTGTGTTGGTTATTTAGGAAGTATAATTAGAAAAATATTAACTCTTGAGCATTGTGTAGAAAATGAATTACTTGCAGATTATTATAGTCTAATTTTAATAGATAATCAGAATTTTATGAGAGTAAAAACAGCAGTTTTAAACGCTATAAAAAAATGTGGAGATAATATTCTTTATAAAAATCAAGCTTATAATCAATTGAAAGATATGAATCAAGAGATGTTTACGAAAGTTTGGGAAAATATAAAGATAAAATTACCAAGTCCATATAGAATACAAGACATATATGATTTAATATTATTTTAAAAAAATGCACCTGAAAGAGTGCATTTTTTATATTAAAGATTAAAAATACTAATGATAAGTGGAACTAAAATAGGAACAGATGCTGTAAGAATTACACCAGAAAAAAATGATACAATAGATATATCTGAGCTATTACTTTTGTTTATTATAGGTAAAAGAGTATCCATAGCAGTAGCACCAGCAACCGATATAGATTCAAAGCTTCCAATATGTTTTGCAACTATAGGAATAATCAAAATGGCAATAACTTCCCTAAAAACATTACTTAAAAAAGCAACACTTCCTAATTCAATACTAATTTTAGAAAGTTCAATTGCGGAAAGAGAATACCAACCAAGACCAGAAGATATAGCAAGGCATTCTCCTATAGAAATAGGAAGAATAAACGACCCTAAAAAACCACCAAATAATGAACCTAAAATAGTAGAAAAAGGAAGAAACCATATTCGATGCCCATATTTTTTTAATTTAAAAAAAACATTTGAATTTTTGCCAATATCTATTCCAACAAAGAAAAGTAATAGACATAATCCTAAATCAATAAAGTAATCAGAGTATAAAGATAAAAATGAAGTGTTAAAAAATAATCCTATAAGAGTACCAATTACAATAGAAGAACAAATTCCAAACATCACTTATCACCAACTTTTTTAAAAAATACTGCTGTAACAATAACACTTCCTACAATTGATAAAATAGCTATAATAAGAGCTCTTAGTCCAAGTTGTGGAAATTCCCTTATAATTTGTTCGTTACTACCGATTTTATATCCCATAACCCCTAACAAGAAAAAAAGGCATGTAGTCTGGAAAATATTTGTTTTACTTTTGATACAAAAAGGTATAAGATCATGTTTACTTAAAAAAATACCACAAGAAATAATAAAAATATAAAGCAAAATTCTTAGCATAATTTCCTCCTGAATTTTAAGTATAATATAAAGTTTATCATAAAGATATATTACTAATCAAATAGAATAAAAAAAATCCAATTTTCTTTATTCTATTTAGAAAGTATGGTATAATAATATATTAAATTTTGTAAAAAATATAAATTGTAAATTTTGGTATAAATATAAAATAAATGAAAAGTTTAATTTAAATTTATTTAGAAACTATTTGGAGTAAAATAGTAAGGAGAGACATAAAATGGTAAAAGTAGGAAAAAGACAAGCAATGAAGATTAATAATTTCAGTAGTAAAGGTGCACACTTAGATGCTGGAACGGGAGATTCAACAGATAATATTCTTCTACCAAATAATGAATTAGAGGGAAAAAATTTAGAAATTGGCGATGAATTAGATGTAATGATATATAGAGATTCAGAAGATAGATTAACAGCAACATTCAGAAAAACAGCTTTAACGGTTGGAACAATTGGAAAACTTCATGTAACAGATATAAATGAGCAATTAGGAGCGTTTTTAGACTGGGGATTAAAGAAAGAGTTATTACTACCTCATGCTCAAATGGATGGAGTTGTTAAAAATGGAGATGAGGTTTTAGTAGGAATATATGAAGATAGTAAAGGTAGACTATCAGCAACAATGAAAATATATAGTTTCTTAATGCCAAATAAAGATTACAAAAAGAATGATTTTGTAGAAGGAACAGTATATAGAATAAATCCTGAAATTGGAATATTTGTTGCAGTAGATAATAGATACTATGGATTAATTCCAACAAGTGAATGTTATAAGAAATTCACTATAGGAGAAGAGATTCAAGCAAGAGTTATGAGAGTAAGAGAAGATGGAAAAATAGATTTAGCAATGAGAGAGTTAGCTTTTGTTCAAATGGATAAAGATGGGGAAAAATTAATGGCTAAAATGAAAATTTTAAAAACTCACTTTAGATTTAATGATGATAGTTCTCCAGAATCAATAAAAGAATACTTTGGTATGAGTAAGAAAGCATTTAAAAGAGCTATGGGAAGACTTCTGAAAGAAGGGAAAGTAGAGAAGACTGAAGAAGGATACTTTATACTTAAGTAGAGGGGATTTTATGGAAGGAAAAACTATACAATCTATTCAAAGAGCAATAGATATAATGAATTGTTTTAATGAAGAGATTCATGAATTATCTTTAAAAGAAATTAGTGAAAAACTAAAATTAAGTAAAAGTACAGTTCATGGGATAGTTTCAACGCTTTTAAAAAATTCTTATCTAGAACAGAATGAGAAAAATAGTAATTATTCTTTAGGACCAGCTTTTATAGAGAAGAGCTTTATTGTAAATGAAGATGTTTTGATAAAAAATATAGGCCATAAATATTTGGTTCAAATTTCAGAGGAGTTTTCTGTTACAGTAAATATGTTTTTATTTAAAAGAGAACATTTGAAGTTAGTTGATAGAGTTCAATCAGATACAATGTATTACACAATAAGCACATCAGTGACAAAAATACCTTTAAATGCATCGGCATCTGGGAAATTAGCACTAGCATACTCTAAAGATATAAATATGGATGCTATATTTGCTAATGATTTATTATATCAATATACTAATAGTACTATAGTAGATCGTGAAACTTTAATGAATGAAATACATAAGATTCGAAAAGATGGATATTCTTTAGAGCGTTCTGAAGTTGAGTTAGGAATATATTGTATATCTGTACCAATATTTAAAATTAACAATGAGTTTGTTGGAACAGCATCAATAATGGCAACAAGAGAAAAACTAATGCATATTTTACCAAATCTAGCACCTAGAATGGTAGCTATGAGCAAAAAAATATCGTTCGAATTAGGAGCAAGAGAGGAGTTTTAACTCCTCTCTTTTATTTTTTGGTTGACAAAAGTATAAAAATAGTATATTGTAAGTATAACATTTTTTAATTGATGAACAACGTTCGACAATGTAGAACGAAAAAAGAGGAGGATTTATGAACAACATGCTAGAAATTTTCGGAAAATTCTGCTTCACTGAGGATAAGTTAAAAAGTAGAATACCAGAATCATATTTTAAAGAGTTTAAAAAAGTTCAAAATGGAGAAAAAGAATTATCAATAGAACTTGCAGACTCAATAGCTAATGCTGTAAAAAATTGGGCTACAGAAAATGGAGCTACTCATTTTACTCATTGGTTTCAACCGTTAACAGAGTTAACAGCTGAAAAGCATGATTCGTTTATTTCAATGTCTTCAGATGGAAGTTTTGTTTCTCAATTTTCAGGAAAAGAGCTTATAAAAGGAGAAGCAGATACATCTTCATTTCCAAATGGAGGAGTGAGATCAACTTTTGAAGCGAGAGGATATACAGCATGGGATTGTAAATCACCAATGTTCTTAAGAGGAGAGGGATTATCTAAATCTTTATATATACCAACAGCATTTATTGGATATAATCAAATGGCACTAGATAAAAAAGTACCTTTATTAAGATCAATAGATTTTATATCAGAGCAATCTTTAAGATTAAAGAAAATTTTGGATCCTAAATCAGCAGTGACATCAATTACAAATACCCTAGGATTAGAGCAAGAGTATTTTTTAATAGAAAAAAAATATTGGGAAAAACGTCAAGATTTGATGTTATCAGGTAGAACAATTTTTGGTTCATTACCTCCAAAAGGCCAAGAGTTAAATGATCACTACTATGGAAGTATTAAAGAAAAAGTTGAAAAAGTAATGAACGAAATAGATGCAGAGTTATGGAAAGTTGGGATTATGGCTAAAACAAAGCATAATGAAGTAGCTCCAAATCAGTTTGAAATAGCACTTATGTTTACTACAGCAAATGTCGCTGTTGATCAGAATCAATTGACAATGGATATAATTAAAAAAGTTGCTGATAGACATAAATTAAGTGCTTTATTACATGAAAAACCATTTAAAGGTGTAAATGGTTCAGGAAAACATTGTAACTGGTCGTTAGCTACAAATTTAGGTGAAAATTTATTAGATCCATCTTCTTTATCGAAAAATAATCTTCAATTTTTGGTGTTTCTAACTGCAATATTAGAGGGTGTAGATAGATATTCAGATGTATTGAGAGCATCTTGTGCAACTCCAGGAAATGATCATAGGTTAGGTGGTCATGAAGCACCACCAGCAATAATATCTGTATTTATAGGTGATGAATTAGAAGAAATTCTAAAAAATATTGGAGAAATAGTTCCTGTAAATGAAGCTCAAGAAAATATGGAATTCGGTGTTAAGAACTTTACAAGAATACCAAAAGATATATCAGATAGAAATAGAACATCTCCATTTGCATTTACAGGAAATAAATTTGAATTTAGAATGCCAGGTTCAAGTGCATCAGCATCAACACCTACATTTATTATAAACACAATAATAGGAACTGTAATAAAAGAGTATGCTGATAAATTAGAAAAAATCACACCAAAAGATTTAAAGAAAGAAATTATTGAACTTATAAAAAATAGATATGAAAAACATAAAAGAATAGTTTTTAATGGAAATGGATACACAGAAAGTTGGAAAATCGAAGCTGAAAAAAGAGGGTTGAAAAATTTAAGAAATACTCTTGAAGGATTAAAAGTATATAAACAAGAGAACATAGTTAATTTATTTAAAAATTCGAAGGTATTATCTCCAGAAGAGCTAGAAGCGAGATATTCAGTATATTGTGAGCGTTATATAAAGCAAATTAACATTGAGGGTAGCTCAATGGTTAGAATTGCTAGAAACGAGATATATCCAGCTTTAATGGAATATGCTGGGAAAATATCAAATAGTATTTTATCTTTGAGAGAAGTTCTCGGAGATGATGACTTTTTAACAGCGGATAAAGCACATTTGATAAAATTATTGGCAGGAAAAAATCGTTTAAAAGATTATTTAGCTCAATTAGAATCTCAACTTGTAATAGCTAATGAAATAGAAGGTTTATATGAGAAGGTTCAATATTTAAATAAAGAAATTATTCCACTATTAAGTTGTTTAAAAGATATTATAGACCTTTTAGAACATCAAGTTGAAAAGAAAGTATGGCCAGTACCAACATATGAGGATATGTTATTTAGATTATAGATATAAAAAACAAAAGTCAGAGTTTTAAACTCTGACTTTTTTGTTACTAAATTTAATTATATTGAGCTTTTAAATTCTCTTTTTTTAAAACAAATTTTATAACTTCAAGCGCAGCAATTGTACCGTCTGAAGTTGCAGTTGTAACTTGTCTAATATTTTTAGATCGAACGTCTCCCGCTGCAAAAATACCTTCAATAGAAGTGTGCATCGAATCATTCGTAATAATATAACCATTCTCATCCGACGGAGCAACTTCACCATATAGTTCTTTTAACGACTTAGTTCCTAAATATAAAAATGCAAACTGAGATTTATAAATATTTATAAATCCACTTTCTTCAACAACAACTTCCTCAACAAACTCTTCACCTTTAATCTCAAGAAGTTTGCTTGAAAGATGAATTTTAACCTTATCATTAGCTTTCAGAGTTGCTGTAAGACTTTCATCTCCAAAATCTTCTAGTTCATCACTAACAAACATATGAATTTCTTTAGAATATTTTGTTAAGAATAGAGCTTCTTCAGCAATTTCTTTACCTTTACCAAAAAGAGAAACACTCATATTTCTAGTAAAAGCACCATCACATGTAGCACAGTAAGAAACTCCTTTACCTAAAAATTCTCCTTCACCTGGAAGTTTTTTAGAACTATTTTTAGCCCATCCACTTGCAATTATAATAGTTTTAGTCATAAAATTTTCTTTATCTGTTTTAACTATTTTATTTTCTCCAGATAAGTCAAAACCTAAAAATGTAGCATTAATAAATTCAGCGTGAAATTTTAAAGCTTGTTCTTTCATTAAAGTATAAATTTCTTTTCCAGTTGGAGAATTATTTATTCCTGGATAGTTTTCAATTTTGTGAGCCATCAAAAGACTACCAACATTAGGTTTTTCAATTACTAAAACTGATAAATTAGATCTACCAGCATAAAGCGCAGAAGTTAAACCAGCAGGTCCAGCTCCAATAATAACAACATCGTAAATTTTCTTATTCATATGATCCTCCTAAAACATTCCTTGGGATTTCAATACTCTTCTTTCTTCACCTAAAAGTGTAGGTTCAGTGTGGGCACTATATACAATGGTATCTTCTGGATAAATTTCACAAATCTTTTTTAAACTTTTTTGTAGTTGTGATAAATTTCCAGTAGGCAGATCATATCTACCATAACTTCTTCTAAATAGTGTATCCCCAGAAATCATAAAATTAGATTCTTTGTTATAAAAACATTTAGAACCAATTGTGTGACCAGGAGTATCGATAACGTCAAATCCAAAAATAGAATCTCCTTCTTTTAAAAGAGTAAACTCACCAGTATACTTAAAATCAAATCCTTGTATAGCGTGAGATAAATTTAGAGAAGCATCTGTAAGAAATTTTTCTTCTTCTTTTCCAATGAATAATTGAATTTCAGGAAAAATATTTTTAATTTCATTTGTACCACCAATATGATCTCCATGACCGTGAGTTAAAATAACATTTTTTAAAACCAAATTATGTTCTTTTATAAAAGATACAATATTTTGTAAAGTTGAGTCACTACAGTCAAAAAGAGAAGCTTCATTAGTGTTGTTCCAAACTAAGTAACAATTTGTTTTATAGCTTCCCAAAGGAAAGACTTTAATTTTCATTAAGATAACCTCCAAGATATTATTTTAGTTCTTTTTTACAAGACCAATTCCATCTCCAAAAGGAAGTAGAACAAAGTTGTGATTTTCATAGAGATAAGTTATAAACTCATCTAATCTTCTAACTATAGTTTTAAATCTTTTAGGGTATTCTTTATATAAATAACCTCTAAACATGATATTATCAATAAAAATCATTCCATCATCAGTAAGTCTTTCGAAAGAATCGTTAAAGAATTCCATATAATGACCTTTAGAAGCATCAATAAATACAAAATCAAATTTTGCATCTATTTTTTTTACCTCCTCTATACCATCACCTAAAATCAGATTAACAGAATCCAGAAGATTAGCTTTTTTAAAATTCTCTAAGGCTTCATTATATCTAGTTTCATCTATTTCTATAGTGGTAAGTTTACCATTGTTTTTTTTAGCAATTCGTCCCATGATAGTTCCAGAATACCCAATAGCAGTTCCAATTTCAAGTATATTTTTAAAGTTATAACTTGATACTAAGAACTCTAAATATTTAGCGACTTCTTTTGTGACAATGGGAACATTATGTTCTAGAGCAAAAGCCTCCATTTCTAAAATTAAAGAGTCTTTCTCCTCTATTTTACCAACAATATAATTGTTGGCTTCTTTTAATTCTTCTAACATTATTCAAAATCCTTTCTTAATTTAATTATATAGAAATTATCTAAAATATCTTCAGTGTAATCAATTAAAAATCCTCCTAGAGAGTCAAAATGACCATTTACATTTTCAGGAAGTTCAATTTTAACAACAGAGAAATTTTTGTTGTTATTTAAAAACTTTATAGCATTATCTGTATTTTCTTCAGAGAATATAGTACAAGTACTGTAAACCATTTCTCCACCAACTTTTAATACAGCAGCAGCAGACTCTAAAAGTTGAGATTGAAGTAAAGCTAATTCATTAACATTAGTCATATTTTTATTGTAAAGAGCTTCTGGCTTCTTTCTAAGAACACCATATCCACTACAAGGAGCATCAACAAGTATTTTATCAAATTTTTGACCTTGTTCTTTAAGATTTCTAGCATCTAATTTAATAGATTTAACATTTGTAATACCTAATTTTTTTAAGTTCTCTTCAATTAATTTTATTTTATGCTGGTGTATATCAAGTGCATAAATTTCACCAGTATTATTCATAAGTTGAGCTAAAACAGCAGTTTTACTTCCAGGAGCGCTACAAGTATCAACTACCTTATCCCCTAAAGCAGGATTTAAAATCTTAGCTGCTAAATATGAAGAAGCATCTTGAGCAATAATTTTACCATCTTTAAATTCTTCAGTATATAATACAGCACCTGAATCAACGTAATAAACAGTATCTACTTTTTTTATAATATCAATTTTCATAGTATCTAAAAGAGTTTCAAACTCTTTTTCAGAATATTTTAAAGTATTAACTCTGATACTCATATATGGAATCTTTTTTAAAGATGTTAAAACATCTTCTGTTTTTTCTTTGTATTCTGCTTCTATTTTATCATAGAACCATTTAGGATAAGAGTATAAAATATTTAATTTGTTTTCTTCTTTTAATTTTTTAATTTCATCATCTTTTTCTCTAAGATAACTTCTGATAACGCCATTTACAAACTTACTAACAGGAATTCCATATTTATTTTTAGTTAACTCAGTAGCTTCCCAAGCAACACCTTTGTCATCACTCTCCATGAAAGTAGCTTGATAAATAGAAATTTTTAATAAATTTTTAATCCAAGTTTTTTTTATTGATGTAGTTCTTTTTTCTAATTGGTAATTTAAGTAGATATCATTTCTGATAACACCATAGAAAACTTCAGTAATAAATCCACGCTCATTTTTATTTAAATTATTCTTTGAAAAATATTCGTTTAAAAGTATGTTTGAATATTTTCCTTTTTCAAGCTCACTTAATAATCCTATAACTCTCTGTTTTATGTTCAATATTATCTCTCCTAGTGTATAATTTTATATAACTCATCGCTTTCTGGTGAAGCAATTTTTAAATTTTTACCATCTTTAATTAACAAACGCTCTTTTGATTCTGTAAATCTACCAATATCAAAAGCATCAATTCCGTTCATTTTTAATTCTCTTAACAATAAATTTGAATTTTCTTTACTAACAACAATAAGCATCGTACCACTTGAAATTAGTTTGAGAGGATCTATTTTAAAATATTTACAGATTTCTTTTGTAGATTGATGAATAAATATTTTTTCATAAAAAATCTCTAAACCAAGATTATAAAAACAGCTAGATTCCCATAAAGCTCCAAGAAGTCCACCTTCAGTTACATCATGCATTCCTTTTGAAAATTTATTTGCAATAATACCATCTTTAACAACACTTGTAAAATTCAAAAGATTTTTAGCATCTTTAACTGTTGATTTTGAAAGAACTTGAAGTAATTCTTTTTCTTTTTCAAATGCTATAATACCAGTACCTTCTATACCTATTCCTTTTGTAATTATCAATCTATCATCAGCTATAATATTTTTTCTTTTTTTCAAATCTTTTTTTAGACCAATACCAATAGAAGTAGCTGATATAATAGTTTTGTTAACCGCTGCAGTTATTTCTGTATGACCACCAATTATAGAAACTCCGATTTTATCAGCTTCATCTTGAGCTTCTTTCATAATTAATGCAATCTCCTCTTTTTTAGTGTGAGGAGGAGCTAATATAGTAAGCATGATTCCAGTTGGTGAAATACCTTCTGTAGCAATATCATTGCAGTTAATATTTATAGCCAGTTTTCCTAAACCATTATTGGCACCTGTAATAGGATCTGTAGATAAATATATAATGTTATCTCCAACTTGAATAGCTGCACAATCACTTCCAATTTCACCAGTAGAAAGTATATTTTCATTACTATTTTTAATGTTATTAAAAATTAAATCGTTTAGATCTGAAATAGTAAGTTTACCAATCTTCATATTTACCCCTCGCATACAGTAGAATTTTATAATATATTATACTATATTTTCTGAAAATAAAAAACCCTTACTTATATTTAAAGTAAGGGTTTTGGTTTTTTTTTAAAATAAGCCCGTAATAGTACCGTTTTCGTCTATATCGATAAGTTCAGCTGCAGGAATTTTAGGTAAGCCAGGCATATCAATTATACCACCAGCCATAGCAATTATGAATCCAGCTCCAGCAGCCAGTTTAATAGTATCTATTTCAACTATAAAGTCAGTTGGTCTTCCAAGAAGGTTAGCTTTATCAGAAATTGATTTCTGAGTTTTTGATATACATATAGGAAGAGAACCATATCCTAAATCTTCAAGTTGTTTTATAGTTTTATTTGCAGCTCCAGAGAAAGAAACATTTTTAGCACCATAAATTTCAGTACATATTTTTGAAATTTTATCTTTAATAGGTAAATCTAATTCATAAAGGGGTTTATACTCATTTTTATTTTCATCTAATTTTTCTAAAACTAATTTAGCAAGTTCTTCTCCACCTTCTCCACCTTTAGCCCAAACTTCGCATAATGCAACAGGAGCATTTAAAGAATTACAATGATCTTTAATAAGATTTATTTCATTATCGGTATCAGTAACAAATTTATTGATTGCTACAACTACAGGGAGATTAAATTTCTTCATATTTTCAATATGTTTATCCAAATTTGCTAATCCTAACTTTAAAGCTTCTAAATTTTCTTCATTTAAAGTCTTTGTTCCACCGTGATGTTTAAGAGCTCTAACAGTAGCAACAATAACAACACAATTTGGGTTTAAATTTCCTTTTCTACATTTTATATCTAAGAACTTTTCAGCACCTAAATCAGCAGCAAATCCAGCTTCTGTAATAGCAACATCAGAAAGTTTCAAAGCTAGTTTTGTAGCTAGAAGAGAATTACAACCATGAGCGATATTAGCAAAAGGACCACCATGAATTATAACAGGAGTATTTTCTAAAGTTTGTACTAAATTTGGCTTTATAGCTTCTTTTAAAAGAGCTGTAACAGCACCAGATATTTTAATATCATTTATTGTAAGAGGTTTATCATTGTAGTTATAACCAAATACAATTTTACCAATATTTTCTTTTAATTCTTTTAGTGAGTTTGAAAGACAAAGAGTTGCCATTATTTCAGATGCAACAGTTATTTGAAAGGAATCTTGTCTTGGATAACCATTTAATTTTCCACCAAGTCCTACAACAATATTTCTTAAATTTCTATCATTCATATCAACCACTCTTTTCCAAGTGATTTTTGTATTATCAATATTTAACGTATTTCCCTGAGTTATGTGGTTGTCAATACATGCAGATACAAGATTATGAGCAGCACCGATTGCATGAAAATCTCCAGTAAAGTGTAAGTTAATATCTTCCATTGGAATAACTTGTGAATAACCACCACCAGTAGCACCACCTTTCATTCCAAAAACTGGTCCTAAAGAAGGTTCTCTAAGAGCAGCAACAGACGATACTCCTATTCTATTTAAAGCTTGAGTTAAACCTACAGTAACAGTAGATTTGCCTTCACCAGCTGGTGTAGGTGTAATAGCTGTAACAAGAACAAGTTTACCATCTTTTTTGGCAGATAAATCATCTAATAGAGAAAGATGAAGCTTAGCTTTATATTTCCCGTAAGTATCATAATAATCTTCGCTAATATTAAGTTTAGAAGCAATATCAGAAATTTTTAAAATCTTAGCTTCTTGTGCAATCTGTATATCTGTTTTCATAGACCCCTCCCTAAGTAAAATAAATATTTTGAATAATACAATTGTACATTAAAAAAAAGAAAAAAGAAAGAGTTTATAACATAAAAAATAAAAATTGATTTTTTTAAAAGAAAAAGGTATATAAATGAGTATATATTAAATTTTTTAGGAATCTGTTAACTAAAGATGAAAAATAGGTCCAATTCCTAAAAAAGGGATAAAGATTTTCGACTTGAAATATTTTTGTAAAAAAATGATATCACAAAAAGACATAGCTTGTCTATGCCTTAAAAAGAATATTCTTTTTC
>NZ_JBOFMZ010000067.1:0-9734 GCF_051658645.1 Cetobacterium sp.
TATATCTAGGAAAAGCTGTTCTTTTCTGAAAAAAGTTAGTAAAAGCAACTTTTACATTCATTTGAACGTTTGCTAGTGCTAAGCTATCAACTTCTTTTAAGAATTGGAATTCTGGCTTTAGAGTTGCTGGAGTAATAATCTTATTTTTACCTTCAACTTCAAAAATCTCTTTTGCCTTAGCTAAAATTTTATTATATACAAACCTAGTACAACCAAATGTTTTTTCGACAAGAATTCTCGTTTCTTCATCTGGATAAATTCTATATTTGTAAGCTAAATTATACTTCAAAGTGCACCTCCTTTTTTATTGATTATCCCAATATTATAAAGGATTTTACACTAAAAATCAATAAAAAAAAAGAAAAAAGCATGCGATTCGTCCCCTCCCTAATAGAGAGAGGGGGACTTCTCACACAAAACACGTTAAAATTTCTAATTTCTAATTTTTGTTTAAAACAACTTAGGTAACAAAGTAAAAGCCATCTAGATTAAAATCTAGATGGCTTTTATAATTCACCTTATATACAACTTCATAACTTTACTAGAAAACACCATTCCAATTTTAATTATCTTCTCAATTCCACGTTGTTTTAATCCCTGCTCATAACATTTTTCATTTATCTGATCTAACGCATGAGTTCCAGCAAAATCTAAATCACTTTTTGAATTTGAATTTGCTACTTTAAATTCAAATATATAACCAATTCCATTTTTATTTTTTGGCTCTAAAGCTAAATCATATCGACCTAAACCTTCTTCTCGATTACTATGAATATAAAAACTACTATCTAAGCCTATCATCATTCCTAATATTAAGTTATGATAAAACTTTTCTTCTTTTGAACCATCAAAATAACTCATACTCGCCTCAAACATAGAATTTATTTTTTCTTCAACAGAATTATTTCCACAAATTTTTCCATCCTTAAGTGCAGTTTTTAATTGTGAAAAACTATCTCTACTATTATTAGTCAATAACTCTATAAAAGTTTTTCTAAAATATTTTTTTACTTCTAAGTTTGGTATTCTTAAATAATATTGATCCTCGTCTTCACCAGTATTTTCTATCGTTAAATAACCCGCTGAAAACATCAAATATAATATTGTGCTGTCGCTGTATCGCTCACCAAAAATCATATTATCATCTAAAATAGCTTTAGCTTTACCACCACGTAACAGTTCATAAAATATATCTTTTATACTAGTATCTGAATCTTTTAATAGTTGCATAATCAGAGTATTCGCACTGCTATTTACCCAATAACTTTCTAACTTTCCAGAATCACAATGATTTAAGATACTCCAGGGGTTATACATCTTTTCGTTTCCAAAAGTATAACCGTTATACCAATTTTTCGCAGACTCTATAGTTGTTTCGAGCTTGTAATATTTCAAAACACTTTCAACCTCAGTTTCAGTCATTCCAAAATAATTGTAATCAGAGCTCAAAAGTGTTGAAACTTTCAAATTATTTAAACTTGAAAATATAGACTCTTTCGCTACTCTTAAAATACCTGTAACAACCGCAAAAGAAATAGGAGCATCTTTTAAGGCACTACCGTAAAAATTTCCTATTAATTCTTTTGCTTTGTCATAATAACCTTTTTCATGAGAGGCTATCATAGGTGAATCATATTCATCTATAAGTAAAACTGGTTTTATATTGTAATGCTTATACAAAATATCCGAAAGAAATCTCAACGCCGATGAAAAATCTGTATCAGGAACTTCAAGCCAAATTTTATCAAAATAAGCTAATTCTCTTTTATTCATTTTATCTCTAAAAAATTCATATTTATTGTAGAGATTTCCTAGTTCTGAGCTAAACTTTTGTAAAAATTGAGAAAAATTATCTCCAGATATTCCTTTCATAGTCAAAAATATAACTGGATACTTTCCTTGCTCATTTATATGCTCTGTTTTTTCTATATTTAACCCACTAAACAAGCTTCTATTTTTAGCTGCATTTTCTATATCTAAAAAGTATTTTAGTGTACTCATATTCAAAGTTTTACCAAAACGTCTTGGTCTACAGATTAATGTTACTTCTGTTCGTTTTTCTAAAATTTCCTCTATAAATTCTGTTTTATCTATATAATAGTAGTTTTCTTCTCGTAATGATTTAAAATCACTTTTTCCGATTGGTAATTTTTTTCTTTTCATACTTTCCACCTCACTCTATTTTTTATATAAAAAGCTGTAGAATTTAAACTCTACAGCTTTTTTAGATTTTATCGCTTACGCTCTTTTTTTTTTAATATTGGTATATTTGCTATCAATGCTGTTTCTCTTCCAGTGTCAGTTTCTTGAGAGACTTCGATATTTAAAGAATCTATGTCTATATCCACATATTTAGATATAACTAAAATTATTTCATTTTTCATAGCTTCAAAAACTTTTGGAGAAAGCATAGATCTATCGTGTATCAAAACTAACTTCAAACGATCTTTAGCAACTGAACTAGATTTTTCTTTATTTAAAAAATTAAAAAACCCCATTTACTTCCTCCTCTTATTTTCTAAATATCTCTTTTATCTTATCAAAAAATCCAACTTTAGGATCTAAATCTAAAAACTCTACATCTCTTCCTAGAGTTCTAGCTGCTATATTGTTATAAGCTTTTGCTGCTAAAGAATCACCTTTATAAACAAGTGGTTCTCCTTTATTTGTAGATATAACAATATTCTCATCATCAGGAACAATTCCAATTGGTTTTATACCTAATATATCTATAACATCATCCACGCTTAGCATGTTTCCATCTTTTACCATCTGAACTCTTAAACGGTTTATAATCAATTTTGGGTTTCTAATTTCATTTGCTTCTAATAATCCAATAATACGATCTGCATCTCTTACAGCTGAAATTTCTGGAGTTGTAACTACATATGCTTCATCTGCTCCTGCTATTGCGTTTCTAAACCCTTGTTCTATACCAGCTGGACAATCTACTAAAATATAGTCGTACTCTGGTCTCAATGTATTTATTAGCTCTATCATCTGCTCTGGAGATACAGCATTTTTATCTCTCGATTGTGCTGCTGGTAAAAGATGTAAGTTATCATTTCTTTTGTCTTTTATAATAGCTTGTTTTGGTTTACAAGCTCCTTCTATAACATCAATCAAATCATAAACTATTCTATTTTCTAATCCCATTACAACATCTAAATTTCTTAATCCGATATCAGTATCAATTAGTAATGTTCTTTGATTTTGCATAGCTAGTGCTGCACCTAAGTTAGCACTACTTGTTGTTTTCCCTACTCCACCTTTACCCGAAGTAATTACTATAACTTTTCCCATTTTTCCTCCTACTTTCCCTTATATTTGAACCATATGCTCTAATGTCGATTTGTTAAATTTTTCTATAAATATGTTTCCATCCTTTAAATATGCTATTTCAAAATCTAAAGTTTTTTTTACTTTGTTTACATCCAATACATTTGTACTTGGATTTTTTGCTATAATTTGCCCTATTTTAATCTGAATAGGATTAAGTGAAAAAGCTCCTACAAAAGCGTCTGATCCATCATTTTCTCCAGCATAAACTGTACCATTTAAATATCCTAATACAACTACATTTCCTTTTGATTTTATAACTGCTCCTGGATTAACATCTCCTAATACAACTACATTTCCATCGAATTCTAAATTGTGACCTGAACGTAGAGTTCCTTTGTGAAATTTTGTAACTCCTTCATCAGTTAAATCTTTTATATTATTAAAAGGAAGCTGAAACTCTGGCACAGGTAATTGTGAAAAAATAGATTTTTCAGAAAAAACAAAAGCTACTTTTATTTTTGTTTCTTTGTTTAAAACATCAATTAAAATATTTTCTTCTAGCTCAGTTAGTTTTCTGTTTGTAAATTCAATCGCTATTTTAGTATCGCCTATAAATGCCTCTGCCTGCTTAATCTTTTCAGAAAATTTATCTTTTAAAGAACTAAAGTCGACATTACTATCTAATTGTACAACTAATCTGTCTTTTTTTCCTTTTAAAATTACACAGTCGTTCATAATTTACGCTCCTGATTTTATTTTTTATATATCTTAAAATTATATCATTTTTATGTTCAAACTTCAATCGTTTTATAGATTAATAGAGTTTTTATTCGAAAAAAAATCCAGCCTCTATTGAAGGCTGGTTCAACTATCTTAAAGCATACAATTTTTTTCTGTCTCGATATCAAATATGTGACATTTATCCATTTCAAAATAAAATTCTTCCTTTTGGTTAAAGTTTGCTCGAGTTGATTTTTCAGCGGCAATTCTTGCTGTATATTGAGTTTCTCCAATAAAGAAATAGATAAACTCTTCGTTACCCATTTGCTCTACTATATTTACTCTACCAGTTACAGAAACGTCACCATCTCTCGCTGTATTTTTATTACCTACATTTTCAGGTCTAATTCCAAACCAAATCTCTTTTCCCGCTAGATGTTTTACTTTTTCAACTTTAGATTTTGGTAAAGCTAATTTATCTCCAGTTTGAAGTTGAACAAATAACTCTGATTCAATTTCCACTAATGTAGCTTTAGATATATTCATAGCTGGTGATCCGATAAATCCAGCAACAAACTTATTAGCTGGCTTGTTGTATAGGTTTAAAGGAGTATCAACTTGCATTATTTTTCCATAGTTTAAAACACAGATTCTATCTCCCATAGTCATAGCTTCTACTTGATCATGAGTTACATATATCATAGTTGCATTTTGACCTTCAGCTTTTAATTGCTTGTGAAGTTGAGTTATTCTAACTCTCATAGATACTCTCAGCTTTGCATCTAAATTTGATAATGGTTCATCAAATAAGAACACTTCTGGTTTTCTAACAATAGCTCTTCCTACAGCAACCCTTTGTCTTTGTCCTCCAGACATCTCTTTTGGCTTTCTGCTTAACAAATCTGTTATTTCTAACTTTTCAGCTGCTGATTTTACTCTTTTATCAATTTCATCTTTAGGAACTTTAGCCATTTTTAATCCAAATGCCATATTATCATAAACTGTCATATGTGGGTAAAGTGCATAGTTTTGGAAAACCATTGCAATTCCTCTATCTTTAGGAGGCAAGTCATTAACAAGCTTGTTTCCTATAAAAATTTCTCCACCTGTGATTTCTTCTAAACCTGCAACCATTCTTAATGTTGTTGATTTTGCACAACCTGAAGGTCCTACAAAAACCATAAACTCTCCATCTTCAATTTTCAAATCAATTCCGTGCACTGCTTTAAATCCATTCGGATACTGTTTCTCAACTTTTTTAAGTACTACTTCTGCCATATTAATTTCGCCTCCTATTAATTACTAAATCTGAGGTTATTATATACCAATTTGATTCAAAAAACAACCTTTTTAATTATAATTAAACACTTTTTTTACAATAAATTTACATTAGCTCGAAAAGTATCTTTGTTTTAGTACTATAAAGGTTTAGACTATCATAAATTTTTACAGCATCACTTTTAAAATTAAATACGTCTGGATAATCTTGCATCTCAAAACATATTCCCGAGTGCTTTTTTTCTAAAAAATTACCTGTATATATAACCGCAGCAGGTTCAGTGCTAGAAATTTTCATAACTCTTCCTGAAGTTATATCTTTAAAAACAATATCAAACTCTTCTGATTTTGACATTCTAAAAGGATGATCAACTCCCCCTCCAGCAAGTTTCAACTGTTCAGCATCAGAATTTAAAATTTCACTTAAGTTTTGGAAAACACCAAATTTTAAAAAGTTGCACTCTCTCTCCAACTTGACAGGAATAGAGTTTTTATCTATCGCTCCATAACCCGATGAATTTACTTTTAAACAGCTTGATTTTATGCTTTTAGATGCGTCACCACTTAAATTAAAATAGCTGTGATTTGTTAAATTTATATATGTTGCTTTATCACTTTTACCAAAATACTCTATCGTTAAAGTATTCGCCTCTAAAGTATAAAGAACAGTGAAATCTACAGTTCCAGGAAATCCGTTTTCTAAATGAGGACTTTTATAACTTAAAGTTAAAACCGCTCTTGAGCCTATTACTTCTACGCTACTTTCCCAAACCTTTTTATTTAAACTATTTATTCCACCATGAAGGTTATTATTACCGTTATTCTTTTCTAAAATATAGACATCAGAGTTCACTTTTAATATCCCATCTTTAATTCTTCCAGCAACTCTTCCTGTTATACAGCCATAATAAAATTGATCAGCGGTATAATCCTCTAAAGTGTCATAACCTAAAACTATGTTTTGAAAGTTTCCATTTTTATCTTTTGTTTTAAGCGACTTTATTATTCCACCATAATTTATAATCTCTAACTCTATACTGTCATTTTTAAAAGTATAAAGCTGTACTGATTCTCCTGCTTTAGTTTTCCCAAACTCTCTAGAATCTATTTTCACAATTCACCTCTCCCGATATTTTTTGAAACAAATTATATCTTACAACCGCTATTGGATTATAACTATGCATACTGTTTAACATATTCGAAACAATCAATTCGTATTTTTGCTCTTCTAAAGTTACTTTTTGAAGCTCTAATTTTAAAGTACTAAGCAATAGAGGCTCACCGAACAACTCTCCTATCAATATTATTCTTTCTGGATTTATGAGTGATATAATCATATCAATACTATGAGCAATTATAACCATAGCCTCTGTACTCACCTTTGTACTCAAAAAATCACGCTCTTTTACCGCCCGTAAAACATGAGCTATATTTATACTACCTTTTGAATTTAAACGTTCTTTTAATACGCTATAGTTGTTTAGCTTTATTGTAGATACGAGTCTATTTATAATTGCTGTATTTGAAGCTTCTGCTTCTAAGCATCCTCTTTTACCACAAGAACATCTTCTTAAACTACTTCTATCCATAACAACGTGTCCTATCTCACCAGATATAAATCCATGTCCAGAAAGTAAGGTGTTATTTATAAAAATAGAGCTACCAATTCCCTCTGAAACATTAAGCACAACATAGTTATCACTGTTTTGTGCAGCACCAAAATACTTTTCTGTTAGTGCCATAGCTCTTACGTCATTTTCTACTAAAACCTGAATTTTAAATTTACGCTCTATACTTTCTCTTATATCTATTTTTTTTCTGTTGTAGTGAGGTGAAAATACTATAACTCCTTTTTCTGAATTTATAAGTCCAGTTATAGCCATAGATATAACCTGAATTGCTTTTTCTAATTTTAACTCTTTTTCTATTATCTCTTCTAGATAACAACTTAGCTCTTCATCACCTTTTATTTGATAAATTTTTGTTTTAAATATTTCACCTGTTATATCTCCTACAGATACTACAATTGAAGATGGAGTAATTGATATTCCTAAAATTTTTCCTACCCAATGTTTGTTTAATGTTAAATCTATAGCTCTTCTTCCACCTGTAGACTCTCTCGGTGACGCTTCTAATACAACTCCACAATTTAAAAGTGGATCTATTGATTTTGTTATAGCAGCTGGTGTTAACTTTAACGACTCTGCTATTTTTTTTCTAGATATTTTATCTTTATTTTTTATTATCTCTAATATTCTTAACTGCGATGCTGTAAATTCCATATTCCCCCCAAAAACTCGTTACTTTAATAATACATCTTTAATATATCTGAAGTCAATGTATTTTAGAGTACTTTTTTTACTTTTTTAATTAACTTTGTTCTAAATTCATATTTTAGCTTTAAAATATATACATTTTACAGTATACTCAAATTAATTCTAATAAAAAGCGATTAAAGGAGAATTTGAATTATGGAACTTATAAATAACTTAGTAAAAAACTTTAAAAAAGAATTTAATAAGGATATAGACGCTAAAACCGAGGTATATTTTGCTCCTGGAAGAGTAAATTTAATCGGTGAACATATAGATTACAACGGAGGAAAAGTTTTTCCTACAGCATTAGATTTTGGAACTTATGCTGTTTTAAAGAAAAGAGACGATAAAGTTTTTAGAATGTATTCTGAAAATTTTAAAGATTTAGGAATAATAGAGTTTAATTTAGACTTATTAAAAAACACAGAAAAAGATGATTGGGCAAACTATCCAAAAGGAATTATAAAAACTTTCTTAGATGCAGGATACCGAATAGACTCTGGATTTGATGTTTTATTCTTTGGAAACATACCAAACGGAGCTGGATTGTCATCTTCTGCTTCTATAGAAGTATTGACAACTGTAATTTTGAAAAACCTATTCAATTTAAATATTAGTATGATCGATATGGTAAAACTAAGTCAAAAAACAGAAAATGAGTTTATTGGAGTAAACTGTGGAATTATGGATCAATTTGCAATTGGTATGGGTAAAAAAGATCATGCTATACTTTTAGATTGTGAAACTTTAGAGTACGCTTATGCTCCGTTCGTTTTAAAAGATGCATCTATTGTTATAGCTAACACTAATAAAAGAAGAGGTTTAGGAGAATCT
Source organism: Cetobacterium sp. (assembly GCF_051658645.1). GTDB lineage: Bacteria > Fusobacteriota > Fusobacteriia > Fusobacteriales > Fusobacteriaceae > Cetobacterium_A. The sequence goes on from NZ_JBOFMZ010000067.1 coordinate 8,430, forward strand.
AAATACAACGAAAGAAGAGCATCTTGTGAAGCTGCTTTAGAAGATTTAAAAGCTGCTGGATTAAAAATAAACTCACTTTGTGATATGGATTCTGAAACTTTCGAAAGTATGAAGCACAGCATAAAGTCAGAAGAAGCTATTCCTAGAGTTAGACATGCTGTATCTGAAAATCTACGTGTTTTAGAAGCTATGAAATCTTTAAAAAGTGGAGATATCGAAGCTTTTGGAAAACTTATGAACGCTTCACACTTATCTTTAAAAAACGACTACGAAGTAACTGGATTCGAGCTAGATAGCTTAGTAGAAGCTGCATGGACAGAACCTGGAACAATTGGTAGTAGAATGACTGGAGCTGGATTTGGTGGATGTACTGTTAGTTTAGTTCAAAATGATAAGCTAGATAGTTTTATAACGAATGTAGGTAAAAAGTATTTTGACACAACTGGATTAAAGGCAACATTTTACATTGGTAACCCTGGAGATGGCGCGAAAAAGTTAGGTGACTATTAATGATAAACTCAATTATAATTGAACTTTTAAACTATGGTTTAGAAAAATCCCTAATCGACAACGATGAGTTAATCTATTCTAGAAATTTAATTTTAAATTTATTAAAATTAGACTCTTGGAAAAATGAAAAACCTAAAAGCGGTAGAAATCTCTCAGTTATACTCTTAGATTTTTGTAACTGGGCTGTTTCAAACAATCTTATCGGTGATTCTAAAGCTGAAAAAGATCTTTTAGAAACTGCACTTATGAATTGTATAACTCCTAGACCTAAAACGGTTATAGACCGTTTTAAAGCTGATTTTGATAAATCACCAGAGCTTGCAACTTTAAACTACTATAACTTTTCAAAGGCTACAGATTATATAAAATCTCTCAGTATAGGTAAAAATCTTCATTGGTTTTCTAAAACCGAGTATGGAAATTTAGAAATCACTATTAACTTAGCAAAACCAGAAAAAGATCCAAAAGATATCGCTCGAGAAAAATTGATGCCAAAATCTAGCTATCCAAGTTGCTTGTTATGCTTAGATAATGTTGGATACGCTGGACGATTAAATCACCCTGGAAGAAGCACTCATAGAGTTATTCCAATAAAATTACAAGGTGAAAACTGGCATCTACAATTTTCACCATACGTATACTACAACGAGCACTCTATAGTTTTCTGCGAAGAACATAAGCCTATGAAGATGGGTATGCCTACTTTCAGTAAACTTTTAGAGTTTGTAGAGCTTTTCCCACACTACTGTATCGGTTCTAACGCTGATTTACCTATAGTTGGTGGCTCTATTCTGT
>NZ_JBOFMZ010000068.1:0-49678 GCF_051658645.1 Cetobacterium sp.
CATGATAATAAGTGGTGGACGGATAGCCCCAAGTCAATAATTTTAAGATTGTTTTAATTTGAAATTATGATGGAGCGCCGTGTGCGGTGAAAGTCGCATGCACGGTGTGGAGCAGGGGAAAAGGTGGAGATAATGTCAAAACCTTACCTATTGCTATTCAGAGAGATGAATTGGGAAGTTGCAAATGAAACAAAAACTCTAGATACAGCTAGAAAGCAGATAAAGATGATAAATGTAATTGGTAAAATGATGGGTTTAAATAACCTGACTCCTGTTTTAGAAGAGATTGCATTTTTAAGACTAGAAAATCCAGAAGCATCTTTACAGGAATTAGGAGAGATGATTGGAATATCTAAGTCAGGCATTAGAAACAGATTTAGAAGATTAGAAGATACACACAACGAACTTGTAGAAAAAGAAAGAGAAGCATAAGGGGCGTGGGATGAAGATAATAGATGATATTTTATTAACTAAAGAGAAGTTTGAAAATATTTGCGTGGCTATAGGAGCTTTTGATGGAATTCATCTAGGGCATAGAGAACTTATATCTGAAGCTGTAAAAAAAGCTAAAAAAATAGGGGGTAAATCAGTTGTGTTTACTTTTTTGAATCATCCAATGGAGATAACAGCTAATTTAAAAGCTCCTAAATTGATTAGTTCTTTAGAAGAGAAAATACATATAGTAGAATCATTAAATGTAGATTATTTAATCCTTCAACCTTTTACAAAAGAGTTTTCAAGTATGACTCCTGATAGATTTGTTCAAGAAGTTTTGAAGAATATTTTAAAAACGAAAGAAATTTATGTAGGATTTAATTTTTCATTTGGAAAAGATGGGAAAGGAAGTATTCAAAGTTTAAAAGAATTAGGAAAAAAATTAGATATCAATACAAATATAATAGATCCAATAAAACTTGAAGATAAAGTAATAAGTTCTACATTTATAAGAAAAATGCTTATATTGGGGAATTTAGATATAGCAAATAGGTGTTTAGGACAACCTTTCTTGATAATTGGAGAAGTAGTTCACGGAAGAAAACTTGGAAGACTTATGGGGTTTCCAACAGCTAATTTGAAAATTTTAAATAAAGTTTATCCTCCATTTGGAATATATGGTGGTAAGGTAAGAGTGGAAGATGAAAATCATTATAGAGATGCAGTTATAAATATAGGTAAAAATCCAACTCTAAAACCTGATGAAAGAAGCATAGAAGTACATATATTAGATTTTGATAAAGATATATATGGAAAGAAAATTTATGTTTCTTTAGTTCAGTTTTTAAGAGATGAAAAAAAATTTAATTCAATGGATGAATTGAAAGAAACAATAAAAAAAGATGTTCTTAATTGGAGAGCTAAGGTTAGGGTAATAGATAATGGAGATAGTATTAAAGATAGATAATTTTGAGGGTCCTTTAGATCTTCTGTTACATCTTGTAGAAAAGAAAAAAATGAAAATATCGGAAATTAAAATTTCACAAATTATAGATGAATACCTTCAGTTTATTCAAAAAGCACAAACTGATAATCTGGGCATAAAAGTTGAATTTTTAGAAATTGCATCAGAGCTCCTAGAGATAAAGGCAGTATCTATTTTAAATGTAAATAAAGAAGAAGAAAAAGAGAAAGATTTAAAAAGAAGATTAGAAGATTATAAAATATTTAAAGAAGTTGCTTCTGTGATATCAACTATAGAGTGTGAATATAATATAGCTTATACAAGAGGAGAGGGAAGAAAGATAACTAAAAATATTCCAAACGAGTTTGATTTAACAACATTAAAGCTTCAAGATGTATTTAATAGTTATGTTAAATATCTTCCTAAAGATGAAGAATTTTTAGAAATTGAAATTGAAAAAAGATATTCGTTAAAAGAAGAGATGGATAGAATAAAAGTTGTTTTGTATTCAACGGAAAAAACAATAGTTGAACTGTTTATGAGAGCAGAAAATAGAACTCATTTGGTGTATATATTTTTGGCAATTTTAGATTTGTATAGAGATGGCTTTATATTAATAGAGCCTGCTGGAAATTTAAAGCTTTTAGGGAGGGGAGTCATTGGAATATAATTATAAAATATATACTCCAGAAAAGTATGCAATTAGTTTAGGAAAAACAGCTTTAAACAAATATCTAGAAAATAATTCTAAAGAAGAAATTTTGAATCTTAAAATAATAGATATATCTTGTGGTTCTGGTAATTTATTACTGGCATTATTAGAAGAATTATTAAAGATTTCGAAAGAAGTATTTGGTGAATATATATATAGTGAAGGTTGGCTAACAGGATATGATATAGATTCAAAAGCACTAGAAACTTTAAAAAAGAGAGCAGCTACTCTCTTTTTTAAATATGATATAGAAGGTGTTCTTAATTTAAAAGAGTGTGATTCGCTATATGAAGATATAAATGGAAAATATGATATAGTTATTGGAAACCCTCCATATTTAGGAGAAAAAAATCATAAAGAAATTTTTCAAACAATAAAAGAAACAGATTTTGGAAAGAAGTATTATAAGCCTAAAATGGATTATTTTTATTTTTTTATTGAAAAAGGAATGGATATATTGAAAGAAGGTGGAATACTTGCTTATTTAACTACAAACTATTGGTTAAAAGCTGATAGTGCAGAAGGGCTAAGAAATAAGTTAAAGGCAGAAGGAGAATTTTTTAGAATAGAGAATTATAATCATTCAATTTTTAAAAATGCAATTGGTCAGCATAATGTTTTGTTTTATTGGCAAAAATGTAAAAATAAAAATATTGTCTCTATAAAAGATGATGATTTAGAATATTTAATTGAACAAGAAAATATATTTACAAAAGAACACAACAATATAGCACTAATACCACCTTTTTGTAAAAAAAGCATAGAAAAAATTAGAGAAAAAAGTAACTCAATACTAGGAGAATTAGTTAATGTTAATCAAGGTATAGTAAGTGGAGCAGATAAAGTTTTTGTATTTGAAAGTTACAGAGAGGAATTCAAAGAATATTTAAGACCATTCTATAAGAATAAAGACATTGGGAAATATGAAGTATCTAAAACTCCCCCTTTTTGGATAATATACTTAAATGGAAAATCAAAAATTGATGAAAACTTAATGAATTATTTATTAGAATATAAAAACAAACTTTCTTTAAGAAGAGAAGTTATGAAAAATAGAATTAATTGGTGGGAATTACAATGGGCGAGAGACGAGGAAATATTTCTAAAACCTAAAATAGTAGTAAGACAGCGTTGTAAAACTAATAATTTCGGATATACAGAAAGACCTTTTTACAGTAGTGCTGATGTCTATTATTTAACAGCAAAAATAGAAACGATAAATCTTTTTTATATTTTGGGTTATTTAAATTCAAAAGTATTTTTTCATTGGTTTAATTATATAGGAAAAAAGAAAGGTAAAAACTTAGAGTTTTATTCAACACCGTTAAAAGAATGTCCTCTCTATTATCCAGAAAATCGAAATGAAATAGAATATTTGGTAAGTTTAGTAAAACAACAATTGAAAACTTATGATGATAAAACTCAAGATGAAATAGATAAGTATTTTAGTACTGTTATGGATATAAATATAGAGGAGGAGCTCGTTTAAGCTCCTCCTCTGTATTTATATTAGATTGATTTTATATCATTAGCAATAAATTGTGCTTTTGCACCAAAAATTGCTTGAACTCCATTTTTTCCAACTTTTAAAACTCCAGAAGCACCTAATCTCTTTAACTCAGCATCATTAACAATTGAAGAATCTTTTACTTCAAGTCTTAATCTTGTGATACAAGCATCAACAGAAATTACATTTTCTTTACCACCAAGAGCCGTTAAAACTAAAGCAGCTAATTCACTTCCTTCAGCTTTAGGTTGATCATCAGTAATCATGTCTTCTCTACCAGGAGTCATTAAGTTAAACTTTCTAATAAAGAATCTGAATCCGAAGTAATAGATAACAGCTAAACCAGCACCAACAACTATAACCATAGGCCAGTTAGTTTTAAATCCTTCAGTTCCAGGTAAAACACCAAACATAATATAATCTAAAACTCCACCAGAGAATGTCATACCAATTCTAACTTGGAATATATTCATTAACATGAATGATAAACCAGCGAATAAACAGTGAATTCCATAAAGAATAGGTGCAACAAAGATAAATGAGAACTCTAAAGGTTCAGTTATTCCTGTTAAGAATGAAGTAAGAGCAGCAGATAATAAAAGTCCAGCTACCATTTTTTTATTTTCTGATTTAGCTTCATGATACATAGCAAGAGCAGCAGCAGGTAATCCAAACATCATGAATGGGAACTTACCAGTCATAAATTTAGCAGCTCCAGAATAAGTATCTGAATTGAATGATTTCACTCCGTCTTTAAACATTGCAAACCAGATTGCTTGGTCACCATTAACAACTTGTCCTGCAGCATTAGTATATTCACCAAATTGGAACCAGAATGGTGAGTAGAAAATGTGATGTAATCCAAATGGGATTAATGCTCTTTCTGTAATACCAAATAATAAAGTAGAAATATTAGTGTTAGTTTCGTTAGCTAAGAAAGAAAGTTGAGCAAGTCCAGCTTGAACTGGTTGCCAAATATATGGCATTGCTAAACCTACTAAGAATGCAACAATAGCAGTCATAATAGGAACAAGTCTTTTTCCAGCAAAGAATCCTAAAAAAGCAGGCAATTCTGTTTTATAGAATTTTTTATAACAAACTGCAGCGATTATACCAGCTATTAATCCACCAAAAACTCCAGTTTGAAGAGTCGGAATTCCTAGAACTTCAGCAAAACGTGGATCATGAGCAGCTAAACCAGCAGCGGCATTTGTAAGATTTCCCATAGTTGTATTCATAATTAAAAGAGCAACAATAGCAGCAAGTGCAGCAATTCCATCTCCACCAACAAGACCGATGGCAGCTCCAACAGCAAATAGTAATGGTAAGTTACCAAAGATAACTCCTCCAGCTTGTTCCATTAAAGGGAACCCTAATTTGTTTCCAGCAGCAAGGAAAATTCCAGCGGCAGGTAAAATTGCAACTGGTGTCATCAATGCTTTACCGATTTTTTGAACTTCAGCAAATATTTTCATAAACCCTCCATAATAAAATATAGTAATAAAAAATAGTTTCTTCACTAAGAGAATACATTTTATTCTAAAAAAAGTCAAGGAAATTATCGAAATAAATGAGCCTTTTTTTTACGCATTATTTGTGTTATAATTTAACAAAAAACTTTAAAAGGGGGTGAGTTATTCTTTGGAGAAAGATAAAAAAGATAAAAAAGATAAAAAATATAACATAATAGAACCTTTTCTTAATAGAGAAAAAAAGCTTCGGGATATAGAAAAAGAAAGTAATATATCCTATGCAACTCTAAAAAGATGGGTTAGTCAATATAAAGAGTCAGGAGAGAATGGCCTTATAAAAAAAACACGAGTGGATAAAAATACTTTTAAAAAAGTAAACAAAGACACACTACAATATTTAAAAGAACTCTATAATGATTATAATAATTTACCAATAACAAAACTATATGAAAAAGCGAAAACAACGACATTATCGTATAATAATATGATAAGTTATCCAACTTTTTTTAGAATAGTTAATAATTTAGATGAAAGTATAAAACTTGGAGCAATAAAATCACTAAAAAAAGATAAAATTTTTGAATATGGAATTATTCAAAAAATACTACCATTACCTTTTTTTAATAATAAAAATGAAATTTTTTATTTAACTATATTTTATAATAAAGAAAATTATAAAATTATAAATTTTTTATTTGAAGAAAAAAAAAGAAACTTAAAAAAATTATTTAATTTTATAAGAGAAAGTATTATAATAGAAGGAGAATACCCTAGGAATATATCTTTAGATAATAATGTAGAAGGAGTATCAAAAAATTTATTAAAAGAAATTTACTTTAAAACAAAAATTGATTTAATACAAGAGGAGTTAGATCAAAATATATTAGATTTTTTAAAATATATTGAAATTGATGTATTAAAAGAATTTCAATACAAGAAACCAAAAACAAAAATTGAAGTATCTATATTTTTAAAAAGATATTTTTTTATAGATGAAAATAGAGGTGAAAGTTTAAATGCAGATAATTTAAATAAACTTTTATATTTCATTTCTAAATATAAAAGAAAGATTTATAAAAATGGAGTAATAGTAAAGAATAATCAGTATAATAATTCAATTTTAAAAGACTATGAAAGTTATATAGCAGATGTTTTTTATAATGAGTTTCAAAAAAATTTTGTAGAGATATATATAAATGGGGATTTTTTAGTTGCTGCAGAGTTGATAAAAGAATAATAGGAGAAAGTTATGTTAATTAATTTTTTAAAAGGAATTGTGATTGGAGTTGCAAATGTTTTACCAGGAGTTTCAGGAGGGACATTAGCTGTAGTATTAAATGTTTATGACCAGTTAACAGAAGCTGTAGGAAATTTCTTAACAGCACCAGTGAAAAAAAAAATAGAGTATGCTAAATTTTTATCTCAAATAGGAGCAGGAGCAGTAATAGGTATATTATCTTTTGCAGGGATTATATCTAAAGTTTTTGAATTATATCCAAAAGGAACAACGATAGGATTTTTATTTTTAATAATACCTTCAATTCCAGTAATATTAAAAGGAGAAAAATTTTTTAAAAGAAATAATTTAATAGCTTTTTCATCAGGAGTTACTTTTACAGTGTTATTTATGTTTTTAACCAAAATATTAGCAGGAGAAGAAATAGTTAGAACTTCAGAAATGGTATTTACACTTGGATATGGTGCAAAATTATTTTTTTGTGGTCTGATTGCTGCAGGAGCCATGGTAATTCCAGGTATTTCAGGATCATTACTTTTAATAGTGTTGGGTGAGTATTACAATATCTTAAGTTATATTAAAGGATTTACAATAATTCCTTTAATATTTTTTTCAGCAGGCACAGGAATAGGTTTAGTTGTAGTTTCAAAAGCTATAAATATAGTCTTAAATAAATATAGAAGCTATACACTTAACTTTATAGTAGGAGTTATAATAGTTTCTTTAATTGAAATATTACAAACTTTATTCATATAAAAAAATTACCCCTAAAAAATTTAGGGGTAATTTTTTTATAATTTTTTTAAAGCGTCAATTGCTAAATCATATTTAGGTTCGTCAGTAATCTCTTTTAAATATTCTGTATACGCAATTTTTCCATCTTTATCAATTATGATAACAGCTCTAGAAACTAAAGCTAACTCTTTTATATATAATCCATAGTTATGTGAAAACTCTCTATCTTTGTAATCAGATGTAGTTATAGCATTTTTTATGTCTTTAGCACCACAGAATCTACTTAAAGCAAAAGGTAAATCCATTGATACTGTTAAAATAACAACATTTTCTAATTTGGCAGCTTCTTTGTTAAATCTTATTGTTTGTAATTCACAAACAGAAGTGTCAACAGATGGCATAGCAGAAATAACGATTGTTTTTCCTTTTAATTCTGCTAAAGAAAGAGGTGATAAATCAGTTTTACTAACAGTAAAGTTAGGAGCTAAATCTCCAACTAAAATCTCTTTTCCAACTAATGTTAACGGACTTCCAGCAAACGTAATAACATTTTTTCTTTCCATAAAATAAACCTCCATAACTCTTTTTATAAATTATACCTATTTAGTGTATAAAATGCAAGATAATTTTTTAGAATCTTTAACATCTTTAGCTCCAGTAAGAATCATACTTTGAAAAAGCTGATTTTTAAGAGTGTCTAAAGTAATTTTTACTCCCTCTTGTCTACCACCAATAGATCCCCAAATAATGGGTCTACCAATTAAAACAGCTTTAGCCCCAAGAGCTAAATATTTTAAAATATCAACACCTTCCCTAATACCACCGTCAGCTAAAATTATAATTTTATCTCCAACTGCTTCTGAGATATCTTTTAGAACTTCAGCAGGGGCGTAAGTTTCATTTAAGCATCTTCCACCATGATTTGAAACAACAATTGCTGATGCACCAGCATCAACACAAAGTTTAGCTTCATCCACACTTAAAACACCTTTTATAATAAAAGGTAATTTTGTTGAAGAGATAATTTCTTTTAAGTCATCTAAAGATTTAGGACCGACAGGTTGATTAAAAAGTTTCATAGTAACTAAACCAGCACCATCTACATCAACTCCAACAGCTATTGCACCCGCAGCTTCGGCAATTTTAATTCGTTTTATTATTTCAAAGTTTTCTCGTGGTTTTATAATTGCAATTCCTTTTCCATTTGCAGATTTAATAGCTTCTATTCCAGCACTAAAACATTTTGGATCACCAGTATCACCAATCATAGCAATAGTTCCAGCTTCAATAGCTCCTAAAACAACATCATTTGAATATTCAGAATCGTTTACATATCCACCCATATTAAATTGAGTTCCTGTGATGGGAGCGACAAAAGCAGGAAAAGACAACTCTTCACCAAATAGATTACAATTCAAATTTGGTTCATAAACGCTGTGTAGAGTTCTCAAAGTAACTTTAACCTCTTTAAGTTTTTCGTATGTTCTTTGAAAACTTCCACCAGTACCAGCTCCACCCATTCCAGGAACTTTACCAGCACACCAACGGCCATTACACTCTGAGCATAGTATACAAATATTTTTCATTCTTTCCTTTGCATTTTTTCTAATTTCTTTAATTTCCACAGTTAGACCTACCTTTGTATTTAAATATTTTGAATTAAAATAATTATATGCTTTTTTGAACTCAGAAACAAGAAAAAAATAATTGACATTAACCTTAGGGTAAATGGTATAGTATAAAATATAAAGAAAAGTATGGAGGGAAAAATATGAAATTCAAATCATTTTTAGTAACAGAGAAAGATGGGAAATTTAATAGAAGTATAATTGAAAAAGATGTTGTAGATTTACCAGAATATGAAGTTTTAATAAAAGTTGAATATAGTTCTTTAAATTATAAGGATGCATTATCTTCTTCTGGAAATAGAGGAGTTACAAAAAACTATCCTCATACACCAGGAATAGATGCAGCAGGAGTTGTTGTTGAAAGTAAAAATTTAAGTTTTAAACCTGGAGATAAAGTTATTGTTACAGGATTTGATTTTGGAATGAATACATCTGGCGGATACCAAGAGTATATAAAGGTTCCTGCGGCATGGGTTATAAAATTACCAGAAAAGATGACATTAAAAGAAAGTATGATTTACGGAACAGCGGGTTTAACTGCAGCTATTTCAGTTTATAAGCTAGTTGTAAAAGGCTTGGTTAAACCAGAGGACGGAGAGATTTTAGTTACTGGATCAACTGGTGGAGTTGGATCTGTTGCAATTAAAATACTTAAAAAGTTAGGTTATGATGTTGTAGCAATTACAGGAAAATCAGAAGATAAATATTTGATAAAAATAGGAGCAAAAAGAGTTATAAAAAGAGAGGAATTTAATGATACTTCAAGACCGATGTTAAGAGGAGTTTATGCAGGTGCTATAGATACAGTTGGCGGAAATATTTTATCAACAGTAATAAAATCATTGAAGTATAACGGGGTAGTAACAGCTTGTGGAAATGCAGCAGGAGCTTCATTTGAGTCTTCAGTATTTCCGTTTATATTAAGAGGAATTACTCTTTATGGAGTTGATTCTGTTGAGATTACTCTAGAAGAAAGAGAAATTCTATGGAGAAAATTAGCTGAAGAATGGAAAATTGAAAATATAGACGAGATTGTAACTGAAATAAATTTAGATGGTCTTAATCAAAAAATAGAAAATGTTTTATTAGGAACAAACATAGGAAGAGTAATAGTAAAAATATAAAAAAATAACAAAAAAAGTGAAGATGTTTTGTCTTCACTTTTTTTGTTATTTTTTAAGATCTACAGTATCAATTATTAAAGTTACAGGTCCATCATTTAATAACTCAACTTTCATATCAGCACCGAAAATTCCAGCTTCAGTTTTAAATCCTAAATCATTACATTTTTTTAAAAACTTTTCATAAAGTACGGTTGCAACATCTGGTTTAGCAGCATCTATAAATGCAGGACGACGTCCTTTAATACAATTTCCATAAAGAGTAAATTGTGATATAACAAGAAGTTCACCTTCAACATCTTTTAATCCTAAATTCATTTTATCATCAGCATCATTAAAAACTCTTAAATCTGTAATTTTCTTAGCTAACCATTCAACATCTTTTTCAGTATCAGAATGAGTAACACCTAATAAAATTAGAAATCCATGGTTTATTTTTCCAACAATTTCATTATCTACACTAACACTTGCATGTTTAACTCTTTGTATAACGGCTCTCATGAAGCCCCCCTTTTGTATTTTTATTGGTAATTATATCATAAAAATGATATAATTATGAAGAAAAAATTAAAAATAAACAATTTAAAAAGAGGTAAAAATGGGGAGAGAAAGAATTTTAACAGATTTTGCAAAGGTTATCAATTCAGATAGATATCAATATACTGAGAGTGATATATTTTTAATGGAGAATATGCAAGAAAAAGAAGCTGTATTTGATATGTATTTTAGAAAAACAGAAGATGGTGGATTTGCAGTTGTTTCAGGAGTTCAAGAAGTTATTGAATTAATTAACATTTTAAACAAAACAAGTGAAGAAGAAAAAAGAGAGTATTTTTCTAAAATAATAGAAGAAGAACATCTTTTAGAATACCTTGTTAAAATGAAATTTACAGGTAATCTATATGCCATGAGAGATGGGGAGATTGTATATCCAAATGAGCCGATAATTACAATTAAAGCACCGTTAATTGAAGCGAAAATTTTAGAAACACCGATTCTAAATTTAATGAATATGCAACTAGCAATTGCTACAAAAGCATCAAGAGTAACAAGAGCTGCATATCCTATACCAGTAACATCTTTCGGAAGCAGAAGAGCTCATGGGTTTGATAGTGCTGTAGCGGGAACGAAAGCTTCAATTATAGGTGGATGTTTATCACATTCAAATATGATGACAGAGTATAAATATGGAATTCCGAGTGTAGGAACAATGGCTCATTCGTATATTCAAGCTTTTGGAGTAGGATCAATAGCAGAAAAAGAAGCATTTGATATATTTATTAAACATAGACGTGAGAGAAAAGCAAATACATTAATTTTATTAATAGATACCTATAATACTTTAGGAATAGGTTTGAAAAATGCAATTCAAAGTTTTAAAGATAATGCAATAGATGATTCGTATCCAGGGAATTATGGAATAAGAATTGATTCTGGAGATTTAGCATATTTATCAAAAAAATGTAGAAAAGCTTTAGATGCAGCAGGGTTTAAAAAAGCAAAAATATTTTTAACAAACTCATTAAATGAGTCTTTAATAAAATCTTTAAAAGAACAAGAAGCAGCAGTCGATATTTTTGGTGTTGGAGATGCAATAGCTGTAAGTAAATCAAATCCATGTTTTGGAGGAGTTTATAAAATTGTACAAATAGAAAAAAAACCAGTCATAAAACTTTCAGAAGATGTAATAAAAATATCAAATCCTGGATTTAAAGAAGTTTATAGAATATATGACGAAGAAGGGTTCGCTTATGCAGATTTGCTAACACTTGTAGAAAATGATATTGATAAAGAAAAGTTATTAAATGTAGAAAATATACTTATAAGAGATGAAAAATATGAATTTAAAACAAGTTTATTAGTAACAGGAAAATATAGTTATAGAAAAATAACTAATGAGTTTGTAAAAAATGGAGTTATAAAAGAAGAAGCTTTAACATTGCAAAATGTTATGGGTTCGAGACAATATTATTTAGATTCTTTGGCGAAGGTTTCAGATGAAAGAAAAAGGTTGGAAAATCCACACCAATATAAAGTTGATTTATCAAAAGATCTTTTAGAATTGAAATATAATTTGATAAAAGAGATAAAAAGTCAAATAGTTTAATAATAGGCTGGCATAAGTCAGCCTATTATTGTGATTATTTATTTAATCCTAAAATCAAAAGTTCTGCTGTAGCTAAATTTGTTGCAATGGGAACTTTGTGAACATCTGCAATTCTTATAAGAGCTGTAATATCAGGTTCGTGGGGCTGAGAAGTTAATGGATCTCTAAAAAATAAAATAGCTGCAATATTATCAACAGCAACTTCTGCTCCTATTTGTTGATCACCACCAATAGGTCCAGATTTAAAGCGAAAAATTTCTAAATTAGTAGCCTCCATGATTCTAAGGCCAGTTGTACCAGTTGAAACAAGTGGGTATTTTGCAAGAATATGCTCATGTCTTTGTGCAAAACTAACAATTTCGGGCTTCATATTATCATGAGCGATTAATGCTATTTTTTTCATTGTAACCTCCAGAATTTTTACTATATGTATTATACAACAAAACATCAAGATATAAAAGGAGTAAGTGTATGAAATTTGATAAAATTAATTATATTGAGAGAAAAAACGGAGAATTAAAGACAGAAAAACCTCCTGGAGAAGTTTTTTTAAAGTTTTTATATTATAATCCATTAGGAAAATTACCTTTGAATTTAGTTGTTAGAAAAAAGTTTTTAACAGATTATTATGGAAAAAAGATGTCTGAATTAGTATCGAAAAATAAAATAAAGCCATTTGTTCAAGAAAATAATATAGACATGAATGAATCTAAAAAAAAAATAGAAGAATTTACATCGTTTAATGACTTTTTTATAAGAGAACTAAAAGCTGATGCTAGAAAAATTGATATTAATAAAAATTCATTTGTTTCACCAGCGGATGGAAAAATTTTAGTTTTTGATAATTTAAAAGACACAACTAAATTTTTTTTAAAAGGAGATGAATTCACATTAGAAGAATTTTTAATGGATGAAGAAGACGCTAAAAAGTTTATAGGAGGAACATTTCTTGTAATTAGATTAGCACCAGTTGATTATCATAGATTTCATTTTCCAGCAGATGGATATATAAGTAAATCTAAGTTGATAGATGGTTATTATTATTCAGTTTCTCCTTATGCAATTAAGAAAAACTTTAGAGTTTATTGTGAAAACAAAAGAGAGGTTTCAATTCTTAAAACAGAAGATTTTGGAGATGTTGTTTTAAGTGAAGTTGGAGCAACTATGGTTGGAGGAATAAAGCAAACTTATAAAGCTGATACTTTTGTAAAAAAAGGAGATGAAAAAGGGTACTTCTTTTTTGGTGGATCATCTTGTGTTTTATTATTTCAAAAGAATAAAATAAAATTTGATATAGATATTTTAGAAAATAGTAAAAAAGGAATAGAAACTAAAGTTTATATGGGTGAAAAAATAGGAGAACCAAAGTAGGTGAATTTGTGAAAAAACAAAAGCGATATTTTAGAAAAGGTGATATACTAATCTATATTGTTTTAATAGGAATGTTTTCTGTTTTGGGGTATAAAATCACAAAATTCAAAACAGTAGACGCTGCGACTGCTGAAATATATGTAAATAATGAACTGAAGTACGTTTATCCTTTACAAGTTGACGAAAAAGATTTTTTTGTTCCAACAGATATTGGGGGGGTTAATATAAAAATTAAAGATAAGAAAATAAGGGTTACAACATCAAACTCTCCCTTAAAGTTAAATGTAAAACAAGGATGGATAAATGAACCAGGAGAGGTTATAATTGGTGTTCCAGATAAACTTATAGTGAAAGTAGTTGGGAAAGTCAGTGATAATTTAGATGATGTAGACTTTATAATAAAATAGTTAATTTTAAAATTAATGGAGATGAAAAAATAATGAAAAAAGAGCATATACATATTTTTATTATAGGTTTTATATTAGTATTACTACAAACTTTTTTTCAGTATAATAGCTCTTTTGGATTGATTGTAAATGAATTAGTAAGTTCAATCAAGCCATTTATATATGCTATATTTATAGCTATATTGGTAAGTCCATTAGTTAAAGTATTTGAAAATAAACTCAAATTAAAAAGAGCTTGGTCTATTTTATTGAGTTTAATAATAGTTTTTACGGTTATAATTGGCTTGATTCTAATAGTAATACCGAATATAATAACTAGTATTTCTGATTTAGCAGAAAAGTTTCCAACTATGGTTAGTAGTTTAACTTCAAATACAGAACACTTGTTAGTTTTTTTAAAATCTAAAAATCTTCTTTTTTTTAACCCAGCAGAGATTGAAGAAAATCTAGTAAAATTTATAAAAACTAATTTAGGAAACTTCAAAAATTTAGCGTTTGATTTAGGAGCAGGAGTATTAAAAAGTCTAGTGGGTATATTAAATTTCTTCATAGGAGTATTTATATCGCTATATCTAATGTATAGTAAAGAATATTTTATGAAGTTTTTAGAAAATATATTTTTACTTTTTACAACAAAAGAAAACTCTGAATATGGAGTTAATTTTATAAGAAGAGTAAATGATGTATTTTTAAAATATATACTCGGGAGAGTTTTAACTTCAGCTGTTGTAGGATTGATAGTATTCTTAGTTTTGTTTATAGCTAAAGTTCCATATGCACTATTAAGTGGAGTTATGGTAGGAGTTGGCAATATGATTCCTTATGTAGGTTCAATAGTTGCAGGAGCAATAGCTACATTTTTAATATTATTAGCAGCGCCGTTTAAAGTTGTATATCTATTTGCAGCTATATCACTAGGGCAAGCAGTAGACGGTTTTGTAATAGGGCCTAAAATAATGCAGCAGTCAGTTGGAATGAGTAGTTTTTGGACTATTATTGCAGTCATGGTATGCGGAAGTTTTTTTGGTCCTCTTGGAATGTTTTTAGGAGTTCCAATATTTGTAGTTATAAAATTTATATATTTAGATTGTTTAAAAAAAAGGAGAGCGAATAAATGAAAAAATACAGATTAATAGCATCAGCAACAATGGGATTAGAGAGTGTTGTAAAAGATGAATGTAGTGCATTAGGATTTGAAAATATTGAAACTTTTAATGGTAGAGTTGAATTTGACGGAGACGAAAAAGATATAGTAGAAGCTAATTTACATTTAAGATGTGCAGATAGAGTTTTTATAAAAATGGGAGAATTTAAAGCTCTGACATTTGATAGTTTATTTGAAAATATCAAGAGATTACCATGGGAGAATATAATATCAGTAGATGGAGAGTTTCCAATAAGTTGGGTAAGTTCAGTAAAATGTAAATTATTCTCAAAATCAGATATTCAAAGAATAGTAAAAAAATCAATAGTTGAAAGACTTAGAGTAGCTTACCAAACAGATAGCCTTGTAGAAACTGCGGGAGCTTATAGAGTTAAAATACAAGCACATAATGATATATTCTTAGTTATGATTGATACAAGTGGAGAAGGATTACATAAAAGAGGTTATAGAAACTTAATAAACGAAGCTCCTTTAAAAGAAACTATGGCAGCTGCATTAGTGCTGTTAAGCCGTTGGAAAGGTGGAGATAGACCTCTTTTAGATCCAATGTGTGGAACAGGAACTATTGCAATTGAAGGTGCTATGATAGCTAGAAATATCGCTCCAGGAGTAAATAGAAACTTTGCATCAGAAAAATGGCCAATTATTGAAGAACAATTATGGGTTGATTTAAGAGATGAAGCTTTTTCTAGAGAAGATTATGATAAAGAAGTAAAAATATATGCTTCTGATATAGATGAAGAAACATTGATGGTTGCTAAATTAAATGCAATAAAAGCTGGAGTAGATGAAGAGATAGAGTTTAAATGTATGAACTTTTTAGAATTAGAAAACGATATTGAAAAAGGGTGTATAATAACAAATCCTCCTTATGGAGATCGTCTTTTAGATGAAGATGCAGTTGAAAGATTATATGGGCTAATGGGAGATATATTCTTAATGAGATATCCAAAATGGTCTTACTATATAATAACATCATTTGAAACATTTGAAAAAGCTTTTGGAAGAAAAGCCACAAAAAATAGAAAACTATACAACGGTGGAATAAAGTGTCATTACTACCAATATTATGGAGCTAGATAATGAATAGTTTTGATTTGATAGTAGTTGGTGGAGGTCCTGCTGGAATTTTCACAGCTATTACAGCAGCAGAAAACAATTTAAAAGTAGCTTTATTAGAAAAAAACAAACGTATTGGAAATAAAATATTAATTGCAGGTAGTGGAAAGTGTAATCTAACTCATACAGGTGCAACAAAAGAATTTTTAGAAAAGTATGGAGCGAATGGTAAATTTTTAAAAGAATCTTTAAATAAATATTCACCAGAAAAATTTATAGAATTTTTTAAAAAGAATGGATTACCTTTAATCTTAGTTGAAGAAAGTGGAAAGTATTTTCCAGAAACATTTAGTTCTTTAGATGTTGTAAACCTTTTAAAATTGAAGTTAGAAAAATTAAAGGTTACAATAGTTCATAATGTAAAAATTGAAAATATTTCTAAAGATGGCGATGAATTCATAATAAATACAGAGAACGAAACTTATATATGTGATAAAGTAGCTATAGCTACAGGTGGAAAATCATATCCTGGAGTTGGAACAACAGGAGACGGATATATAATGGCAAAAGAGTTAGGACATAAAATAGTTCCTCCAGCACCAGCTTTAGCACCTATCTTTGTAAAAGATTATATGTTTGAGGAGTTATCAGGAATAAGTTTCCAAGATACTAAAATTACTATTTGGAAAGATAATAAAAAAGTGATTCAAAATAAAGGAGCAGTTTTATTAACTCATACAAACTTTAGTGGTCCAGGTATTCTAGATAATTCTAGATATATAGAGAATGGTTCTAGTTTAGAAATAAATTATATAGGTAAAGATTATGAATTCTTAAATAGAGAAATTATAGATGAAATGAATTTAGATGGAAAAAAAACAGTAAAAAAAGTATTGGGACAATACTTTTTACCTGAAAGATTTATCAGAAGAATTTTAACTGCAGCAGAAGTAGCAGAAGATTTAAAACTAGCTCAATTATCAAAAGAAAAGAGAGAAATATTAGTTAAACTTTTAACATCTAATAAGATGGAAATATCAAAGGTAGGAAGTTTTGAAACAGCTATGGTAACTAAAGGTGGAGTAGCTCTTGAAGAAGTTAATTCTAAAACAATGGAGTCCAAAAAAGTTCCAGGTTTATATCTAGTTGGAGAAATACTTGATGTAGACGGTGATACAGGTGGATACAATATTCAAGCAGCATGTTCTATGGGAGTTTTAGCTGGAAAATCTATGAAAAGAGGAAAGGAAAAATAGATGGAAAAGGAAAAATTTAGAGCATATGCACAAGAAGTTATTTTAACAGTTCTAAAAATAACATCAGCACAAATAGATAAATTAAAAGAGTTGGGAGATCTTTCGGGAGTTGAACTTTTAGAAGAAAAAGTAATAACATCATATGAAAGAATATATGGAGCACTTTTAGAAATGAAAGTTGAGAATATGTCTGAAGATGAATTTGTAGCTTTTCAAAATATGCTAGAAGAAATAAGAGAAAAAAATAAGCTGTCAGTAGAAAAAATTGAAAAAGATATTTCTAGAAGAGAATTACTTAAAAATAATTCAGGAGCATCAGTTGTAAAAAAATTCTTTAAATACAATTTAAATAGAATTTTAGATAAAAAGGAAAAAATATTAGAAATATATAATGTTTTAGCGGCTGAAGAACAAAATTTAGAAAATTTATTAAAAGATACTATACAAGAAGAGGAACAATTTGATATAATCTATAAGCTACAACCGATTAGAGAGAAACTTAGAGAAATAGAAGAAAAATATCTATTAATAGAAAAAGATATGAATCAACTAAAAAGAAAGTTTGAATCAAAATGGCCTTATGAAATTTATGGGGTCATTTCAGAGGAAGAACTTTTAGAAACATATAAAGAAGCTTTTAAAATGGAGGACTAGGTAGGAATGGAAAAAGGATTCAGACAGATTTTAATTTTATTGGCAGTATTTATTGTATTTTTTCTTTCGAAAAAGATGTTTGCAAAACCAAAAATTATATTAGGAAAAAATATGGAGGTAAAAATTATGAACAAAGTTAAATTAAACGCTAAAATAGTTACAAAAAGAGGTGAAATAAACTTAGTTCTTTTCCCTGAAGTAGCTCCAGTAACAGTTTTAAACTTCGCTCATTTAGCTATGAGAGAATATTACAACGGAATTAAGTTCCATAGAGTACTTGAAGACTTTATGATTCAAGGAGGAGACCCTACAGGAACTGGTGCAGGTGGACCAGGATACAACTTTATAGATGAATTCCAAGAAGGTGTAGTTTTTGATAAAAAAGGAGTCTTAGCAATGGCTAATGCAGGACCAGATACAAATGGTTCTCAATTCTTCATTACACATGTAGAAACTCCATGGTTAAACTATAAGCATACAATATTTGGAGAAGTTGTTTCTGAAGCAGATCAAAAAGTTGTAGACGCTGTAAAACAAGGAGATGTTATTGAGAGAATAGAAATTACTGGAGATGTAGTTGAATTCTTGAAGAACGAGGAGAATGCAGAATTTACATCTAACATGGATGAAATTTTAGATTCTCAATTTCCAAATTTAGTTCAATACTAATTTTACACAGGGGGATAATCTCATGATAAAAATAGAAAATAAAAAGTTAGTTATACTTATAAATAAATTTGGTGCTGAACTTAAAAGTATAAAAAATAAAAGTAATGATATTGAATATATTTGGCCAGGAAAAGAAGGTAGCTTTAAGAAAAGTGCACCTAATCTATTTCCATTTATAGGAAATATTGTAACTGGAAAAATTGATTATACTTTAGGTAAAGATGAAAGAGTTACTCTTCCAATGACAAAGCATGGTTTTGCAAGAGATGTAAATTTTGAAATTTTAGAACAAACTGAAACTACTGTGAAATTTGAATTGAAACCAAGTGCATTTATAGAGAAAATGTATCCTTATAACTTTTCTTTAATAGTTGAATATGTATTGGAAGATGATATTTTACATCATAACTATATAGTTAAAAACAATGGAGTTATTGAGATGTATTATCATATAGGAGGACATACAGCTTTTTATTGCAACTATAATGGAGATAAGAATTTTGAAAATTATTATTTAGAATTTTCAAATAAAGAGTGTGATTTATACAAAATAGATGAAAAAAACAATAGTTTTTTATCATCTAATACAGAAAAATACACTTTCTCTCAAAAGTTTATATTATCAAAAGAAAAATTCCAAAAAGATGCTTTAGTATTTGAAGGATTAGAGAACGATAAAATAAATATAAAGCATCTAAATTCAACTCATGGAGTAGAATTTGGATTCGAAAATTTATCAACTCTTACAATCTGGACTAGTACTGATTCAAGTGAGTTTATATGTTTAGAGCCTTGGGCTGGAATAACAGATTTTACAGAGAACTCTAATACAGTAGAAAGTAAAAGAAATATTCAGAAATTAAATTCAAATGAACATAAAAAATATTCTCAAACAATAAGAGTTTATTAAAAAAAGAGACTTTAGTAAAAGGTTTTTTAACCTTTGCTAGAGTCTCTTTTCCTATATATATTTGATTTGATGTATTACTTTCCAAATGAACAATGTGGGAAAGAACATGTTGGACAGTCTAAACAAAGACCACCATGTCCACATTTAGAAATATCTGAAAAAGATATTTTTTCATCTGCTAAAATACGCGGTAAAATCAAGTCAAAAGCAGTTCTTTTTGAATGCATTACACAACCAGGAAGCCCTAAAATAGATTTGTTTTTATAATAAGCAAGTAATAGCATAGCTCCAGGAAGAACAGGAGAACCATAAGTAATCAACTCTCCACCCATTTCTTTTATTGCAAGAGGTGTTCTATCATCAGGGTCAACTGACATTCCTCCTGTGCACAAGATAACTTCAGCATCACTTTTTAAAGCTTCATTAATTTTTTCTTTTATCATCTCTTTGTCATCTGAAGAGAAAGTATGATAAACAATTTCACAACCGTATTCTTTTACTTTGTTGCTTAAAATAGGTCCAAATTTATCTTTGATACGACCATAAAAAACTTCGTTTCCAGTTGTAATAATTGCAATTTTTTTTGGTTTTATAGGTAAAATTTTAATTATTTCTTTTATAGAAATGCGCTCCATTTCTAAAATTTTGTCTTCTTTTATAATAAGTGGTATAACTCTTGTTCCAGCAACTTTAGTTCCTTTTTTTATAGGAGTATTGTTGTGTAAAGTTGCAACGATAATTTCTCTTAGACTATTTATTTTAAAGAGTTCATCAACATCAACTTTCAAAAGACCATCTTGAGCAGCAATAAAATCTATTTTCCCTTCTTTAATGCTAGAAAATTCTAAGCCAGAACCAGCAATATGATTTTTTATTCTAATTGCAGCATCATTTTCGTGAAGAGTTCCCTCTTTATGTTCCCAAACAAAAAGATTGTCTTTTCCTAATTTTAAAAGTTCAGGGATGTCTTCTTCTATAATGATATGTCCTTTTTTAAAAGCGACACCTTTGAATTCACCTGGAACAATTTTTGTAATATCGTGGCATAAAATCATTCCTATAGCATCTATAGTTTTGACAGTTTTCATAAAACCCTCCTTAAATATATTGTTTTATTAATATTTTAAATTTACCTTTTTTATTTTCTCCTAGAGTTTTATATAGGATAAATTTACCTTTTTTTCTAATTGTAATAACAGAACCTATCTCTACAATTTTACTTTTACTTTTTTCAACTGTATAATTAACCATAATATCACCACTTTCAATTAGATTTACTGAGATAGTTCTAGAAAAATTAGATATAGAAGATATAATAGAATCTAACCTAAAAGAGGATATTGTTTCTGAAAAATCTTTAAATTGAGGTTCAGGTATTTCATTAGGAGAAATATCTAAAATTTTTATAGGGATAGTATTGATCTGTTGAAGAGAAGTTTTGATAATGTTGTATGTACTAGTTAAAGCAATACAAAAACCGATATTATCTTTAACTAATATATCTCCTAAAGTCTCTCTTTTTAAACCTAAGCTCATGATAGAGCCTAAAAAATCTTTGTGTTGTAATTCTTTAAATTTATTAAAAGCATCAATTTTAAAAAAAGTAATTGGTGATTCCAATAAATTTGAATCGAAATTTTTTGGAGTGAAAACGATAAGCTGTTTTTCACTTAATGATGTTAAGCCATATTTAAAAACACTCAAATCAATACTTTCGCAAAGATTGGTTAATTTCAACCAAATTTGAGGTGTTAAAAAACAGTTTCCATAAACGGGGTATTCAATCTCTAAACAAAGAGATATATCTTCAAAGATTGAAGCTATTAAAAATTCATCTTCGTTTTTAAAAAAATTTAAAAAG
The DNA here is from genome assembly GCF_051658645.1 of Cetobacterium sp. Classification (GTDB taxonomy): domain Bacteria; phylum Fusobacteriota; class Fusobacteriia; order Fusobacteriales; family Fusobacteriaceae; genus Cetobacterium_A. Next base: position 21,271 of record NZ_JBOFMZ010000068.1, read on the forward strand.
TTTTTTCTATTCATAGTTTCTCTCTTTCGTTCAAATATTTGAAAAGTATAGATAAGTTGATTTTATCCTATATTTATGATAAAATCAAATAGATTTGTAAAAATAGGGAGATGGTTGAAAATGGTAGAAAGAAAGTATATTGCACCTAATGCAATTACAGCAGCGAATATGTTTTTAGGTTATCTTAGTATTACGGCTTCAATAGCGGGGGATTTTTCAAAAGCTATTTGGTTTATAATATTAGCGATGATATGTGATGGTCTAGATGGCCAGACAGCAAGAAAACTAGATGCATTTAGTGAATTTGGGAAAGAGTTTGACTCTTTTTGTGATGCAATATCTTTTGGATTAGCGCCTGGAATATTAGTTTATTCAGTATTAAAAAGTACAGATAGTATGAAATCTTTTGTAATTCCGGTTTCTTTTATTTATGCACTTTGTGGAGTTATGAGGTTAGTAAAGTTTAATATAGTGACAACAGCATCAAGTGAAAAAGATGATTTCAGTGGAATGCCAATCCCATCAGGAGCATCTGTAGTATGTTCATATCTTTTATTTGTAGAAACATTGAGAAATAGTACAGGTATTGATCTATTTTCAGTCGAGGCATTTGTAGGAATTACTTTATTAGCTGCAATATTAATGGTAAGTACAATTCCATTTAAAACACCTGATAAAGTATTTAAATTTATTCCTAAAAAACTTTTATTACCGTTTATAATTTTAGTATTAGCAACATTAAAATATAGTATGTTTATAATTACTTGTTATTACATATTAGTAAATTTAACAAAATTTTTCTCAGAGAGATCAAAAGAAGAACTTGAATAGAAAAAATGTTAGTGATACCCGATAAAGTCCAAAAAACTATTGGAAAATCGGGTATTTTATTTGAATAGTTATATAATTATATGGTATAATTTTAAGGGAGAAAATATGAGTATATTAGATAGATTAAACGAGAAACAAAGAGCTGCGGCTCAAAAAATCGAAGGACCATTACTAATACTTGCAGGAGCAGGTTCTGGAAAAACAAGAACAATAACTTATAGAATAGCTCATATGATAAATGAAAAAGGAATCTCACCTTATAAAATATTGGCAGTAACTTTTACGAATAAAGCTGCTAAAGAGATGAGAGAGAGGGTTGAAAATTTAGTTGGAGATGATGCTCACAAAGCTATAATTTCAACATTCCACTCTTTTGGAGTAAGGTTATTAAGAGTTTATGGTGAAAAATTAGGTTATGGTTCAAACTTTACAATATATGATATGGACGATCAAAAACGAGTTGTTAGAAATATAATGAAAGAACTTGTTTTAACAGATAAATCTTTAACAGAAGGAATTGTTGTATCTATAATTTCAAAATTGAAAGAAAATAGTATAACTGTTTCAGATTATGAAAAAGATAATAAATTTGATACTCATTATAAAATAGTTTTAGAATGTTATAGAAGATATATAGGAGTTTTGAAAGAAAATAATGGAATGGATTTTTCAGATATATTAGTAAATCTATATAAACTTTTAGAAATACCTGAAATATTAGAAAAACTTCAAGAAAAATTTAGATATATCATGGTAGATGAATATCAAGATACGAATAATATTCAGTATAATATAATAACTAAAATAGCTTCAAAATATAGAAATATATGTGTAGTTGGAGATGAAAACCAAAGTATTTATGGATTTAGAGGAGCTAATATAAAAAATATATTAGATTTTGAAAAAGAATATAAAGACGCCTTAGTTGTAAAATTAGAAGAAAATTATCGTTCGACATCTGCAATACTGACAGCAGCTAATGAAATAATAAGAAATAATAAAACTTCAAAAGATAAAAATCTTTGGACTAAAAAACCACAAGGTGAATTAATAACAATAAAAGAGTGTATGGATGGAAGATCAGAAGTTAATTACATAATTGAAGAAATTGTAAAAAGAAAAAATTATGGTAAAAATTATAAAGATTTTACAATTCTTTATAGAACAAATGCTCAATCTAGACTTTTTGAAGAGGGGTTATTGAAATATAATATACCTTATAAAGTTTTTGGTGGAATGCAATTCTATCAAAGAGCAGAGATAAAAGATATAATTGCATATTTGACAGTAATAAATAACCCACAAGATACAATAAATTTGAATAGAATTATAAATGTTCCAAAGAGAAAAATTGGTGATAAAGGAATTGAAAAAATAAGAGATTTTGCAAATAAACAAGGAATTCCAATGTTTGAAGCTCTTGGAAGAGGAACAGAAATATCAGGGTTAACAGCGGGAGTAAAAATAGCTCTAGATGAGCTATATACTACACTTAAAGATTTAATAGCAGTTAGTTGTGATGGATCAGTTAGCGAAGTGTTTGATGAACTGATAAGAAGAGTTGGATACTTTACATACTTAAATTCAACTTATGGATCAGAAGCTGAAGGAAGAATTGAAAATGTAGAAGAACTTAAAAATTCAATAGTAGAATTAGAAAAAACAGTAGATTTCTTAAATCTTAGAGAATATTTAGAGAATATATCTTTAGTTAGTGCAACCGATGAGTTAGAAGGAGATGCAGACTATATTAAACTTATGACGATTCATAACTCTAAAGGATTAGAGTTTCCAGTTGTATTCTTAACAGGTGTAGAAGATGATATCTTCCCAGGATCTAAGAAAGTTTTATTTAATCCAGAAGAGCTTGAAGAGGAAAGAAGACTATGTTATGTTGCAATAACAAGAGCTGAAGAAAAATTGTATATAACTCATGCTAAAAGTAGATTTGTATATGGAGAACTTTTAGGAAAGATGAAGTCTAGATTTATAGATGAACTTCCTGAAGGAGTTTTAGAAAGAATGGAAAGAGCTCAAGAGATGCTTCCAAAAACGAGACTTTCACCTGTAGGAACTAAATTAACAGGATTTAAAAATATTATAGATGCAAATGATTTAAAAACACTAAAGAATATTGCCAATTCTCCGTTTGGAATGGGTGAAAAAGTAATACATTCAAAATTTGGATTGGGAAAAGTAGTTGAAATATCAGAGAAAAAAATAGGAGTTCAATTTGTAGATGGAAAAAAAGATATCGCTTTGGTTTTAGCAACAAAGTTTTTAACTAAAGCATAGTTCAAAGGAGAAAGGTATGAAAAGAAAAACTCTTAATAAAGCTGTTCAATATAGTGGTATAGGACTTCATAAAGGAGAGGGAATAAAGATGAATCTTGTTCCAGCAGAAACTGGTGGAATAGTTTTTAAAAGAGTTGATTTAGAAGCTGGAAAGAATATAATTCTATTGAATTTAGAAAATACTTTTGATTTAACAAGAGGAACAAATTTAAAAAATGAATTCGGCGCAGCGATTTATACAATTGAACACTTTTTATCAGCTCTTTATATACTAGAAATAACTGATTTAGTTATAGAATTAGATGGAAATGAATTGCCTATAGGTGATGGTAGTGCTAGTATATTTTTAAAAGTTATTGAGAGTGTAGGAATAAAAGAGTTAGAAGAAAATGTTGATGAAATTGTAATAAAAGAACCATTAAGTTTAACTCTTGGAGACAAGCACATAGTAGCTTTACCATTTGATGGTTACAAAATAACTTACACAATAAAGTTTGATCATACATTTTTAAAAAGTCAGATGTTAGAAGTTATTTTAAATAAAGAATCTTATAAAAATGAAATTGCAAATGCTAGAACATTTGGATTTGATTATGAAGTTGATTACTTAAAAAAGAATAATCTAGCATTAGGTGGAACTTTAGATAATGCAATTGTTGTAAAAGAAGATGGCGTTTTAAATCCTGATGGATTGAGATACGAAGATGAATTTGTGAGACACAAAATTTTAGATTTAATTGGAGACTTAAAAGTCTTAAACAGACCAATTAAAGGTCATATTATAGCTATAAAAGCAGGTCATGCTTTAGATATAGAATTTGCAAAATTACTTAAAAATCAGGAGGAAAAATAATGTTAGATGTTATGGAAATAATGAAAAGAATACCCCACAGATATCCATTTTTATTAGTTGATAGAATTTTAGAGTTGGATAAAGAAGAACAAAAAATAGTTGGATTAAAAAATGTAACTATAAACGAAGAATTTTTTAATGGACATTTCCCAGGACATCCAATAATGCCAGGTGTTTTAATAGTTGAAGGTATTGCTCAGTGTTTAGGAGTGCTTGTTTTAGATGATACAGGAGAAAAAGTACCTTATTTTGCAGCGATAGAAAATGTAAAATTTAAAGCTCCAGTTAGACCAGGAGACCAATTAATATATGAAGTACAAGTAAATAAATTAAGAAGAAATATAGTAAAAGCTACAGGAGTAGCAAAAGTAGATGGTAAAGTAGTAACAGAGGTATCATTTACGTTTACAATTATGGAAAAATAGAGAGTAGGGTGAAAAAAGTGATTGAAGTTCATAATACCGCTATAGTTGAAGAGGGAGCAATACTTGAAGCAGGAGTAAAAATAGGTCCATTTTGCATAGTAGGAAAAGATGTAAAAATAGGAAAAAATACAATCTTACAATCACATGTTGTAGTTGAAGGTATAACAGAGATTGGAGAAAACAATACAATTTATTCATTTGTTTCTATAGGAAAGGCTTCACAAGACTTAAAATATAAAAACGAGCCTACAAAAACTATAATTGGAAACAATAATAATATAAGAGAGTTTGTAACAATACACAGAGGAACAGATGATAGATGGGAAACAAGAATAGGTTCAAACAACTTATTAATGGCTTATGTTCATGTAGCACACGATGTTATAGTGGGAGATAGTTGTATATTGGCAAATGGAGTAACTTTAGCTGGTCACGTAACTGTAGATGATTTCGCAATAATTGGTGGTTTAACACCAGTTCATCAATTTTGTAGAATAGGATCTTATTCGATGATTGGTGGTGGAAGTGCTATAAACCAAGATATATGTCCATTTGTGATGGCAGAGGGCAACAAAGCTGTTATAAGAGGCTTAAACTCAGTAGGACTTAGAAGAAAAGGATTTACTGAAGAGGATCGTTTGAATTTAAAAAAAGCATATAGAATAATTTTTAGAAATGGTGCTCCTTTGAAAGATGCTTTAGCTCAGTTAGAAGTAGAATTTTCAGAGGATAAAAATATAAAATATCTTGTAGAATTTATTAGAAGTAGTAATAGGGGGATTACAAGATAATGAAAAAAATTGGGATAATAGTAGGTAACGGAAAGTTACCTCTATATTTCCTTAGAGAAGCTGTATCGAAAGGAATAGAGGTATACTTAATAGGTCTTTTTGATAGTATTGAAGACGAAATAAAAGCTCATAAAAACTACCGAAAATTTAACATAGGCGAGATAGGCGAGATTGTAAAATTTTTACTTTTAAATGATGTTAAAGAAGTAGTAATGCTTGGAAAAGTTGAGAAATCAATATTATTTGGAGATATGAAACTAGATTATTTTGGCGAAGAGTTGATGAAAAAACTTCCAGATAAAAAGGATGAAACATTGTTATTTGGAGTAATATCTTTTTTAAGATTAAATAAAATAAAGGTTTTACCTCAAAATCATCTTTTAGGAGATATGATGTTTAAAGCAGTAACTTATACACAAAACACTCTTTCTAAAGAAGATCAAAAAACAGTAAAAATAGGTATTGAAGCAGCAAAAGCTTTAAGTTTAGTCGATGCAGGTCAAACAGTAGTGTGTAAAGATTCTTCTGTAGTTGCTTTAGAGGGAATAGAAGGAACAGATAAAACTATTGAAAGAGCTGGAGAATATGCAAAAGAAGATTGTATTATAATAAAAATGGCGAGACCACAGCAAGATATGAGAGTAGATATACCTGCAGTTGGAATAGGAACAATAAAAAAAGCAGTAGAAATAAAAGCAAAAGGGATAGTAGCTGAAGCTAATAAAATGTTATTTTTAGATATGGAAGAATGTATCGAATTAGCTGAAAAAAATAATATATTTATTATTGGAGTGAAAATATGAAAATATTTGTTTCAACAGGAGAAGTTTCAGGAGATTTACATTTATCATACTTAGTTAAAGAAGCTAAACAGCTAGATTCTACAGTTCAATTTTATGGAGTTGCTGGAAAGCACTCTGAAAAAGCGGGAGTTACTATAATTCAAGATATAGATGAGTTGGCTCTAATGGGATTTGTAGAAGCGATAAAAAAATATAGTTATTTAAAAAACAAAGCAAAAGAGTATTTAGAATTTATAAAGAAAGAAAATATAAAAAAAGTTATCATGGTTGACTATGGAGGTTTTAATCTTAAATTTCTTCAAATGTTAAAAAATGAAATTAAAGATATAGAAGTTTTCTTTTATATCCCTCCGAAGCTTTGGATATGGGGAGAGAAAAGAATAACCAAATTAAAACGAGCAGACCATATTATGGTTATATTTCCTTGGGAAGTTGATTTCTATAAAAAACACGGTGTAAAAGTAGAATATTATGGAAATCCATTTACAGAAAGATACAAAAAAATAGATAGAAGTGAAGATAAAATTCTATTACTTCCTGGAAGTAGAAAGCAAGAAATAAAATCTTTGATGCCTCATTTTTTAGAAATTGTAAATAAAAATAAAAATAAAAAATATCTTTTAAAACTATCTTCAAAAGAACATTTAAAATGGATTGATGAAGATTTAACAAAATATAAAAACTTAGAAGTAAGTTATGATTTAAGTTTAGAAACTGCAGTAGCAAAAAGTAAAATAGCAATAGCAGCATCAGGAACAGTAACGTTAGAGCTAGCTTTAATGGGGATACCAACTATTGTAGTGTATAAAACAAGTGCAATCAATTACTTTATAGCAAAGCATATACTAAAAGTTGGATTTGTATCATTACCAAATCTTACTTTGAATGAAGAAGTATTTCCAGAACTACTTCAAAATAAATGTGTTGTATCAGAAATAGAAAAAACAATAAATATACTTTTAAAAGATTTGAGATCTGTAAATAAAAATATTGAAAGAATAAGAGAAAAACTTTCAGGAGTAGATATTACAAAAAAGTATGCTGAATTTTTATTGAAAGGAAAATAAAATGGAAAACAAGAATAAATTTGATTTGAAAATAATGGGGTTTTTTAAAAATAAATCTTTAAAAACTTTTTTAAAATATAGTTTAAAGTATAAAGTAGCTATGATAGGAGTGATAATTTTATCCACAGTAACCTCTTTAATGAGTGCTGTTCCAGCATGGTTAAGTAAATACTTAATAGATGATGTTTTAGTTAAAAAAAATTCCAAAATGATGACAATGGTAATTGGAGGAATATTTTTATCTACAATTATAAAAGTAGTTGCAAATTATTTTGCTGATATATCATCAGGTTATATAACAGAAAAAATAAGAAGAGATATCAAAATAGATGTTTTTTCACATCTACAAAAATTACCAATAGCTTATTTCAAACAAAATAAACTTGGAGATTTAATGGCAAGACTTTCTGGAGACTCAACAACTCTTGGAAGAATAGGTTTTATGCTATTTGATATGTTAAAAGAGTTTGTAACAGTGTTAGCTCTTTTAGTTAGAATGTTTCAAGTTAATGTAGTGTTAGCCTTAATATCCTTAACAGTGTTACCAGCAATACTGTCATTGGTAAAAAAATATACTAAAAAAATAAGAAAAACTGGAAGAATTAGACAAGATACAGTAGGAGATGTAACTGCATTTGTTCAAGAAGCGTTATCTGGGATTTCTGTTATAAAAGGTTTTAATAGAAGTGATAAAATAATAAATGAATATAGAGATGTAACTCAAGATGAGTTTGATAAGATTTATAAAGCTACAAAAATAAAAGCAAAAGTTTCTCCAATAAATGAGATTCTTTCAACTATAATGATACTTTTAGTTGCTGCTTATGGTGGATATCAAATAATTATAACAGAAACAATGACACCAGGAGATTTAATATCGTTTATAACAGCAATAGGTCTTATGCAACAACCTTTAAAAACATTGATAAAAAGAAACAGTGAGTTACAAGAAGCTTTGCCGTCTGCAGATAGAGTTATAGAAATTTTAGATGTAGATTTAGAAGCAGATTATATTGGAGAAGCTCCAAAAGATGTACCTGAGATTATAAATACAATCAATTTTAAAAATGTAGATTTTAAGTATGATGATGGAGATGAAAAAGTTTTAAAAAACTTTAATCTAGATGTTAAAGCTGGAGAAGTAGTAGCTTTAGTAGGTAAAAGTGGAAGTGGAAAAACAACACTAGTAAATTTACTACCAAGATATTATGATATAACTTCTGGAAGTATAAAAATAAATAATGTAGATATTAGAGAGATGTCATTAGAAAAATATAGAAATCATATAGGAATTGTTCCTCAAGAAACATTTTTATTTAGCGGAACTATAGGAGAAAATATAGGCTTTGGAAAAGATTCTGTTTCTTATGATGAAATAATGAATGCAGCAAAAATGGCAAATGCTTATGATTTTATAATGGAATTACCAAATAAATTTCATACAGAGGTAGGAGAAAGAGGGGTACTTCTTTCTGGAGGACAAAAGCAAAGAATAGCAATAGCTAGGGCTTTAATTCAAAATCCGAGTATAATGATATTAGACGAAGCAACTTCAGCATTAGATACAGAATCAGAAAGATTAGTACAAGATGCTTTAGATAAATTAATGAATGGAAGAACAACATTTGTTATAGCTCACAGACTTTCAACAATATTAAATGCTGATAAAATTGTTGTAATGGAAAATGGAGAGATAAAAGAAGTTGGAAATCATGAACAATTATTGAAAAAAAATGGAATATATCGAAAACTTTACGAAATTCAGTTTGGTAAGATTGAATCTAAAAAACTAGATATCGTAAAGGAATATGTATAAAAAGGATGAGATGATGATAAGAGAAGACGGAAGACAAACAAACGAAAAAAGAGTAGTAAAAGTAACAAGAAATTACACAATGTATGCAGAGGGGTCTGTATTGATAGAGATGGGAAATACGAAAGTAATTTGTACAGCATCAGTTGTAGAGAAGGTACCACCATTTTTAAGAAACCAAGGTAAAGGATGGATAACAGCAGAATATTCAATGCTACCAAGAGCAACAGGTGAAAGAAATCAGAGAGAAGCTGCTAAAGGTAAACTTGGTGGAAGAACTATGGAAATTCAAAGATTAATAGGTAGAGCTTTAAGAGCTTGTATTGATTTAGAGAAGCTAGGAGAGAGAACAATAACAATAGATTGTGATGTAATTCAAGCTGATGGTGGAACAAGAACAACATCTATAACAGGTGGATTTATAGCTTTAGAGATGGCTATGAAAAGATTAATAGAGAAAGGTTTACTTACAGTGAATCCAATTGTTTCTAACATTGCAGCTGTTTCAGTTGGAATAGTAAAAGGAACTCCAGTATTAGATTTAATGTATACTGAAGATTCAGTAGCAGAAGTAGATATGAATGTAATAATGAATGATAAAGGTGAATTTATAGAAATACAAGGAACTGGAGAAGAAGCTACATTTGCTAGAAGAGATTTAAACTTAATGCTAGATTTAGCTGAAAAAGGAATTTATGAGTTAATTGAGCTTCAAAAAAAAGAGATAGAAGAGGAGTTCTCAAAGTAATGAAGATATTTTTAGCCACAGGAAATAAAAAAAAGATAGATGAAATGGCAAAAATTTTGGAAAATTCAAAGTTTGAAATTCTTTCAATAAAAGACGGAATAGATATTCCTGAAGTTATAGAAGATGGAAATACATTTGAAGAAAACTCAAGAAAGAAAGCTTTAGAAATAGCAAAGTTTACTAATATGATTACTATTTCTGATGACTCTGGACTTTGTGTAGAGGCTCTAAATGAAGCGCCAGGAGTTTATTCTGCTAGGTATGCAGGTGAAGGTTCTAGTGATTCTGATAACAATGAAAAGCTTATTCATGATTTAAAAGGTATAAAAAATAGAAAAGCTAAATTTGTAACGGTTATAACTTTAGGAAAACCAAATGGAGAGTCATACTCTTTCAGAGGAGAGATTGAAGGTATAATTATAGATACAGCAAAAGGAAAAGAAGGATTTGGTTATGATCCACACTTTTATTTGCCAGAGTATGAAAAAACATTTGCAGAAATGCCTGAGATGAAAAATAAAATTAGCCATAGAGCAAAAGCTTTAAAAGCCTTAAATAATGGAATTGATAAGATATTAAATAGAGGCTAACCTAAAATAGGTTAGCTTTTTTTACGATAAAGGTTGTTAGGGAGAAAAAATGTACTTAAAATGTGTTGAGATTTATGGATTTAAATCTTTTGGCGAAAGAATAAAAATTAACTTTGATGGTGGGATAACATCAATTGTTGGTCCAAATGGAAGTGGAAAATCAAATATATTAGATGGTATACTATGGGTTTTAGGAGAACAATCATATAAAAATATAAGAGCAAAAGAGGGGAAAGATATTATATTTTCTGGTGGAGAGGGAAAAAAAGCAGCTAATTATGCGGAAGTTTCACTTTTTATAGACAATAAAGATCAATTTTTCCCAATTGAAGCTGAAAATATAAAAATAACAAGAAAGATGTCGATAAATGGTGACAATGATTATCTAATAAATGATAAAAAAGTTAGATTAAAAGATATAGGAGAACTATTTTTAGACACTGGAGTAGGAAAAAGTGCATACTCTGTAATAGGACAAGGAAAAGTCGAAAGAATAATTTCATCTTCAAACAAAGAGATAAAAAGCATAATAGAAGAAGCAGCAGGAGTAAAAAAATTTCAATATAAAAAGTTAGAAGCTGAAAAAAGATTAGAAAAAGTTGAAAATGAACTTGAAAAAATAGAACTTGTTTTAAATGAAATTGGAAAAAATAGATTTAGAATAGAAAAACAATCTAAAAAAGCTGTAGAGTATTTAACAGTAAAAGATGAAAAAAACTCGCTGCAAAAGGCAGTATTAACTTTTGATTTAAACTCTAAAGAAGAAACTGTAAAGTCTAGTGAAAAAGAGAAAGAAAGACTTCAAAGTATAACTGGAACTTTAGATGAGGAGTTAAAAACAGCAGAGCTAGAGATAAACAAGATTGAAGAAAGAAGAAAAGAACTTTATGAAAAAATAGATAATTTTTCAGAGAGTAATACATTTTTAAAATCAGAAATAGAGAGTTTGGAAAAAGAAGAGATTAGAGCAAGAGAGAGAATGTCTTCATATACTAGAGAATTAAATCAAAGAGAAGAGGAAATTATCTCTTTAGATAAAATAATAACTTCAAAAAATGAAATCTCTGAAAAATTAAAAATAGAAAAACAAAGAGTTTTAGAAAAAGTATCAGAAATTGAAAGCAAGAACAAAGAATTTGAAAAATCTATAGGTGAAAAAGAAAATCTAAAAAAAGATAAAGAGATTGGAATAGAACTTAAAAAAAGAAAAATAATGGATTTAGAAGTAGAAAAGTTAAAGCTTTTAAATGAAATTGAAAGTTCAACAAGAAGAATGAAAAATAGTGAATTTAAAATAAATTCTTTAAAAGATGAAAGCAATACTTTTGTTCAAAAAATAGATGAGAATAAAGCTGAGTTAGATAAAGCTTTAAAAAATAGAGATTTAAAGTTAAAAAAATTAAAAGAAACAGAAGAAAGACAAATAAAGTTAGAACAAGAGATAAGTGATTTAAGTAGAGAGATGAATAAGTCATCAGAATTAATAAGAAGTACTGAGTTTGAAGAGAGTAGAGCTTCTGCTAGACTTGGAGGGCTATATAGAATACAAGACAGCAACGAAGGTTTCTATAAAGGTGTTAAAGAAGTATTGAATGCTAAAATAGTTGGTGTAGAAGGAGCTGTAATTTCTTTGATAACTGTTCCTGAGAGTTATCAAAAAGCTATTGAAGCAGCAATACCAGGAAATCTACAGGATATTGTTGTAAGTGATAGTGAAGTTGCTAAAAAGTGTATCACTATTTTAAAAGAAAAAAAAGCTGGAAGAGCTTCATTTTTAGCTTTAGATACAATTAAAGTAAATTCGATAAAAGAGATACCAAAGCTAGAAGGAGTTATAGGAAGAGCTTCTGAATTAGTAAGTTTTGAAAAAAGATATTCTAAAATTTTAGATATGTTATTAGGAAATATTTTGATTGTAACAGAAACGGATGTAGCTTTAAAAATATTAAAATCAAATAGTTATACAGGAAATATAGTTACTCTTTCTGGAGAACTCTTGAGTTCTAGAGGAAGAATAACTGGTGGAGAAAATAGCAATTCAATTGTTAGTCAAATATTTGAAAGAAAAAAAGAGATTAAAGCTTTAGAAGATAATATAAATAATATGAAAATTAAATTAAAAGAGTGGAATGAAAGCGTAGAATTAATGAGTGAAAAACTTCAAAAATATGAAGACGAAATTGGAAATATAGATGCCTTAGAAGATTCTTTAAGAAAACAAACGAAAATAGCTGAAGAAAGTTATTCTGATTTGAAATCAAAATTAGAAAAATTAGAAAAAGATGAGAGAATTGTTCTTATAGAAATTGCAGAAGAGGAAAATTATAGTAAAGAATATGCTAAAAGAGTAAATAACTCTCAAAGTGAAAAGAATATAACAGAAAAAGTAGTCGTTGATTTAAAAAATGAACTTGATAATGAAAATATATTCATTGTAAATTTAAACGCTGAAATAAATAGATTAAAAGATCAATTTTCAGATATAAGAATATTATATTTAAATAGTAAAGATAGGTTTATTCAAATTCAAAAAGAAGAAGATAAAGAAAAAAATGAAATTATTGAAATTATTGAGAAAAAAGATAAACTAAAAAATATTTTAATAGAAATAAAAAAAGAGCTTGAAAAATTAGAGAAAAAGGCTCATACTATAATAGCTCAAATTGAGAATAAAAATTCAAAATTTGAAAATGAAAATGCTGAATTAAAAGAGATGAAAAAAGAAGACCATATTTTAGAAACAAAATCAAAAGAGTTAGTAAAGATATCTAGAGAGATAGAATCAAGTTTATTTAAAGATAGAGAAATTTTAAATAGAGAGTTAGAGAGAAAAGATAGAATATCTAAAGAAATATCAGAAATCTTAGTTCAACTAGAAGAGTTACTAGAAGTAGAGGTTTATTGTTTAGAAGAATCTGATGTTAAAGTTTCAAGAGCTAAAGTAAGAGAGTTAGAATTAAAATTAAAAAGCTTTGATTCTGTAAATCTTCTTTCTATTGAAGAGTTTAAAGAGTTAGATAATAAATATAAATTTATTGATATCCAAAGAGAAGATTTAGCGAAAGGTAAAAAAAGTTTATCATTTCTAATAAAAGAGATAAATGAAAAGATAGAACAAAAATTCTATGAAGCATATGATGATATAAATAAAAACTTTAATGAGATGTGTATGCAAACATTAGATAACTCAGAAGGAAGTTTATCACTTCATAATAGTGAGGAATTTACAAACTGTGGTGTTGAAATATCTGTAAAACATAAAAATAAAAAGAAACAAGCACTATCATTATTATCAGGTGGAGAAAAATCAATGGTAGCTATAGCGTTTATAATGGCAATATTTATGTATAAACCGAGTCCTTTTACATTCCTAGATGAAATAGAAGCAGCTCTTGATGAAAAAAATACTAGAAAGTTAATAGGGAAATTAAAAGAGTTTACAGATAGATCTCAATTTATTTTAATAACACATAATAAAGAAACTATGAAAGCTTCAGACTCTCTTTATGGGGTAACAATGAATAAAAAAATAGGTATATCTAAATTGGTTCAAGTAAAAATTTAGTGAAGAGAGGAAAAAATGAAACTTTTATCGTATATATATTTTTTAATAACCTCAATACGAAATTGGCTTTACGATAAAAGGTATCTTAAAATAAATGAGATACCATTTGTTGACATTTTATGTGTAGGAAATATAACTGTTGGAGGAACAGGTAAAACTCCAGCAGTTCAATTCTTTGCAAAAAAACTTCTGAAAATGGATAGGAAAGTGGCAATAGTATCAAGGGGATATAGGGGAAAAAGAAAAGTCGACCCACTAATAGTGAGTGATGGAAAAAAAATAATGGTATCACCAAAAGAAAGTGGAGATGAGCCATATATTCACGCTTTAAATTTAAAAATACCTGTTATAGTAGGAAGAAATAGACACACAGCTTGTAAATTAGCAGTTGAAAAGTTTGGAGTAGATACTATAATATTAGATGATGGTTTTCAACATAGAAAGCTTAAAAGAGACAGAGATATAGTACTTATTGATGCTACCAATCCATTTGGATGGGGTGCGTTATTACCAAAAGGAACTTTAAGAGAAGATTTTCAAAAAGCTGGAGAGAGAGCAACTGAGTTTATAATTACAAAATCAGATTTAATATCTGAAAGTGAATTAGAAACAATAAAAAGATTTTTAAAAGTAAAATTTAAAAAGCCAGTTTCAGTTGCAAAACATGGAGTAACATCACTTTGTGATATAAAAGGGAATGCAAAGCCATTGTTTTGGGTAGCTGGAAAAAGAGTTTTACTTTTTTCTGGGTTAGCAAATCCTCTTAATTTTGAAAAAACGGTTATATCATTAAACCCTCAGTATATTGAAAGAGTTGATTTTATGGATCACCATAGTTTTAAAGAAAAAGATTTTGAAGTTATAAAAAAGCGAGCAAAATCTATGGATGCAGATTTTATAATAACAACTGAAAAAGATTTAGTAAAATTACCAAAAAATCTAAAAATGGACAATTTATTTGTTCTTAAAATAGAGTTTACAATGTTAGAAGATAATAGTTTAAAAGGATTTGGTGAAAAAAATGAAAATTAGAATTGAAAACAGAATTGCAAAAGTAGTTCAAAATGCAGAAATTTTAGATAAAAGAGCATACTTTACCCTAGATGTAGATGGAGTTGTAAAAAGAAAAAATATGAATTATACAATACCAGGAATGGTTTTTTGTGAAGATGATAGTATTTTTAATACAATATTAGAAAAAGAATCAAATAAAATAGAGAGAGAAAAAGAAAAGAAGATTGATAGACTTTCAAATATCTCTTTAGAAAAATTAAAAGATAATTTTGTTAAATTGGTTGTAAAAGGTGAAATTGAATTTTCAAAAAGATATGGAAAAGAATTAGCTTTAAGAAATTCAGAAGAGTTTTTAAAAGTATTGTTTAATTTATCACTAATGGATAATCCCGAGTTTAACAAGCCTTTAATGGCATTAGCAATGAAAGAAATTCTGAATAGTGTAGGTTGGATTGATGAAATTGGTTATTTAGTAATAAGTTACTTTACAAAACAAAAATATGATTTAAATGCTTTAGAGAATGCTCTTGAAACAGAAACAGTTTTAAGTAATGACATTGAAAATTTATCTCTAGTAGCTTATAAAAAAGTTTTAAATGCTTATAGCTATAAAAATGAAAAAAAATACAAAAATATTTTAAATACAGAAATTTTAAAAAATGAAGAAAAAGAAATGTCAGAAATAGAAAAACAAATATTAAAAAATATAAAATTTTAAAAATGGGAGCTGTGGAATTGTTGAAATATTTTGATGTGAAAATGATAAAAATGTTAGATGATAAATATATTTCAAAAGAAGATGTATTAAAAAAAATGGTGGAAAATATATGTCATAATTCAGATTTTATTTTAGACAAAGAAGTTTTTTATGAAGCGGTTTTAGAAAGAGAAAAAATAGGTTCGACAGCTATTGGAGTTGGAGTTGCAATTCCACATGCAAGAGTTGAAGTTGTAAAAAAAATTATTGTATCAATTTATATATTGAAAAATCCTATAGATTTTAATTCTTTAGATGGTGAAAAAGTCAAAATAGTAATATTAGTTGCAGCACCAAAAGAGGAAAGTAAAAAATATTTAGAGCTGTTATCATCTTTATCTAAAATGTTCAGAAATAAAAAAAATCGAGAAAGCATCTTGGAGTGTAGCACGAGTGAATCACTAATAAAGGCTGTTCAGGAGTTGTCTTAGATGAAGATTGGTATTTATGGTGGAAGCTTTAATCCTATCCATAACGGGCATGTTTATATAGCAGAAATGATGATAAAATATTTAGAGTTGGATAAGTTGTTGATAATTCCAGTAGGAGAGCCATCTCATAGAGAAAATATATTGTTAGATGGAAATATAAGGTTAGAAATGTGCAGAATAGCTTTTCAAAAAAATACAAAAATAGAAGTTTCGGATATTGAAATAAATTCAAATGAAGTTTCATATACTTATGATACTCTTTTAAAAATTGTAAAAAAATATCCAGATTCAGAGTATTTTGAAATTATTGGTGAAGACTCATTGGCATATTTTGACAAATGGAAAAACTACAAGGATATTTTAAAAATAGCAAAAGTAGTAGTTCTAAAAAGAGAAGGCTACAAAACAAATTTAAAAAATAGAAATTTAATTCAATTGAAAAATCCATTTTTAAATTACTCTTCAACAATGGTTAGAAAAGCAATTTTATTAGGAGAAAGCGTAGATAATATGCTTCCTAAAAATGTTGTTGAATTTATAAAAAACAAAAAGTTATATAAAGATTAAAAAGAGGTAGAATAAAAACTACCTCTTTTGTTCATTTAAAGGCCATATTTTTTATGGAATTTTCTTTCTAAATATGGTAAAATTTAATGATTTAGTGAGAGGAGAAAGAAAAATGACTTTATTAGTACCGAAACATATCGCTATAATTATGGACGGAAACGGGCGTTGGGCAAAATCAAAAAATATGCCTAGAACTTACGGTCATAAAGCTGGTGCAGATACATTAAGAAAAATATTGACTTCTTGTGGCGAATTAGGAGTTGAATATCTAACAGTTTATGCTTTTTCAACCGAAAATTGGAAAAGAGCTAAAGAAGAAGTAGACGCATTGATGTTTCTTTTTAAAACTTATTTGAAAAACGAAAAAAAAGTTTTGATGAAAAAAAATGTGAAGTTTATAGTTTCAGGTAGAAAAGAAGGGGTTAGTGTAGGATTATTAAATGAAATTAAAAAGTTGGAGGATGCAACATCTGGAAATACAGGAATAACTTTAAATATAGCTTTTAACTATGGAGGGAGATCCGAATTAGTTGATGCTATAAAAAAAATTGTAGAGAATGGTGAAAAAGATATAACAGAATCAACTGTAGAAAAATATTTATATAATCATTTACCAGATCCAGAGTTGTTGATAAGAACAAGTGGAGAAATAAGAATTTCTAATTTTTTATTGTGGCAGATAGCTTATTCTGAAATATATATTACAGATACTCATTGGCCAGATTTTAATGAAGCTGAATTATTAAAAGCAATAGAAAGTTATCAAAAAAGAGACAGACGTTTTGGAGGAGTAAATGTTAAATAGAATATTGGTGGCTTTAATAGGAATACCACTTTTAATGATGATATTATTAAAAGGAGGGTTTTTACTATTATTGTTTGTAAACTTTATAATTTTAGTAGGACTTTTTGAGTTCTTTAAAATGGCGGAGATAGGTGGTAAAAAACCAGAGGTAAGATTAGGTTACTTAGCGGGATTGGCTATTCCAAATATAATTTATTTTTCAACTGTAGATAATTTAACATTAATATTCATGCCAGTTATTCTATTAACAATACTTTTAATAGGAAAAAGAGTTTTACAAAATAAAGTTGAAAATTCAAGTAGAGATATAGGAATCACTGTTTTAGGAGTGATTTATATTTCTGGATTATTCTCACATTTATTATTGATGAAAAATATTCCTAATGGAGGTAAATGGCTTTTAACAATTCAAATTTTAGTTTGGGTTTGTGATTCATTTGCATATTTCACAGGAATGGGAATAGGAAGAAAAATATTTAAGAGAGGATTTAGTTCAATAAGCCCTAAAAAATCAATAGAAGGATCTATTGGCGGAACAGTATTTACAATGTTGGCAATCTATTTATTAAATAGATTTTTAGGACTATTCTCTCAAGATAAAAATATCGTTATAGTATTACTTGTAGGATTTTTGATAAGTATGGTTGCCCAAATAGGCGATTTAGGGGAATCTATGTTTAAAAGAGAATTTAAAGTTAAAGATTCAGGAAGATTGTTAGGAGAACATGGTGGAATATTAGATCGATTTGATAGTATGTTGTTTGTTGTTCCAGTTGTGTACTATTTATTGAAATTAATCTAAAAAATAAGTAAGGAGAAAAGTATGAAAAATATTACTATTTTAGGTTCTACAGGAAGTATTGGAACGAATGCTTTAAAAGTTATAAAAGAGAAGAAAGATAAATTTAAAGTTATAGGAATATCAGGATATTCAAATTTTGATCTTCTTAAAAAGCAGATAGAAGAGTTCCAACCTAAATATATATGCATTGGAAGTAAATCAGCAGCAGAAGAACTAAAAATACTTTATCCAGAAAAAATTATTTATTTTGGAGATGAAGGATTGAAAAATATGGGTGCTTTAGATGAAGCTGATATAGTTTTAACTGCGATAAGTGGATCTATTGGGATTGAGGCAACTGTAGAAGCTATAAAAAAAGAGAAGAGAATAGCTTTAGCAAATAAAGAAACAATGGTTGCTGCAGGAGAATATATCAATAAGCTTTTAAAAAAATATCCAAAAGCAGAGGTTATTCCAGTTGATAGTGAACATTCAGCATTGTTTCAAAGTATGCAAGGAAGTGGAAAAAACGAAGTTAAAACACTTATAATAACTGCGAGTGGTGGTACATTTAGAGGGAAAACATTAGAATATTTAAAAAATGTAACTGTTGAAGAAGCCTTAAAACATCCAAATTGGTCTATGGGAAAAAAAATAACTATAGATTCGTCAACTTTGGTTAATAAAGGATTAGAAGTTATAGAAGCCCATATGTTGTTTAATATAGACTATGATAACATTGAAGTTTTAGTACATCCTCAAAGCATAGTTCACTCAATGGTTGAATTTGTAGACAGCTCTATAATAGCTCAAATTGGAGTTCCAGATATGAAGCTACCAATTCAGTATGCATTTACGTATCCAGATAGAGAAGCGAGCACAGCACTAGAAAAATTGAATTTAAAAAAATTAAAAGAATTAACTTTTGATGAGATAAATAGTGATGTTTTCAAAGGTGTTCAACTAGCTTTTAAAGCTGGAAGAATCGGAAAAAGTATGCCTTGTGTTTTTAATTCTGCAAACGAAGTAGCAGTGGAGTTGTTTTTAAAAGGTAAAATTAAATTTTTAGATATATATGAAATTATAGAAAGTGCTATGGCTCAACATGAATTAAAAGCTATAGAAACTTTAGAGATTATAAAAAATATAGATAAAGAAACAAGAAAGTGGGTTTATGAAAATTATGGAAGAGATTAGAAAAGGTAAACTTATAGTTATAGAAGGAACTGATTCAAGTGGAAAAGAAACTCAAACAGCACTTTTATTTGAAAGATTATTATATAAAATTGAAAATATTAGAAAAATATCATTTCCAAATTATGAAAGCCCTGCTTGTGAACCAGTGAAAATGTATTTAGCTGGAGAGTTTGGAACGGATGCAACTGCAGTAAATCCATATCCAGTTTCAACAATGTATGCTATTGATAGATACGCTTCTTATAAAAAAGATTGGGGAAGTTTCTATAATGCTGGTGGAGTTATTGTAACCGATAGGTATACAACATCAAATATGGTTCATCAAGCTTCAAAAATAGATAATCCATCTCAAAAAGAAGATTATTTAAATTGGTTGGAAGATTTAGAATATAATAAAATGGGGATTCCGAGACCAGATTTAGTTATTTTTTTAAATATGCCTACAGAAACAGCTCAAATACTTATGGCAGAAAGAAAAAATAAAATTACTGGAGAATCAAAAAAAGATATACATGAAAAAGATATTGAATATTTAAAAAAATCTCATAAAAATGCTACAGAAATATCTAGAAAATACTCTTGGGCAGAAGTTAAGTGTGTAGAAAACAATCAGCTTAAAACAATTGAAGAAATTTCAAATGAAATATTTGAAATTGTAAAAAGAGCTTTATAATTGGAGGGGGAAAATGGATATATTAATAGCATTATTACTATTAGGAGTAATAATATTTATACATGAATTAGGACATTTTTTAGCTGCTAGATTTTTCAAGATGCCAGTTTCAGAATTTGCAATAGGAATGGGACCAGAATTATATTCATATTATACAGGAAAAACATTGTATTCAATAAGGATAATACCAATCGGAGGATTCGTAAATATTGATGGAATGGAAATAGATAGTAAAGTTGAAAATGGTTTTAATAGCAAATCTCCATTGGCAAGATTTACTGTTTTATTTGCAGGTGTTTTTATGAACTTTATGCTAGCATTGTTAGTAATAATTGGAGTTACATTTTATTCTGGAAAAGGAACTCAAAATACTAATCCAGTAATAGGAAATATAATGAAAGATGCGAAAGCATCAGTAGTATTAAAAGAAAATGATATTATAAAAGAGATTTCAGGAGTTAAAATAAATAAGTGGTCTGAAATTGGCGAAACAATAACAAAAGTTTCAGCTCAAAAAGAAATCTTAGATGTTTTAATAGAAAGAGATGGAAAGTTATTGTCAGTTATAGTACCTTTAACAAAAATAAGCCCAGACAGAGCACCGATGGTGGGAATAGTTCCTCAATATAAATTTGAAAAATACAACTTCGGTGAGGGAATGAATCAATCATTTAAAGTATTTGGAGATATTTTTAAGAATACTCTTGGTGGAGTAAAAATGTTAGTAACAGGCAAAGTTAAAGCAAAAGATATAAGTGGACCAGTAGGAATTGTGAAAGTAGTAGGTGATGCTAGTAAAAGTGGAAGTTCTGGAATATTAGTATGGTTGTTAGCATTATTATCAATAAATGTAGGAATATTTAATTTGTTGCCTTTTCCAGCATTAGATGGTGGAAGAATATTATTTGTAATATTAGAATTAGTAGGAATAAAAGTTAATAAAAAGCTAGAAGAAAGGTTGCACACAGCAGGAATGATATTATTATTTGGTTTAATAATATTTGCAACTGGAAATGATATGCTTAATATTTTTAAATAGAGAGGATAAAAAAAATGACGAAAAAAGAAAGAATAAAAAGGACGGCAACGATACTATTTGCTGCAAAAGGAATTAGAAATACAAAAATAGAAGATATAGCAAATGTTTTAAATATGGCAAAAGGTGGGTTTTATTATTATTTTAAAAGTAAAGAAGAGTTATTGCTAGAAATAATGGATAACTCTGTTATTAGTAGAAAAGGATTTTTAGAAGAAGTAGGGCATCTAGATATACCTTTTGAAGTTAAAATGAAAATGATAGTAAAAAGAAGAATAAACTTAAAAGATGATAGATACAATCTTTTCTTATTTGCAAAAATATATGAAAATGGTGAGATTAGTTTAACTTATGATGATTATATGAAAAGAGACGTTATTTTAAGTGAATTTTTATATGCAAATTCACATGAAATAAAAGAAGAGTTTAGAGATGATATAGAGAAGATAAGAGTAATGTTAAGTTCTTCGTTAACATCTTTATTGTTATACTTGATAAATAAAACAGGTGTAGAAGTAACGGATGAAGAAAGTTACAAAAGAATGGTAGAAAATTATAAGAAAATCGATATAGAAGCAGAAGTAGAAACATACTATGCTATGTTTTTAAAATCATTAATAAAATAAAGTGTATAAAAAAGGAAAAAACTCCAAAAATTAGAAGAAATGTTTAGAGTCAAACTCTTTGAAATAATCTAGAACAGAGTTTTTAAAAAAAGTCTTGAAAAAAAACAATTTATCAATTATAATACATTGTTAACGAAAATAGAAAACAGGAGGAAAAAATGAAAAAATCAATATTAGTGGTTTCAGAAAGAAAAGAAACATTAAAACAAGTAAGAAAATCTTTTTCAGAAATTTATGAGATAATAACATTTAATAATTTATTAGATGCTTTAGATATGTTAAGAGAAAGTGATTTTGATGTGGTGTTATTAGACGAATACTTAACTTGGTTTAGTTTCTCAGAGGCTAAAAGAAAATTAAATGGAATAGGTAAGGATTTTGTAGTGATTGGATTATTAGATGAGGAAAATGAAGCTTTAATCCAAGAAATGAAAGAAGCAGACATCTATAATTACTTATTAAAACCTGTAGATATAAAAGAGATGAACAGAATAATGATACCAGCTTTAAGAAATTTAGAGATTGTAAAAGAAAAGAGAAAATTAGAGGAAAAACTTTCTGACAGTGAAGATGAAAATGAAATCATTGGTCAATCAACTAGAGTAAAAGAAGTAAAAAATCTAATTGAAAAAGTTGCTGAAAGTGATTTGACAGTTTTAATAACTGGAGAAAACGGAGTAGGTAAAGAGTTAACAGCAAAAGAGATCTTTAGAAAAAGTGATAGAAGAAAAGAAAACTATATTACAATATCTTGTGCTTCATTACCAGAAGATTTAATAGAGAGAGAGTTATTTGGATATGAAAGAGGAGCTTTCTTAGGAGCAACAAGCAGTAAAAAAGGAATATTAGAAGAAGCCGATGGTGGAACAGTATTCTTAGATGAAATATCTGCAATGGATTTAAAAGCTCAATCTAAAGTATTAAGAGTTATTGAGTATGGAGAATTCAGAAGAGTTGGAGGAAATAAATCTAGAAGAGTAGATGTTAGATTTATAGTTTCAACAAATAAAGATTTAAAAGAAGAAACTGAAAAAGGTAAATTCAGAAAAGATTTATATCATAGACTTACAGCTTTCCCTATAGAGGTTGCACCTTTAAGAGAAAGAAAAGATGATATACCTATGTTAGCAAATTACTTCTTAAATAAAATTGTAAAAGATTTAAAAAGAGATATTCCTGTAATTTCAGGAGATGCTATGAAGTATTTAATGGAATACTCATACCCTGGAAATATTAGAGAATTAAAAAACATGATTGAAAGAATGGTAATACTATGTAATGATAGAACTATAGATGTAGAAGATTTACCACTAGAGATAAAAATGAAATCTGATACAGTAGAAAATAAAACTGTAATTGGAGTAGGACCTTTAAAAAATATATTAGAGCAAGAAATCTATGCTTTAGATGAAGTTGAAAAAGTTGTAATAGCTATGGCTTTACAAAAAACAAGATGGAATAAGCAAGAAACTTCTAAGCTTTTAGGAATTGGAAGAACAACTCTTTATGAGAAAATAAGAAAATATGGACTAGATACAAAATAATTTACAAAATTTTTCGGAGGGGTTAAAGAGATGGCAATTAGAAAATTTAGAAAAAATATGAAACCTGTTATTTGGATAATAACAATATTATTCTTAATTAGTTTGATAGCTGGTTATTCAATGTCATTTAAGAGCAATTCTATGAATTCACAGCTTGCTTTTAAATTGAATGGAAAAAAAGTTTCGATGATGGATACACATAGATCAATGGGGATGATGGCTGAAAATTACAAAAGATATTTAGGGCCAAGTGTTGATTCAGAAATGATGAACGTAATAGCTTTTAATGAAGTTATAAATAAAAATCTTTTACTAGAAATAGCAGAAAAATTGAAAGTAAAAGTTTCAAGTTCAGAAGTAAAAGAGCAAATGGATCAAATTAAAGCGTCGTTCTCTACAAAAGAAGAGTTGCAAAAAGCTCTTTTAAGTCAGGGTTATACAACTAAAACTTTAGAAAAAGAGATTAAAGAAAGCTTAACTTTACAGAAGGTTTCAGAAGGAATAGGAGCTGAAGTTAAAGTAACTGCTGAAGAGATAGCACTATACTATGATGACTATAAGTTCACAACATTTGCTGGACAATCTTTAGAAAAAGTTAAAACTCAGATAGAAGAAGAGTTAAAAACACAAAAAAAAGCTGAAGTTTATGCTGAAGAAATGACACTAGCAAGATCAAATATGAAGTTAGAAAATTTAGATAAAAGTTTTGAAAATTATTTAGAAAAAGAAGATTTCAAATTTGATGGAGTTACAGTTACAAATGTAGAATATGCTAAAAGAGTATTAAATGCATTAGCTATGACAAAAGGAGAAGTTGAAGCTGCTAAAGAATTAGCAAAGTCTTCAATCGAATCTGAAATAAAATTAGTTAAAGCAGCTGAAGCTAAAGGAATAAAAATAGGAACTACTTTACCTTTAGACTTACAAGTTGCAAATGCAGTAAAAGATTTATACTCTAAACTAAAATCAGAAGTAACTTTTGAAGAGAAAGATTTAATAGCTTTCTTTGAAGAGAATAAAATAAATTATGATGTACAAAAAAGTGCTAGTGCAGATATAGCAATCTTAAAAGTAGAACCAACTTTAGAAGATAATGAAAGAACGAAATTAAAGGCAGAAGAGTTATTAAAAAAATTAACTCCGCAGAATTTCGCAGAAATGGCTAAAACTAATTCAGATGGACCTAGTGGACCAACTGGTGGAGCTTTAGGAACTTTCAAAAAAGGAGATATGGTAAAACCATTTGAAGAAGCAGCTTTCTCAGGTAAAGTAGGAGAGATATACCCAGAGGTTGTTAAAACTCAATTTGGATATCATATAATATTTGTTGAAGATAAGAACGAAGAAAAAGGAACAGTTAAAGCAAGTCATATATTAATGGTTCCTGAACCTTTAGAAGAATCTTTAAATGAGAAAGCACAAGAAGTTTCAGAAATTATAAAAGACTTAACTAACAAAACAATAACTTTTGAAGATCTAAAAAATGACAAAAAATTTATGTTCTCTGAAAATATAAGCTCGATAACTGAAGAGGGGTATATTCCAGGTTTAGGATATAACGAAACTTTAGCAAAAGAAATATATAGTTCTAATTTAGATGAAATTAAATTTATAAAAGAGCAGAAAGATTTTATTCTTTATAAGAAAACTCTTGAAATAAATGAAACTAAAGCTCAATTTGAAGACTTTAAAGATAAAGTAAAATCTGACTATATAAATTCTAAAGCTCAAGAAGCATTAAGAGAAATAGAATTAAGTACACAAAATATAAAAGAATAAATATAAAAAGAAGGATAAGTAAATCCTTCTTTTTTATTTCAATTTTGTAAAAAATAAATTGCATATTTACTAGAAATATAATATAATTTAGAATAGAGCATTTTGCTCTCAAATATTTTTTACTTATTAGGCCTTAAAGATCAGGAGAATACTAATGAAATATAAATCAGAAGATGTTGATTTATTGTTGCAACAATTACATATTGAAGAGGTTGTAGGAGAGGTTGTAGACTTGAAAAAAACAGGTGCAAACTATAAGGGTTTATGTCCATTTCATCAAGATAATAATCCATCGTTTGTAGTAAGTCCAAGTAAGAACATTTGTAAATGTTTTGTTTGTGGTGCTGGAGGAAATCCTATAAAATTCTATTCAGAGTATAAAAAAATATCTTTTGTTGAAGCAGTAGAAGAATTATCAAAAAAATATAATGTCGCAATAAAAAAAGTAGGCAATACAAATGTCAATGAAGATAGAGAATACTATGATATTATGGAAGAAGCTCACAACTATTATAAAGAAGAGGTATTTAAAAACACAGCTAGAGAAGCTTTAGAGTATCTATCTAAAAGAAAAATAAATCCAAAATTAATAAAAGATACAGGTATAGGATATGCACCAAATTCTTGGACAGCACTTTATGACCATCTTTTAATAAAAGGCTTTTCAAAAGAAAAGATATTTCAATTAGGATTAGCAAAACAAACTGAAAAAGGAATCTATGATTCATTTAGAAATAGAATTATCTTTCCTATTTATTCAGTAAGTGGTAGAATAATAGCCTTTGGAGGAAGATCTTTAGAAGATCGTAAAGATATACCTAAATATATAAATTCACAAGAAAATCCAATATTTAGTAAAGGAAGAAACTTGTATGGTTTTATTCAAAAAGGTAGCAATATAAAAAAGAAAAATTATTCCATTCTAATGGAAGGGTATATGGATGTACTTTCAGCTCATTCTTATGGATTTGATGTAGCATTAGCTCCTTTAGGAACAGCATTCACAGATGAGCAAGGAAAACTATTGAAAAAATATACAAATAATGTTATCTTATCATTTGATATGGATGATGCAGGTCAAAAAGCAACAGAACGAGCTATAATAGTTTTGAAATCACAAGGTTTTAATATAAGGGTTTTAGTTTATAAAGATGCAAAAGATCCAGATGATTATTTGAAAAAGTATGGGAAAGAAGCTTTTTTAAAAGTTGTTAAAGAATCACTCGAAGCATTTGATTACCTTTATGTTAAATATTCGTCAGAGTATAGTTTAGAAGATCATATGTCTAAACAAAACTTTATAAATAGGTTTAAAGAATTTTTTCAATGTTTAGAAAATGACCTTGAAAGAAGTTTATATATGGATAAATTATCAAAATCTTTAAGTATAGATATAGATATATTAAAGTCTATTTTGGTAATAAATAATAAAAAAAGAGTTAAAATTACTTATGAGAAAAAAGAGGAAACTAAGGAATTAGACGAAAAAGGATTGTATAACTTAGAAAAGTTGACTTTAGCTTTAATTCTTTCTCAACCCGAGTATTTTAATGACTTTAAAAATAAAGATATAAAAAGTAGTTTAGGGAAAAAAATATTCAACTATGTGGACTTTCTAGAAGAAAACAATGAAAAAAGTACTAATATAATAAAAGATATAATTTTAACAGGAAATCTAACTGATAAAGAGGAAAAGGAGTTGGTAAATATATCCTTGCTTTCTATAGATGATTTTTCTAAGAGATTAGATATTGAAAAAGGATTTCAAATTATTTTTATGTCATGGTTTATACTAGAATTAAGAGATGTTTTAAAAGAAAGAAGGGATTTATTAAAACATATCAAGTTGAAAAAAATAGAGGATAAATTGAAACAAGATATAGAGTTCAATAACCTTCGAGCATTGTATGTTGAGTTTAAAAACATGGGTGCGTAAAATTTTGAGAGATAATTTTATTCAATAGAGGAGGCTTCAGCTAATGAAGGAGTTTATAAAAAATGAAAAGGTGTTAACTTTATTAAGAAAGGCAATGGAGACTAAAGTAATAAGCTATGAAGAGATAAATAGCAAATTAGGTTCAGATTTTCCGCCAGAAAGAATAGAGTTTTTAATAAACGGAATGACAGAGCAAGGAATTAAAATTGTTTCTTTAGCAGATGTTAAAAAGCAAGAAGCTACAAAAAAAAGTGCAGATGGAAAAAAAGATTCTAAAAAAATTATAACTCCAATAGTAAGAAAACCTAATGTTGATTCTGATGATGATGATGATGATGATGAAAAAGTTACTAAAACAAACTCAGAAGATTTCGATTTTAATCCAGACGAAATAGAAGAAGTTACAGAAGACGATTTGTCAAATGATGATTTATTTAGCATCACAGGTGAAATGGAAGTTGATGAACCTATAAAGATGTATCTAAGAGAGATAGGTCAAATTCCACTTTTAACTCATGAAGAAGAGTTAGGGTATGCAAAAGCAGCTCTAGAGGGTGACGAGTATTCACAACAACAATTAATAGAAGCAAACCTTAGATTAGTTGTAAGTATAGCTAAAAAGCATACAAATAGAGGATTAAAATTACTAGATTTAATTCAAGAAGGAAATATAGGTCTTATGAAAGCTGTAGAGAAGTTTGAATACAGTAAAGGTTATAAGTTCTCTACATATGCAACATGGTGGATAAGACAAGCTATAACAAGAGCTATTGCTGACCAAGGAAGAACAATACGTATTCCAGTTCATATGATAGAAACAATAAATAAAATTAAAAAAGAAGCTAGAATTTATCTTCAAGAAACAGGAAAAGATGCTACACCAGAAGTTTTAGCAGATAGATTGACTATGGAAGTTGAAAAAATTAAAACTATCCAAGAGATGAATCAAGATCCAATATCATTAGAGACTCCAGTTGGAAGTGAAGAGGATAGTGAATTAGGAGATTTCGTAGAGGATAATAAAATGCAAAATCCGTATGAATTAACTAACAGAACTTTACTTAGAGAGCAATTAAATGATGTTTTAAAAACTTTAAGTAGTAGAGAAGAACAAGTTTTAATCTTTAGATATGGTTTAAATGATGGAGCTCCAAAAACTTTAGAAGAGGTTGGAAAAATATTTAAAGTAACTAGAGAAAGAATCAGACAGATAGAAGTAAAAGCTCTTAGAAAATTAAGACATCCAAGTAGAAGAAAGAAATTAGAAGACTTTAAAGTATAGTAATATGGGGGAGAATTATGCCCCCATTTTATATTTTATAAAAAAAATAAAAAAAGAAAGAAAGAATCTGTTAACTAAAGATGAAAAATAGGTCCAATTCCTAAAAAAGGGATAAAGATTTTCGACTTGAAATATTTTTGTAAAAAAATGATATCACAAAAAGACATAGCTTGTCTATGCCTTAAAAAGAATATTCTTT
>NZ_JBOFMZ010000069.1:0-46072 GCF_051658645.1 Cetobacterium sp.
CAACGAGGACAAGAGATATTATTAATATACATAGTTAAAAACTGCTCCTTTCTTGGGGGGAATATTGGTTGTTTGAATAACTATTATACCTCAAAGGATTAGAGTAGTTTCAATAATTTTTAAGTTAACAGAAACAATATTTTAATTAGGAGGTTTTATGAAAATTAGAATTATTTTAGATTTTATATGCCCATATTGCTTTGTAGGAGAAAAACTTTTAGAAAAAGCTTTAAAAAATTCAAATTCAAAAGTTGAATTTGAATTTTTACCATACGAATTATGTCCAGAACCAAATCCTCAAACTATTGTCAATGAAAATAATAAAACTTATTTTTTAGAAACTGTTGGTAAATGGGCTGCTAATGAAGATATTCTTATTACTTTTCCAACTATCAATCCTAAACCACGAACAGCTCTTGCTTTTGAAGGCTTATATATTGCAGAAAAATATAATAAAGGTATTGAATATATTAGAGCTGTTTTAGATAACTATTGGATTATGAATAAAAATATTGGTGATATAGATGTTCTTGCTCAAATTGCACAATCTCTCTCTATTCCCTTTGAAGAGTTTCATGATTCTCTTTTATCGAGATCATTTAAAGAAAAACATATAAAATTAAATCTTGAAGTTTCAGAATATAATTTTGATGTAGTTCCAACATTTTATATAAATGAAAAACAACTAGATAACTTTCCTCGAACTTCAAAAGAATGGGAAGCAATTTTAAAATAAAATAGAGAAGCTATCATTTTTACATGATAGCTTCTCTATTTTTAATCTCATTAATATAACTTATAACCCATTGAAGTTAATTTTTCTTTTACTTTTTCTTGATGCTCTTTATCAAAGCACTCTAAAACAAAACTTGCTTCTTGAGATGTAATTCCTAATTTAGTACTATACATCGTTTGATTAAGACTTAAAATATTAGCATTCATTTCACAAATTGCTGCAACAACTTTTATCATTTCTCCAACTTTATCAGAAAGTTCTAATGAAAAAGCATATCTCCTTCCATCTAATAAAAGAGCTTTATTTAGAACTCTTTCCATTAAATTTATATCAATATTTCCTCCTGATATAATTGCACATATTTTTTTGTTTTTATAATTTATCTTACCTGCTAAAATAGCTGCTACAGGAGTTGCACCAGCACCTTCTGCTACAACTTTACTTTTTTCTATAAGAAATAATATTGCTTTTGCTATCTCATCTTCTGTTACTGTAACTATTTCATCAACACACTCTTGAACTACTTTAAATGTTTCACATCCAGCTTTTCTAACCGCTATTCCATCTGCTATAGTTGGTTTTGTAGATATTTCACAAACACCTTTTAAGGCGATCGCTTCTGTCATTGACGCAGCATGAGCTGCTTCAATACCTATAATTCTAACTTCTGGTTTTAATGATTTTATTGCTTTTGATATTCCACCAATAATCCCGCCACCACCAATAGGTACTAATACAATATCCACATCTGGAATATCTTCTAGAATTTCTAAGCCAATTGTACCTTGACCAGCCATTACAAATTTATCATCAAATGGATGTAAAAATGTAGCTCCTGTTTCTTTCTGAATCTCTAAAGCTTTTCTATAAGCGTCATCATACACTTCTCCTTCTAAAATAACTTCTGCTCCATAAGATTTTGTTGCAGCTATTTTAGATAAAGGAGCGGTTGATGGCATAACTATAGTTGCTTTAATACCTTGTGCTGCTGCTCCTAACGCTACTCCTTGAGCATGATTTCCCGCCGATGATGCTATAACTCCTGCTGCTCTTTCTTCTGGTGAAAGATTTGCAATTTTATTCAAAGCTCCCCTTAATTTAAAAGATCCTGTTTTTTGTAAATTTTCCAATTTAAAAAAAACTGTGTTTCCACCTAACTCTCCAAGAGTCGTACACTCTACTATAGGAGTTCTTTTTAATGAATCCTTGATAGTTTCATTTGCTTTTTGTATATCTTCTAAGGTTAAATCACAAATCATATTTATTACCCTCCAAATCATTATTATACAACTTTTGATAAGTTCATTATATATTTTTAGTACTTTTTTTTCAAGGTTTTTTTAACTTTTCTGAATCTTAGTTATTTTATATATTGTAATCAATAGTACTCCTGCACTAACAAATTGAATTGGTGATAAAATTTTCTTATTAAATAGATAATCAAAAACTATAGATGAAATTGGAAAACATAACTCACATATTGTTGCAATATTCGCTTTTATATATCTTAATCCAATATAATACAGTAAAAGAGCTCCACTCCCTGTAGTAAGTGCAATAATTAAGAATATCATCCATTGATCTGGTGTTGTTTTAAAAAACCACCCTAAATTCCCATTAGCAATTACTATCAATCCTGTTATAATTGATGTAAAAAGATACCTTGTATACATTGCTGTTCTAAATGAAGAGTTTGCTAAAATTTTTTTACCAAACACTGTTGAACTACCAAATGAAAAAGCTGCTAATATAGAATACAAACTAGCTATTCCTATTTTATCTCCAGATTGAAAATGTGGAAGTGTAAATTCAAATGTTAGTAAATACCCACTTACTAGAGCTAGTAATGCCCACTGTAAAAAATTCTTACCAATTCTTTCTCCTAATAAAATTCTAGCTAAAACTATTGCAAATACTGGCTGTAATTTTTGAAGTAATGTCACTACAGTTAAATTATTAAAATTTACTAAAAATAAAGCTTTAACAATTGATAATGTTCCTAAAGCTCCTCCAAACAAAGCAATTAAAAAATAAAATAAAACATCCTCTTTACTCAGTTTCTTGATGTTTTTCAATTCTTTTTTTCCAAATAAGATACTCATTCCTATCAATGGAAGTAAGTGAAGAATAAAAACTACATATGCTACGTCTAATTTAAATAATCTTGGAGTTAAGACAATTCCATCAAATCCCCACATTGTAGCTGCTAAACAAATTAATCCAGCTCCCAAATGTTGCTTTTTTATATTAAACATTTTTCCTCCTAGAAAAATAAAGTTGTCTGATTTGTTTCACTTAAAGCTTCAATACAATTAAACTCTTTCAATTTATCAATTGTTGTTTGAGATGTTTTTGTTCTTCTCTTCAAGTCTTCATAAGAGATAAATCTTCCAAGCTCTCTTTCTCTTAGAATATTATCTATTACAGATGAACCTAAGCCATTTAAAGCCATTAAAGGAACTCTTATTTTTCCATCTTCAATTATAAACCTATTTCCATGAGATTTATATATATCTAAATTTAAAAACTCAAACCCTCTTGCATGCATTTCTACAATTATTTCACATACAGCTAGCTGTGCTTTCTTTTTAACATCTAACTTAGGTTCTTTATTTAATTCTTGAATTTTTTCTCTTACAGTTCCCAAATCTTTCATCATTTCAAAATCAAAATCTTCAACTTTTCTACTTAAATAAGCCGCATAAAATGCTAATGGATAATGAACCTTAAAGTATGCTATTCTCATTGCCATCATAACGTATGCTACAGCATGTCCTTTAGGAAACATATACTTTATTCTTCTACAAGATTCTATATACCACTCTGGAACTCCGTGTTCTTTCATCAAATCTGAATACTCTTTCCATTGACCTACATTTTTACTTGGTTGTCCTTTTCTTACAAACTCCATTATTTTAAAGGCAGTTCCCTTTTCAACACCTTGATCTATTAAGAAGTTCATAATATCATCTCTAACAGAGATTATTTGAGACAGTGTAGCTTTCCCTTCTCTTACAAACTCTTGGGCATTGTTTAACCAAACATCCGTACCATGTGAAAGACCTGATATTCTTACTAATTCTGCAAAAGTTGTTGGCATTGTATCTAATAACATTTGTCTAACAAATCCTGTTCCGAATTCAGGAACACCATAAGTTCCAATTACTGAACCTATCTGTTCTTTTGTTACACCAAGCGATTCTGTTCCTGAGAATATCTTTAATGTTTTTGGATCTGCTAATGGTATATCATAAACATTTACTCCAGTATATTCTTGAAGCATTTTTATTGTAGTAGGATCATCGTGCCCTAGGATATCCAATTTTACAAGTTGCTCATCCATTACATGATAATCATAGTGCGTTGTTGTAGAATCACTATTTTGATCGTTTGCTGGTCTTTGAACTGGACAAAACTCATATATCGAATTACCTTCAGGAACAACTATCATTCCTCCTGGATGTTGACCAGTAGTTTTTTTAGCTCCTTCACACTTTTGAGCCATTCTCATAACCTCAGCTCTTCCAGAAATTATATCATGATCTTCAAAAAATTTTCTAACGTAACCCTCAGCATTTTTTTCTGCTAACGTTGAAATTGTTCCTGCTTTGAATACATTACTTTTTCCAAATAATTCTTCACAGTATCTGTGGATTTCAGATTGATATTCGCCAGAGAAATTTAAATCTATATCAGGAACCTTATCTCCATCAAATCCCATAAAAACTTCAAATGGTATTGAGTGGCCATCTTTTTTCATCTTTTTTCCACATTTTGGACAATCTTTATCAGGTAAGTCAACTCCTGCTCCTTCTCTTTCTATAAACTCTGAATATTTACAATTAGAATCTGTACACAAATAATGAGGATAAAGAGCATTTACTTCTGTAATCTCCATCATGTAAGCAACTATAGAAGAACCAACAGAACCTCTTGAACCAACTAAGTATCCATTATCTAAAGATTTTTTTACTAGTTTCTGAGCTGATAAATATAGTACAGAGAATCCATTTCCTATAATAGCCTTTAGCTCTCTTTCTATTCTTGTCTCTACATTTTGTGGCAAAGGATTTCCATATAGCTCATAGGCCTTAGCATAAGTCATATCTCTAACTATGTTTTCAGCATTATCTATTTTTGGTGGATAAAATCCACTTGGTATAGGTTGTATTTTTTCAATTTTATTATTAATTTCATTTGTTGCTTCTACTACAATTTCCCTAGCTATATCTTCACCTAAATAGCTAAATTCATGGAGTAATTCATCGGTTGTTCTAAAGTAAAAACCATTATCTACTCTATATTGATTAGGTCTAAATACACTACCACTTCCGTAAAGCAAAATTGATCTTATTTTATAATCCTCTTTTTCTAAATAATGAACATTTGACGAAGCTGTTACAATTTTTCCTGATTCTTTTGCTAAGTCATACATATAACTATTCATCTTTTCAACGTCTTTAAACGACGCTATAGAACCAGTTTCATCACTCTCTAAAAACTCTGAAAAAGCAATTCTAGGTTGTAACTCTACATAATCATAGAACTCCATACATCTTTTAACTTTTGGTAAATCATTTCTAAAGTATGCTTCTGATAACTCTCCACTATTTGCAAAATGAACTGATGTAGGAGCTCCTAAAATCAATCCTTCTCTATTTTTACTTAAAACTGTTTTTAATATTCTAGGTTTTTTATTTCCAAAGTAATCTATATGAGCTTCTGAAATAAGTTTATACAAATTCTTTAATCCTACTAAATCTTTTACTAAGACCATTACATTTCTTATATCTTGCTTTCTAAAATTCAATGGAAAAGCTCCAGTCATATTGAGTTGATTTTTTATTCCAATCTCTAAGTATCTTTCTAAAAATATTGCAAACATTCCTGCTGTTGCTTGTGAATCATCTACGGCTCTATGATGGTTTTCTAAAGCAACTTTTAAAAATTTAGTCATTGGTTTTAATCCATAACCTTTTTGATTTGGATACAAGTCTCTTGCCATTTGTAAAGTATCAATTACTGTGGGATTATAATCTATTCCCATATATTTCTTTACATCTCTCTTTAAAAATCCCATATCAAATGGTGCATTATGAGCTACTAAAGTAGCATCTCCTAAAAATTCCATAAATTTAGGTAAAACTTCATCAATAGCTGGCATATTTTGAACTAATACATCATCTATTCCTGTAATTTCTTGAATCTTTTTAGGAATTGCTTTCCCAGGATTTATAAGTTGAGAATATCTATCTACAATTCTTCTACCTTGAAGTTTTATAGCACCTATTTCTATAATTTCATTTTTATGAGAATTAAGTCCCAAAGTTTCTAAGTCGAAAACAACATATGTTTCTTCATCAATTAAAACATCTTTTGGATTCTGTACTATTGATTGGGTATCATCAACCATATACATTTCACAACCAAAAATAATTTTTATATCCTTACCTTTAGCAGCTTTATAAGCAAATGGAAATGCGTGTACGACACCATAATCTGTAATTGCAACTGCTTTATGACCATAATCTAGGGCTCTTCCTACTATACCTTTAACATCTTCAACTCCACACATCTCACTCATTTTTGTATGAGTATGTAGTTCTATCCTTTTTTCTTCTGATAAATCTTGCTTTTTTGCTTTTTGTTTATCTAATTTATTTAAAATGTTAACCATGATTATCTCTTCGTTATTTTCAAAAGTATCTATTTGTTTTTTACCACTTATTTTTATATAATCCCCTACTTTAACATCAAAATCTTCTGGACTATTTAAAAATATCTTGGCTGTTATAGAATCCTCTCCATCTGTAATTCTTAAAATCTGTAAGATTTTTCCAGTTCTTAACTCTCTTCCATCTGTTGCAAAAAGTTCTCCTTCTATTACAGCTATCTCGTTCTCTATTAAATCTTTGAACTCTGATATTGCCATACTTGGACTTTTTATATCTTTCTTTTTACTGAATCC
This sequence comes from Cetobacterium sp., assembly GCF_051658645.1. Taxonomy (GTDB): domain Bacteria; phylum Fusobacteriota; class Fusobacteriia; order Fusobacteriales; family Fusobacteriaceae; genus Cetobacterium_A. The sequence goes on from NZ_JBOFMZ010000069.1 coordinate 6,705, forward strand.
ACCTCTACCTAGTGGAACAGCCGATTTAATTTCAACTCGAGGTGTGTTAGCTTTAGCTTGATTATCTTTTTCAGCTTTTTGTTCGCTTAAAGTTATTATTTTATTTTCAATTTCATCATCAATTGATTTTAATTCACTATTAAAATCTCCAGAAATAAATTTTACTTTAAAACCTTTTATTCCATAGTTTTCTAAAAGTGTTTCTATTTTTATATCTAAATTTGAACTATAAAGAGTTTCAACTGCCATTTCATTTTTAAGCTCTATATTTACACTTTTATCTTTTATAGATATTCTGTATAAATATAAAAATGATTTTGAAATAGCATTTGTTTTCTTCAATTTATCAATAACTCTCTCTACTATTTCTAAAAAGTTCTCTTTAGTTATCTCTCTTGACATATATTCTATTTTAAAATCAATATCTAATTCACTTCCAAATTTTTTCTTTAAATTTTCATAAGCCTTATCAAGTCCTTTTAAATCATCAGGAGTAGAAACAACGCAAATCAAATCCATTTTCTTATTTCTTTCACTGAAAATAATTTCGGTTACTTCAATATTTTCTATTCCCATCTCTTTAAATATATTTCTTTGAGGTCTTATTCTAATTTCTCTTCTCAATTATTTTTCACCTAATAATCTATCTAATATGATAGAAACCGCTGATCTAACTGACAAGTGATTATAGTCTGCAGCTCCTCTTATTGGCTCTAATATATAATCTGACATATCCATTACTTCGTCTATTAGTCCCCAACCTGTTCCAAATAATATTAGATATGGTTGATCGTCATCTAACATCTTTTTAGATAATTCTTTATAGCTTATTGAGTTTGAAAATATTTTTGCTGATGTTGTTATTATTAAAGGTTTTTTTCCTTCTCTTTCTTCTATTTTAGATATACTTTCTTTTATTGAATCATATACTCTTGTTCTTCCAAAAGCTTCTTCTCTATCTCTATTGTATCCTGCTCCAAGCCCATCTTGCCAATAACCTATAATTCTTTGAGTTAATTGCTTTTGAGCATCTACAGATACTATTATATGATATTGATTTACATCATATGTTCTACAAGTTCTTGATATATCATGAATATCGAAGTTAGTTACTGATGTACAAACAACATCTCCTCTTTTATTATATACTGGTGAGTGAACTAGTCCTAAATATATTGCTTTTCTCATTCTTTTACCTACCCTATTCTCTCTAATTTTTTATAAGTATTTATTTTCTCTAAATATACATTATTTGCATACTCTAAGTAATCTATATTTTTTTCAGAAAGTTTTTTTATAACCTTAGCTGGAGAACCTACAATCAAATCTCCTTCTTCAGCTTCTAATTTATCAGTTACTAAACTTCCTGCTCCAACAATACAATTTTTAGGTATTTTTGTTCCATTTAATAAAATTGATCCCATCCCAATTATAACATTTTCTCCTATTTCACATCCATGAATTATACAATTATGTCCTATTGTTACGTTTTTTCCTATTATCACTGGAAAAGGTGTATCACCGTGAACTGTTGTATTATCTTGAATATTTGAGTTGTTTCCAACTATTATTTTACTCATATCAGCTCTTAAAACTGCTGAAAACCAAATACTTACATTCTCTCCAGTTTCTACATCTCCTATAATTGTAGCTGTTTCTACAATTAAATTATTCTCACCAATCTTTGGAACTAAATCTCCTAATTTATATATCATTTAGTTTTGCTCCTCTTTAATCTCTTTTAATATTTTTTTTTCTAGCTTTGAAAATTCACGATCTTTTAACAACTCTGGCCTTCTCTCTAAAGTTCTTTTAATACTTTGTTTTAATCTCCACTCATGTATATTCTTATGATGACCAGACATTAAAACATCTGGTACTTTTAATCCTTCAAATTCTGCTGGTCTTGTATAGTGCGGATAATCTAAAAGTCCATTATAAAAAGAATCATTTTCATAAGATTCTTTTTTTATAACTCCAGGAATCAAACGAATTATTGAGTCTGAAATTACCATTGCTGGTAATTCTCCACCAGTCAATACAAAATCACCTAAAGATATTTCTAAATCAACTTTACTATCAATAACTCTTTCATCTATTCCTTCGTAATGTCCTGCTATTATCGTTATCTCTTGCTCTTGCGCTAACTCACAAGCTAGCTTTTGGCTCAATTTAACTCCCTGTGGAGATGTATAGATAACTTTACCTTTATTTTCATTTAAAGCTTTTAAAAGAGGCTCTGGTTTCATAACCATTCCTGCTCCACCACCAAAAGGGATATCATCACACTGTTTATGTTTTCCTTCGGCGAAATCTCTTATGTTAACTATATTAATTTCAACTTGTTCTCTCTCCACAGCTCTTCTTACAATACTATGATCTTTAAAAGAGTTAAAAAATTCTGGAAATAATGTTAATATATTTATCTTCACAATTCTCTCCTTAACTTCTCTTTTTTTCTCTCATTCCGTCTATTAAAGAAACTAGCATTTCTCTTTTACTAAAATCTATCTTTTTTATAAAAACTTCTGCATCTGGAATCATAGTTTCAAATTCATCATCTTCAATTACATATATATCATGTGCTGCTGTTTCATATATATCTACTATTTCACCAATACTTTCTCCATCTTCTGTTATAACATTCATTCCGATTATATCGTTTCCTAAAAACTCATCTTCTTCAATTCCCAATATATCTCTTCTTACTTTTATCGTTCCATTTTGAATTGAACCAGCATCTGTTTTATTTATTAACTCTTCAAATTCTACAATCCATTTTTTATCTACCATTTTAGATACTTTCTTTACAGTTAATATTTTAACATCACCTGTTGGTAATTCAACCATTACTTTATTTCCATTTAAAGGCTCTAAATCATCAAAATTTGATGTTACTTTTATAGCTCCTTTTAAATGATGCGTTCCTGAAACTCTTCCAACTGATAACAAATCCATTTTTCTCTCCTTTAAAACCTTTTATTAATCTACAAACTCAACATTTACATTTAATCTATCTTTAACTCCTGCAGCTTGCATAACTCCTCTTACAGAATTAGCTGTTAGTCCATTTTTACCAATAACTCTTCCCATCTCTCCCTGTGCTACACTTACTTTAAAAGTAATTGTATCATCTATTAAATCATAAGTTATTCTTATTGCAGATTTTGTTATCACTAATTCTCCGATTATATAATTAATTAAGCTTTCTAATTTTTCCATTATTAATCCTCCTAGTTTCACTATTGTATTTTTTAAAGCTCTCCAGACCAAGGTCCTTCTGAAACAATTTCAGCTTTAACCCATTTTTTATTTAAATCTTCAACAATCATTCTTACATCATCTTTAAAATCTGTAGTTGAAACAATTGTTAAGTCTCCCGCAGTTGCATCTTTTGTTCTTACTATTCCTACGCCTTCATAAGCTTCCATTATTTTGTTAATAAAATCTATATCCTCACGTTTTGTTTTTATTTTAAATTCATAACTATCCATTTTTACTCCTTTTTAAGCTAAAAGGAGGCTTTCAAAAATTAGGTAGCCCCTCTTTTATCAACGCCTCACTTATTAAAAGTTTTATTCTTCTTCGAATATCTCAGCTAAATCTATAAACTGTTCTATTGTTAAATTCTCTGCTCTTTCTGTTTCGGCTATATTTAACTTCGCCAGTTTTTCTCTAATAAAATCTTTTGAATATCCTAAAGTACAGATATTATTGATAATATTTTTTCTTTTATTTGATAAAGCAGCTTTTACATATTTAAAGAAAAGTTCTTCTGAAATCTTATCTTCATACCTTCTATCTCCATAGAATTTTATTGACATAAAAGCTGAATCTACTTTTGGAGCTGGTGTAAAGAATGCTTTTGGTATTGTGAATAAGTATTCTGCTTCACCATAATATTCTACAGCTAACGTTAAAACACTTCTTTCTCTACCAGATTTTGCACAAACTCTTTCAGCTACTTCTTTTTGTACCATTATGAACATTTCACTTATTCTATCTCTATGTTCTATAATCTTATTTATAATTGGTGATGTTATATAATAAGGTATATTTGCAACAACTCTTCCTTTTTCTATAACATCTTTTAAATCCACAGTTAAAACATCTTGCATTATCAAGTTAAATTTTGGGTTTTCAGAATACTTTTTTGTAAGTATTTTTTCTAAATCTGTATCTATTTCTATGCAAGTAACTTGTTTTGCTTTTTCTAACAACAATGCTGTTAAAGCTCCCTCTCCAGGTCCAATCTCAATTATATGTTCGTCTTCTTTAACATTTGAAACTTCTATTATTTTATTCAAAACATCGTTTTGATCAGTTAAGAAATTTTGTCCAAACTTCTTCTTATGTTTAAAGGACATTTACCCTCCTTTGATTTCTTTTATTTTCTAACTACTTTTCCAATATAAGGAAGATTTCTATGTAACTCATCATAATCTAGTCCATATCCAACAACAAATTCATCTGGAATTTCAAAACCGATGTATTCTCCAACCATATCAACTTTTCTTCTGCTTGGTTTGTCTAATAATGAACAAACTTTTAAACTGTTTGGTTGCTTTGTCATTAAGAATTTTTTTACAGATTGTAAAGTTAAACCTGTATCAATTATATCCTCTATTATTAAAACATCTTTACCAGTTAAATCTGCATCAACATCTTTTAATATTTTTACTACACCTGTACTATCAGTTCCACCATGGTAGCTAGATACTTTCATGAAATCCATAGCTAAATCCATTTCAACACTCTTTAATAGATCTGCCATAAACATGATTGATCCCTTAAGTAAGCCTACACAAATAAGATTTTTTCCAGAGTAATCTTTTTGAATATCTTTCGCAACTTCTCTTATTCTCTTTTGTAAATCTTCTTCAGAAATCATTTTCTCTATAATGTAATCCATTTTTTCCTCCTAAATTTTAAATAATAGTTTACAAAATATTCTATCATTTAACCTACTATTTATCAAGTAATTATTGATATTTTAGTGCCACTATGATATTATTTTATAAGTATTTATAGTATTTTATTATTTAATTTTATAATACTACCTTAGGAGGAAAAATGAAAAAATATTTAGCAATTTTGCTATCGTTCATACTTATTATTTTTATTTGTTTTTTTAGTTTAAACATATTCTTAAAAACATCTTTTAATAAAAGTTTCTATTCTCTACCAAATTTAGTAGGAATGACTTTAGAACAGATAAACAAAATAGAATCTATTGATAAAGTTAGTATAGTTGTTGCAGGAAGCGATTTTTCTGAATTACCAACTGGAACTATTTTTAGACAAAATCCTTCTCCTAATAAAATTGTAAAACAGGGTAGAACTTTAAGAGTTTGGTTGAGTAAAGGAAAAGATGATTATACAATGCCTGATTTTACAAATAAAAACCTAATTGAAGTTTCAGCTAAATTACAAAAAGATGGTATAAAAATCAAAAAAGTTTCATATACCACTTCAAATTTACCTTACAACACAGTTCTAGCCAGTACTCCGTCTGTAAGACAAACTACTCAAAAAAACAAAGGTGTTTCTCTTCTTTTAAGTAATTCTAACTCTGTTGCTAGTATTGAAGTTCCAGATACAATTGGTTTTACTTTTGAAGAAGCAACATACGAATTAATCTCAAAAGGACTTATCGTTGGAGAAGTAAAAGAAAAAGTAGTTCCTGATTTAGAAAAAGGAATTGTTATAGAAACTACAAATATTGGTGAAACTGTTCCTCTTGGAACTATTATTAATATGATTGTTAGTTATTAATCAAAGGAGTGTGAATTATTATCGAAGGAATCGTTATCAATAAAATCCAAGGATTTTATAACATTGAAAGTAATGGAAAAGAATATCTTTGCAAGCTAAGAGGTTTGTTAAAAAGATCTGACAAAAGAGAAAATTGTACTGTTGGAGATTACGTTATCTTTGATGAAGACGGATTTATTACGGAAGTTAAAACTAGAAAAAATCTTTTAAGAAGACCTATGGTTGCAAATCTAGATTTTGGTGTTATTCAATTTTCTGCAAAAGACCCTATTATTGATTATGAAAAAATTAATATTTTAGTATTAAATAGTTTATACAATCAAATTAAGCCTGTTTTAATCGTAAATAAAGTTGACTTATTAGATAAAATCGAATTTAATGAGATCAAAAGAAAGTTGCTTTACCTTGATAAAATAGATATACCTGTTTTCTATATATCTACATTTGATAATACAGGTATACCTGAATTAACAGAGTTTTTAAAAGATCGAGTTACAGCTTTTGGTGGTCCTTCTGGAGTTGGAAAATCTAGTATTTTAAATCTATTACAAGATTCTAGAGAATTGAAAACTGGAGAAACTAGTAAAAGATTAAGAGCTGGTAAACATACAACTAGAGATAGTAGACTTCTTACTCTTCCAACTGGTGGATTTGTTATAGATACTCCTGGATTCTCATCTGTTGATTTACCACCCACTGAAAGTCCTCAAGAACTAATTGATCTTTTTCATGAATTTCATTTAGCAAAAGGATGTAAATTTAATGATTGTGTACATATTAACGAACCACAATGTGGTGTTAAAGAAGCTGTCGAAGATGGAATTATTCCAAGAGAAAGATATGATTTCTTTAAACGTTGTTATGAAAAATCTAAAAATGAAATTTGGAATAAATACAAATAAAAAATAATTCTGAAATAAGATAAAGGATGTGAATTTTATGATACAAAAAACAATTAAAATAGCCCCATCTATACTTTCAGCTGATTTTAGCAAACTTGGTGAAGAAATTATTGCTATTGATAAAGCTGGTGCTGATTATATTCATATTGATGTTATGGACGGTATGTTTGTACCTAACATTACTTTTGGAGCACCTGTAATAAAAGCCATTAGAAATAAAACTAATTTAATTTTCGATGTACATCTTATGATTGAATCACCAGAAAGATATATCGAAGATTTTGTTAAGGCTGGTGCTGATATTGTCGTTGTTCATGCTGAAGCTACAAAACATCTACACAGAACTATACAGCTTATTAAGTCTTTTGGAGTTAAAGCTGGTGTTTCTTTAAACCCAGCTACTCCTGTCGAAGCTATCAAGTATATTATTGATGATTTAGATATGGTTTTAGTTATGTCTGTAAATCCAGGATTTGGAGGACAAAGTTTTATTGAAAATTCTGTTAAAAAAATATCAGAAATTCGTAATCTAAATAATTCTGTAGATATTCAAGTTGATGGTGGAATTACAGATAAAACTATCAGTAAATGCATCGAAGCTGGGGCAAATATTTTTGTTGCTGGTTCGTACGTTTTCTCTGGTGACTATAAACAGAGAATAAATTCTTTAAAGGAGAGGTAAAAATATGAATAATATAAATAAAGTAAACGATGTTTTAGAACATTTCTATAAGCTTTTCTACGAAACAGAGGATCTTGCATTAAAAAGAGGAATTAAATGTATTACTCACACTGAACTTCATATAATTGAAGCCGTTGGAAAAGAATCTCTTAGCATGAATGAATTATCTGATAGACTTGGAATTACAATGGGAACAGCTACAGTTGCTATTACAAAATTAAGAGAAAAAGGATTTATTGATAGAGTACGTTCTGATGCTGATAGAAGAAAAGTTTATGTTTCTCTTTCTAAAAAAGGTATTGAAGCTTTAAACTACCATAATACTTATCATAAAAATATAATTTCAACTATCACAGAAAACATACCTGAAACAGATTTAGATCATTTTACTAAAACTTTTGAATTAATTTTAAAAAATTTAAAAAGTAAAACAGAATTTTTCAAACCACACTCTGTTACAGAATTCGCTTTGGGAAGTATTGTTTCTATAAACGAAGTTAAAGGTACTCCTATTGTACAAGACTACTTTTCTAACAATGGTATCGAGCACTACTCTATTGTTAAAATTGTAGCTTCTGAAGATAAAGATAAAGTGGCTTTAGAAAAAGAGGATGGTTCTGTATTAAAAGTTAATCTTTTAGATGCAAAAAATCTTATTGCTATTAAGGTGGAAAGTTAATGTTATATCTTGATGGTATCTCTTTAAATAAAATTAAAGATGAGCTACAAAATTCTTTAAAAGGAAAAAGTGTTAATAAAGTAGTTCAAAATAGCTCTTTAGCTATAACACTAAGTTTTGGAAAACAGAGATTCATCCTCTCTTGTTTCCCATCACTTTCATTATGCTATTTATCAGATACCAAAGAGGATAACTTGCTAGAAGAAAATAGTACATTTTCTTTAAATCTAAAAAAACATATTGTAGGCTCTAATCTACTTTCTATAAAACAAACTGATTTAGATAGAGTTTTAATTTTTAATTTTTCTAAATTAAATGAACTCGGAGAGATTAAAATATATAATCTGTATTTTGAAATGATGGGAAAGCACTCTAATCTTATATTAACTGATAATGATAACAAGGTTTTAGATTCTATAAAGCGTTTTTCTATCGAGGAAAATCCAAATAGAATTCTTTTTCCTGGAATTGAATACTCAGCTCCATTTTTAGAAAAAAAACTTATTCCAACAAAAATCACAAAATCTCAGTTTGATTCTTTTAAAGAAAATTCAAACTTATTAAAAAATGTCGAAGGAATTGGAAAAACTCTTTCTAATTCTCTTGAATCTTTTGAAGATTTAGTGACTATACTCAACGATAAAATAGCTCCTAAAATATTTTTCAATGAACACGATGAAATAATTTTAGCAACCGTTTTAAATATTGAGCCTAAAGTTTATTCTAGTGTTAAATCTTTTGAATCTTTTCAAGAGTTAATAAATTTCTATTTAACTAATCAAAATTTATCAAATACATTCAAACTGTTAAAAGATAAATTATGTGCTTGTATAAAAAAAGAAATCAAAAAATCTCAAAAAGTAATTTTATCTATAAACAAAGATTTAGAAGATAAAAAAGATTTTGATAGATATAGACAATTAGGTGACATTTTAGCAGCATCTCTTTATTCTATAAAGAAAGGTCTGCAAGAAGTTGAGTTATATGACTTTTATAATGATAACATGTGTAAAATAACTTTAGATCCATTAGTTACCCCACAAATTAATTTAGAAAAAATATATAAAAAATACAATAAATTAAAAAAGGGTATGGAATTTAACGCTAAAAGATTTATTGAAATCTCTGAAAATTTAAAATATTTTTTAGGAATCGAAAATTTTATTTTAAGTAGTGATTCAAAAGAAAATTTAAAGCTTATTGAAGAAGAACTTTTAAGCGGAGGTTATCTAAAAATTCCATCTAAATCTAAAGGTAAAAAATCTAATAAGAAAATTGTTACTAAAACTTTTAACTTCGGTGAAATTACTATTGATAATATTTTAGTTCGTTTTGGTAGAAACAATCTTGAAAATGATGCCTTAACAACTAAATATTCAAATAGAGAAGATATTTGGTTCCACTGTAAAGATATGCCTGGAACACATGCTGTTGTTAACTATTCTGAAAATTTAACAGAGCAAAACATTTACAATATAGCTGTCTTTTGTGGTCAACAGTCTAAACTTTCAAAAGGAACTAAATTAACAGTTGATTATACTGCTATAAAATATTTAAAGAAACCTAAATCAGCTCGACCTGGATTTGTAACTTACAAAGTATTCAAATCTATTGTTGTTATAATTTAATATAAAATAGAGACCCTATAGAATGGACGAGTAAAAAAGCGAGTCTATCTTATAGGGGCTTTTTTTTGTAAAATAAAATTTACAAAACCCAAATTGAACAGTTATCTAAAAATAAATACGTCATTAGAGGCAATAACACATTCTAACGAGTTTAAAATATCTTTCATTGCAGAATATGAAAGATTAAATTTCATAAAACTTGTGAAACTTTACATGAGGTGTTCTTTTTATATTTCAAGACTAATAACTTAAGCAAATATTCAAAATTACAAAAAATAAAAAAACCGCCTAATTAAAGACGGTTTGAAATTTCATTTTGGTGGCGGGAGCCGGATTCGAACCAACGACCTTCGGATTATGAGCCCGACGAGCTGCCAACTGCTCTATCCCGCGACAACTTACTTAACTTCTATATAATACCACGAATACAGTATCCTGTCAACTATTTATTTATTTTTTTATCATAATATTTTTTTTGCTTCTGAAAATCTTTGGAAAGCTGTGAATAAAACCATGATTGTAAATATATTTATTGCAATACTCGCTTTTTCTCTAAGTAAAATTATCAAGCTTAACATTATAAATCCCTCTGTTCTTTCCGCTAATCCAGCTTGATAATAAAATGTCTTTTCACCTTTGTTTTCTGCTAAAGGACCTGTTGTTAAAAACACAGTCATAGATATGATTATACTAATAGCCAATAAAAGCAATACAAAACTAAATTCAGAATACCTATAAGCTACTCCTATTATAACTGAACCCTCTACTATTCTATCAAATGTTATATCCATAACTGTTCCAAAGAGTGACGAGGTTTTTGTTTCTCTAGCTATAGTTCCATCTACAGCATCTAAATATCCTGAGAACCATAATGCTAGAACTCCTAATATATTAAAATCTAACGCTGTTAATAAACCACTCAACACTCCTATAAGCATAGCTATAACTGTTACAAAATTTGCTGTTAAATTAACTTTCATAGCTAAACATGCTCCAAATTTTATAAAAGGCTGTATATATTTTCTACAGTGTGTATCTAACATTTTCATCTCCTTTTATCAATATCATATCTTTTTTATTATACTCTAAATATACTGTATCTCCTACTTTGTATTCAAAGTTACCCTCTTGAACAAAAACTATATTTTCATTTTCAAGAGAAACAATTACAGAGTATTCACCCATTTTGAAATTAATTTCTTTTATTTCTGCTTTCAATTCTGAATTAGCTACAACTTTTAAACTTTTACCTCTTAAAGCAACAAAATTATAATTTTCCACTTCACAATTAAATATTTTTTTAAATTTTTCTTTACAGAAAATATTCTCTATAGCTAAAAGTTGAGCTGTATAAACATTTTCTGGATTATAATATAATTTTTCTGGTGTACCATAATCCAAAAGTTCACCTTTAAACATAACTCCTATTTTATCACAAAGATAAAAAGCTTCTTCTCTATCATGAGTTACAAATACAATTGTAATTTTTAATTTTTTATGTAATTTTTTTAATAATTTTTGCATCTTTTCTCTTAAATTAAAATCTAAAGCAGAGAAGGGTTCATCCATCAATAAAAGTTTTGGCTTAGTAACAATAGCTCTAGCTATTGAAACTCTCTGTTTTTCTCCACCACTTAATTCGTTTGGAAATCTTTTCTCTTTACCTGATAACTCCATATCTAGAATTGCTAAACTTACTCTTTTTTCAATTTCTTTTTTATCCACTTTTTTTATTTTTAATCCAAAAGCTATATTTTCCGAAACATTTAAGTGTGGAAGTAATAAATCTTTTTGAAAAACCATTCCTATCTCTCCATCTTTTATAATCTTGTTTGGTGGTTTCCTATCTATCATAATCTCTCCTGAGTACTCTTTGTCCAATCCAGCTATTAAACTTAAAACAGTTGATTTCCCTGAACCTGACCTTCCTAGAATCCCTATAAATTCTCCTTTGTTTATAAAAATATCTATATTTTTCAAAGAAAAGTCTTGAAAATTTTTAGACACTTTTTTTAATTCTATCATTTTTTTCTCTCTTTCTATATATTCTCTTAATAATTTTACCTACTATCATCACTAAAAAATATGTAAATCCAACATATATAACACTATAAACAGTACCATTACCGATAGCTCCATCTGATAAATATGGCATTATTATAACAGGTAATGTCATCACTTGTCCCCCTCCTATTATAAAAGTTACTAGATACTGAGCTAGAGAAACTATTATAACAAGAGACATTCCAACTAAAAAAGATGGATATATTATAGGAAGTGTTATTTTAGTAAATCTCTGAATTTGGTTTGCTCCCAATACTTTTCCTAAATTGGTATAATCTTTATTTAGAGTTAAGTATCCTGCTCTCATACTTCCAATATAATAAGGCATTGTTGTTATACTATGAACTACAGCTACGCCTAAAACAGTTTCAATTAATCCCAACTTTATAAATACAAATTGTAATCCCATAGTACTTACCATTGCTGGTATTATTAGTGGTAAAATTATTAATATTTCTACTAATATTTTTCCATTAAATTTTTCTCTCGCCATAAATGAAGCAACTGGAGTTCCTATTATAAAATTGATTATCATTGTTAATAAAACAACTAAAAATGTTGTCCACAAACTAATATATGTTGATTCAGACTTTAGTATATATATCCACATTTTACAATTTAAACTTTTTAAGAAAATTCCAAAAAATGGTAATAAAAATAGCAGTGATATAAAAAAATAAAAAAATCCTATAAAAAAATTTTTCAAAATCACCATGCTCTTTCTCCAAATTTAGTAAATCTTTTTAAAACAAAGCACATTATTCCGCCAAAAAACAAACTTATTACTGATATTAATATATTCATAACCATTATTTTTCCTCTTAAATCTAAACTTTCTTTTGTATAATTATCAAATACCATCACTGACAAAACTCTAGGATAAGTAATTCCTAATATATAAGGTGTTTCAAAAGATGCGAAAAGATAAGTTAAAACTATAAAAAAACTGACACTCAACGTTGGAAATACTAAGGGTAACACTATCTTTCTAAAGAAATCTACATCTGTTAGATTGTATATTATTCCTAATGACTCCCATTTTTTATTTGCTTTAAAAACTATTGGTAAACTCATCATTGTCATAAAAGGTAATGCTTTCCAAACATAAGTTATAATAATACCTATTCCATTATAATCGTTTGTTAAAATTGGGAAGTCATCTATAGTTCTAATAATATTCATTTTTAAAAGTAAATTATTCAGTATTCCTCTTTTCATAAATACTAACAATACTCCATAAGCACTTATTAAATAAGGTATAAAAACTGGAATTTCTATTATTTTTTGAAAATTTTCACTATAAAAATATCTTTTTCTTTTACTTAAAAATACTAAAAAAAGTAAAGCGATTGTTAAAATAAAAGATATCAGTGCTGCTATACTATTTATTTTAATTGTATAAACTAAACTTTCATAAAATTCTTTTGAATTTAAAACGTCTTTATAATAATCTAAAGTAAAATATGAATCTGTTAATATTCTATTATATCCTAAAGATGTCATCAATACATAATATAACCCATACAAAAAGAAACAAATCATATATAATAAAAATGGCACTATATATATCAACTTTTTAAATTTTCCCAACTTTTTCTTTCCACCCTTCTTCAATTATTCTAAGCTTATTTGAATTTAATTCCAATATCCTTTTTTCTTGTAACTCTTTTAAAGATGGAATTTTATCATTCTCAGCTTCATTTAATAATTTTGTTGCTATTTCAGAAGGTAATTTTTCTATATCCAAAATAGTAAAATCGCCCCAATTTTTAGAGGTTTGTTTTAACAGCTGTATTTCTGGTGACGTCAATTGATTTATCACTTTCAATGCATTCTCTTTATTAGCAGAATTTTTTGGTATTGCTAAATAATGGTTGTTAAACATTGTCCCTTTATTTAACAAGAAGCTTTTAGATGTTTCAGAGTATTCTTTCGAAGCTATTTTTGAATTTACTTTATTCACTGTATAGCCCATCGTTATATCAACCTCTCCAACAGAATAAAGCAAATCTAACTTTCCTTCTGACTCTGGATATGTTTCTCCTTTTCTCCATAAATATGGTTTCATTTCATTAAAATACTTCCAAACGATATCCAAATTTTCTTTCAACTCTTCATCTTTCATACTCTCAATATTTTCATACCCTAATATATCTATAGAGATATTTCTAACAAATGCACTTCCTGTAAAATTTGAAACATTTGGATATGTAAATTTTCCTGGATTAAATTTTACATATTCTAGTAAAGTTCTTGAATCTACAAAAGGAACTACTCCATTTTTTGTATCATAAATAAAATTAAATTGTGCTTCACCAAAAGGTATCTCTAAACCATTTATCTCTTCTCCAAAGTCTTTTATTAAAGAACTTTCTTTCAATATATCTTTATTTGAAATTCTAGATAAAATATCTTCTTCTAATACAGATGAATCTTTTAAGAGTTTAAAGTTTTCTCCATTTATCCAAATTATATCTATTATTCCATTTTTTTTACCTGCTTGCTTTTCTATGATTAATTTATTTACAACATCTTTTATATCAACTATAGGTATTCTTTTTAATTTTATATTTTCAGTTTGAAGTATCTTTGGAGTTACAACATTATCTATAAACAAATTAACCTCTTTTGAACCACCCCACATATATAGAGTTACATTATTGTTTTCTTGTTTTCCACAACCTGTAAATAAACATAACCCAAATATTAAAATTAAACTTTGCTTTAATAAACCTTTCATTTTTTACTCCTTTATTTTTACTTATTTTCTTTTTTTGCTACAATTTTTGTTAAAACTATTAATAAGAAAAATATCATTGATGCTATTATTGAGATTTTTATAGCAGTTTTTATATTTCCTGAAGCAACAGCTCCTGCTAATAAAACAAATACTGACGTTCCTGGTAATATAAATAAAGTTGATAATAACGAATATTTTATAAAATTAATTGATGTTAAACCATAGACATAGTTTTGAATTCCAAATGGAAATACTGGTAGTAATCTTGTTGTTGCTAATATAAACCAACCTTCATTTTTTACTCCTTCGTTAATTTTTTTAAAAATTTCTGTATTTCCAAATTTTTTTTCAATTGGACTTTTCAAAAGATATCTTGCTATCAAAAATGATAAAGATAAACCTAAACAAGCACCAATAACTGTGTATATAATTCCTATTATTGGCCCAAATATAATTCCACCTGCTAAAGTTAAAGGTAAAGTTGATACACAAGTTATTGTTATTACTGCATAAAGTCCTATGTAAGAAATAGGACCCCATACTCCTAAACTTTTTATTAATTCTTCTAGATTTTTTCTATCTTTTAAATATTCTAAAACATTTGATTCTTTTAACCCAAATAAAATCATTAGTAAAAATAATAATAATATTACTCTTTTTATTATCTTTTTATTATTTAACATTTTTTTCTCCCAGTTCAACTTTTACTTTTCCTGATTTTGCTGCATGTGACCATTCAATCCCATTTTTTATTAATATTCAAACTATCAATTATTTTAACTTTATTTATTTTTTATGTCAACTTATTATAAAGTTTTTGATATAATATATAATATAATATAATCTTGTTTTCTAGGAGTGATTTCATGAAGCAAAAAATTTCAACTTTATTTTTGATTCTTTATATTACTACTTTAAGCTCTACTTCTTCTCTTTATAAAAAATTAGAATTAAAAGACAAAATGACTTATGATGTTTTTAAAAACGCTATAAAAGGGACTTCTAAAATCAAAGGTAAAAAAAATGATTTTTTAACAATCATCGATTTTACAAAACCATCTACAGAACGACGCTTTTCTGTTATTGATTTAAAGAAAAAACAACTTCGATATTATACATATGTTTCTCATGGAAAAAATAGCGGTAAACTAAGTGCGACTAGATTTTCAAATACTCCAAATTCTTTCCAAAGTTCTTTGGGCTTTTTTACAACTGATGTAAAACCATACATTGGAGACTTTGGATACTCTCTTAGATTAAATGGTTTAGAAAATCGTTTTAATTCCAATGCTTATGATAGAACTATTGTTATTCACGGTGCTGAATATGCCTCAAAAAAATATATTGAACAAATGGGATTTTTAGGACGTACTTTAGGATGCCCTGCTATTCCGACTGAAATTTCTAAAGAAGTTATAAATCTTATTTCAAATAACTCTATTGTTTTCATCGCTGGAAATGATACCAAATATTTAAAAGAAAGTCGTTTTATTAATTAGAAAAGAGAGCCACTCACGTAGCTCCCTTTTTATTTTGCTAAATCATATATAGCTTGAACATATATTTTTAACCAAATATCTAATTTTTCAATTTCTAAATATTCATTTTTTTGATGCATGTTATCCTCTTGATCTTTTAATAAAGCTCCAAATGCTACTGCATTTTTTACTGCTCTAGCATAAGTTCCACCGCCAATAGAAACAGGTTCTGCATCTATATCTCCTGTTATTTCTTTATATATATTCATTAGTGTTTTTACTAAAAAACTATCTTTCGGAACATAAAGAGGAGCTTTCTCTGATCTTATAGATAAAGTTAAACCCGTATTTTTTGCTCTTTTATCAATTTCTTCTATTACTTGTTCTTTTGTAAAAGTTACAGGGTATCTAATGTCAAATCCAAACATTATTTTATTATTTTGACATTCTATTTTTCCAATATTTAATGTTAATTCTCCTGAAGGTTCATCTTCAAAATTAATTCCTAGACTTTTTCCAGAAAATTCCATTTTTATATATTGATTGAAAAATTGTACCATATTTTTCAATTCTAAATCTTCAATATTTAATGTTGATAAAAAATGGAACAAAGCTGTAATTGCATTATAACCATTTGATGGTCTTGCTCCGTGAGATGCTTTTCCTAAAGATAACAACTCTAATTTTTCATTTTTCTCTGATAATGATATTTTAAATTCTTTTTCTGAATTAAATTTATCTAATTTTAATAAAACTTCATCTTTTATTGATAATGAAAATATACCTAATGCTGAATCTGGAACAGAATTAAATGCAACTCCACCATTTATTGAAAAATTTAAATTCTCTGAACATTCTTTACTAATCATAAGATGTAGAATTCCTTTTTCTGCATACGTCACAGGAAATGATGAATCTGGAGTAAATGACATTGCAGGTTGTGGCATATTTAGTTTCCCAAAGTAATGATTCATACATCCCCATCCTGTTTCTTCATTCGCTCCTACAATCACTCTAACCTTTTTACTTAGCTTTACTCCAGAATCTTTTATCGCTTTTAGCGCATATAGAGCCGCTATTGTAGGTCCTTTGTCATCCAAGACTCCTCTTCCATACATTTTACCATCAACAATTCTAGCTTCATAAGGAGGGTAATCCCAACCTTTCCCCTCTGGCACAACATCAACATGTCCTAAAATACCTATCATCTCTTCATCTGATCCTGTACCAAAATCTATGTGCCCTGCATAATTATCAAAATTTGTAACTTCGAACCCTAATCTTCTTCCTAAATCAAGCATATTTTCCAATGCTTTTGCTGGTCCCTCTCCAAAAGGCATTCCTTTTAAGGGTTCTTCTTGAACACTTTTAATTCTAACCGAATCTTGAATAGATTTTACAACCTCGTTTTTATAATCTAGTACTAACTCTTGTAAATTCATTATTCGTCCTCTCCTATCACTTTATTTCTGTTAATGTTTCTCTATACTTTGTATAAAAATATCTTACATATTCATATTCAAATGGACTTCCTGTTCCATAATATCTAAAATTCTTATTAGCTTTTCTTATATCAACTGCATTCAATGTTGTTACACTCGGATGGGTTATATCTAAACCTATTGGCATATTGTAAGGATTTGCTTCTGAAATTGCAACTATTCCAACTGCTTTTCCTGTTGCATCTCTTAAGTTTGATGGTCCAAAACCTGGCAATACTAAATACGGACCATTACCTATTCCATATTTAGCTAATGTTAATCCAAAATCTTCATAATTTTTAGGTAATTCTAAAACTGTTGCAACATCAAAAACTCCAAAAATTCCAAACGTTGAATTAATTCCAAATCTTGCTAATGTTATTGTAGCTTTTTTTGCTTCAAATTGTAAAACTGAATTCAAAAAAGTATTTATCTCTCCTAAATTTGAAAAGAAATTTGATACACCTTTTTGAACTAAATTAGGAGTTAGATATTCATAAGTATTAACCGCTGGTATCAATACATATTTATCCAAATAATAATTAAAATAATAAATACGTCTATTTAAGGGTTCTAAAGGATCAGAAACTTCTATAAATTTTGTTCCATCAACTTCTTTATATAATACAACATTATTTTCTAAATTAAAAGGTTGATATATAATTTCTTTCCCATTTGAAAGAGCTGAATAACTTTTTTTATCAATATGTATTTTTTTTTCTAAATTATTTTCATTATTTTTTGTAATTACTTTTTTTGAAGATGAATTTATAGAAGAGCAGCTTATAAAAAACATACAACTTAAAGATATTAAAATACTTTTAAATTTCATTATTAAGTACCCCCTTTTCTAAAAATTCTAACATTTTTTTTACATTTGTTTCATAAAACATATTTCCACAATGTCCTCCATAAGGATATATTAAAGATTTTTCTTTAAATACGTCTTGTATAAAACTTTTGTCTTTTTCTGCTAAAATAAAATCATCCTCATTTGTTACAACTGCTATTTTATTTTCTTTTTCTAAATAACTTCTTATTATTCTCAAATCACCATACTTAATCATATCATTAAATTTCAAATCTCCACCTAAAATTTTCAAATAATAAGGATATGCTAGTTTGTTAAGATAATCACTAAAATTAGCAAAATTTATATCTTTAAAATATGGATACATACTTCCAAATTTTCGAGGTGTTTCTCTTGAATAAATATTTGTTCCATTAATTTGGTCTACAACATAATTTAAATCAATTGCTGTTAGATTGAAAGCTAGTCCTATCAAGCGTTGCATTTCTTTATTTGAAAGTTCTTCTTTTTCAAAAATAGAATATATACTCTCCTCTGTTATTTGTAAATCACTTGGTGAAATATTTTTTTTAACCACCTTCATTACTTCATCTATAATTTTAACTATTTCAGCTTTATCTTTTATATTTCTAGTTAACATTTCATCCAAAATTTTAGCTGAATAATATAAATTTATTGATGGATTAACCATAAAAACTCTTTTGAAATTAAAATCTTTTCCTACTGAGTCTAGGTATGATAAAACTGCTGAATGAGTTGCACCCATACTATATCCCATTAAATATATATCACTTATTTCTAGATTCTCCTCAATCTTCACTTTATCTAGCATATCACCCATAGCATTATATAAATCTAATCCATCTTGAATTAGAACTCCTGGAACTCTACTATTTGATGCATTTAAAATAAAGTTTGAATTAAAAACCGATGTTACTGTCAAAACATGATAACCAGCATTGTAAAATATTTTTTGAAAATTTTGTGTTCTCGTTGAATTATAAGCTGATCCAGTTCCAGATAAAACATATATCAATGGTGCTCGACCTTTTTGTTTGCTTAAAGAAAATTTAAACTCTTTGTCATACCACATATTTTTAGGAATGTTAGCACTCTTTAACATTGGAATTTGAAATTCTTTTATTGGTACTGTTTTTGGAATTCCATCTATCATTATTTTAGAACTTCCAACTATAGTTGCTACATATGGATTTTTTATTGGAAATTTATATTCTGCAAAAATATTTACTGTTAAAAGCAACATACATAAACTCTTCAAATATTTTTTCACTTTTAAAACCTCCCTTATTACTGCGGATAATTTAAAACAATTCTTTTTAACTCTTCTAAAACTCCATTTTCATTATTACTTTTAGCTATAAAATTAGAGATTTTTTTTACTTCTTCATGAGCATTTTCCATCGCAAAGCTATATCTTCCTTTTTTTAGCATTTCATAATCATTTAAATAATCACCAAAAATCATTGTCTCTTCATAATCAATCCCAAGTTTTTTTTGAAGAACTTCTAAAGCGATTCCTTTATTTGACTCTAAATGACTAACATCTAACCAAATATCTCCTGAAACAACCACTTGACAATCTACTTCATTTTTCAAATATGGATAAACATTTTCTTCTGTTCCTGTTAAGTCACAAAAAGCAATTTTTATAATTTCATCGTCTTTTATATCTAAAAGATTATCTACATATTGCTTTTCTTCATAATATTTTTCTACTTCTTTTTTAAATTCTGAATCCTCAGATTCAATATATGCTGATTTTTTCCCACACAACACAATGTTCGTTGAAGGTATTTTTCTTCCTATTTCAATATATTTTTTTATTGTTTCTTCTGAAAGCACTCTTGAATAGATCTCTTTTTCATTTTTTATTACATAGCTTCCATTTTCTGCTATAAATATTATTTTTTCTTTAATTCTATCAAAGTTTTTTCTTAAATTTTGATATTGTCTTCCACTGGCAACAACAAATTTTATTCCTTTTTCTTCCATTTCAGAATAGATATCCCAAAATTCACCTGAAAATTCTTTTTTATCATTTAAAAATGTTCCATCCATATCTGTAACAACTAATTTAACCATATAAATTTAGCCCCCCGTGATTTTTTTATTTTTTTTCTAATTTGTTTCTAACATCATAAAGAATTATACCCGTAGCCATTGCTACATTTAAAGATTCTGCACTTCCATATATTGGAATTATAACTTTTTCATCACTATTTTTTATAATTTCTCTTGAAACTCCATCTCCTTCATTTCCAAAAATAAAAGCATTCTTTTCAGTTAATTCCATTTCTGTATAAGGTATTGAATTTGTTTCTAAAGCAGTTACTATAATCTTGTATGCTTTTTCTTTTAAAAATTGAATCACTTCATTTTCTTCTATATAATAGATATTTATACTTAAAATTGATCCCATACTACTTCTAACTGTTTTATCATTATAGCAATCTACACTGCCTTTAGTTAATATAATTTCTTTGAATCCCGCTGCATCTGCAACTCTGATTATTGTTCCTAAGTTTCCTGGATCTGCAACTCTATTTAAAACTATTATATTATTTTCTAGATTTTTTAATTCTTTGATTTTAGAAGCATAACAAATAATAACACCCTGTGAATTTTCTTGTGAACTCAACTCTTTAAACAATTTTTCAGTTAAGATTATTTTTCTACAATTATGTTTTTGAGCAATATTTATAATTTCTTCTGAAATTCCTTCTTTAAATATAATTAATTTTGGATTTTCTTCAAATTCTAAAAATTTTCTACCTTCAGCTAAAAATTGTTGTTCCAAATCTCTATATTTTTTTACTTTTAATTTTTTAATAAATTTATATAGTTCATTATCTTTACTTGTTATTATATCCATATATTACCACTCCTGATTTTCATATCTTTTATTTTAGATTATACATTAATTTCTTTTGATTTTCTACCTAAATAATCTCTATTCTTGAATTACTCTTGACTATACTTAAAAAATATAATACAATTTTTAGGTTCTATATTTTATATTTTTCAAGGAGGTTTAAATGAAAAAAATATTAACTTTACTATCTTTGATTTTTCTCTTATTCTCTTGTGGTAAAGAAAAACAAAAAAATGAAAAAATTCTTTATCTTTATGGGTGGGCTGATTATATTCCTGCTAAAATTTATGAAGATTTCCAAAAAGAAACTGGTATTAAAGTAGTTGAAGATATTTATTCTTCAAATGAAGAAATGTTTGCTAAAATTAAAGCTGGTGGAACTGGTTATGATATATTAACTCCCTCAACTGATTATGCTGAAATTTTGATGAATGATGGAATGATTGAAAAATTAGATAAAACAAAATTACCATCATTAAAAAATATTGATCCTATGGTATTTGAAAAATTACAATATTTTGACGCTAATAATGACTATGTATTTCCATTTGCAATGGGAGCAACAACTATTGCTGTAAATACTAAGTATGTTAAAGATTTCCCTAAAGATTTTTCAATATACGACAATTCTGCTTATAAAGGCAAAATGACTCTACTTGATGATATGAGAGAGGTTATGACTTCTGCTCTAGGTACATTAGGACATTCACAGACAACAGAAGATGAAGCTTCTATTGCTGCGGCAGCTAATTTAGTTAAAGGATGGAAAAAAAATATTGCTAAATTTGATTCTGAATCTTTCGGAAAAGGTTTTGCTAATGAAGATTTTTGGGTTGTTCATTGTTATCCTGACAATGTTTTAAATGAATTAACAGAAGAGCAGTTAAAAACTACAGAATTTATTATTCCAGAAAAAGGTGGTACATCTTACATCGATTCATTTGTTATTCCTAAAACAGCCCCTAATAAAGAGGGTGCTTATAAATTCTTAGATTTTATACAAAGACCTGAAAATTATAAATTAATTGCTGAGCATTTAAGAATACCATCTATAAATGTTCCTGCAAGAGATTTAATCACTGAAAAGCCACTTTATTCTATCGAAGATTTATCTCACACTGAAATTTTAAGAGATATTAAAAACACATTAGATATACAAAGTAAATACTGGCAAGAGGTTCTTATAGATTAATTTTAAAAGTCCAACTAAAAAAAAGTTGGACTTTTTTATTTCTTGTAAGGCTCTTATTTATAGTGTATAATTTTAAAAAAGACTAATTTTAGGAGGCACCTATGAACTTTAACATTGAAAGAAATAACTTAATTGAAATTTTTTCTGAGTTTATTAATATTTTAAAAGACAATCCAATTAAGCCTATTATTTCTGGTTTAAAAATACATTCTGAAGAAGGAACTGTTACTTTTTCTGGTACAAATCTAGATATTAACTATATAAAGACAATAAGTTGTGAAACTATTGAAAATGGTACTGTTATATTTAAGCCAAATTTAGCTCTCGAATACATCAAACTTTTAGATGATGAAAGTATTAATCTTTCTTCTAAAAACGATATCCTCTCTATTCATTTAGCTGAATTTGTATTACTTTATAATGATAATTTTCCAGAAAATTTAAAACTTCCTGTAATTGATGAAATTGCAAAAATATCTTCTGAAGAACTTTATAAAAGTTTTGAAAAAACAAAATTTTCCGTTGCTCCTTCAACAGAAAATTTAGCTGTTAATTGTATTAGAACTCTTTTTAGAAAAGATCGTATATCTTTTGTTTCTACAGATTCATACAGATTAACATATTTAAAAACTGATAATGCTGCTTTTTTAGAAAAAGATTTTTCTATACCTCTAGAATCTATTAACATCTTATGCAAATTAATTAAAGATTTAAACAAAGATATTCTTATTGGAAGCAGTGGAGAAAATCTTATATTTTTATGGGAAAATACTTACTTTTTAACTAAAATTACTAATTTACCTTTCCCAAATTTTGATGCTATTCTTTGTGGGAATGATTTTAGTAAAGAAATGGAATTCAATTATTATGACTTTAAAAGTTCTTTAAAAAAAGCTTTAACTGTTGCAAGAACTAGTACTGAAGCTAAAAATGGAGCTATTTTAGAATTTAAAAGCAATAAACTATCTATTTCAGCTTCTTCTGGAAAAGCTAAAATAAATCAAAAAGTAGATATGATTAAAATAGGAGATGATTTTAAATGTTCTCTTAATATAAAGTTTTTGTTTGAATTTATAGAAAATATAAACAAAAATGTTTTTATTAAAGGAAATTCATCTTCAGCAATGTTTGAAATAACTGAAAAAAATAACACTTCTTATAAATATATTTTAATGCCTTTGGCTTTAAGAGATTAAAAAAAAATTAAAGTTAGGTGAATCTATGATAAAAATTTATAAAAGTCACAACGATATTTTAGAAAAAAAACTTTTTTCAATTTCTGAAACTTTAGAGATTGAAAAACTTAAAGAAAAGAACACTTGGATACATCTTTCTAATCCAACAGAAGAAGAAATCAAAGTTGTTACTAACAGCTTTGAAATTCCAGAAGAACATATAAGAGCCGCACTTGATGAAGAGGAAAAAGCACGTTTAGAAATTGATGATGACCTTATTCTAGTTATTATTGATGTTCCTATTCACGATGAAAATAATCGTTGCTCTTTTACAACAGTACCTTTAGGAATAATTTTATTAAATAATCATATTATAACTGTTTCTACAGTTAAATTAGCTTTAATCGAAGAATTTGTTCAAGGAAGAATAAAGAGTTTCTTTACTTTTAAAAAGACTAGATTTATATTACAAATGCTTTTTAGAAATTCAACTTATTTCTTACTTTATCTTAAACAAATTGGAAGAATTAGTGATAATATTGAACGACAATTAAAAAACAACTTGAGAAATCAAGAACTAATGCTATTATTAGAATTGGAAAAAAGTTTAGTTTATTTCACAACTTCTTTAAAATCTAACGAGGCTGTTTTAGAAAGAATGATGAGAACTGAAATTGTCAAAAGATACCCTGACGATCTAGAGCTTCTGGAAGATGTTATCATTGAAACTAAACAAGCTATTGAAATGGCAAATATTTATTCTAGTATTTTAAGTAGTACTAGAGATGCTTTTTCTACAGTTATGTCTAACAACTTAAATATTGTTATGAAAAAGCTTACTTCAATTACAATTGTATTCGCTATTCCAACTGTTGTTTCTGGATTGTGGGGAATGAATGTTGGAGGAGTTCCTTTTGCAGGTGATACACATGGATTCTTATGGGTTGTTCTTGTAGCTATTGCATGTGGAATTTTATTAACTTGGATTTTATTCAAAAAAGAATTGTTTTAATAAAAAAAACCGAGAGAAATCTCGGTTTTTAAGTAATAAATATTAGTTCATTTTGTCTACTAAAGACTTTCCAGCTTTAAACTTTACAGTTTTTTTAGCTTCTATTTTAATTTCTTCTCCAGTTTTAGGATTTCTTCCTATTCTTTCTGGTCTTTCAACTACTTCAAATTTTCCCCATCCAATAAAGTTAATTTCTTCTCCAGCTTGTAAAGTTTCCTCTATCGTAACTAGAACTGAATCTAATTTTCTTTCTGCTTCAGCTTTTGAAGAGAATACACCTTTTTCAAATAATATTTTCGCAAACTCTTTTTTTGTCATTATATTTCCTCCTAAAATGCTTCTATTGTTATAATAAGTACAGTCATTTATATCATATAAACCAATTAATTTCAAATGTTTTTTAGGTTTTTTTGGATTTTTTTGTCATTTTGTTATATAATCAAAGTATACCAAAGTAAAGGAGGTTCTTTAAGATGATACAAAAATTATTATTTTTAATTTTCACCATTGTTTTATCTTCGTGCACATCACTTAAATACAGTGTTAATTCATCTAAATACAAATCAAAATCTTATAATGAAAGAGTTAGATTTGTAATATTACACTACACTGCCTTAAATGATGAACGTTCTATTACAGCTTTAACAAAAAATAATGTAAGTTCTCATTATTTAGTTACACAAAAAAGAGAAGATTCTGTTTACTCTTTAGTACCAGATACAAAAAGAGCTTGGCATGCTGGAATAAGTTCTTTTGATGGATACAAAAATTTAAATGACAATTCTATAGGGATTGAAATCTCAAATTTAGGATATTCAAGTGCTAACAAACAAAATTCCTCTAATTTAAAAGATGGTATTGTTGATACAACAATGTTTTATCCATATAATGATGCTCAAGTTTTTAAAATTGGAATGCTTCTTAAAGAACTTACTACAAAATATAAAATTAACCCTAAATATATTTTAGGTCACTCTGATATTTCTCCTACTAGAAAATTTGATCCAGGTCCTAAGTTTCCATGGAAATATCTTTATGATAAATATGGTGTTGGCGCTTGGTATAATCCAAAAGATTTCAATTTTTATTACTCACAAGATATTTTTGATTCAGCTTCTATTCTCGATTTAAAAAAAGAACTTCAGAATTATGGGTATGAAATTAATGATACTGATACTTGGGATTTAGAAAGTAAAAGAGTATTAGCAGCTTTTCAAATGCACTTTAGACCTCAAAGAGTTGATGGTATTTTTGATCTAGAAACTTTTGCTATCATAAAAGCTTTAAATAAAAAATATAAATAATTATGTTGACAAAAGAAGAAAGAATGCTTTATAATTCTATTAACAATATAAAATATGATAGATAAACTTCAGGGCAGGGTGAGCTTTCTTAGCAATTCCCGACCGGCGGTCATAGTCCGCGAAACCTTCGGGTTTGATTTGGTGAAATTCCAAAACCGACAGTATAGTCTGGATGAAAGAAGTGTTTTTTTTATGCACAATTTTTCTAAGTTATTGCTTTTTGGAGCCCGAAGTCTATCTTCGGTTTTTTTTTGCGAAAAAATTTGAGGAGGACTTAAAATGGTAAAAATTTATGAAGGTGATTTTGGTGGAGAAGATTTAAAAGTAGGTATTGTATGTGCTCGATTTAATGAATTTATTGTATCTAAACTTTTGGGTGGAGCTATTGACTGTTTAAAAAGACACTCTGTTGACGAGAAAAACATACATGTTTCTTGGACACCTGGTGCTTTTGAAATTCCACTTATTGCTAAAAAAATGGTAGAAACTAATAAGTTTGATGTTATTATCACTTTAGGAGCTGTTATTAAAGGATCTACTCCACATTTTGACTATGTTTGTTCAGAAGTATCAAAAGGTGTTGCATCTATCTCTTTAGAAACTGGTATTCCTGTTATATTTGGAGTTCTAACAGTAAACTCTATTGAAGAAGCAATAGAAAGATCTGGTACAAAAGCTGGAAACAAAGGATTTGATGCTGCTTTATCTGCTATAGAAACCTTTAATCTTATTAAAAATATTAAAAAGGTTTAATTATGGATACTTATTTTATGAATATTGCAATTAAAGAAGCTATGAAAGGAATTGGATTTGTTAATCCAAATCCTCTTGTAGGAGCTGTTCTTGTAAAAAATAATAAAATTTTAGCAAAGGGTTATCATAAAATTTATGGCGGTCCACATGCTGAAGTTAACGTTATAAAGAAGTCCAAAGAAACTGATGGAGCTACACTTTATATTACTTTAGAACCTTGCTCTCACTTTGGCAAAACTCCACCCTGCACAGATCTCATTATAAGTTCTAAAATAAAAAAATGTGTAATTGCTGTATTAGACCCTAATCCTATTGTAAGTGGTCGTGGAGTTAAAATATTAAAAGACGCTGGAATAGATGTCATTGTTGGTATTCTTGAAAAAGAAGCTCAATATTTAAATAAAATTTTTTTTAAATTTATAAAAGATAAAATACCTTATGTTTTTCTTAAAACAGCTATTACTTTAGATGGTAAAATAGCAACAAAAACTTTTTCATCTCAATGGATTACTAATACTTTAGCAAGAGAAAAAGTGGAAAAATACAGAAATTTGTTTTCTAGTATTCTTATCGGTGCAAATACTGTTGTTAAAGACAATCCATCCTTAAAATGCAAAGTTTTAGAAAACAATAACCCCTATAGATTAATTTTAGATAGAGATTTAATTTTAAATGAAACTTACAAAATTATTCAAAATAACTCAGATAAAAAAACTTTTATTATAACTCATGAAAATAATTATAATAAAAAAATATTTCAAGATTTAAAAATAAACTTTTATGTTAATTTTATAACTTTTTCAGATAATGAAAATTTAAAAGATATTTTAAAAAAAATTGGTTCTTATGATATTGACTCTATACTTGTTGAAGGAGGAAACAAAATTATCAGTTCATTTTTCAAAGAAAATTTATTCGATGGTGGTGAAATTATGATTGCACCCAAAATTCTAGGAGATAATTGTGCAATACCATTTTTGAGTGGTTTTTCTCCTTTAAATATAGATGATAGCATCAATTTGAAAAATATTAAAATACATCTTTACGATGATAATATTGGATTTGAGTTTCAAAAGGAGGAAGGATGTTTACTGGTTTAGTTGAAGAAATTGGAAAAATAGTTTCTATAGAAATCACTTCTGAAGGAGCTAAAATAGTTATAGCTTGTAATCTTGTTTTAAAGAATACTAATATTGGAGATAGTATCTGTACAAATGGCGTTTGCTTAACTGTTGTTCAAATTACTTCTAAAACCTTTACTGCAAATATTATGAATGAGTCTTTAAAAGTTTCTACATTCAAAAATTTAAAAAGTGGTCACTTAGTAAATTTAGAGAAATCCCTTACTTTAGAATCTTATTTAGGGGGGCATCTTGTTACAGGAGATGTCGATTGTTCTGGTAAAATTATAGATATAATTAATGATGGTTTTACTAAAAACTATATTATTTCAATTCCTAATGAGTTTATGAGATATATTGTCTATAAAGGAAGAATAACTCTAGACGGGGCTAGCTTAACTATAGCTTCTTTAACAGAAACAGATTTTACTGTTTGTTTAATTCCTCATACACAAAAATTTATAACTCTTGGTTCAAAAAATATTGGTGATTATATTAATATTGAAACAGACCTTATTGCAAAGCATCTTGAAAAATTGATTTTGAATAAAATTGAAACCAATATTGAATCAAAATCTATTATATCAAAAGAATTTTTAGCTCAAAATGGATTTTTATAATTAACTAAGGAGGATTTTATGTTTAATAAAATAGATGAAGCTATTGAAGATTTAAAAAAAGGAAAATTAATTGTCGTTGTAGATAATGAAAATAGAGAAAACGAAGGTGATTTAGTAGGTATTGGAGATATTATATCAAAAGAAAGTATTAACTTTATGATAAAGTATGGTCGTGGATTAGTTTGTGTTCCTATTGAAGAAAAAAGAGCCCAACAATTAAACTTACTTCCAATGACTCATAATAATACTGACTCATACGAAACTGCATTTACTATTTCAGTTGATTCTATTTCTAAAAGTACTACTGGAATTTCTGTTGAAGATCGGTATAACACAATAAAAGACTTGTCTTACATTGCTATTTCTGGAAATGACTTTAAAAAACCCGGGCATATATTTCCTCTTATAGCTAAAAAAGGTGGTGTTATTGAAAGACCTGGGCATACTGAAGCTTCTGTTGACTTAGCTAAAATAGCTGGTTTTAATGGCTGTGGTGTTATTTGTGAAATTATAAAAGATGATGGCGAAATGGCTAGAGTTCCTGATTTAATTAAATTTTGTAAAGAACACAATTTGAAAATGATTACTATTGAAAGTTTGATTCAATACCGTAAAACTCATGAATTTCAAACTACTCTTGTTTGCGAAGCGCCTTTACCTACAAAACATGGTTTATTCAATTTAGTTGGATTTTCAAATGAAATTGATTTTAAAGAACATGTTGCTTTAGTTTATGGAGATATTAAAGAAAAAGAAGGTGTTCTTGTTAGAGTGCATTCAGAATGTCTAACTGGAGATGCTTTTGGATCTTTAAAATGTGATTGTGGAAGTCAGCTTGATAAATCTCTTGAAAATATAGTTCAAAATGGTTCTGGAGTTCTTCTATATATGAGACAAGAAGGAAGAGGAATTGGATTGTTAAATAAAATTAAGGCTTATGACCTTCAAGCTAAAGGTAAAGATACTGTTGAAGCAAATATACTGCTTGGATTTGATCCTGATCTTCGTGATTTTGCTGTTGCTGCACAAATGATAAAACTTTTAAATATAAAAAGTATTAATTTGATGACTAACAATCCTAAAAAAATAAATGATTTAGAAAAATATGGTATTATTATCAACAATCGAATTCAAATTGAATTTGAAGCTAACTCTTGTAATTTTCAATATTTAAAAACAAAACGAGAAAAAATGAATCATCTTTTCAAAATAAATTAAAAAAGATTAAGACTCTAAATTTAGAGTCTTAATCTTTTAGATCTTCTAATATCATTAAATAATAATCTATATCATTTACATTTTTTTCTTTTTCTCTTTTAGAATAATTTCCACTAGAAATTTTAGTTTTTAAATTTTCAAATTGTTTTTTCAATTCAATTCTATCTTTTTCATTTATTGGATTTGAAACAAACTTATAAAATTTATTTTGATAAGTTTTATATTCTCCTCTAACTCCTAAAGAAAAACAGCCTGCAAATAAAAGCATACTAACAATTAGTATATACCTCATAATATCTACTTCCTTTTTTTCGTTTCATCTGTAAAAAACATTAAAAAATTATATATATCTTTTGAAATATATTCCCAAGTATGATATTCGTTTTCGTATATTTTACCTTTAAAATCTAAGTTATATTTTTTAGCTCTTCCTACAACATCTAGCCATTGTTGAAACATTAAATATGGCTTTTTATCTTCTGAACCAACACTTAAATAGAATTTTTTTCCTTCAAATCTTTCTGATCGAATTGTTTTTATAATACTATAGGGATCATTTCTTAAAATTTTATATCCCCAAGGACTAAAAACTTTTACAAAATGGGCTTTATTTACATCATTAAATAAAAATTTAGGAACATAAAGATATCTAAATATCCTCATCACTCTACGATTTATACTCATTCTTATTAAGCTTATAGCGCCTGAAAAACTAGCTATTATATCGTATGACTCAAGATTTTTTAACCCTATCTTTAAGGCACCATATCCTCCCATAGAAAATCCTGCGATTCCTTTTTTAGAACTAGGATATTCTTTTTCTATAAAATTTATCAAATCTTTTGAAAAAAATTCTTCGTATTGATGATTTCTATCTTTATAAAAATTACTATACCAACTTTCTCCTTTATAACCAGAGTTGGGGATGATAAAAACTATATCATCCACCTTTCCTAAATTTTTTAAAGTCAAATAATTTTCTCTTAATTTTGCACGATTAATCCAATCTTCAGCATTATCTCTTATTCCGTGAAGTAGTACTAGACATAAAGGATCTGATTTAAAAACTTTCGGTTTTAAAACTAATATCTCCATATCTTCATTTGTATAACTACTTTTAATTTTTTTCAGATCTAAAATTAATTCTTTTTCAAAGTCTTCTTCAGAAAATTCAGAATATTTAGTCTCCATTTCTGCTATCTTTTCAATCTCAGAAAATTTAAGAATTCTATTTAATTTTCTATTTAATTTAAAGTTGTAAGGATATGTTATTAAATAAAAAAGCAATGAAATCACAACTAGAAAAACCAGTATTTTTAGTATCATTCTTTATTCCTCAAATTAAAATTCAGCGTTATTTGGAGTTCTTGGGAATGGAACTACATCTCTTATGTTAGTTATTCCTGTTACATACATAAGCATTCTTTCAAATCCTAATCCGTAACCCGAATGAGGGAAACTTCCATATTTTCTTAAATCTAAGTAGAATCCGTAGTCATCTCCACTTAATCCTACTTCTGCCATTCTTTCTTCTAATAACTCTAAACTATCCTCTCTTTGAGATCCACCTATTATTTCTCCAATTCCTGGTGCTAATAAATCCATTGCTCTTACTGTTTTTCCATCCGCATTAAGCTTCATATAGAAAGATTTTATTTCCTTTGGATAATCTGTCACAAATACTGGTCTCTTGAAGTATTCTTCAGATAAGAATCTTTCATGCTCACTTTGTAAATCTATTCCCCAATTAACAGCATAGTCAAATTTCTTTCCTGATTTTATAAGTATATCCACTGCTTCTGTATATGTCACTTTTCCAAAATCATTATTTAAAACATTATTTAATTTATCAAATAATCCCTTTTCAATAAATTGATTAAAGAATTCCATCTCTTCTGGACATTCATCCATTACATACTTAATAATATATTTTACCATCGCTTCTGCCAATTCCATGTTTCCTTCTAAATCAGCAAAAGCTATTTCTGGTTCTACCATCCAAAACTCTGCTGCATGTCTTGAAGTATTTGATTGTTCGGCTCTAAAAGTAGGTCCAAAAGTATAAATATTTCTAAATGCTGAACAGTAAGTTTCTCCATTCAATTGACCACTAACTGTTAAGCTTGTTTCTTTTCCAAAGAAATCTTTTGAAAAATCTATTTT
Source organism: Cetobacterium sp. (assembly GCF_051658645.1). Classification (GTDB taxonomy): domain Bacteria; phylum Fusobacteriota; class Fusobacteriia; order Fusobacteriales; family Fusobacteriaceae; genus Cetobacterium_A. The sequence continues at coordinate 38,396 of NZ_JBOFMZ010000069.1, forward strand.
CCCATCTTCTGTTTTAGGAGTATCATTCAAATCCAAAGTTGTGACTCTAAACATCTCTCCAGCACCCTCACAATCTGAACCAGTTATGATTGGTGTATGAGTATAAACAAAGCCATTTTCTTGGAAGAACTTATGAATTGCATAAGCTAATACTGATCTAACTCTAAATACAGCTGAGAATGTATTTGTTCTTGGTCTTAAATGAGCAATCGTTCTTAAAAATTCAAAAGAATGTCTTTTATTTTGTAATGGATATTCTAAATCAGCTTTTTGAAAAACTTCTACTTCTGTAGCTTTAATTTCAAAATTTTGTCCAGAACCTTCTGATTCTACTAAAATTCCTTTTACAATTACAGATGATGATATTGATAATCTAGATATCTCATCAAAGTTTGCTAATGTTGTATCGAATACAACTTGCACTCCTTTAAAGAAACTTCCATCATTTATTTCTATAAATCCAAAGTTTTTTTGTGATCTTATCTTTCTTACCCAACCTGAAATTTCAATTTCTTGATTAATACATTTTCCTGTTTCTCTATAAAGAGTTTTAACTAATTGTTTCATTCTGTAGCCCCCTATATCATTTTTGATTCATCGATAATTTCAATGCTATCTAATTTTTGTTTTACTTGTGCTTTAAATTGATCTAAGTATAATCTTCTATACTTTTCCCTTTCAAGTTTTTCACTGTCAGTTAATTCTCTTTTTTTAGCTTGGTGTGAAAAGTAATTAACCATTTCTATAATATCTTTCATTTCCATATTTTTTTCCTCCAAACTACATATTAATATAGTTTTATTTAACTTTTCTGTAATTATACCGTTTATTTAAGATTTTGTCAATTTGCTTGTAATTCTAAAAAGATATTTTTAATGTATTATTTTTTTGGAAAAGTTGATATAATTTAATTAAAAAAATTAAAGGAGTTGAGTCTTTAATGAAATATTTTGAACCAAAGCCAAGAACAGGATTTAATATTAACATTGATATTCCTGGCTCTAAATCTATTACAAACAGAGCTCTTATTTTATCGGCTCTTTCAGGTAAAAATGTTATATTAAAAAATATACTTTTAAGTGATGATACAAAGTATATGATTGAAGCTTTAAGATCTCTTAATAACAATATTAATCTTGATTCATCTACTAATACTATTAAAATAAAAGGTAATAAAAACCCAACTTATGATAATTTAGAACTATATGTTGGAAATGCTGGTACCGCTATGAGATTTTTAAGTTCTTATTTGGCAACTGGAACTGGAACTGCTACTATTTATGGAAATGAACGTATGAATGAAAGACCTATTAAAGATCTGGTTGATTCTTTAAGACAATTAGGAATTAAAGTTGAATATCTTAAGAAAGATGGTTTCCCTCCTATTAGAATCACTTCTAAAGGAGTTTCTGCTCGATGTGTTGAAATTGATGGTAGCAAAAGTAGCCAGTATATCTCTTCTATTTTAATGGCCGCAGCTAGCTTTAACAATCCTCTTGAAATTAAGCTTAAAGGACGAGCTGTTTCAAGACCATATATTGATATGACTCTGGCTATGATGACAGATTTTAGTATTAATTTCTATGAAGAAAATAACAGTATATATATATATCCTCAAGAATATTCTTGTTCTGAATACTTAGTTGAAGGTGACATGTCATCAGCTTCATACTTTTTAGCAATGGCACTCATTTCTAATTCAACTGTTAAATTAAATAATTTTTTTAAAAATAGTATTCAAGGAGATTCTAAGTTTTTAAGTGTATTAAATAAGATAGGATTAATTACTGTTGAATCTACGGACACTTCTATAACTGTTAAAGGTATTCCAGTCTATAAAGGTATTCATTTAAGTATGAATGATATTCCCGATGTTGCACAAACACTAGCTGTTGTTGCTCTATTTGCAACTACTTCTACTAAAGTTTGGGATGTAGAAAATATGCGTATAAAAGAAACAGATAGAATTACTGCTTTAAAAAATGAGATTCTCAAATTAAATGGTAATTTTGAAGAATTTCAAGATGGTTTTTTGATATTACCTAAATCTTTATCATCTTATAAAGAATCCGTTTTAGAAACTTATGATGACCATAGAATGGCTATGTCTCTAAGTTTAGCTGGACTAAAAATTCCAAACATTAAGATTTCAAATCCAGAATGTGTTTCTAAAACTTTCCCAAACTTCTTTAATGAGTTTAACAAAATATATCTGGAGGAGTAGTTATGAAAAAAAAAATTATATCCTCATTTATCGTTTTTTTAATTTCTTTTTCAATAACTTTAAGTGAAAGTAACGAGGATATTGAAATAAAAAAAATGAAAGAACAAATAAAAAATCTACAAAAAGAAATTAAAATTCTTGAAATTAGAAAAATAAATAAGTTTAAAGAAAAAGAAACACAACCCAAAATAGGATTAGTTTTAAGTGGCGGTGGAGCTAAAGGTTTTGCACATATTGGTGTTTTAAAAGTTCTAGAAGAAAACAATATAAAGATTGACTATATAACTGGAACTAGCATGGGCGCACTTATTGGTGCTCTTTATTCTGCTGGATATACACCTGCTCAAATTGAAAAATTAGTATTAGATATTAATTGGCAAGATGCTTTTAATGATAGCCCTAATTTAACAGACATTTCAATTGATCAAAGATCTATTATAAAAAATTATAACTTGTCTTTAAAATATGATAACTCTTTAAATTTTGAATTACCTAAAGGCATAAAGAATACTCAAAAAATATATTTAACTCTTAAAAATCTTCTTTGGAATGTAGAGCAAACAAAAGATTTTAAAAAGTTACCTATTCCTTTAGAAATTATTGCTACTGATTTAAACACTGGTAAAGCTAAGGCTTTTAATAGTGGCGATTTAGCTCAAGTTCTTACGGCAAGCATTTCAATTCCTACTCTATTTGATCCTGTTATAATAGATGGAAATTACTATGTCGATGGATTATTATCTAGGAATTTTCCTGTTGAAGATGCTTTTAATTTAGGTGCCGATATTGTTATTGGAGTTGATGTAGGAAGTTCTTTACAAAAAAAAGATGAGTATGATATCCTTAGCGTAGCTGATCAAATTATTGCTATACAAAGTACTGGATCAACTAAAAAACAAAGAGATTTAACTACAATATTAATTGAACCAGATATATCCAAATATAAGACAACTGATTTCAATTATTTTAACGAAATTGAAGCTTTAGGAGAAGCTTCTGCTCGAAAACAATTAGATAAAATTATTGCTTTTGGACCTAAATTAAATAAAAGAAAAAGTTCTCTTCAATTTAAAAATAACTTTATCTTAGAAGATTTAGAAATTATAACTGAATCTAAAAATAGTAACCATAAAAATATAATAACTTCTATTTTTAAAGATTTTATAGGTAAAAATGTGAATCCAGACACTTTGGAAAGTCTTATGTTAAAAGTATATAGCCTTAATTTTGTTAACAAAATATATTATACTTTTAAAAATAATACACTTAAACTTAGTATTGAAGAAAATCCTACTAATATTGTTGGCCTAGGAGTCGACTATCAAACTGATTATGGTACAACTTTTTCTCTTGGAACAGATATCAGCTCTTTTGGTAAAATTGGTAGTTTATCTACTTTAGAAGCTAGTTTTGGAGATTATAATGGTTTTGATTTAAAAAACTTTTCATATTATGGTGTTTCTAATAAAATTGGAGTATTAAGTAGTATAAGTTTCAATGAAAATCCGTTCTATATATATCATAACAAAAATAAAATCGGTAGCTATAAAAGTAAAGTTACAAAATTTGAAACAGCTTTTGTAACTCAATATTCAAACTTATTTTTGTTTTCTTATGGTGCTTCAATCAATTATGCTAGTTTAAATTCTGATATTAAAAGTATATTTGATCCATCAGTTGAATATTCTAAAAGCTATGGTGATATTTTCTTTAATATTAATTGGGATAAAACTAATTCTATTTCTGTTCCTACAAAAGGATTTAAAGGTGAGATTTCACAAAGATGGGGCGGTAATTTAGGTAAAGATAATCTTAATTTTTTATCAACAAAATATATTTCAACTAATTACATTCCTATTACCGAGACTACAAGTTTAACAGCTAAACTTTTTGGGGGAAATGTTAGTGGTGAAGATATTCTTGCAGATAAATATATCAAACTTGGAGGTCTTTCAGATGATCTTCAACAAAATATTTTTTCTTTTAGTGGTTATTATTATCAAGAAAAATATCTATCTTCTCTTTTTGGAGTTAGTTTTGGTTTTCAGCAAAAAATAATTGAGAATCTTTATCTTACTGCTCATTGGGATGGTGCTACATATAAATTTGTAGATGAAGATTTTAATAGCAATCCTAAATCAATTCTTTGGAAAGATTACTCACAAGGTGCTAGCATTGGTCTAAACTATTTAAGTTTTGTAGGTCCTATCAAATTTAATCTATCTAAAGCCCAAGAATCACATGATTATCTTTTTCAATTTAGTTTTGGTTATAAATTTGATTAACAAAAAAAAACATCCTAAATTATTAGGGTGTTTTTTACTTTTAATTCTTGAGCTAATTTTTCTAATTTTTTTAATTCTTCATCTGACGGTGAAAATAGATTAGCTATCAAATTTTTTCTAACTCCAAAATTTCTATACTTTATGATCTTATATCTTATATCTGTTTTTTCTATTGTTTTAGAAACATTTTCTATTGTAACTTTATTATTTAACCTTTTTGAAACTACAACTGTTCTAACTTCATAAAGTTTTCCTATATCTTTTAAAAAATATAAATTATCTATAACATTATGAACATTTTTACCACATAATTTTAAATGCTCTTCTTCATTCCAAGCTTTAACATCTAGCATAAAAGCATCTGTATTTTTTATAAATTCTTCATACTTTTTATTTTTTAATTCTAAGCTTCCATTTGTATCTACAAAACATGTCAATTTTGGCCATCTTTTTTTTACCTCTATAAAAAGTTCTGTTATAAATTTATACTGAAGTGTACTTTCTCCTCCACTAACTGTTAAACCTTTTATAAAAGGTTTAACCTTCTCTATTTCTTTTAAAAGTTTTTCTAAACTGAATTCTATAACTTTTGGTGAAGCATCATATTTACAAATTTTTATACATTGATCACATTCACAGCATAGTGATTCATTCCATTTTACAATACCATCCTTTATATATAATGATTTTGTTGGACATTTTTCTATGCATTTAAAACAATTTTTACAATTATTTATAGTTTCTGGATTATGACAATATTCACAATTAAAATTACATCCTTGAAAAAATATTGCCATTCTATTTCCAGGTCCATCTACATTTGAAAATTTAATTATTTTATTAATTTTTGCTTTTAGCATCAAATTATTCACTTCTTAACTTTCTATCTAAAGCTTTAGCATTATCTCTTGCACCTTTTCCTAAAACAGTTGTATCTCTCAATACTTGCTCACCTTTATCTAATTTTTCCATTTCAGATTTTTTTACTAAATAACCAGTGACTCTAACTACATCACAACTATCACTGTATAGTGAGAAAAATCTTAGTTCTGTTTCAAAAGCTCCTTTTATTATATCTAAAATCGCTTCTGGATTACTCTTAAACGTGTCATCAAATACAAATATATCTCCTATACCACTTGGGCAATATTTATGAAATTTAGATGATTGAACTATTTGATCATATATTTCTGGTTCTTCTCCAACTGGAATTCTACACCCAGGACTTTCATTTCTATCTGTATCTATTCCAACTTGAGAATGTAACAAGTGAGTATTTCCAAAGAAACTTCCTGCATATTCACTTTTATGCTCTGCTACTATTCCATGCATACTTGAAACAATTTCTAATGCCAATTTATTTGCTACTTCTGAATATCCAAATCTATCTTTTTTCTCTATAGCACCTAATAAATTATTTACACACTCTGCAAGTCCTACAAATCCAAATAATCCTGTAAATTTATCTTTTTCTAAAAGACCTTCTTTTATTAAGAAACTGCTCTCATAAAATCCGCTTTCATCTATTATAAATCTAGATCTCTCATCTATGTAATCTAACATCTCTTTTGAAACGTTTGGTAAAACTTTTTCTAAGAAATCTTCTTTTGAAGTTGCTAATTTTGAAAGTGCACCTAATCTAACTCTAACTAGAGTATTTGCTCCCCCTCCAACTTTTAAACCATTATAACAACTAACAATTCCATATTCTCCTTTGAAATCATCTCTAAATATTTTATCGTTAGCAAAACTAGGCTTAGCTGTTACCAGTGCTGTTTGAATTGCTTCTACTGCTAATTTATCAGTTGTTTCTTCTGTATATTTTATTGTTAAGTTTGGTGTTGGTAACTCTAACTCTCTCATAATTTTTAAAATCAATAAACCTGCTTTTGTTTCTTTCGGTCCTATATTAGCGTGACAGAATGAATCTGTTATCGTTGAATCTATATGTTTTAAAAATAATTTTATTGCTAAATATGCTTCATTTTCATCTTTTATAAAAGGTTCTAGTAAATAATCAATATTTCCTAAATAAACAGGCATTGTAGTTATTGAAGGAACGTGTTTATAAAGTATTAATAAACTATGAATAGCTTCCCAAATATTTGTTGGTTTTTCTAAGTTTAAAAATTTACTTCCATTCTTTATAAATATATCATAATCTGGAACTATATATCTTGGTCTATAAGGAGCATTTCCTTCAAATAAATCACATATAATTCCTTCTTCTATATATTTTTTCAAAGCATCACTCTTATTTAAAACTTCAATACTTCCTTCTGCTAATCTAGCTAAAGTAACTACTTTCTGTTCAAAAGTTATTTTTTGACTCTTTATTGTTTCTAATATCATTAAGTTCTCCCTTTAACTAAAATATAAATTTCACATATTATATTCAATATATAGTACTTTTGTCAACTTTTATTATATCTTTTCAAGAAAACTATCACTTTTTTTTTAATTCTTTGAATTGAATTATCTATTGCTTTTGCTTCTTTATTTAATTCTTTTGCAATTTCTAAATAACTATATCCTTTCACCATATACAAAAAAACATCTTTTTCTAACCCACTTAAATTATCTTTTAGATATTTTTCCATAAGTTTTATAAGTTCTTTACTAATTAAAATCTGTTCAGGAGTACAATATTTTAAAGATGGATTACTGTATTTAATTGTCTCTTCAACTTCAGGATATCCATCTCCTATCATTGCATTATTTAAATTTTTATTTTTTAATGAATTATAATTTTTTACCGCAGTTATGATTTGTCTTTTTATACATAATGATGCAAATGTAGTAAAAGCTGTATTTCTATTTTCATCAAAAGATTTAATTGCTTTTATTAATCCAATCATTCCCTCTTGAACTAGATCCTCTCTATCAGCTCCTTTTAAAAACAATGTTTTATTTCTCATAAAAATAAGATTACTATACTCTATCACTATTTTTTCTATTGATTCTATATCTCCTTTTTTAGCTAATAAAACATCTTTATTTTTTATCATACTTCCCCCTTATTCTAAAAAAGTTTCTGTTAACTTAAAAATTATTGAAACTACTCCAATCCTTTGAGGTATAATAGTTATTCAAACAACCAATATTCCCCCCAAGAAAGGAGCAGTTTTTAACTATGTATATTAATAATATCTCTTGTCCTCGTTGTTT
>NZ_JBOFMZ010000070.1:0-5568 GCF_051658645.1 Cetobacterium sp.
AAAAAAATGAAAATATGCTGAATAACTCTTCTGAAACTGATAAAACCCTCTTTCAAAACGTTGAACCTGTAGAATCTAGCGAATCAATGGATGATATATCTGAAATTAAAAAGAAGATTTTAGAAGCTTTAGAATTAGCAGATATTGTTTATTCTTACAGTGAAGATGCTAAAAAAGAGTTATTGCTTAGTATTTTGAAAGAAGTTATTGCAATAAGAAACGAGGGTATTTTAACAGCTAAAAAACTTACCGAAGTGATAGGTAATCATTTTTAATTATCCAAAATTTACAGACACTTTAAAACACAAAAAATTAAAGTAATCAAAAAATGCAATGAGTTTATTGGAGATATTGAAGAAAAAAAATTATAGAAATAAGAAAAAATGTTATAATTAATAGAATTGATTTATATAAAAACTGGAGGAATAAAAATGTCGAGTACAGCACAAAGAGCAGAGTTGCAATCACAGATTTGGAAAATAGCGAATGATGTTCGTGGTTCAATAGACGGATGGGATTTTAAACAATATGTTTTAGGAACGTTATTTTACAGATTTATTAGTGAAAACTTTTCTAATTACATCGAAGCTGGAGATGATAGCTTTAAATATGCAGATTTAAATGATGATGTTATAACTGATGAAATTAAGGACGATGCAGTAAAAACAAAAGGTTATTTTATTTATCCAAGCGAACTTTTCAGTAACATTGCTAAGAATGCAAATACGAACGAAAGTTTAAATACAGATTTAGCAAGTATATTTTCTGCTATTGAAAGTTCTGCAAATGGATATCCATCTGAATCGGATATTAAAGGATTGTTTGCTGATTTTGATACTACAAGTAATAGATTGGGAAGTACTGTTAGAGATAAAAATAGTCATTTAGCAGCTGTTATTAAAGGTGTTGATGGTCTTAACTTTGGAGATTTTGAAGATAATCATATAGACTTATTCGGTGATGCTTATGAGTTTTTAATCTCTAACTATGCTGCAAATGCTGGTAAATCTGGAGGAGAGTTTTTTACACCTCAAAGTGTTTCTAAACTTATTGCAAAATTAGCAACACACAATCAAACGAGCATCAATAAAATTTATGACCCAGCTGCTGGTTCAGGTTCATTATTATTACAAGCTAAAAAGCAATTTGATGACCATATTATTCAAGATGGTTTTTATGGACAAGAAATTAATCATACAACATACAATTTAGCTCGTATGAATATGTTTTTACATAATGTAAACTATGATAAATTTGATATTAGATTAGGAAATACACTTTCAGAACCACATTTTGGAGATGAAAAACCTTTTGATGCAATTGTATCAAATCCACCGTATTCAGTTAATTGGATTGGTAGTGATGACCCAACTCTTATTAATGACGAACGTTTTGCTCCAGCTGGAGTTTTAGCACCAAAATCTAAAGCTGACTTTGCTTTTGTGCTACATTGCTTAGATTATCTTTCAGCTAAAGGACGTGCTGCTATAGTTTGTTTCCCTGGAATATTCTATCGTGGTGGTGCTGAGCAAAAGATTAGAAAATATTTAGTTGATAACAACTACGTTGAAACTGTTATATCGTTAGCTCCAAACCTTTTCTTTGGAACATCAATAGCGGTTAATATATTGATATTATCTAAAAGTAAAAAAGATAGTAAAACTCAATTTATAGATGCAAGTGGTGAAAACTTCTTTAAAAAAGAAACAAATAATAATATCTTAACAGAGGAGCACGTTGAAGAAATTCTAAGAATATTCGATAAAAAAGAAGATATCCAGTATGTTTCAATATCTGTCGACACTGATAAAATAGCAGAAGAGAACTACAGTCTTTCTGTAAACACTTATGTAGAAGCAGAAGACACGAGAGAGGTTATAGATATAAAAGAGCTAAATGCTAAAATTGAAAAGACAGTTAGCAATATAGATAGACTTCGTCTTGAAATAGATAAGATAGTCTCTGAAATTGAGGTGGAGTAGTTGATTTTAGAAAACAAACTGAATATTACTAGTCAAATAGAGCTTTCAAAAGTAGAAGAAAAGATTAGTAAGCAAAAAGCTAAACAGCTTTATGACTCTGGGGATATTAAAAAGGTGAAAATTGGAACTTTTGAAGGGCTTCAATATATTCATGAATATCTATTCGGAGATATTTATCATTTTGCTGGGAAAATTAGAACGGTTAATATAGCTAAAAATAACTTTCGTTTTGCTCCTTTGATGTATTTAGAGCACTCTTTAAAATATATAGATAAAATGCCTGAAACAACATTCCATGAAATTATCCAGAAATATGTTGAGATGAATATTGCTCACCCTTTCCGTGAAGGAAATGGAAGAGCAACTCGTATATGGCTTGATTTGATATTAAAAGAAAATATTATGAGAGTAATTGATTGGAATTTAGTAGATAAAGATGAATATTTATCAGCTATGGAGAGAAGTGTTGTTAAAGATATAGAGATTAAATACCTCTTGAAATCAGCTTTAACTAGTGAAATAGACGACCGTACTCTATTTATGAAAGGTATTGACGTTAGTTATTACTACGAGGGTTATAGTGAATACAACACAGAGGAGGTTTAATATGAGTAGTAAACTAGTAGAATTAATAGATAAACTATGCCCTGATGGGGTTGAATATAAAGAATTTGGAAAATTGGCTAAAATATTGAGAGGAGCATCACCAAGACCAATCAGTAAATTTATAACTTTAGATAAAGAAGGTGTCAATTGGATTAAAATTGGTGATATTAATACAGGAGATAAATATGTCACTTGTTCGAAAAATAAAATAACAGAAGAAGGTGCAAAAAAATCTAGATTTGTAAAAAAAGGAGACTTTATATTATCAAATTCTATGAGCTTCGGAAGACCATATATTTTAGCTATTGATGGTTGTATTCATGATGGATGGCTATCTATTAGTGAATTTGAAAAATACTTTATTTCTGATTTCTTATATTATTTATTAAGTTCAAATAAAATTCAAAAGGTAATGGCTCAAAAAGCTTCATCTGGTGGTACTGTTCAAAATTTAAATGCTGATATAGTAAAAAATATTGAATTACCTCTCCCTCCACTGGCGGTACAAGAGGAGATTGTACGTATTTTAGATACATTTACAGAGCTTACAACAGAGCTTACAACAGAGCTTACAACAGAGCTTACAGCGAGAAAACAGCAGTATGAGTATTATAGAGATAGCTTATTGATTAATAATAAACTTTCAGAAAGAGTATTGCTCAATAATGTAATTAAAAAAGGATGTTCAGGAGGAACTCCTAGAAAAGGAGAAGAAAAGTTTTATTTAAATGGAACGATACCTTGGTTAAGAACACAAGATGTTAAGTTTAATGAAATTTTTGAAGTTAAAAGTTTTATAACTGAAGAAGCAGTAAAGAAAACATCTGCAAAATGGATACCATCTAATTGTGTGATTGTTGCTATTTCTGGTGCAACAGCTGGTAGATGTGCAATAAATAAGATTCCAACAACAACAAATCAACACTGTTATAATATGGAAATAGATGAGACTAAAGCACTTTATAAATATGTATATTATTGTGTTTGTAGTCAATACGAAGAATTACTTTCAAGAAAACAAGGCGCAAGAGGAGATTTAAATTCTACATTGATAACAGGAATTGAAATCCCTTTACCTTCTTTAAAAGAACAACAACGTATTGTAGATATACTAGATAGATTTGATACTCTTACAAATGATATAAAAACAGGATTACCAGCAGAGATAGAGGCAAGAAAGCAACAGTATGAATATTACCGTGATAAACTCCTTACTTTCAAAAAGTTGGAGAGAGAAAATATAAATTAATATATGATAGGAGATTATATTTTATAGTCTCCTATTTTTAATAAAAATCTATTGTTAAAAATACCGTTTAAAACCTCTCAGAGTCCCTTGGTGCTCGTTCAAACAATTTTTAGGTAAACTATTTAAAAAACTCTAATTAGGCTTTTAAAAGCTTTTTAGCTAATTTTATATTTTTGATATTATATTATTTAAGATTTTTTAAATTTAAAAAAATACATACTTTTTTCTTGTTTGTATATTTATAGATTTAATAATTTACGTGTGTCCTTTTTTTGTATAAAACCTAGTAAAATCAATGTCTAAATCAAATTGATAGCAAAAAAAAAACGACAAATTGATTAAAATTAACGACAAATTGATTAAAATTAACGACAAATTGATTAAAATATCAGACAACACATATTGACTTGTCGTATTTTTTTTGTTATATTATAGATAAAAACAATAGTATTTATAAGGAGTTTAGAGCATGAAACCAACTTTTTCAAAAGAAGAATATATAGTTATAATAAAGAAGTATTTAGCAGAAAAAATGAAAAATAGAGATGTATTAGAATTTAGAAATTTGTCTGATGAAAAATTTCCACAAGTATTTTTTCAAAAAAGAGTTGATAAGTATTTACTTACTGATTCAATGCTTGGAGTTTGTTTTATCAAAGATGATGATAAATTAATTACTTTGGATTCAACTATTGAAGTAATGCAAGAACTTTTATCAAATGGATATAAGATTCAAAATATAGATAAAGAACTTATATCCAATGGACTAATGAGAGGAAAAAATAATGCAAACTAAAAAATTATATAAGAGAAATGAGTTAATTCAAATAGCCCCAGTTGATAGTTCTCAGCAGCTATCTTTATCAACACATTTAGCATATAATTTAATACTAGAAAAAGCTCATAAATTTTATAATGATCCAGATAGAAAGAGTGATGTTTTTGAAATTGGTTTTTTAGAACTAACCGATTATAGTGGAGTAACTAACAATCAGTTTAAAGTGAAATTAAAAGAAAATCTATTGAATTTGTTATCAACAAAAGTATATACCTATGACAATAAATATATAAAAACATATTTTAATTTGTTATCTCAATTTGAAATAAAAAATAATTTTATAAAGCTTGCATTACCACCAATATTGATAGAAAATCTATTGAAAAATAATTATTATACTTGTTTAAATTTAATAGAACTTCAAAATTTCAAAAGTAAATACACTGTTATTATTTTTGAAATGTTAAAAAGATACAATAATAATATTCCAAAATTAGAAATCAGTAAATTAAAAAAGATTCTTTCTTATCCTGAAACATACAATAATTTTGATATTAAAAGAAGAGTTTTAGAGCAAATTAAAAAAGAATTATTTCAAAAAAATAATATAGTTTTAGATTGGAAAATTGAAAAAATTGGTACAACTTGGAAATCTATAAAGTTTTCAGCTCTTCAATTAACAGAAGCAATAGAAAAAAAAGAATTATCAGAAAAGCTCGTAAAAGCAATCGAAAAAGCTCGTAAAAATAGGTTTGTAGATTTAGTTTACTCTCAAAAAGCTATGGATAAAATTATAACGAAGTATGAAGAAGTCGATGTTATAAAAGGCTTAAATGAACTGTACAAATATAACTCTGAAATTAAGAATTTTTCTAAGATTTTGATTTCTAAAATTGATGACATTAAAAATTCTAAGATAGAGTTAATCAAAACAAAGGTTAGAATTAAAGTTA
>NZ_JBOFMZ010000071.1:0-41181 GCF_051658645.1 Cetobacterium sp.
ACTCTTCATTCAAATATATTTTTAAGTCCTTAGACTTTCTTTACACCTTTTAACCATCTAAATGGTTTTACCATTACTGGTATTTTGTTGTTTACACAACTTCTGACTATTTTCTCTATTCGGTTGCTAATGTCCTTAAGTTTTCTTGTCTGCAGTTTTCGCTGCTGACATTAATAATAGTACCATAAGTTTTAAACTTAGTCAATGACTTTTTTTATTTTTTTAAAAAATTAAAAAAAGATAGAAAAGTTTTTAGCTTTTCTATCTTAAAATTTCATCATATTTATTTTCTTAAATCATCTACAAGTTTTGTTTTTTCGAATGTTTTTTCATCTTTTTGCTTAACAACTTTCGCAGGATTTCCCGCCACTACAGAACCAGGTGGAACATCATGTAAAACTATTGCTCCTGCTGCTACCACAGAACCTTTTCCGATTCTAACGCCTTCAATCACAACTGCATTTGCACCAATAATAACATCATCTTCTACTATTACAGGCTGTGCTGATGGTGGTTCAATCACTCCAGCTAAGACTGTTCCTGCTCCTATATGGCATCTTTTGCCTACAATAGCCCTTCCACCTAAAACAGCATTCATATCTATCATAGTTCCTTCTCCGATCTCTGCTCCTATATTAATAATAGCTCCCATCATTATAACAGCATTGTCTCCTATTTTAACTTTATCTCTTATTATTGAACCTGGTTCAATTCTTGCATTTATTGATTTTGTATCTAATAAAGGCACTCCTGAGTTTCTAGATAAATTTTCTACAAAATAATTTTCAATTGTATTTTCATTATTTTTGATAATAGCTTCTATCTCTTTCCAATCACCTATTAAAATAACTCCATATTCTCCTTTAAAAGAGAATATTTCATTGTTACAAAATTTTATACTTCCGTTTATATAAACTTTACTCATAGTTTTCTTTTTTGAATTTTTTATAAATCCTATTAAATCTTCAGCTGTTTCTAGTATCATTATTTTCCTCCCTAGTTTGTTAGAATATATCTTCCATTGTATACAATTTAGCTTCTTTATCTTTTAAAAATTCTGCACACTTCAAAGCTCCTATTGCAAAAATCTTTTTAGATAAAGCTTTATGTGTTACTTCTATTATCTCATCTTCACCTGCAAAAATAATTGTATGTTCACCTACAATCGTTCCGCCTCTAATCGAATGTATTCCGATTTCTTTTTGATTTCTTTTTGCTACACCCTCTCTTCCGTAAACAACAGAATATCTTTCTTTTAAAGAATTCTTAATAGTTTCTAAAAGTGTAATGGCTGTTCCACTTGGTGAATCTATTTTTTTATTATGATGCTTCTCTATTATTTCTATATCAAAATTGTTTTCCAATTTTGGAACTAAAGTCTTTAATATTCCATTTATTGCATTTACCCCTAAAGATGTATTTGAAGATAATAGTATTGGAATTACTTTTGATGCTTTTATTATTTTTTCTAGTGTTGCTCCAGTATAACCTGTAGTTGCAATAACCAAAGGATATTTTCTATTTACACAACTCTCTATCAAATTATCCAATTTACTAAAATGAGAAAAATCAACAACCACATCTACATCCTCATTTAGATCTATATTTTTTATATCATCAACAAAAGCTACAATTTTATCTTGGCCCAACTCTTTTATAGTTTTCCCCATAACTCCTGTGCCATGCATAGCTATTTTCATATTAATTCTCCAATTTCTTTTAACTCTTTTTGTAAAAATTCTATGTTTTTTTCATCCATTTCTCCTAAAGGTAAACGACACGCGCCTACATTTTTTCCTAAAAGATTCATAGCTTTTTTCACTGGAATTGGATTAACCTCTACAAATAATCCTTTTACTAATCCATTATATTTTAATTGAAGCCTCATAGCTTCTTTTGTGTCTCCATTCAAATAATTAAAAACTATATTATGAACAATTTTTGGTTCTATATTTGCTAAAACTGAAACTGTTCCTACTGCTCCTATAGATAATAATGGTACGATTATATCGTCATTTCCAGAATAAATATCTAATTCTGGAATTAATCTAGCTATTTCTGAAGCATAAGTAATATCACCACTCGCTTCTTTTATCGCAACTATATTTTTTTGTTTTGCTAATCTTTTTAACAGCCCTAAAGAAAGATGAACTCCTGTTCTTCCTGGAACGTTATAAAGCATAATTGGAAGTTTTACAAATTCAGCTATTGAAATAAAGTGTTTATATATACCATCTTCATTTCCTTTATTATAGTAAGGCGTCACTAACAACAAGCCATCTACACCCATACTTTCATATTTTTTAGACATCTCTATAGCTTTAATAGTATTGTTACTTCCTGATCCAACTATTATTGGAAGTCTTTTTTTATTAATATCTAAAACAGTTTTAACAATTTTTGTTTTTTCATCATCTGTAAGTGTACTTGCTTCTCCTGTTGTTCCTAAAACTATTAGTGCATCTGTATTATTAGTACAATGGTACTCAACTAATTTTGATAATTCTAAATAATTTACACTCATATCTTCATTAAACGGTGTAATAAGTGCTACTCCTGATCCTTTAAACATCTCTAACCTCCAATATTAAATTATTATTTAACAAAACTTTTGTTACTACCTTTATAGTAGCCTTTATAAGCCAATATTTCAATTTATTTTTAATCTAATATGTAGGTCCCGTTTTCACTTCCTAAACTTTTTCCCACAAAAATTGGCACTCTATATTTTTTCCCCATCATAACAGCTTTTGTTTCCATTATTTTAGCTCCATTTCTTGACATATTTTCCATATCGTCATAAGAAATTTTCGAAATTTTTGTTGCTAAAATATTTTTTTTAGGGTCATCTGTATAAACACCATCAACATCTGTATATATTTTGCATTCACACCTTAACATTCCAGCTAAAGCTACTGCAGTTGTATCAGAACCACCTCTTCCTAAAGTGGTTATATCCCCTATCTCATTTATCCCTTGAAAACCTGCAACTATTATAACTTTGTTTTCTTTCAATTTCTTTTCTAAAAATTCAGTGTCAACTCCTACAATTTCACTATCACCATATTCTCCAACTGTTTTCAAACCAATTTGGTAACCAGTATAAGAAATCGCTTCACATCCTATGGAATTTAAAGCTAAAGACAATAATGCTATACTTTGTTGCTCTCCTGTAGTAATTAGCATATCTATCTCTCTTTTATTAGGAGTTGATGTAAAATACTGAGCTTTTTTCAATAATTCATCTGTTGTCTTTCCCATAGCGGAAACTACAACTACAATTTCTTCTATTTTTTCTTTTAAGCTTTTTATATAATTTGCTATTTTCTCTATTTTTTCTAAAGTAGCTACTGAACTACCTCCATATTTCAATACAATTCTCAAAATACCTCACCTCATAATCTTTTATTATATTTTACTGCTTTTAAATCAAATTTTAAATTTATCAATTTTATTTTTTTTCCATTCTATTTTATACTCTATTTTTGTTGATTTCATTTAATTTTACTAAATGAAATAGTTCATATATTATGAATCTTTTTTATTTTTGATTGTTTTTATCTCAAAAAAATCATATTATTAAATAACTTATTCGTTTAGTAGGCGTAGCAACAGGACATAGTAAATTATAAAAGAAGTAAAAAATATTTCAAAAATAGGTTTCACGAAAATATGAAAATTCTAAGGAGGTGGCAATCCGTTACGACAAGAGCCAAAATATCGTGAAATTAGAAAAACAAATAAAGCTCGTTTATAGAAGGATTTCTAATATCGGTAACATAATCTGTATCAAATTACTAATGAGATATTGAAAATCAACCCATCTCGAATTAAAGTAGATAAATTAATTTATTGAAATGGGATTCTATGAATAAGGAATTCAATTTATAAACTTTTATAAATTGAAAGTAACGGAGTCTATGAATTCATTATTAGAAAATGTAACTAAATATAGAAGGGATCTACATAAAATTCCAGAAATTGGTTTCAAAGAGTTTAAAACACAAAAATATATAATAGATGAGTTAACAAATATGGGGTACTCTCCAATTTCAATTTCTGGAACAGGAGTTTATATTTATATTCCTGGAGTATCTGAATATTGTAAAGCATTTAGAGCTGATATTGATGCTCTTTCTATCCAAGAAGAAAATTGTTCTAATTTCAACTCTAAACACGATGGTTTTATGCATGCTTGTGGACACGATGGCCATACTGCTAGTCTGCTTGGATTCGCGAAATATCTAACGACAATCAAAATTAAAAATTTAAGCACTTTATTGATTTTCCAACCTGCTGAAGAAGGACCTGGTGGTGCTAAATTTATATGTGAAGAGGGACTTTTAGAAAAATTTAAAGTTAAAGAAATTTATTCTTTTCATCTTTTTCCAGATTTAGAAGAAGGAACTATTTCAACTAAAGCAGGACCTTTCTTTGCTCAAGCTACAGAGTTCGATTGTAAAGTAATTGGAAAAGGTGGGCATGGTGGAATGCCGCATAAAACAAATGATCCATTAATTCCTTTTACAAAAATTATAGATTCTTATCAAACTATAATTTCTAGAAATTTATCTCCATTTAACGCAGGAGTTATTACTGTTGGTAAAATAAATGGTGGAACTGTTAGAAATATCATTCCTAATTCTATCGATTTTTATGGTACAATTAGAGCGTATTCTCAAGATGATACTGAAAATATAATTAAAAGAATGAAAGAAATACATCGTGGAGTTGAAACATCTTTCAATGTTAAAATAGAAGATGAATTTAGAATTCTTTATCCTGCAGTTATAAATAGTTCTTATTTATATAAACAATTTTTAAAATTATCATCACAGTTTAATTTTGTAGAAGGAGAAATTTTAACTTTAGCAGAAGATTTTGCATTCTATCAAGAAAAAGTTCCTGGCCTTTTTTTTCTACTAGGAACTAAAAATAAAGAAAAAAACTTTATATCTCCACTTCATACATCTACATTCAATTTTGATGAAAAAGTTCTTCTTGAGGGAATCAAACTTTTTATTAAACTTTGGGAGGAAAAAAAATGAAATACAAAATGATTGTAACTGACCTTGATGATACTTTATTAAATTCTCAAGGAAAAATTTCTACAAAAGATAAAGAAGCAATAATCAAAGCACAAGAAGCTGGGGTTAAGTTTGTTTTAGCTTCTGGTAGACCAACATATGCCATGAAAGATTTAGCTAAAGAGTTAGATTTAGCTAAATATGGAAGCTATATTTTATCTTATAATGGTTCTATTATTACAGACTGTAAAAGCAACAAAAATATATTAGAAGAAACTCTTACTCAAAAAGAAATGCACACTCTCTATGACTTTAGCAAAACTAAAAATGTTGAAATTATAACTTATTTAGATAATACTATTGTTTCTGAAAGTTATAGTTCATATATTGAAGTTGAAGTTGATTTAACTAAAATGCCTTTTGAAAAAGTAAAAAACTTTAAAAAGGCTATAGATAAAGATTGTGTTAAGTGTATTTTATTAGAAGATCCTAGTTACCTAGCAACTGTAGAAAAAGAATTGAAAAATGAACTTGGTAAAGATTTTTCTATTGCTATTTCAAAACCTTTTTTCTTAGAGGTTACAAAATTAGGTGTTGATAAAGGAAGTTCACTTTTAAAATTAGCCAAGTTAGTTGGAGTAAGAATTGATGAAATAATAGTTGTTGGTGATTCGTATAATGATTTACCGATGCTTAAAGTTGCTGGTCTTGCAGCTTGTGTCGAAAATGCTAAGCCTGAGATTAAAGAGATTTGTAAATTTATAACAACTTCAAATAACAATCATGGTATGGCAAATTTAATTCAAAAATTAATTTTCAATAAATAAAGTGGTTATCCACTTTATTTATTTCTCTAATACTTTGATTGTAAAACTAATTGACTTATGAAATGTTTCGTGGTAATATAAGAGTATCACATTATTGGAGGAATTTATGCAAGTTTTCATTCATCATATATACGAATTCGAAAAAGGAATTAGAAATTTAATTTTACATACTATATCTGAAGACCTTTTAGCTTTTGTTAAAGAAAGATTGATATCAAAAAATATAGCATACAAAATATATAAAATAAAAAATGGCAGATATAATATTTTCTTTGGAGATGAATCTTGTATCAACGTTATAAAAAGCATAAATAAATCAAATTTATCTGAATACACAGCTGAAGAAGACTTTATGCTAGGAATTATGCTTGGATATGATCGAAAAAAACAATGCGATCGATATATAAATTTTAAAAACAAAGAAAATATAAAAGTTTCTTAATTAAGGAGGAGTTAAAATGGTTGCTATTGTTGGTGGTTTAAAAAGAGGTGAAAGAGAGTATTTAGAAATTTTAAAGTCTTACAAGTTGAAAGGTAAAGTATATAACACGCAATGCCCTGATTTTTGTAAAAAAATAAAAAATTGTGAAATGTGTATAATTTTTACTAACTTAGTAAGTCACAACCTTTTAAATAGTTGTAACAAAGTTTGTAAAACTCAAAATATACCAATTATCCACTTAAATAATAACGGCATATCTAAATTAAAAGAAAATCTTGAAAAAAATTATAAATAATAAAAAAAAGATTGCGTTTTTAAGGCAATCTTTTTTTTATAAAGTCTATCCACATAAAAACTCTTTTATTTTGAAACAAAATTAAAAATCCAAAATATAATACCCCATAAATAATTGGAACAATTAATAATGTTAATAGATTTCCAAATTCTCTAAAAACTTCAATTTTCATATATATTAAAATCGAAACTAAAGCTCCAATTAAAATCGTTAAAATTCGATCTTTCGTTAATAGTTTATACTCTGTGTAGATATTCTTCATTTGTTTAATCTTTACTAAAGCTATAAATACCTCTGTAACTAAAGTTGCTATTGCTGCACCATTTCTAAAGTAAATTGGAATTAAGAAATAATTTAATCCTATATTTAAAAAAACTCCAAATATAGATATAGTCAAAATTCTTTTTTCCATATCATTTGGTAACATTACTTGGCCACCTACAAATGAACCAATAGCTAAAAACACTAAGCAAGGTGACATTATTATCATTGTATTAATTGATCCTATAAAACCTTCCCCAGAGAATAAAATTGTAAATTCTCTTGCTAAAAGCATCATTAAAAGAGTTGCAGGTACACCTACTATAAAAGAATAATCCATAAACATATCTATGTTTTTATAAATATTTGATTTCTCTTTTCTTTTAATTGCTCCTATTATTCTAGGTGACAAAACTGTTCCTAAAGTTAATATAACAGGTAAAACCATTTTATACATCTTCACTGCAGCTGTATAAAGACCTACTTCTGTATCACCTATCATTATACCTAACATTGTTGTATCAATACTTCCGTATATTCCTATTGTAAATATATACAAAAATATTATCCACATATTTTTGATATGTCTCTTGAAATTCAATTCTTTAAAATTAAAATTAAAATATTTTCTTACACTAAAGACATCTATAATTCTTGCTAAAATTTCTGGTATAACTAAAAGTAACGCATACAAATAATAATCTTTTGGTGTTTTTATAAAATAAAAAAGAAAACCTAGTGATAAAAATCTTATTAAAAAAGATCTTATTAATCTTCTTTTATGATTTTCCATAACAATAAAAAAATGATTGATGTGAAAACATTCAAACAAAACTTGAGCTGAGAATATATAAAATATTAATTTTTCAGCTGAAAATTTTCCATATAATTTTATAGTTACTAGTAATATCAATAGTGAACCAAAACTACTTAAGGTGGTCATCAAAAAAAGCTCTGTAAATATTTTTTTAAATTCTTCCCAATCTCCAATACTTTTTGCTTTAGAGAGTTCTTTTATTCCATAATTTGGTGCTCCTAAAACAGAAATAATTACAAAATAAGCTACAACTCCCTGCACAAAATAAACTTTCCCTAAATATTCAGGCATTAAAACTCTAGATATATATGGAAAAGTTATAATCGGAAATAATGTATTACTTATAATAAGAAGCACATTATATAAATAATTTTTAGAAACAGACATATATCCACATCCTTTTAAATTTCTTTAGGATTATAGAAAATATAACCTATTGTAATTACTGCTAAAATCATCTGATACCAAAGTAAAGGTATTATATCAAAAGGCGATACTTTTCCTCCTGCAAAGCTTAACATTATTAACATTTGAGCTCCATAAGGTATCATGCCTTGAGTTATACAAGAAAATATATCTAGAACAGACGCACTTTTCTTTGGATCTACTTTATATTTTTCTGAAATCTTTTTAGCAATAGGTCCATTTATTATTATTGCAACTGTATTATTTGCTACAGCCATATCTGTTAACGCAACTAAAGCTCCAATACCCAACTGAGCACTCCTTACACCTTTTATTTTCTTTTCAATTGTTGACATAATCCAATCTATACCACCAGCCTTAGTTACTAACGCTGCAAGTCCTCCAGTTAAAAGAGATAGTAGAAATATTTCGGTCATTCCTGTAAATCCATTATATATCTCTTTAGCATAACTCAACATAGTAAAATCTCCATAAAAAAGTCCAATTCCACCAGAAAGTAATATTCCAGATGTTAATACAACAAATACGTTTACACCAATTAAAGAAAGCAACAAAACAAATACATATGGTAAAACTTTAATTACATTAAACAAGTGCTCTGCTGTTTCAGGAGTTGAATTTGGTTTTCCAAATAAAACTAATAAAATTAAAGTCAATGCAGCTGCTGGTGCCGATATTTTTATATTAACTTTAAACTTATCTTTCATTTCTACACCTTGAGTTCTTGTTGCTGCTATAGTTGTATCCGATATTATTGACAAGTTATCTCCAAACATTGCTCCGCCCATTAATGCAGCTAAAACTAACGGCATTGAAACTCCACTTTTTTCAGCTAATCCAACTGCTATTGGAGCAAGTGAAACTATTGATCCTACTGAAGTTCCTGTTGCTGTCGATATAAATCCCGCAATTAAAAATAAACCTGGAGCAATATAATTAGCAGGTATATAAGTTAATCCTAAATTAACTGTAGAATCAACACCACCCATTGATTTTGAAACAACTGCAAATGCACCTGCCAAAAGATAGATTATACACATAGTTATAATATCTTCATGTCCACAGCCTTCTAAAAACGTTTGAAATTTTTCTTTGATTGTTCCTTTAAACAATAAAAATGCTACTATTATTCCTGGAAAAATTGCTACCGGTGCTGGAAGCTGATAAAAAGCTAACTCTACACCCTTTGAATCTAATATAATTCCACTTCCTAAATAAAAACCTATGAACACTAAAAAAGGAATTAATCCTTTAAAGCTTCCTTTTATTTTTTTTTCCATTTTTCCTCCCAATTTATTTTAAGTACATTTTTATGAGTATACATTATTTTTCATTTTTTATCAAATCTAAAAAAAAAGCCCCAGATTTTCTGGAGCTTTTTTCAATAACTGCTATCCTCTTATTTCAGAAACAGTTTTTATTTTATAATTTTTAAATACTATTGATCCAACAAATCCTACTAGAATACCAGAAACAGCACATAAACCAGCTGTTATCAATACTTCTTTTGCAGGATTGAATCCAAACATTACTGCAAAACCAGCTATTGGTGTTGCTGTTCCTGTTGCATTATTTATTAATCCAAAGTAGTTAACAATCATTCCTGCAATTCCTCCACCAACAAAGTTTGTTGTAAATACTGGTATTGGATTGGCAGAAATAACGTCTGCTTGAGTTAATGGCTCAATTGCAACTGATATTGTTGTTGATCTATCTCCAAATTTCATTCTATCAAAGAAAACAAAGTTCATGAATGATGATGACATTACTGCTAATGCACCTATCGCCATTGGTAAACCAGTTAATCCTAACATTGCTGTTAATGCCATTGAACTTATTGGAGCTGTCGCAACTACTGTTATAACTCCTCCTAAAATAAATGCCATTACATAAGGACTAGCTGATTGAGCTGTTACAATGATATCCCCAATTGATTTTAAAGCAAATGTAACTCCTGGAGAAGTGAATTGTGCTATTCCTCTTCCTAAAGGTGCTGCTAAACAAATAATAACAATTAAATCCAATCCATCAGGGATTTTTTCTTCTAACTTAGGTATGATGAATGACATTACATATCCAGCAATAAATCCAGGGATTATTCCCATTCCTCCACAAACAGCTCCTAACATAACTGCATAAACTGGACTTACTCCTAAAGCTAATGGTACTAATATTGCTGCTGCAACTCCTCCCATTGATCCTGCTGATGCTCCAACAGCTCCTAAAAACTTTATTCCTAAAAGATCTCCACCAACATAATATTGGAAAGCTTCTACTAGAAAACTTGCTGTTGCTGCTCCTGCTAAAGCACCCATAGCCTTCATTCCTTTTGGGGCTTTTAAACTAAAAGCTGTAAAAAATGCTAAAACCAAAAATAATAATACTGATCCTTTTAATAGTTCCATGTTTCCCTCTCTTTTTCTCTAAAATTTATTAAATTTTTAATAATAATATAATGTATTTTTTTGTCACAGGAATTATTATACTCTATTTCTTACAAAAAGTAAAGTACTTTTTGCCAATTTGTGTTTATTTTCAAAACAATTAAATGAGCATTTAACACATTTAACTTATACTTTACATCATTATATTTTTTCCTATTAAAGTTGTTTATCTTATCAAACTATGCTAAAATTTAATTAACAAAATTTAATTGGGAGGTATTTACAATGAAAAAAGTTATCAACACTACAAAAGCTCCTGCGGCTATCGGACCTTATTCTCAAGCAATTGAAATAAATGGAACTCTTTATGTTTCTGGACAAATTCCTTTTGTTCCTGAAACAATGACAGTTATTTCTGATGATGTTAAAGAACAAACAAAGCAATCTTTAGAAAATGTTAAAGCAATTTTAGAAGAAGCTGGATATGCTTTAACAGATGTTGTTAAAGCTAGTGTTTTTATTAAAGATATGAATGATTTTGCTTCTATAAACGAAGTATATTCTCAATATCTTGGTGAAGTTAAACCTGCTAGAGCTTGTGTTGAAGTTGCTAGATTACCAAGAGATGTTAAAGTTGAAATTGAAGTTATTGCAGTAAAGTAATAAAAAAAGATGAGAATTCTCATCTTTTTTTATTACTTTATATTTTGAACATTTATTTTTATAGCTGAGAACTTGCACTTTTCATAACACAGTTGGCAACCTATACATTTCGATTGATCTATTTTATGTTTTTGCTTTACTTCTCCTTCTATACATTTCATTGGACATACTCTAGCACAAGCTGTACAGCCAATACATTTTTCTTCAATTATTTCCGCTTTCTTTATCTCTTTAACTTCACTATTTATAGCTTTTGTTGGACATTTAACTGCACACAATCCACATTCTACACATTTCTCTGGATCAATTTTTGCAACATTATTTTCTATTTCAATTGCATTTACTGGACAAGATTTTTGACAAATTCCACAGCCTATACATGCAACTACACATGCTTTTCTTGCAATAGCTCCTTTATCTTTTGAAAAACATGTTACAACAACTCTTTTATTTATAGGTAACATTTCTAAAATATGCTTAGGACAAGCTGTTACACACTTTTTGCAAGATACACATTTTTCTTCATTAATACTAACAATTCCTTTTTCTGTAACTGTTATTGCATTAACAGGACAAACCTTTGAACAATCTCCATATCCTAGACAACCATATTTACAAGATTTATCTCCACCAGCATATAAATTTATAGCCTCACAAGTTGTTAACTCTCCTTCAAACTTATAAGTTTTTGTTGTTCTAGTACAATCTCCTCCACACAATAGTTTAGCAACCATCTTTGGTCCAGATAAATCGACTGAAGCTCCCATTAATTTTGCAATTTCAGCTGCCACAGATGGTCCACCTGGAGAACAAGATGTTATTTCAGCTCCGTTTAGAGCTATTGCTTCTGCATACCCTGAACACCCAGGATAACCGCATGCACCACAATTTATACCTGGAAGTATTCCTTGAATAGCTTCTACTTTTTCATCAACTTTTACTTCAAATTTCTTAGAAGCATAAGCTAAAAATAGTCCCATTGCTAATCCTGTTCCTCCTAGTGATAAAACAGGAAATAATATTGATTCCATTAATTTACCTCCAACTTTATATTTTCATTCCGCTGAATCCCATAAAAGCCATTGCCAAAAGTCCTGCTGAAATAAAAGCTATTGGAACTCCTTTAAATGGTCCTGGAATAGATGCATATTCAATTCTTTCTCTTATTCCTGCAAGTAATACTAAAGCTAATGTAAATCCTATTGCTACTGCAGCTCCATTTATTACAGACTCTATAAAATTATATTTTTGCTGAATATTTAAAATCGCTATACCTAAAACTGCGCAATTAGTTGTTATCAATGGCAAAAATACACCTAAAGCTTTATATAAGTTTGGAGATGTTTTTTGTATTGCCATTTCAACAAATTGAACTAATGAAGCTATTATTAATATAAATGCTATTGTTTGTAAATATTCTAAATGTAATGGTACTAATAAGTAATTATAAATTGTCCACGTTACACCTGAAGCTAATGACATAACAAAAGTTACTGCCATTCCCATTCCAATTGAAGACTCTACTTTTTTAGAAACACCCATAAATGGGCATACCCCTAAAAATTTAGCAAATATTATATTTTGAATAAAAATTGCTGTTATTATTAAACTGAATATTTTTGCAAAATCCATTTTATTTCACCCCATTTTTTTTAGCTTTAAAATAATTTTGAGCTGCTATTATAAAACCTATTGTTATAAAAGCTCCTGGCGCCAAGATAAAAATTAAAGCTGGAGTAAATGATTCTGGTGTAACTGATATTCCAAATGCAGTTCCATTTCCTAAAATTTCTCTTATTGTACCAAGGACTGTTAAGGCTAAAGTGAATCCTAATCCAGACCCAATTCCATCTAAAATAGATTTGAAAACAGTATTTTTTGAAGCAAAGCTTTCTGCTCTTCCAAGAACAATACAATTTACAACAATTAAAGGAATAAATAATCCTAAAACTTTATATAAATCTGGAAGATAAGCCTTCATAATCATCTCAACTATTGTAACTAATGATGCTATTATCATTATAAAAGCTGGTATCCTAACTTTATCAGGAATTAAACTTTTTACCATTGATATCAACATATTTGAAAATAATATAACTGCCATTGTTGCTAATCCCATAGCCATTCCATTTATTGATGAAGAAGTTACTCCTAATGTTGGACATAGCCCTAATAACAATACAAATACTGGATTCTCTTTTATTATTCCGTTTAATAATATTTCTTTATTTGATTTTGCCATTATTTTTTATTCACCTCACTATTGAAACTATTTAAAGCTCTTTTAACTCCCTTGTAAACTGCATTTGGTGAAATTGTTGCTCCTGCAAATCCATCTGTTGATTTATTAAATTCATAAGCACTATCTTTTCCTATAATTTTTTTCTGCCATTCTAGCTCTAAAATTTTAGATCCCAATCCAGGTGTTTCTTGGCTTCCTATTATATTTAATCCAGTAACTCTTCCACGTCTGTCTATTCCCAATACAAAATCTATATTAGCAGCATACCCTGGCTCTGATACTGTTACAACATAACCTACTGGTCTTCCGTTCTCACCTTTTCCTGGAATAAACTCGAACTCATCAACTTTAATAGTATCTTCTTCATCAAATGCTACTGCTTTTGGTAAAACCATTGTTCTTGCAGTATTTACTGCTGCTTTTTCATTTTCTTTAATAACTTTTTGAGTTGCTCCATTAACTATTGATAAAATTCCAGCTGAAATAGAGGCAATCAATGTTAAAACTAAACCATAATGAATAAATCTATTTTTTCCCATTACTTTACCTCCCCAAATTTTTTAGGGCTTATATATTTATTTATTAAAGGTACAAATCCATTCATTATAAGTATTGAATATGCTACTCCTTCTGGATATCCACCTTTAAATCTAATCAGACCTACTAAAATTCCAACTCCTAAAGCAAAAATCGCTCTTCCTTTTGGTGTATGTGGCGAAGTAACCATATCACTTGCCATAAAGAATGCTCCTAAGAATAATCCTCCTGAAAATATATGTAAAAATGGATTTGCTCCAGCTATTAAAGCTATTATAAATACTGTTCCTATAATAATCGTTGGAACTTTCCAATCTACTTGTTTTTTGTAAATTAAGTACAATCCTCCTAAAAGTATTGCTAATGCTGATGTTTCACCTAAACATCCTCCCATTTTACCTACAAAAGTATTCAAATAAAGATTTCCTTTTTCTATTAAAGCTGAATCTGTTGACAACCCTCTTTTCATTGCATCCAGTAAAGTAGCCCCTCCAATATCATCATACATAAATGTTGTTATTGCAACTGGCCAAGACGCTTGAACAAACGCTCTTCCCACTAAAGCAGGATTAAATATATTGTGTCCTAGACCACCAAATACCATTTTCCCAAGTAAAATTGAAACAATAGCTCCTATTACTATATAAATTAATGACATATATGGCGGTATTACAAATGCATATAACACTCCTGTTATTATAGCGCTACCATCAAAAATTTGAATTTCTTGCTTTAGTAATTTTTGACATATAAACTCTGTTAACATACAAGATAAAATAGATACCGCTGTAACTACAATTGCTCTAACTCCAAAAAAATAACTTGCTGCTAGAAGTGTTGGTAATAGTGCAATTAATACATCATACATTACATCATCAACAGTTTCCTTCGTTCTTATATGAGGCGATGGCCCCATTTTCAAAATTTTTGCCACTTTTTCCCTCCTATTTTTTCATTGATCTAAGTTTAGCTTTTCCAATCTTTATTGCTTCTGTTAAAGGTCTATTTGATGGGCAGATATACGAGCACGAACCACATTCAATACAATCCATCAAATGATATTTAGCCATCTTTTCCCACTCTGAAAACTCTGCTAATCTAGCATACATAACAGGTTCTAAAGACATTGGGCAAGCATCCACACATTTTCCACAACCGATACAAGCTTTTGGTTTACAATAGTTTGTCTCTTCTTTTGTTAAAGCTAAAATCCCTGAAGTTCCTTTTATAACAGGGACTTCTAAAGTTAACTGAGCCATTCCCATCATTGGTCCACCCATTACAAGTTTTTTTACTTCTTCTTCATTATAACCACAATTTTCTAAAACTTCTGATATTTGAGTTCCTATAAGTACTCTTAAATTTTTAGGTTCTCTTATTGCTTTTCCTGCGACTGTTATTACCTTATCTATTAAAGGTAATCCATTTACTACTGCATCATATATTGCAGCAGCTGTTGTTGTATTATTAACTACAACACCAACAGATGAAGGTAATTTTCCTGATGGAACCTCTTTATTTAAAATTGCTTTTATTAAAGATTTTTCTCCTCCTTGTGGATACATTGTTTTTAATGGCATCACTTTTATACTTGTTCCAAGTATAGCTTTTTTCATCACTTCTATCGCTTCTTCTTTATTATCTTCAATTCCAATAACAGCACTGTCTACATTTAAAATATGCATCATTATCTTAATACCTTCTATAACTTTTAAAGGCTCTTCAATCATAACTCTATTATCCGAATTTAAATAAGGCTCACATTCTGCGCCATTCAATAAAAGAGTGTCTATTTTAACATCTTTTGGTGGATTTAATTTAATATGAGTTGGAAATGCTGCTCCACCAAGTCCCACTATTCCTTTTGATCTTATTACTTTTAAAAGATCTTCTTTTGACAATTCTTTCCAATTTTCAATTTTCTTTAAATCTACCCATTCATCTTGCAAATCATTCTCAATTACAATTGTTTCTACTACTCCCATTAGTGGAAATGGTAATTTTTCAATTTTTTTTACTATTCCACTTACTGTTGAATGAATTGGTACAGATAAAAATGCATCTGAATCCCCTATCATTTGACCTTTTAAAACTCTTTCCCCGATTTTTACAGAAGATAATAATGGAACTCCTATGTGTTGAAGCAATGGTATAAAAACCATTTTTGGAGCTGCTAATCTCTGTATCAATTGATTTTGTGTTTCAATCTTGTTTTCTGGTGGATGTACTCCACCCTTGAATCCGAAGAATTTCATAAAATATCCCTCCTTTTTATTTTGAAATCATATTTCTATTTTAGAATATCACATTTATTTATCTTTAACAACTTTTCTAAAAAAAAAATCACTTTCACGATTTATTTTTTGTTATATTTCTGCATTATTTTATCTATTTCAGTATCTTTAATTACATCTTCCAATAAAAATTTTATGCTTAAAAACATAGGGTCAACTAATTCTGATTCTTCTTTTGTAAATTTACTCAATACAAAATTTATATTTTCATCTTTATTTTTAGCTTTTCCAATTCCACATTTCACTCTTATAAAATTAGATCCTAAATGAGATATTATAGATTTTATTCCATTATGACCACCAGCACTTCCATTTATCTTAACTCTTGTTTTACCTAAAGGTAAATCCATGTCATCATAAACTACAACTAATTCATCTACTGGATCTATTTTATAAAATTTAACGACTTGTACAACAGAATTTCCACTTAAATTCATATAAGTCTGTGGTTTTAATAAAATAACTTTTTCTCCATTTATCGTTTTTTCTGTTATCATTCCTTGAAACTTATCTTTAAATTGATTAAATCCATTTTTTTGAGCAAATTCATCAATTATATCAAATCCTACATTGTGTCTTGTTCTTTCGTACTCTCTACCTGGATTTCCTAATCCTACTATTAACTTCATTTTTCCTCCTAGAATTTATAATTACAAAGAAAGAGAGAATCAAAGATTCTCTCTTTCTTAAAATTTTTTTATTAGCAATTTCCATCAAAGTGATATTTTGCAAGTCCACCTAATGAAGTTTCTTTGTATTCATCTTTTAAATCTTTTCCTGTTTCACCCATTGTTTTTACAACTTGGTCAAATGAGATACTATGCTTTCCATCTGTATATAAAGAATACTGAGCGGCATCTAAAGCTCTTACTGCTGCTGCTGCGTTTCTTTCTATACAAGGAATCTGTACGTATCCTCCAACTGGATCACAAGTTAATCCTAAGTGATGCTCTAATGCCATTTCTGCTGCATATTCGATTTGCTCTAATGATCCACCTAATATAAAACAAGCCATTGCTGCTGCCATTGCACAAGCTGATCCAACCTCTGCTTGACATCCACCTTCTGCTCCTGATATAGTTGCATTCTCTTTTATTATATTACCTATTAAACCTGCAATTGCAAGTCCTTTAAGCACTTCTTCATTTGATAAATTATACTCTTCTTTTAATGCATACATTAATCCTGGAATTACTCCTGCAGCTCCACAAGTAGGTGCAGTTACAACTCTACCACCACCTCCGTTCTCTTCAGAAACAGCTAGTGTATATGCAAATATTCTTCCAACAAATCCACCTCTAGATTTATCATTTCTAGCTTTTCTATAGAACGATTGTGCTCTTCTTTGTAATCTTATTGTTCCTGGTAAAATACCATTTTTAGAAAGACCTGATTGCACAGATTCTTCTAATGCTGTTCTTATTTGATCTAAGAAATACCAAATTGAATCTCCTTCATTCTCAGTTACAAATTCCCATAATTCTTTTTTATACTTGTCACACCATTGCATAATTTCTTGCATTGTTCCAAATGAATAAACTTTTGATCCACCTTGTCTTTGTTGTCCCTCTTCCATAAGAGTTCCTCCACCAACAGAGAATGATAACCACGATTTTAATTCATTTCCATCTTTATCTAAAGCTATAAATTTCATTCCATTAGTATGGTACGGATGTACATATTCTGGCATCCAAACTATTTCTGTAGATTTAGGTTTTAATGTTTCTATTATTACATGATCAGTTAAATGTCCTTTTCCTGTTAATGCAAGTGATCCATATAACTCTACTTTAAAACTTTCTGCAGATGGATTTTCTGCTTTAAATCTTTTTGCTGCTCTCTCCGGTCCCATTGTATGAGAGCTTGATGGTCCATTTCCTACTTTAAATAATTCTCTTAGTGAATCCATTTTTTCCTCCTGAACTTTTAATTAATTTTCTATTGTCTGATCTCTCCGTTATAATTTTTAGATATTAACTTTAAGATTTTATCAACAGTTATATTGATATCGCCTTCTTCTAGAGTTCCATCTTTTTTTCTTAAAACGATGCTTATAGCAACTGATTTTTTATCAGATTCTATTTTTTCTCCTTCATAAACGTCAAATATAGCAACATTTTCTATTAGATTTGATGATTTTTTAATGTCTTCTAGCATCTTCCCTACTAAAGTCCCTCTTTCTAATACAACCGCTAAATCTCTAGTAACTTCTGGATATTTAATTATTTTCTCATACTTAAGTTTTTTAGCTCTATAGTTTAGTAATAAAGTTAGGTCTAACTCTGCTACGTATGCTCTTTCTCTCTTTAAATCCATATTCTCAGCAATTTCTGGATGAATTTCTCCAAAAGTTCCTATTTTTATTTTTCCTACTCTTATATCTGCACTTCTTCCTGGATGGAAATTTTTATCTTCTGATCTATCTAATTGATATCTCGTTACTCCTATGTACTCTAAGAATTTTTCAACAAATCCTTTCAAAGTATAAAAATCCATTGCTTCTGGTTTTGGATTCCATAACGATTTAGAATTTCTTCCAGCTAAAGCTATAGAAGCTTTTAAAGTTTCATTTGCTAATCCATCATCTTTCGGTGAAAATACTCTTGAAACTTCAAAAAATCTCATTCCATTTTGATTTCTATTTAAATTGTCTTTAATATTAGATAATAAGCTATAAATTAAAGTTGGTCTCATAACTGCCATATCATCACTTATAGGATTAGTAATTTCTAAAGTTGGCTCAGTTATTCCCAATAATTTTATAGCATCTTTTGATATAAAACTATAGTTTATAACTTCTTGTAATCCTAATTTTGCAAGAATCTCTTTAGCTTCATCAACTACAACAGTCATTGAATCTTTTACTCCTGGTCTAATACTTTCTTCTGGCATTTTATTTTCAATATTTTCAAATCCATACATTCTTATTATCTCTTCATATAAATCTGCAGTTCTAGTAAGATCTCCTCTATAAGAAGGTGGTGTTGCTAATATAGTAGTTGAATTTAAAGTTTTTATATTTATACCTAAATTTGTAAGAATTTTTCCAACTATATCAATTTCAATATTTTTTCCTACGAATTTTCTTAATTTTTCTAAATTTAAAGGAATTTCTATTTTTTCATATTTTTCGATATATTTATCAATATTACCTTCTAACAGTTCTCCTTCAGTTAATTGAGATATAAGCTGAGCTGCTCTTTCTAGAACTTCTACAGTATTTTCTATATCTAAACCTCTTTCAAATCTGTATGAAGAATCACTTGATAAAACTAACTCTTTAGATGTTTTTCTAATGTTTTCTGGTGTGAAATAAGCGCACTCTAAGAAAATTTCAGTTGTTTCTTCTGTAACTTTAGAAGATTCTCCACCCATTATTCCAGCTATTCCTAAAGGTTTTTCAGCATCTGCAATAATAAGTTCTTCTTTATTAAGTTCTCTTTCTATCCCATCTAAAGTTACTATTTTTTCACCTTGAACTGCTTTTCTAACTATAATTTTTCTATCTGAAATTTTAGATAGATCGTATGCATGTAAAGGTTGATTACATTCAAATAAAATATAATTTGTTGCATCTACAACATTATTTATTGGTTTTAATCCCATAGAAATCAATCTATTTTTTAACCATTCTGGAGATTCTTTAACTTTTACATTTTTTATAACTTTTCCAGCAAACCTCTTACATCTATCTTTATCTTCTATTTTAATATCTATATGTCCTGTGTTTATTCTTTCAATTATACTTTTTGATTCAAATTCAGGCCATTTTATTTTTCTACCATAATAAGCACCTATCTCTCTTGCTATTCCTATATAAGATAAACAATCTGGTCTATTTGGTGTAATTTCTAATTCAAATATAACATCATTTAATTTTTTATATTCTCTATATTCTACTCCTAATGGAGCATTTTCTGGAAGGATAATTATTCCATCTCCATCAGTTCCAAGACCTAATTCTACTTCAGAGCAAAGCATTCCTTGAGATTCTATTCCTCTTATTTTACTTTTTTTTATTTTAAAATCACCAGGTAATACAGCTCCTATTGTTGCAACAACAACCTTATCACCTAATTTATGATTTGGTGCACCACAAACAATTTGAAGTTCCTCTTCTTCTCCTATATTAACTTTTAACAAAGTTAACTTTTCAGATTCAGGGTGATTTCCATATTCTGTTACTTCACCAATAAGAACTTTTGCTAAGTCTTTTCCTTGTTCATCTATAGCTTCAACCTCTTGACCTATCATTGTCAAAGTGTTCTCTAACTCTTTTATGTCCTCTTTTATATCGACATATTGCTTCAACCAATCCAACGAAATTAACATTTATGCCTCCACCTTTTATTTAAATTGCTTTAGGAATCTTACATCGTTTTCAAAGAATGCTCTTAAGTCATCAATACCATATCTTAACATTGTAACTCTTTCTATTCCCATTCCAAATGCAAATCCAGATACCTCTTCTGAATCATATCCTACTGCTGCTAAAACTGCTGGGTCTACCATTCCACATCCCATTATTTCTAACCAACCAGTATGCTTACAAAGTCTGCAACCATCTCCTTTGCAAATAACACATTGTACATCCATTTCAGCACTCGGCTCTGTAAACGGGAAAAAATGTGGCCTGAATCTTACTTTTGTTTCTCCAAATACTCTAGTAACGAATTGCTCTAACATAGCTTTTAAGTTAGCAAAAGATACATCTGGCCCTACCATTAATCCTTCCATTTGATGGAACATAGGAGTGTGAGAAATATCGTAATCATTTCTATAAACTTTTCCTGGGCAAACCATTCTAAATGGTGGCTGTTGTTTCTTCATATATCTCGCTTGTACTGGAGATGTATGAGTTCTTAATACAACATTTTCACTCATGTAGAAAGTATCCTGTAAATCTCTTGATGGATGTGTTTCTGGTATATTTAATGCATCAAAGTTATATGAAGTAAACTCCACTTCTGGTCCTTCTGCAACATCAAATCCCATTTCCACAAATATATTTTTTAAAAAGTTCATAGTTTCAGTTATTGGATGTAATCCACCTGTAGAAACTGCTCTTCCAGGAAGAGATATATCTAAAGTTTCTGTTTCTAATTGTTCTTTTTTTACTATTTTTTTTATATCGTTTGTTTTTTCTTCAACTAAAGTTGTTATAAAGTTTTTTACTTCATTTACCATTTGGCCAAACGCTGGTCTTTCTTCTGGAGATAAATCTCTCATTGATTTAGATATTTCTGTAAAATCACCTTTTTTTCCTAGATACTTAACTCTAATATCATCTATCTCTTGTAATGTTTCTGCTTTTTGGATATTTAAACTAGCTTCATCCTTTAAAGCATTCAACTTATTTTTCATCTGTTTCCTCCTAAACAAGGCTTTATTATTTTATCTCTTTACAATTAAAAAATAGCTCTTTGTTTTCTATTAATAATACTCCATATCTATTATCCTTTAAAGCCCCTGGATTAAAGTACTTTATTCCTGATTTTTCATTAAAATATGGTATATGTGTATGACCAAAACAAACAGCATTTACTTTATATTTTTCTGCTACTGCTTCTAATTCTAATAGATTTTGTTTCACATTATAAAGATGTCCATGTGTAATAAATATTTTTATATCATCTATCTCCAAGATCTCTTCATTATTAAATTTTCTATCAAAAAAATCACAATTTCCTTTTACTATATAAAACCTAATTTCTGGAAATAAAAATGAACACTCTTCTCCATCACTACTATGATCTCCAGTCCATATAACTAAGCTTGGATTTTCTTGTGCTATTATAGCATAAATTTCTCCCATGTTTCCATGAGAATCTGTAATTATTAATATTTTCATATTCTCATCCTATAAATATCGATACTTTTGATTTTTCCATAATACTTAATCCTTTTTTACCAATTATTTTTTCTACAAAATAATTGCTATTGAGATTTCCCATAATTAACAAATCCAATTTATTCACTTCTTGTAAATATCTATCTTTTGCAATATCGCCATCAAAATTTTCATATTTTATTTTTTTTTCTTTATCTTCTAAATATTTCATTAATAAATTTTTTTCAATTTTATAACGAAGTGTAAACATTGAAAAATAATTAATTTCAGGAAAAATATTTATAAAAGAAAACATACTTTTATGTATTTTTGTTCCATCATCACTAGAAATTCCAATTTTATCAAAAGAAGTAATCGCTTTTTCACCAATCATTATGATTGGTTTAAAATGATTTTTTAAAATCATAAGTGCTGTGTCTGAAAGAGTTAATCGTTTTTCAAGTATCAATAAATCTGTAGTTTTCATATACTCTTTTATTATATCCCAAGGAAAACCAGATTCTACATTTAAAGTAGAATCTATTCCCTTATCTTTTATTTTTTCTTGAATTTTTTTCATTTTCATCTCTTCTAAAGAATTTGCTTCTTCAGAGAAAGGGTCGTTATTAAAGTTTAGTATCATTCCATCCATTGTTGCAGGAATTATTTCTTCCCTTCTTATATCTTTTATATATAGAGGAACTATTTCATATCCAAATTTATCTTTAAAAAATAAAGCACTATCTATCAATATATTTTTTTTTGATTCTTCTTCAAATATAACTAAAACTTTTTTCATAACAACTCCTCCTATAAATTTCATATTATCAAATTTAAATTATTCTTGAATTGTTTCTTCTATTTCTGCATCTTCCTCTTTAAAACTTGCAATTGAAACTACTTTTTCAGATTCTGATTCATTTACTCTCATAATTTTCACACCTTGAGTTGCTCTACCAATTATTGAAACTTGATTAACTGGTGTTCTAATAACTATTCCAGAAGATGTTATAACCATTAACTGATCTTCATCTTTAACAGGTTTTACTGCAACAACATCTCCATTTTTATCACTACATCTTATGTTTATAACACCTTTTCCACTTCTAGATTGTAATGGATATTCATCTACTCTAGTTCTTTTTCCATGACCATTTTCTGTTATAGTTAAGATTGTTTCATTTGATGTATCATCAATCAGTAAAGCTGATATTACTTTATCATTTCTCTTAAGTGAGATTCCTTTTACTCCACTTGTATCTCTTCCAGTTACTCTAACATCATCTTTAGAGAATCTTATTGATTGTCCTAATTTTGTTGCTAAGAATATCTGCTCTGTTGATTCAACTGGTAAAATTCCAACGAATATTATATCGTCTCCATCTCTTAATTTTATAGCTTTTAGTCCAGCTGTATTTATATTCTTGTAGCCACTTAGATTTGTTTTTTTAACCATTCCATCTCTAGTTACAAATACAAGTTCTTTATCTTGACTAAACTCTCTTATTTTTATTATTTCTCTAACTTTTTCATCTTCTCCTAGCTTTATAAGGTTTCCAATTAGTCTTCCTCTAGCTTGCTTTGAAGATTCTGGAATTTGATAAACTTTTAAATGGAAAACTCTACCTTTATCTGTGAATATCATCATCGTGTCTAAGTTAGACATAACTTCCATTCTTTCAACAAAGTCATCTTCTATGGTATTCTGAGTAGAAACTCCTTTTCCACCTCTTTTTTGAGCTTTATATTTATCCAATTCCATTCTTTTTACATAACCTTTATTTGTTACTGTAACTAGTACACTATCATCTTTGATTAAGTCTTCAGGTCTTATTTCTAATCTTTCTTTTTCAATTTTAGTTCTTCTTGGGTCATCATACTTTTCTTTTATCTCTTTTAATTCATCTTTTATGATTTCATAAACTTTAGCTTCATCTAATAAAATTGAGTTAAATCCAATGATTAAAGCTTTTAATTCAGCGTGTTCTTTATCAATTTTATCTCTTTCTAGCCCAGTTAATCTTTGAAGCTTCATATCTAATATTGCTTTAGATTGTTCTTCTGAGAATCCGTATTTATCTATTAAAGCCACTCTTGCTTCAGCACCATCACTTGAACCTCTAACAATTTGAATTACTCTATCAATATTTTCAAGAGCAATTATAAATCCTTTTAGTAAATGAGCTCTTCTTTCAGCTTTAGCTAAATTATATTTTGTTCTTCTTGTTACAACTTCAAATCTATGCTTTAAGTATTCATTTAAAACTTCTCTTAAATTTAAAACTCTTGGAATGTTATTTACTAAAGCTAGCATAATTATTCCAAATGTTGTCTGTAACTCTGTATATTTATATAGTGAATTTAAAACTAACTCTGGTTCTTCACCTTTCTTTAATTCAATTACAACTCTAATTCCATCTCTATCTGACTCATCTCTTAAATCCGATATTCCTACAATTCTTTTTTCTTTTACTAAATTAGCTATTTTTTCAATTAATGAAGATTTATTAAGTTGATAAGGAATTTCATTGATTATTATACTTTGTCTTCCTGCTTTAGTTTCTTCTATCTCAACTTTTCCTCTTACTCTTACTCTTCCTCTTCCAGTAGTATAAGCATCATATATTCCAGCTTCACCATCTATTATTCCTCCAGTTGGGAAATCTGGTCCTTTTATATGTTGCATTAACTCTACTGGTGTAATATCTCTATTTTCAATTAAAGCCAAAATTCCATCTATTACTTCACCTAAATTATGTGGTGGAATATTAGTTGCCATTCCTACTGCAATTCCTGTTGCTCCATTTAATAAAAGATTTGGTAATTTTGCTGGTAATACAATTGGCTCATCTAAAGAGTCATCAAAGTTCTTTCTAAAATCAATTGTATCTTTATCAATATCTTCTAAAAGTTCATTACTTATTTTTGACATTCTAGCTTCAGTATATCTCATCGCTGCTGCTGAATCTCCATCTATTGATCCAAAGTTTCCATGTCCATCAACTAATTCATATCTGTAAGCAAAACTTTGAGCCATTCTTACCATTGTATTGTATACAGCCGAGTCTCCATGTGGATGGTACTTACCTAAAACTTCTCCAACTATTCTAGCTGATTTTTTATATGCTTTATCACTTGTCATTCCCATTTCGTTCATAGCGAATAAAATTCTTCTATGCACTGGTTTTAATCCATCTCTTACATCTGGTAAAGCTCTACTAACTATTACACTCATAGAGTAATCTAGATAGGATTGTTTTAACTCTTCCTCTATATATCTATTATTTACATTAGACATTACTTTTCCCTCCTAGAACATTCTTTTTATTGCTATCGGTATTTATATATCAAGATTCTTTACGTATTCTGCATGTTCCTCTATAAATTCTCTTCTTGGTTCAACTTTATCACCCATTAATTTATCAAATAATATATCTGCTTCTCTAGCATCATCTATTGAAACTCTTAATAAAGTTCTTGTATCTGGATCCATAGTTGTCTCCCATAATTGATCTGGGTTCATCTCTCCTAGACCTTTATATCTCTGAAGGCTATACTTTCTTTCTTCTCCTTCAAAGTTTGCTAAAACTTCTTTTAATTGTCTATCACTATATGCATAAGACATCGATCTTCCCTGAGTAATTTTATATAGAGGTGGTTGTGCTATATAAATATTTCCGTTATGAATTAAATCTACCATATATCTATAGAAGAATGTTAAAATTAAAGTTCTGATATGAGCTCCATCAACATCGGCATCGGTCATTATTATTATTTTTCCATATCTTAACTTTTCTATATTAAAGTTATCACCTATACTAGTTCCAAAAGCAGTAACTAAAGCTCTTATTTCTGCATTTTCCAATGCTCTGTGAAGTCCAGATTTCTCAACATTTATTATTTTTCCTCTAAGTGGTAAAATAGCTTGGAATGATCTATTTCTTCCTTGTTTTGCAGATCCTCCTGCTGAGTCTCCCTCAACTATATAAACTTCACATTCATCAGCATTTTTTGAAGAACAATCCGCCAATTTTCCAGGTAAAGATCCTATATCTAAAGCTGATTTTCTAAGTACTAATTCTCTTGCTCTTTGTGCTGCTTCTCTTGCTCTTTTAGAATTAAGTATTTTTTCAATTATGATTTTTAGATCGTTTGGTGCATCTTCTAAATACATTTTTATTTGTGATCCAGCTACTGCTGAAACTATTCCTGTTACTTCACTGTTTCCTAATTTTGTTTTAGTTTGACCTTCAAATTGAGGTTGTGGAACTTTTATAGAAACTATTGCAGTTAAACCTTCTCTTATATCAGAACCTTGAAGTTTTCCATCTTTGTCTTTTATAAGACCTGTTGTTTTACCTAAATCATTCACAATTCTTGTTAAAGCAGTTCTAAATCCACTTACATGAGTTCCACCTTCATGAGTATTTATATTATTAACAAAAGAATAAATTGTTTCTCTCTGATTTGTATTATATGTCATAGCAATTTCTACAGAAACATTATCAACTTCTCCACTCATATAAAATGGTTCTTTTATTATAGCTGTACTATCTTTTTCAATCTCTCTTATATAATCTAAAATTCCACCTTCAAATTCTAAATCAACAGTTTTAGGAGTTTCTTTTCTTAAATCAGATAAAACTATTTTTAGTCCTTTATTTAAATAAGCCAATTCTTTTAATCTTGTTTCTAGAGTTGAGAAACTGTATACTAAAGTTTCAAAAATTTCATGATCTGCTTTAAATCTAACAGTAGTACCTGTATTTTCAGAAACTCCAATCTCTGCAACATCATTTTCTGGAACTCCTCTATTATATTTTTGATAGTAAAGTTTTCCAACTTTTCTAACTGTAACTTCTGTCCATTCAGAAAGAGCATTAACTACTGAAACTCCAACTCCATGAAGTCCACCTGAAACTTTATAGTTGTTATTTTCAAATTTTCCTCCTGCATGAAGAACTGTTAAAACTATTTCTAATGCTGATTTCCCATATTTTGGATGAATATCAACTGGAATTCCTCTTCCATTATCTGTTACTTCAATTATATTATCTGGTAATATTGAAACCTCAATTTTCGTTGCAAATCCAGCTAATGCTTCGTCAACAGAATTATCCACAATTTCCCAAACTAAATGATGTAGCCCTCTTTCTGAAGTTGTTCCAATATACATTCCAGGTCTTTTTCTTACAGCTTCTAGCCCTTCTAGAACCGTAATATTTTCTGCTTCATAATTATTCATTGTCATCTTTATCCTCCAATACCTTATCTTTAACATCTTTTAAAGAACAAAGCTTGCATACCTCTGCTTCTCCTAAAAACATCATTCCACAAACACTACACTTCTTGTATCCTTTTAATTCTAAGGCTTGTTCTCTTTCTTTTGCCTTTCTTTTTAAAATACATATTTTTTCCTCTAAACTTAATTCTTTGAGTTCTGAAATAAATTCTTCTTTTTTTTCGATCACAATTTTTTCATATTTAAATTCTGAATAATCACATTTTTGAACTTTAGAAACTTTAAATCTTATGTCTTTAACATAGTCAACTTTCAAAGTTTCTTGAACTTTTTTTAGATACTTATTTTTGTTCATAGACATATGATGAAGGTATATTGTATCTTCTACTACTACATATAAAATTCCTTCTTTTATCCAAAGTGGTTCACTCTTTTCTGAAAGCTTTTCCACAATATTTTTCCAATGCCCTCTTATTATTCCCTCTTTTAACTTTTTACTTTTAAGAATGGCTTCTTCTACTGCTTCACTTACATTCATGATTCCCATTTTGAATTTCTCCTTTATCAATTCTAAAGTTTTTAGATTCTATATTCAAATCAGATGTTGAACTAATGAAAACTTGTAATTCTCTTTTTTTTAAATAATCAATAATATTATCTTTTCTTACAGAATCAAAATATGATGCTATGTCATCTATCAAAAAAATTGGTGCTTCTCTTTTTTCTCTTATTACCATATCTATCTCTGAAAGTTTTAAAGAAAATATTATTGATTTTTTTTCTCCTTGAGAAGAATAAGATTTAGCATCTTTATTGTTTAAAATAAATTTAAAATCATCTCTTTGAGGTCCAACTAAAGAATATCCATATTTAATTTCTTGATCTTTCAATTCATTTATTTTAACTTTAATTTTTTCTTCTATTTTTTCTAAATTCAATCCCTTAAATTCGCCAATAAAACTTTCATATTTCAAACATAACTCTTTCTTATCATCAAAGAGTTTTCTGTAATTCAGATTTAATATTATTGATATATTTTTAACATATTCTATTCTTTTCAATATTATCTTTGAAGCTGATTTAATAAATTCCTCTTCATAAATTGAAAATATAACTTCTTTTGTTTTTTTCTCTTTTAAATATTTATTACGTATTTTTAAAATTTTGTTATAATTTTTTAAATTTTTAAAATAATCATAGTTACTTTGGGCTATTTCAGAATCAAAAAAACTTCTTCTGAAACTTGGACTTCCCATAATTAACTCTATATCTTCTGGAATAAATGTTATTACATTTATCTTTCCATAAAATTCATCAAATGAAGTTTTTTTATTATTATATTTGTATTCTTTATTTTTTTTATCACTTTTTACACTTAATGTTTTTTCAGAAATTAAGTCTCTATATGATATATAACTACCCATTTTATCTTTATTATATTTTATTAACTCTATATTTTTTGAGGTTCTAAAACTTTTTCCGGTTGCACTAAAATAAATAGCTTCTAATATACTAGTTTTCCCCTGGCCATTTTTCCCAAAAAACAAATTAAACCTTGGTGAAAATTGTATATTTCTATCCTCAAGATTTCTGAAATTTATATAATTCATTTCAAGAATTTCCAATGTATTTATCACCTCAAAATTATAGTAAAATTAAGCAACTATAAATATTAATCCTAAAAATTCCACTTTGTATCCTGGATAAAGTTTCTTTCCACGTCTTTCTTCTATTTCTCCATTAACTTTTACTTGACCATCTAAAATAAGCTCTTTTGCTTGTCCACCAGTTCCAATTTCACCAGTAAATTTAAGGAATTGATCTAATTTAATGTACTCTGTAGAAATTTTTATCTCTTGCATTTTAACCCTCCTGAATATTTTTAGTTCATTATATATTTTACCATAAAACTAACTTTATTTCTATAATTTTATAGGTCTCTCATAGGTGGATTCGCCTTCTAAAATATGATTTCTTTGTATTTACATTTGTTTTTTTTAATTTTCCAATTAAAAGACATTTAGTTTGTTTTCAATTCTAAAAAATGTATATTATATATTGTTTTTATACTACTTTCTAATTTAAAATCTCTTTTTTTAATTACAAAAAAAAGTGTACATCTTAATATTTGATGTTATTTTACAAACTTTTAGTTTCATTTAAGTTTTTTTTGTTATAATTTTGAAATAAAAAATTAAAATTAAAATCAATTTTTCAAATGATATACATTTATTTTTTTTTACTAGGCAATTTGTCCTATGGATATTATATATTTTAGAATATAATTAAAAGGATGAAGTGATTTTTGATAGTACTATCAAAATAACAATATAATTATAGAGGAGCTGGTAATGTGCCCGTACTGAGAAGTATATTCGGAATTTTTGTAATTTTATTTTTAGGTTATCTTCTATCTTATGATAGAAAAAATATTAAATGGCGAACAATTTTAGCTGGATTTGCTCTTCAATTCGGATTTGCATTTTTAGTAATGAAAACTTCCGCAGGAGCTTTTGCTCTTCAATCAGTTTCAAATGGATTTAATAAAGTTATTGCTCAAGCTAACGAAGGAATACAATTTGTTTTTGGAGGAGCTGTTGGACCTTCAAGTAATATTGGATTTGTTTTCGCTTTTAATGTCTTACCTCTTATTATTTTCTTTGGTGCTTTAATATCAGTATTATACCATATTGGTGTTATGCAATTTGTTATTAAATATATTGGTGGTGGAATATCTAAACTTTTAGGAACAAAAGATGCTGAATCTGTTTCTGCAGCGGCTAATATTTTCTTGGGTCAAACAGAAGCCCCTTTAGTTATAAAACCTTACATTGCTAATTTGAGTAGATCTCAACTGTTTGCAGTTTTAACATGTGGTGTTGCATCTGTATCTGGTTCAACTCTTGCAGCATATGCTGCACTTGGTGTTCCTATGAAATATCTTATTGCAGGTTCATTTATGGCAGCTCCAAGTGGATTAGTTTTTGCTAAACTAATAATGCCTGAAACTCAAGAAGATTCTGAAGATGAAAAAATTGAGTTCACAAAAAGTGATTCTGTTAACGTAATTGAAGCTGCTGCAAAAGGTACTATCGACGGTATGAATATCGCGTTAATAATAGGAGCTATTCTGATCTCTTTCATTGCTTTAGTTTCTCTTGTCAACATGATTCTAGGTGGCATTGGAGATTTATTTGGTATCCACATAACTCTTCAAATAATATTAGGATATTTATTCGCACCTATCACTTATGCTATGGGAGTTCCTTGGAAAGAAGCTGTTTATACAGGTAGTTTACTTGGTCAAAAAATGGTTCTTAACGAATTTGTTGCGTATGTTGATTTTACAAAAAATTTAGCTGGTCTTTCTGAAAAAACAATAGCTATAATGAGTTTTGCTCTTCTTGGATTTGCAAATGTAGCATCTTTAGGATTGCAAATTGGAGCTCTTGGAGCTATCGCCCCTAATAGAAGAAGTGAAATTGCTCAAGTTGGTATGAGAGCTGTTTTAGGAGGTTTCCTTGCATCCCTTTTAAATGGAGTTATTGCAGGATTATTCTTCTAAGATTATTTTCAATCATAACTTTATTTTCTGTAATTGTTTAGGTATAAATTACAAAAATAAAAACTAACAAAATAAAAGGAGAATTCTTAAAGAATTCTCCTTTTTTATTTAGCCAACAATATAGTATTACTCAGTTTAATTTTTATATTTCTTTCGCCACAGTTTATGTTTTTAAGTAAATAAAAAAAAAGATGTATCTCTACATCTTTAAAAATCTTTTTATGGCGGGAGTGACGAGGGTCGAACTCGCGACCTCATGCGTGACAGGCATGCGCTCTAACCAACTGAGCTACACCCCCATATGGTGGAAACAACTGGACTTGAACCAGTGACCCCCTGCTTGTAAGGCAGGTGCTCTCCCAACTGAGCTATGCTTCCTTGCTATTAGATTTTTTTATGGTGCCCAGAGGCGGAATCGAACCACCGACACGGGGATTTTCAGTCCCCTGCTCTACCGACTGAGCTATCTGGGCATCATTTTGATACTTACCTTAGTACCTTATGGCGGAAGGT
This sequence comes from Cetobacterium sp., assembly GCF_051658645.1. Lineage (GTDB taxonomy): Bacteria > Fusobacteriota > Fusobacteriia > Fusobacteriales > Fusobacteriaceae > Cetobacterium_A. The sequence continues at coordinate 31,366 of NZ_JBOFMZ010000071.1, forward strand.
CAGAGACTCGAACTCTGAAGTCTTACGACGCCGGTTTTCAAGACCGGTTCCTTACCAATTAGGGTAACCTTCCATATGGTACCCCGTAGGGGAATCGAACCCCTGTCTATAGAGTGAAAATCTATTGTCCTAACCGTTGAACGAACGGGGCGGTTAGTGGTGGATCCAGCTGGAATCGAACCAGCGACCACTCGGTTATGAGCCGAGTGCTCTAACCAACTGAGCTATGGATCCGTATGGTGTGCTTGAAGGGATTCGAACCCCTGACCCACGCCTTAGAAGGGCGTTGCTCTATCCAACTGAGCTACAAACACGTTTGTGATGGTGCGTCATACTGGGCTCGAACCAGTGACAACACGATTAAAAGTCGTGTGCTCTACCATCTGAGCTAATAACGCATATTTTATGGAGCGGGAGACGAGGGTCGAACTCGCGACATTCAGCTTGGAAGGCTGACGCTCTACCAACTGAGCTACTCCCGCATATTAATTCCATCTTTACTATTTAGTTGTTTTGGTGGCGGGGGCTGGATTCGAACCAACGACCTTCGGGTTATGAGCCCGACGAGCTGCCAACTGCTCTACCCCGCGATATGTTAAATTTAAATGGTGCCTGGGGCCGGAATCGAACCGGCACGCTATCAGATAGCTCGGGATTTTAAGTCCCGTGCGTCTACCTATTCCGCCACCCAGGCTTCCTAGTTGAAGGTGCTTGTTGCTTTCGCTTTTCGCTTTCCCTCACGGACATTAATAATAATATCATAAATAATAAACAAAGTCAACATGTTTTTTTACTTTTTTTAATGTTTTTTATACTTTGTCAGTTTTTATGCTCATAAAACCTTTGTTTACAATGGTTTTATGAGCATAAAAAAAAATACATCCTTTTTATTTTTTTTTATTTTTTTCATATATTTTTCTTGAAAATTCCAAGATATTAAAAAAAATAAGTAAATTTACAAATATTTTTTTATAATTTTTTAAAGTTTTAAACTCTAAAAAGTAAAGTTTCTTATTATTTCCATGCCAACTTTTACCCCACCAATGAATTCCAAATGTATCTTTTGTTATTTTTTCAAAAGAAAATTCTTCTGTAAAATGGTAAGGATAAAAATACTGAGATGGATATATTTTTATTCCATCATCCAACTCTTGTATTTCAGAGTTATTTTTAAATTTGTAATCTCTTTTTAAAATGTGTTGAATTATTGCTGGAATTGTATATATATTTATATTCCAAATATCTTTTTCATAAAATTCCAACATTTTTTTAAAAAATATATGTCCTTTTTTTGCTCCTATAATACCTGCACTTACTTGATTTAAATCTTCCATTCCAAAAAATAATTTATCATCTAAAAAAATGTCCAAAGATTTTAAAATTTGCATATCTGAATCTAAATATATTCCACCATGTTCATACAAAATTTTAACTCTAAAATAATCTGATAAAAATGCCCATAACTCTCTTTTATAACATTCTTTTAAAAATTTGTTTTTTTCAATTTCATTATAAAAATCTAAATTATCTTCATCCCATTTAATTATTTCATAATCAGGTAATTTTTCTTTCCATGAATTTATACAAACATCCATAATATTTGGTTTAGAACCCTTTCCCAACCAAATATAGTGTATTTTTTTTTCCATAAATCTCTCCTAAAATTTTGGTATTTTTTGTGAATTTCCTATTTTTTTCCCCAATAAACCTCTTAATAAATTTGGAATTTTTGGAAAAATATAAATCAAAATCTCTTCTAAATTTTTATTTTTTACACCTTTAACTTCTTTAAATATAGCTCTATAATTCTTTAGTTTTTCTTTGTAATCATTACCTGAATTTATATGTCTATATAATACTACTTTATAAAAACTTGGTAATAATTTCGATAAAGCTTTTCTTCCATAATCATCTGTTTTTATATATTCACTTAATAACATATAACATATATTTTCTAATGAATTGATACTATTTTCTGTTATAGAACTCATTATGCTGCCACTTCTTTGACGATAATAATAAAATGCTATATCTATATATTTTACTTTTCTAGCTTTCAAATAAACCATTGGTGTAAAATAACTATCTTCATGAACTAAATTATCATGAAAATATAATTTGTTTTCACAAATAAATTCTCTTTTATATATATCATCTACAACTTCTTCTCTAAAACATTTTGTCCCTTCAAATAATGTTAAAAAAAATTTTGTTCCTTTTCCTACTGTAAAATCTTTAATCTCTTCAGACCTAAATAACGGTTCTCCAATTTTATCTTCTGTAAAATATCTCATGTTACCAACCATTACATCTAAATCTAATTTTTGCCCCTCTTTAAAAAAATCTTGAAAACCTTTAAAATCAATTATATCGTCACTATCTATAAAAGATAAATACTCTCCTCTTGCTTCTCTAATTCCAGCATTTCTAGCTGAAGAAAGCCCTCCATTTTCTTTGTCTATTATTTTTGTGAAATTAGGGTACAAGCTATAGTATTCTTTTAAAATATTTAAGCTACTATCACTTGATCCATCATTCACTAAAATAACCTCATATTTGATAGTATTAATTTTATATATACTATCTAAGCAATCTTTTAAATACTTTTCAACATTATAAACAGGCACTATAATTGTAAGCTCCATAGTTTTCTCCTATAAATCTCTATTATTTTTTTTTCGTCAAACTCTTGAAGAATTTTTATTCTTCCATTTTTACCCATCTCTTTTTTTTCTTCAAAAGATAATTCTATAAATTTTTGAATTTTATCTGCTAAATCTTCTACATTTTTAACTTTCACTAAAAAACCATTCTTGCCATCTTCAACAATTTCTTTACAACCAGTTACATTCGTGGCTATAATAGGTTTTTCCATGCTTGCCGCTTCCATTAGTACTTTTGATACACCCTCTCTATAAGATGGCAAAATAACACAGTCTGAAGAATTTATAACCTCTTCTACATCTTTTCTATGACCTAAATATTTTAAAATACCTTCTTGTTCATACTGATCCATTACAACTTTGTCTATTCCATTTCTACTATCTCCACCAAGAGCTCCTAAAAACCAAAATTCGACAGAAAAACCTTTCTCTTTTGTAATCTTCGCCGCTTCAACATACTCTCTCACACCTTTATCATAAAAAGCCCTTGCAACCATTAAGAAGACTATCTTTGAATTTTCAACTCTTTTTCGAGAAGTAAATCTATCAACATCAACTCCCTCACCTGGCAAAATGAATATTTTTTTAGATTCTAAAATATTTTCAAAAACTATCGTATTTTTATCATCCTCATTTAAAACCCACACTTCATTTGCATACTTCAATGAAAATGAATACAATATTTTCGCTATTTTAGAAACAATTCCACCTTCAACAAACGAATACCCCAACCCTGTTAGCACAGCTACATTTTTAACATTTTCTATTTTTGCAGCTAAGGTCCCATATATATTAGGCTTTATAGTATAATGAAATACAATATCAGGCTGCTCTATTTTATAAATTTTTTTAAGTTGTAAAAATAGTTTGAAGTCTTTTATAGGATTAACCCCTCTTAAACTCAAATCTATTTCAATGTGTTTTATTTTGAGCTCTTTAGGAAAATCTATTCTGGAATCTCTTGGTGCTACAACAACAACTTCATGTCCGTCCTCTATTAAAGACTTTATAACTCCATATCTAAATATATAAATATCCCAAAGAACATTAGCAGTAAAAAATATTTTTAATTTTTTCATAAAATACCTCACATTAATATTGAATTAAGAGCTCTTTTCCATAACTTTCTTTTAAATAAATTTTTGATTTTATTATTTCACTTTCTCTTTTTTTATAATCTAAGCCATAAAAAAATACATTTTCATATTTATAATTTATAATATTTCCTGGAAATAACAAACTTCTACAAATTCTATTTCCACATAAAAAAATAACGATTGAAATTATTAGATATTTATTTTCTACTTTTTCTATACTCCTTGTTAAAATAAACCATGAGCTATATACAAATAAAACTCCAATTCTTAAAGATACTATTGATAATTCTGAAGTAAATAGAAAAATCATTACCCAAATATACAAACTATTTTTCAATATATTATTTTTTTCATACTTGTAAGCTAAACAAAACAATATCACTCTTTCTAAATAATAAAAATTAAATTCTCTCTCTATATTTTTAGAAACAAACTCTTTATAATTTAATATTTTATTTTCTAAAATCTGTGGTAAAAAACTCCAATTTAAATTTATTAAATTTTGAATTCCTTTAAAATTTGATAAATAATATAAACTTCCACCTATAAAAAAGATTAATACAACTTGTTTTTTATATTTATAGTTTAAAACAAAATACATAGGTAGATATAAAATTGCACTCATATGAAAAGATATTCCTATTATATTCAAAATAAAAAAAGGAATTATTTTTCTTTCTTCTATATATCTTAATGAAAATAAAAATAAAATTATAGCTTTTATATTTCTTAATAATTCTACTTCAATATGTAAACCTTGAATACTAAAAAAAATAGCAAAAGCCATTATATTATATTTGCAATATCTTTTTAAAACATAATATAACGCTATAAAATCAATGGTTGTTGTCACTACTTGGTAAAAAATATAGTCTTTAAAAACACCACTAATTAAAGATGAATAAATCATATAACCTTTTTCATAAATATAGGTTCCATTCATAAATGAAGGATAATAAAAATACCAATCCCAGCCTAAAAAACCTCTAGTACCAAGTATAAAAATCAAAGAAATTAAAATTGATTTCAACATTCTATCTTTTATTTTTTGATTTTCTGAAAATATATCGTATATTCCTAATAAAATTAAAACAGAAGCTATTAGTATGAAGAACATCCTAACTCCTCATTGTACAATTCTAGATACTTTTTAGACGTTGTTTCTATAGAATATAGTAAACTTTTCTGAATTCCTGATTTGCTTTTTTCAAAATATAATTCTTTATCTTCAAGAGAAATTATTTTCTGAACCAAATCATTAACATCCCCAACTTTAAAAAGTAATCCACCATGAAGTACTATATCCGACAACCCTTCTACATTACTAGCTATTATTGGAGTCCCAGATGCCATTGCTTCTAAAGCAGTCAAACCAAATCCTTCAAAATTTGATGATTGTATAGCTATATCTGCTCTTTTTAATAATGCCGAAACTGAATTTGAATACCCTAAAAATTGTACTCTATCTTCTAATTTCAACATTAAAACTTCTCTTTTGATAATTTCTTCAGTTTCACCTTCTCCAACAAATGTTAAAGTATACTCTTTAGGAAGTTTTTCTAATGCACGAACTACAGTTAAATGATCTTTTGAAGAGTGAAATCTAGAAACCATAATTAAAGAGTTGTTTTTACGCTCTTTAGGCTTGCCCATAAAGGTTCTCAACGAAACTCCATTTGGTATAACTTCTATTTTTTTGAAGCTCATTCCTGTCCATTTTATGAGCTCTCTTGCTGTCGGTTCTGAAATAGCTATAACTTTGTGAAACGAGTTATATATAAATTTATCTAAAATTTTATATATAGTTTTCTCTCTTCTTCTATTATGAGTGCTGTGTTCAGTTGTTATATACTTTATTTTTTTATTTGAAATTTTTGTTAAACTTGTCCAAATTTGTGCATGAATTAAATGAGCATGAACTATATCAAATTTTCCATTTTTCAATACTTTTGATATCTCAAAAATATTTTTAAAACTAAATTTATTATTTGTTTTTGTTATATGAACTTTAATACCTCTTTTTTCATACTCTTGTAAAAATTTTTCGCCTTTCATATCTAAAACTAATAACTCTACTTCTGCTTCTTTTCTTTTTTGAGCTGGAATCAAGTCTAAAAGTAATTTTTCTGCTCCACCCAATTCTAAAGATGTTATTATATGAAGTATTTTCATTTTATTCTCCTATTTTTTCTAATTTCATAATAAACAGATTGAATTAATCTTATTATAAATTTTATTTTATTTTTTAAAGGAATTTTTTTCTTCAACATATATCTATAATATAACCCTAAACCCTGAGGATTGTTTTTTAAAACTTCTCGAAATTTTTTAGTGTATCCATCTTCTAAGTATCTATAGTAATATATACCTTTATCAATATATCTAAATGAATAATTTTCACCTATCTGATTCCAAATATATCCTTCTGGTATAAATTTTTCATTTTTTATTTCTGGGAAAGGATATTCTCTCATTATTGAAGTTTTTATAATTTCTGCTTTATCTCCAAAAATTTTTTTGTTATAAAAAATATCTATTGGATTACTGTCTATTTGATATTCACCAAAGCTGTCATTTTCTTTTATAACTTTTCCATCTTCAGAAATTTCAACTTTTCTAAAAACAAATCCAGCATAATCTTCTGGTAGAGTTATTTCTTCTTCTGTTATAATTTCTATAGCTTTTTCACTCAAATAATCATCACTATCTACAATAAAAAAAAGTTTTTTAGAAGCCAAAGCTACGCCTTTATTTATGGCTCTCATCTTTCCACCATTTTTTTCTTTTTTATAAACAATTGGAACCTTTTTTTCTTTTTTGAATTTTTTTATCAAATTTTCAGTATTATCAGTAGAGCCATCATCAATTATTACCCATTCAAAATTTTTTACCGTTTGATTTTTTAAACTTTCGTACAATCTCTTTAAAGTTTTTTCCCTATTATAAGTAGGTGTAAATACAGTTATCATTTTTACCTTCCTTTTCCAAAAAGAACTGTTTTTAAAGTTTTAAATAATATAATTATATCTAAATATAAATTATAGCACTTTATATAGTAAAGATCATACTCCAACTTGTTTTTTGCGTCCTCTACTGTAGCTCCATAAGGATACATAACTTGTGCCCAACCTGTAAGACCTGGTTTTATCATGTGTCTCAATCCATAATATGGGATTTTTTTTTCCAACTCTTTTATAAATACCATTCTTTCAGGTCTTGGACCTATAAAACTCATGTCACCCTTTATTACATTAAATAACTGTGGTAACTCATCAATTCTTGTTTTTCTCATAAAATTACCAAATTTAGTAACTCTTGGATCATTTTTTTGAGCCCACTTTGCTCCATCTTTTTCAGCATCTACTGACATACTTCTAAATTTATATACTAAAAACTCTTTTTCATTTTCTCCAACTCTTGCTTGAGAATAAATTATTGGCCCTGGACTTTCTAATTTAACAACTATAGCAGCTATTATCATAACTGGAAATGTTGATAATCCTATTCCTAAAGACATTACAATATCAAATATTCTTTTTAATCTATTTTGAAATTTACTTCTTAATATTTCAAATCCGTAAGCATTAAGTAACCACTCTTCATTAATATGTGAAACTTCTATTTTATTTTCAACTTCTAGCATATAATCCAAATATCCCATTACACGTGTATTTTTTAACTTAATCTTCAATATTTTTTCAATCTCTTTTTCTTCTAACTTTATTTCGCCTAAAAGTAATAATTTAATCTCTTTTTCCTCTACAAATAGTTCTAATTTTTCTATTTCATCTTTAAAATTTATATATTGATAACCCTCTAGTTTTTTCAAACTTTTTTCCAAATTAGATTTTAATTCTCCACTTCCATATATTGTCACAGGTTTTATTCTGTATACAAATATATTTATAATATCCCTTAAAAATATATTTATTGAAGTGAATAAAACACAAAATACTATCAACCAAAAATCCCAACTGATCAAATACCAAATTGAAAAAAAGAATGTATTTAATGCTATAACTGTTGAATAATTTTTTAATGAATACTTTGGTGTATCAAAATTCATTAAATCAAACAAATAAATTCCTAATAAAATGAAACTTAATAATATAAACCCTATTAAACTTATTTCTGAAGTTAAACTAAATAAATTTATCAACATTGAAAATACAACTACTAAAAATCCAGAATAAAATAATTTTAACATTAATTTTCACTATCTCCTTCATAGAGAATTACTCTTTCTCCATCTTCAATTAAATTTTCTTTTGCACTATCTTTATCATAAAATATTATTGCTTTAAAAATTTCATCTTTTGAGTCTAAACCATATTCTGAAAATAATGCAGAAGGATATGCTCCACTTATATAAGAAACTACTGTTAAAATATTATTATTTCTAACAAGGTACTTCGTTTTTTTATTTTGAGCAATCAAATCCTCTTCTTCTTTTCCTATTCTTCCTAAAATTTTTCCTAATATATTTAACTGAAACTCATCTTCATCATTCTTTACTTCCCAAACTCCATAATCTTGTTTTTCTACTCTCACTTTTCTCATTTCTTTTCCAGTTTTTAATATGTATCTTATGTTTCCCATACTATCAAAAGCAAAAGGTATTCCTTCTTTTTCCAAGTTGTATGATACTAAATTAAATCCTGGTTGAATACTATTAACTATTCTTTTTTCTATATATATTGAAGGTAATCTATCATCTACTGAATCAGTTTTTAACTTTATTTTTTTAGTTTTTAATATTTTTTTACTAGTTGGTTCTAATTCTTCTAATAAAATAGTATTTTCTACTTTTGGATATAATCCCACTATTGGAAATAATTCACCTGGAAAGTATTTTTTTTCATACACAAAATTTGGCATTCCTCCCATACCTAAAACTGTCACTCTCAGAAGATCTACTTTTTCATTTTTACCATATTTCATTCCATAAGCCAATGGTGTTCTTCCATAAGGATTGTATTTTAAAAATGGATTATCAAATGTAAAATTACCTTTTTCATACTCTTTTTTTATTTGTTTTTCAAATTTTTCATCTTTTACATATAAATCTCCATATAATGAAGCTTTTCTAATATCGAGTCCTTTTAACATATCTCCTATTTCTATTGCTAATAATGGGCTTACTAAACCTATGCTATATAATGTTTTGCTTATCTCGACAACTTCTTCAAGATTATATTTTTTTAAATCTTTTTTTTCTGCAAATTCAATAGTTAAAGGGGATTTAGAAAGAATTTCACTTATTTGTATCAATTTAGCTTCTGAAAGCTCTTTAAAAGTAACCTCGCTATTTTTAACTGGTAAAAGTTTAGTTATTCTACTTTTAATTTTTATAACTTCGGGTCTATTTTCAATAATTTTTATAAATGTATCAAAATTATTTTTTATTAAATTTTCCCTGAAGTATTTTCCTAGTTCTGGTGATAATAAAGATAGTTCTTCTATATTTTTTATAACTTTCGCATTTTTTATAGCTTTGTCATAATCTTTATTTTCTATATATGAATTAATATCTCCATTATTAATAAAATTTACTAGTTCTTTATCATTTAAAATTAAAATTGCTATTGCAGTTTTATCTGGTGATAATTCTTCTAATATTATTTTTAATCTATTATCTTTTAATTTAGTTGAAAATATTTTTTCATTTTTTTTCTTTTCATTTTTTTTATATATATTAGATAAAATTTGATTTGTTTCTAATTTTGTTTCTAATTTTTTCCGATTTAATATAAAACCAATACTTACTATTATTATTATTACTGAAATTAGTAATGTTAGTATTTTTTCTCTTTTTATCATTTTTCACCCCTTTTGATATTTTAATGATTCTTTAACATTATACACTATATAGAAATAAATGTATAAAAAAAAGAGCCTTTAAGCTCTAAAAAGTTTACAAAAAATAAAAAAATGGCGCTTCTTGCTGGGCTCGAACCAGCGACAACACGATTAACAGTCGTGTGCTCTACCAACTGAGCTAAAGAAGCACTTTTTTAAGATTGGCAACTTCCTATCCTCCCAGGGGGCTGCCCCCC
>NZ_JBOFMZ010000072.1:0-30234 GCF_051658645.1 Cetobacterium sp.
AATAGATAAATTAAAAATACTAGTTCCTAAAACCTGTATAAAAAGTAGAAGGAAAGGGGAGTTCAGCTCAGATGATATATTAAAATTGATAATTTAAAGATTTGAAGTAATAGCTTTGAGTAAGTGCTGTTAACAGCATCTTTTTGTCATACCAAAAAATATCCAAAATTTAAATTTGTATAAAAAAAGAACTCAAAAATCTTTTAGAAGAATTTGAATTCAGATTATTTTTCTTAAGTTGATGGGTATGGGGTATGGGCCATACCCATCAACTTAAGAAGTCAATAAAATCGAACGCTTTAGCTCTTTTTATAGTAAAATATTTTTACTAATATAAAAGGAGCTTTTTTAATGAAAAGGAGATCATAAAGACATACTCAGCCATATCTCTCTTAATCTCTTTGAAATAGACAATCTTTCTGTTAGTCCAGAAGCTCTCAATAAGAGATTCAATTCAAAATTTGTTAAGTTTCTTAAGGCTGTTTTTCTGAGGCTTCTCAATATCAGTTTAGATATAAAGAAACCTGAGAAAAAAAGTTTAGCAATCTTTAACAAAAGACTATCCAGGTGGTAAAAACCAAGAGGGTGAATATTCGAGTTTAAAAATTAATTTCATAAAAGATTTAAAACATAACCTACCAGTAGATGTACAGTACTTTAAAAATGGCAATGTAAAATCTGAAACTAGATATACACAACTAGATTTAGAAGCAATATGTAGTTCTATGAGCACAGCAGAAATTAAAGAAATTGAAAATATATACGTTGGTTCGGCCTTTGAAAAAGTTTCATGTAGATTAAATATTATCTAGAAAAAATACATTATTATGATTATCAGATATGTAGAATATTAGATAAATTAAAGATATTGGTTCCTAAAACTTGTATAAAAAGTAGGGAAAAAGAACTCAAAAATCTTATTAGAGAAATTTGAGTTCTGATTAATTTTCTTAAGTTGATGGGTATACTGAAGAGACGAGTGTTCGAAGAACTATAAAATCTGCTTTTGTAGTCTTAAGCGATTTTCTGGTCCGCTTAAAAGATGAAGAAGAATTCAATTTAATTTGCTTTAGATTAAAAAACATCAAAAAAAAGAAAAAAAAGGTTCCTGATAAATGAAATTCACCAAGAACACAAAGCAATAATAATATACATTTTTTTAGCCATTTTTGCAAGTGGTTTTTTGTTTTATACAAAATTAATTACAGAAATGAAAAAGAACCTAAATTTTAATTATTTAGGTTCTAATTTTTTGTTAGCTTGATAGCTATGCCATTCTAGTATAATTGAAATTAATTGTTACCTATATCCACGGTGAAATTATTAAATTTTATAGATTTAGAATAAGACTCTCCCCATTGTATAAGGTTTTTTAATATTGGAATAAGATTTTTTCCATGCTCTGTTAATCGATACTCAACTTTTGGTGGAACAACTAGATATATTTTTCTCTCAATTAAAGAATCTACTTCAAGTTCTCTCAGTTGTCTTGTTAACATTCTTTCATTTATATTCGGAATAAACCTTTTTAACTCGCTATGCCTAGCTACTTTATTTAAATTTATATAATAAAGAATTATTGGTTTCCATTTTCCACCCATTACATCTAATGTCATTTCAAAATAACAATTATATTTTTTATCTTTCACATAGCCTCCAATGAATCTATCTTTGAAGGATATTTTACCTTTTATTTGTAAAAAAGTAAATATGGACAAAAAAGACTGTACTTTACATTTGGATAGAAAATAAATATAATCAGGTAAAAAAGAGGAGTGTGTCATGAAGAAAATTATAATTGTAGGAGGCGTAGCTGGTGGGGCTTCAACAGCTACTAGACTTAGACGTTTAAGTGAAGATTTTGAAATTATTATGTTTGAAAAGGGAGAGTATATATCATTTGCAAATTGTGGATTACCTTATCATATAGGTAATGTTATAGAGAATAGAGAAAGTTTGATATTACAAACTCCTGAGAAAATAAAAATACGTTTTAACATTGATGTTAGAAATAACAGCGAAGTAATTTCAGTAGATACTGAGAATAAAAATGTGAGAGTAAAAAAAAGTAATGGTGAAATTTATTCTGAAAGCTTTGATACTTTAGTTTTAGCTCCTGGAGCAAAGCCTATTTTACCACCATTAGATGGTATTAAAAGTGATAAAATTTTTACTCTTAGAAATATAAATGATATGGATAAAATTAAAAGTTATATCCAAAACCGTAAAATTAAAAATGCTATTGTAATTGGTGGAGGCTATGTTGGAGTTGAAACTGCTGAAAATCTCCATGAATTAAAGATAAAAACATCTATAATAGAAGCTGCTCAAAATATACTTGCACCTTTTGATTCTGAAATAGCTAATCATATAGAAAATGAGTTAATTAAGAATGGAATAGAAGTGCTTTTAAAAGAGAAAGTTATTAAATTTGAGGAAAATGAAAATCTAATAAAAATATATTTAGAATCAGGAAAAACATTAGAAACAGAAATGGTTATATTATCTATTGGAGTAACTCCCGATACATTATTTTTAAAAGACTCTAAAATTACTTTAGGAGATAAAGGTCATATTATTGTAGATGAATTTTTAAAGACAAATATAGATAATATCTATGGCTTAGGAGATTCTATTTTAGTTAAGAACTTAGTGACAAATGTTCAGTCTTTTATTCCTTTAGCAGGACCAGCCAATAGACAAGGTCGTATTGTTGCAAACAATATCTCTGGAGCTTTTGAAAAATATAAGGGAAGTTTAGGAACAGCTATTTTAAAAATATTTAATCTTACAGCTGCTTCGACAGGATTAAATGAGAGAAATTTAAAAAGTTGTAACATACCTTATGAAAAACTGTATCTTCATCCTAGTAACCATGCAAACTATTACCCAGGTTCTAGTCCTATAACTATAAAAGCTATATTTGATAAAAATACAAAACAAATTTTAGGAGCTCAAGCTGTTGGAGTTTCTGGAGTTGATAAATTTATTGATGTTATAGCTACTACTATACATTTTAAAGGAACAATTGATGATTTAAAAGAGCTTGAACTTGCATATGCACCACCTTTTTTATCATCTAAATCTCCTGCAAATATGATTGGATTTATGGGAGATAATATTGTTAATGGGATGCTCGATCAAGTTTTTGTAGATGATTTAAAAGAGTTTGATTTTTCTAAAAATTTAATTTTAGATGTGAGAGAAAAACTAGAACTTATTTCAGGGACATTCAAAAATAGTATTAATATTCCATTGACTGAATTAAGAAAAAGAGTTGGAGAACTTCCAAAAGATAAGGAAATTTGGACTTATTGTGCTGTTGGGTTAAGAGGATATTTAGCTCAGAGATTCTTATGTCAAAATGATTTTAAAGTAAAAAATTTATCTGGTGGCTATAAAAATCTCTTAAAAGAAATCTCTTCTAAAGAAGAAACCAATATAAAATTAGAAGTGAATGACAATTTACAAAAATTACAGAATAATCCTATAATTTCGGATGAATATATTGATTTATCAGGATTGTCTTGTCCAGGACCACTTGTAAAAGTAAAAGAAAATATGGATAACTTAAATTCTGGGGATATTCTAAAAATAAAAGCATCTGACCCAGGATTTTATAATGATATTCAAGCATGGGCCAAGGCAACTAAAAATACAATTATTTCACTCGAAAAAGATAAAAACAAGACTTTTGTTCAAATTTTTAAAGGTGAAAATATTCAAAATAAAAAAGAAAATAAGGTTATAGAAACAAATGATGGGTTAACTATCGTTGTTTTTAGTGGCGATTTAGATAAAGCTATCGCTGCATTTATAATTGCAACAGGTGCTTTAGCTATGGGTAAAAAAGTAACTTTATTCTTTACGTTCTGGGGTCTATCAATTTTAAAAAAGAAAACGATAAATAGTAATAAAACAATAGTTGAAAAAATGTTTGGATTGATGCTTCCTAAAAATAGTAAGGGACTACCTCTTTCAAAGATGAATATGTTAGGAGTTGGTCCTAAGATGATAAGATGGGTTATGGGTAAAAAAGATATTATGCCTTTAGAAACACTTATGAATGAAAGCATAAAAAATGGGATTAATTTAGTGGCTTGTACAATGTCAATGGATGTTATGGGAATTCATAAGGATGAACTTATTGAAGAAGTATCTTACGGTGGTGTTGGACAATATTTAGGGTCAGCTGAACAATCTAATAAAAATTTATTTATTTAAAATAAAGAACTACCCCAACCTCTCTTAAGGTGGGGTAGTTCACTCCGTCTTTATTGTCAGCTCTTTTAACTTGTCAAGAAAGAGGAGCAGAAATAACTATAATAAATTTAAAGGATTATAAAATAGAGGATTGTACAGGATGCTATAATTTTTTCAGCACCTACATACGACCTTATTCCAAGTGCAACATTTTTAAAGTTTATGCACAGAAATTTAAGTTATGAAACTGCTTTTCTTGGAGCAATAGGAGCAATAGAAAAAAAATATCCTGTAACTGGACTTATTGCAGAAGATGGACTTAAGCGTGATAGAACAACTGATGAAGGTCGCGGACATCATTTAGATGAAATAAAAGAAACTCAAGGTGGTTTTTATACTCCTGAAAATAAATCTATAATACAATCTAAAATGAAAAGTATATAGAGTTATCTTCTAAAAAATAAAGATAAAGAAAAAAGATTTGAGAAAATTTTGAGTATAAAATTATTAAATATTGATATAGGAGAGAATTATGAAAAAAATAATTTTTACTTTTTTTACTTTGTTTAGCTTAGCTTTTTCCAATGAGGTTATATTGAGGAAAGAGTTATCTTATAATAAATACACTTTAGATCATTTTTATAAATATAAAAATACGTCTAGAGAGTTTCAATGGAAAAAAATAGAGGATAAGATATTATCTATAGACAGATTTAAAAATGAATATCGAAAAATAGGAACTTTAAGAAATTTTAAAAATTCAAATGGTAATCCATCTCAATTAGAAAGTTTTTTAACATCTCCAGAAAGAGATGAATATGGTGTTAGAAGATATCAAGGTATACCACTATATAAATCTTTAGATAAAAAACCAATAAGATATGGATGGGATGGATCTTTAGTGGGAATTATAGAAGAAAAGGATGGTTTTGTAAAAATAAAAATAGAGGATATAGAGGGAGAGTGGTGGACTTCAAAGAGATATGTAAAACAGATATTAAATGAACCTACAGATAAATTAATATTTATAGACAGAAAAAATCAGAATATAGTTACTTTACAGAAAAATGAAGATGTTTGGTTAATTAGAAGTATGAATCCAGCTACTACAGGTTTAGATAAGTTACCTCATAACTATCCAACACCTCTAGGAACTTTTGTTGTTCAAGATAAAAAAACTAGGATGAACTATTTAAAACTAGGAAGCTCATCTAAAATTGCAGGATTTGCACCATATGCAACTAGATTTTCAGGAGGAGGATACATTCATGGAATACCAGTGGAGCTACCTAGAACAGAAATTATTGAGCATTCTCCAACTTTAGGGTCAACACCTAGATCTAGAATGTGTGTTAGAAATGCTTCATCTCATTCTAAATATGTTTATGAGTGGGTAAAACCCCTTAAAACTCTTATTATTATCATTGAATAATTTATAATTTAAATGTCGGATAAGAGTTGTTAAATAAAAAGAGCTTTAAAAGTTGACTAAACTCTAAAGCAATTTTTTTGTACTCAAAACTAGAGAGTTCAAAGACTTCATTTGTAGTCAAATATATAAAGCTTGTCGGTGTTTTTTAGGTAATATCAGCTATCTCTAGAGCTTTTTTTAATCAATCGTTCTCAGCACTAAGTTTACCAATTTCAGCGTAAAATTCTTATTTTTGCTCTTCAAGAAGCACGATTTTTTTAAAGTTAGCCATAACTATAACTAATATTCTGCTAATTGTATTTTTGGTATAATTATACCTCGAAAATTTAACAACTTCAATATTTAATATTTATTTTCTTTAAGTGTAAATCAGGCAGCAGCAACGTTAGCAGCAGTAACAGTAGGATATGAGTTGGGAATTTTTAATGAATATATATTAGCTGGTACAATAATGATGATTATGGCAACTTGTTTTTTAGGATCTTTTACAACAGATTATTTTGCTAAAAAAATAATTCTTAATGAAGAAGAAGATGACACTTTATCACAAGAATCTCAGAGAATTTTAGTTCCGATTAATACATCAAATAATTTAGAAAATCTTATGGAGTTTAGTTTTATGTTACAGAGTATAAAAAAGCATGAACCTCTTTATTTTTTAAAAGTTATATCAGATGTAGATGATACAGATAAAAAAATTATAGAAAGTGAAAATTTATTAGAAAAAGTTGTAAAAAAGCTGAAAATTAATTCAGCTTTTTGTTGTTTTATTTAATTAGTTCTTTTAGTTTTTTACAATGTCTTTATATTTTTCTGGATACTTGTCAAAGATAAATTTTGCAAAAGAACATTCTGGAATAACGTTCCAATTGTTTTCACGAAAATATTTTACAGCTTCATCCATTAAAATATTTCCAATTCCCTTACCTTTATAAATATCATGAACTAAAGTATGTTCTATAATAACAGTATTTTCTTCTTCTTTTGCATAAGACAGCTTTCCAATTGTTTTATTATCCTCATTTTTTATATAAAATAAAGATTTATCCTTGTTGTGAAGAACTTCCATGACATCACTCCTTTTCTTCTAGCTTCAATATTAATATACTGAGATAAAAGAAAATTCTTTTTTTTCATTAAATATCAAGTAATATCAACTTAATCTTTTCATAAGTAAAAGATTCTGGTAGATGGTCTTTAATAGGTCTTAAAAAAGTTTTACCAACAATATTTACAGCTTGAAGCACTAAGCTTTTTTCATCAGTTGTATAAAATCTTGAAAAATCAAGTTCATTATAAACCTCTTTTGCACGAGCAAAGTGGTTTAAAACTGTTTCAACCTTAATATCTTGAGCTGTTGCTATCTCTGTAATTGAAAGCCCTTCTAAAAGAAGTTTTACAGTTTTTTCAAAAGTTGTAGATTTTACAGAACTAGATTTATGAGCTTTTAAAGTTTTATCTAATTTAAATAAAACATTCGTATCATTTGTTTCAGATATGTAATTTTGAAGAATAGATATTATTGATTCACCGTATTTATCAAATTTTAGTTCTCCAATACCATCTATCTGTAAAAGCTCAGCTTTTGTTAGAGGTTTATGGTTACATATCTGTATTAAAGTTTTATCTGAGAAAATAACATAAGGTGGAACTTTAGAGATAATGGCAGTTTCTTTTCTAAAATCTGATAAAATTTTAAATATATTTTCTCCTCCCTCTATAAGAGTAGATTCAGTGTTTATCTTAGAATTTTTATTTCTTTTTTTAAGAGAATCATCAATGTTAGAGATTTTCATAAATAGTTCTTCTTTAGCTCGAATAAATGTATAAGCTTTATGAGTTAATCTGAGAATAGGATATTTACCTTCAGTTGCTTCAAGATAAGAGTTACCAATCATATAGTCAATAATTACTTTTATATCTTCAGGGCTTTTGTTTTTTAAAGCTCCATATGTAGATTGTTCATTTAATTTGTATTCTCTAATTCGAGATGTATTAGCTCCTTTTAAAATATCTGAAATTAGTTTTGTTCCAAAACGGTCATTTAATCTTCCAACGCATGAAATTATTTTTTGAGCTTCTATAGTAATGTCAAAAAGATCTCCTTTATTTTCACAGTTACTGCAGATTAAACAAGCTTCATCTAAAGTATCTCCAAAATAGTTAACTATATATTCTGAAAGACATTTGTTTGTTCGTGTGTAATTTTCCATAGCCGACAATTTTTCATACTTTATTCCTATAAGTTCATCGTTAAGCTGTTCATTTTCAATAAATAATTTTTGAATAACAATATCTTTTGGATGATAAATAAGAATACAGTTTGAAACCAATCCATCTCTACCAGCTCTACCAGCTTCTTGGTAATAACTTTCAATATCTTTTGGAATATTATTATGAATTACCCATCTTACATTGGATTTATCAATTCCCATACCAAAGGCATTTGTAGCAACTATTATATCAGTACGGTCTAAAAGAAAATCTTCTTGATTTTTCATTCTTTCAGCATCAGACATTCCAGCATGATATTTTCCTATTTTTTTAAACTTAGAAATAACATCGAAAATTTTATCACACTCTTTACGAGTTGAAACATATATTATTCCACTTTCGTTTTCATGATCAGCTATAAATTTTTGAATAAATTTTAAATTATCTATATTTTTTAAAATAGAAAATTGTAAATTTTCTCTTCGGAATCCATTTCTAAAAATATGGGCATCAATATTTAAACTATCTAAAATATCTCTAGTAACTTCGGGTGTAGCAGTAGCAGTGAACGCAGACACGACAGGATTCGAATCTAGAGCTTCTATAAAGTTTTTGATGTTTTTGTAGCTTGTTCTAAAGTCATGCCCCCATTGGGATATACAGTGAGCTTCATCAACAGCAAGTTGAGAGATAACTATTTTTTTTATAACTGCTAAAAATCTAGAATTTTGAAGCCGTTCTGGAGCGACATATATTATTTTATATTCACCTTTAGAAAGTGAATCATAAATTATTTCACACTCGTTATTTGAAAGGCTACTATTTATAAAAGTTGCAGGAATTCCATTTAATTTTAAAGCATCAACTTGGTCTTTCATAAGAGAGATTAGAGGTGAAATAACTATTGTTAATCCTTCAAACATCAAAGCTGGGATTTGATAACATATTGATTTACCTCCACCAGTAGGCATTAAAGCAAGAGTATTTTTTCTCTCTAAAATATTGCGAATTATATCTTCTTGTCCTTTTCTAAATTCCTCATATCCAAAATATTTTTTCAGAATTAATTTTTCTTTTGTAATCATAAAATTTGCTCCTTTATATTTTTAGACTTATATGTTATTATACAACATTATCTACATTTTGTTAAAGAGGTGATTTATGGAAAATTTTAAAAGTTATTATATTTACCATAGTTGTTTTGTAGTTGAAACAGAAAAATATTTTTTAGTTTTTGATTATTATAAAGATCCAATAAAATCTGAAAAAGATGATATATCATTAAAAGATGCTGTTTTAAATACATCAAAAAAAGTATGTATATTTTCATCTCATGCTCATTATGATCATTTTAATAGTGAAATTTTAAATTGGAAAAATAGATATTCTGAAATAAATTATATTTTAAGTGGAGATATAATTTTAGATAAAAAATTACAAAATTATAATATTATGAATAAAGATGAAGTTTTAAATTTAGAAGAACTGAATATAAAAAGTTATGATTCTTCTGATGCAGGAGTTTCATTTTTGGTTTTAGTTGATAAAATTCAAATCTTTCATGCTGGAGATTTAAATTGGTGGTATTGGAAAGATGATACACCTGCAGAAGAAAAATATATGAAAAATCTTTATATGGGAATAGTAAGCAAGATTATGAAAAACAAAGAGATAGATATAGCATTTTTCCCAGTTGATCCTAGATTAGAAGAATTTTGTTATTTAGGAGTAGAATATTTTATAGAAAACGTGAAACCTAAAATAATAGTTCCAATGCATTTCGATGATAATTTCTATGTCACTAAAGAACTTAAAAATAGATTGAATAAAACCGAAATTACGAGTATTGAAATCAAAACTAGTAATTCGCGTTTAAATTAAACACAGTGTCTAAAGATGAACGTATTTTATTGTGTTGTATAAAAAGTAGTTTGATAATAGAAATTTAAAAAAATATAAAATACAGAAAAAAAACATTGTTGACAAAATATTACGGATATGGTATTATATATTCAAACCGATGATTAAGTAAATTTAATACCCCCCAAAATTTATTTATATCTTTTTATTTTAATACTCCCCTGTATTTATAGAAAAAGTCCTTTTTCCCCAAAAGGACTTTTTCTATTTTTTTTTTGTAATTTTAAAATTGACATTTTATATCACGAATGATATTATTTTAGTACAATTTTTTGATTGAACAAAATAATATTTGGGGGTAAAATTGAAGAAAAAAATAAAAATACTAACATTTTGTATAATGTTATTAATAGGTTGTGGAAAAGAAAGTTCCAATACTTTTTCAAAAGATAACACTTTAAAAGTAACATCACCAAAAGATATAGGAGAATTAAATCCTCATTTGATGACAAGTTCACAATTTATTCAAGATTGGGTATATGAAGGTCTTGTAACTTTAAAAGATGGCGAGATAAAGCCAGTTTTAGCTCAAAGTTGGACAATATCATCAAATGGTAAAGAGTATATTTTTAGTTTGAGAAAAGATGTTAAATTTAGTGATGGATCAGAGTTTGATGCAAATTTAGCTAAAAAAAATATAGATTCAATACTAGAAAATAAAAAAAGATTTGGATTTTTACAGTCTTTACAAGAAATATCAAGAGTAGATGCAGTTGATAAATATACATTAAAACTAGTTTTAAATAATCCTTGTAATTCTTTATTAAAAGATTTAACTTTTACAAGACCAATAACATTTTTAGGTGAAAAAGGATTTTCAAAAATAGAGCCTACATACAAAAAAATAGAACTTCCTATAGGAACAGGTATGTGGAAAATAATTGAACACGTTCAAAATCAATATGCAATTTTTGAAAGAAATGAATATTATTGGGGAAAGAAACCAAACTATAAATATGTAAAAGTTTTAATAGTTCCAGATATGAATACAACAGTTTCAATGCTTAAAGCAGGAGAGATTGATTTAATATTTGATAATCTTGATTCATTGTCTGTAGATTCAATAAAAGATTTGAAAAATAGTGGTTTTGAGGTTAAAATTTCTAACTCAAAGCAAATTACAAGTTTGAGTTTAAATACAAATAAAGGCATTTTAAAAAATAAAAAAATTCGTCAAGCATTAGCTTATGCTACAAATAATGAAATAATTTCAAAAAATATTTTTGAAGGAGATAGAAAACCTGCAAAAAGTTATTTTACAGATGATGTCGAGTATGTAAAAAATAGTAAAGTTGAAAACTATGAATTTAATTTAGAAAAATCAAATCAACTTTTAGAATCATCAGGATGGATTTTTACAGATGAGAATAAATTTAGAAGTAAAGATGGTAAAATATTAGAGTTAACTATTAGTATAGATAATAGTTTTAAAAATGGAAAGGTTTTAGCAGAAGTTCTTCAACATCAATACTCTAAAGTAGGAGTTAAGATAAATATATCTCAAGAAGAATCAAAACTATTTCGTCAAAATTGGTCTAAAGCAGATTTTGATATAATAATGTTTAATTCATGGGGAGCTTCTTATGAGCCATTTGCAACATTTGCAGCAATGACAACTTCAGGAGATAAGTTTAACGTTGTTCAAAGAGGTGTTCAAAATCAAGAGGAACTTCATCAAAATATGTTAAATGCTTTAAGTGAAGTAAATGAAGAAAAATTACAAAAGAATATAGATTATATAATACATTCATTCTATGATGAAGCAATCTACATTCCTTTAACAGATACAGTTATTACTGCAGTTTTTAAAAAAAATTTAGAAGGAATTCAGTTTTCTGATATAAAAGAAGCTTTTCCACTTCAAGATATTATAAAAAAGTAAAAGAGATTTAATTTAAAGGAGAAAAGTTGATTAAATACTGTATAAAGAAAATTTTCAAAATAACAATATTATTTTTTATTATATCTGTAGTTACATTTTTAATTGTAAGAATAATACCAGGAGATCCTGTAATAGCTTATTTGAATACATTTAATCTTCCTATGACAGAAGATAATATAAGCTTTATAAAAAAAGAGATGGGATTTAATTACTCTTTGCAAAAACAATATTTTTTATGGATTCAAAATATTTTTAATAAAGATTTAGGAAAGTCATTTCTTACAAATGCAGATGTTTATTTAACAATTAAGACATCTTTAATTTACACTGTTGAATTAACTGTAGCTAGTTTAGGATGGGTAATATTGTTAGGATTTCCTTTTGGAATAATTTCTTCTCTTTATCAAAATAAGATTTTTGATAAAATGATTAGAATATTTTCATTGTTTTCTATATCAATTCCAAAATTTTGGCTTGGATTTTTAATGATAAATATATTTTCAGTTCAATTAAAAATATTTCCAATTGCAGGAGCGTATAGTAGATGGAGTATTATTCTTCCATCTTTAACATTATCTTTATCGTATATAGCTTATTATATAAAAGTTATTAGAGAAAATATGATATATAATCTTAATCAAAACTATATAAAGTATGCAGAAATAAGAGATGTAAAAAAAATAGATTTAATTTTCAAATATGCTTTTAAAAATTCATTAAATCCAATATTAACCTCTTTGGGAGTTAATATTGGCAGTATGCTTTCAGGAGCTGCTATTGTAGAAAATATTTTTGCTTGGCCTGGTCTTGGAAGATTGATTGTAGAGGCTATAGATGGCAGAGATTATCCTGTAATTCAAGGATATATTTTAATTGTATCAATTATATTTGTATTTATTAATAACTCAGCAGATATTCTTTGTTATTACTTTGATCCTAGAATTAGAAAGGATTTTTAAAATGAAAAATAAAACAATATTACTATGTTCTTTAATTTTGATATTTTTTTTTACAATAGGATTATTTGCAAATATAATAGCTCCTCATGATCCATATTTAATAGATATAGAAAAAAAGTTTTTAAAAGCTAGTTTAATTTATCCTTTTGGAACTGATCATCTTGGAAGATGTTTTTTTTCGAGAATTGTTTATGGGCTCAGATCAACTATTCTTACTTCATTTATAGTTTCTATTATATCTATGTTTTTGGGATTGATAATAGGAATAGGAACAGGATTTTCCAATAAATGGATAGATATGATAATCACAAAATTTATAGATATATTTAATTCATTTCCAAGAATTATATTTATTTTAATAGTTATAAGTACTTTTAAAGCGAGTTCTTTTAGTTTGGGGTTAGCTATTATATTAACAAAATGGATATTATATGCAAAAATATCTAGAAATTTAACAAAAGTAATAAAAGAAAAAGAATTTATTTTATCAAGTAATCTTCTTGGTACAAATAAATTTAAAATAATTTTATTTCAAATATTACCAAATATATTACCACAAATAATTTCAATTTTCACAATTGATTTTGGAAATGTAATTTTATCTTTAGCTGGATATTCATTTCTTGGATTTGGAGCAAAGCCACCAAATGCAGAGCTAGGAATGATGTTAAATGAAGGGCGTACATATATATATAATAATCCAAATTTAATTTTTTGGCCAGGTTTAATCATCTCATGCTTTGTTTTGAATCTAAATATACTAGGAGATAAATTGAATGAGAAAATAGAGAGTTTAAAGGAATAAATTATGAAAATATTGGAGATTAAAAATTTATCTATTTATTTAAAAGATGTAGAGTTACTAAAAAATATTAATTTTGAAGTAAGTATAGGAGAAAGTATAGGAATAGTAGGAGAAAGTGGAAGTGGAAAAACACTTTTAATTTCTTATATGCTTTCTCTTCTTCATGATAGTAAATGGAGAATAAAAGGAGAAATAAAACATAAAAATTTAAAATTTGCATTTATTCCACAAGATTCTAAAAATGCTTTTAATCCACTTTTAAATATAGAAAATCATTTTTTTGAAATTTTTTACAAAAAAAAATCAAAATCCGAAGTAAGAGAAAAAGTAATATTAATTTTTAAAAAAATGTATATTGAAACTCCAGAAAGAGTTTTAAAATGTTATCCATTTCAGCTGAGTGGAGGTATGCTTCAAAGAATAGCAATAGCTTTAGCTATTTTAAAAGAACCTGATATATTAATAGCAGATGAGCCAACAACTGCTTTAGATTTAATAACTCAAAATGAAATTTTATATCTTTTAAACTCCTTAAAAAATTCTAAAACATCAATTCTTATAATTTCTCATGACTTTAAAGCTATAGAAGCAATTGCAGAAAAAGTTTATGTTATGTCTAAAGGAGAGATTATAGAAAGTAATTCTTTAAAAAATATTTTAGAAAATTCTGAGAAAAAATATACAAAAGAATTATTATCATCAATACCTCGTTTTTTACCAAAAGATAAAAAAAAATCTTTTTATAATGAAAAAAAACTATTAGAATTAAAAAATATATCTCATTTTTATTTAGAAGGTAGAAAAAAAATTGAAGTTTTAAAAAATATATCATTTAATTTAAAGAAAGGAAGTTGTCTTGGAATTGTAGGAGAAAGTGGTTCTGGAAAAAGTACCCTTGCTAAAATAATTACAGGACTCCAAGATCCAAAAGATGGACATATATATTATAGAGATGAATTGATGAGTAAAAAAAAATATAAAAAAAATCGTAACAAAATACAAATGGTTTTTCAAAATAATAGTGATTCTTTAAATCCATATAAAACTATCTACAATATATTATCTGAACCTTTGGACAATTTGAATAAAGGATTCTTTTTTTCAAAAATAAATAAACATAAAAAAAATGAACAAATATCAAAGTATTTAAAAGATGTTCAGTTGTCATGTGAAGAGATTAAAAAATATCCTTCACAATTTAGTGGAGGTCAAAAACAAAGGTTAGCTATAGCAAGGTCTTTACTTGCAAAACCAGAATTATTGGTACTTGATGAACCAACAAGTAGCCTTGATGTAACAACACAAGCTAGAATTTTAAAATTATTAGAAAAAATAAAAAGACAAAATGATTTAACTTATATTTTAATATCTCATAGTTTAGAAGTTGTTCATCAATTATCAGATGCAATTATAATTATGTATAGAGGAAGAATTGTAGAAAAATTTTTAAATACTGACAGTTGTTTTTTTGTGAAACATCCATATTCTAAAAAACTATTCGATTTATCTTTAAAAGTAAACATGAATATTTTACCGTTAAAATCCGAAAAAATTAATAATATTTCTGGTTGTGTTTATTATGATAGATGTTTAGAAAGAATAGAAATTTGTAAATTTAAAGAGCCTGAATTGAAATTGTTAGAAAATGAGCATTTTATAGCTTGTCATCTATAATTTTTGAAATGAAAAAAGTAAAAAAGCTCTGTCAAATTAATGACAGAGCTCTAAAAAATTATATAATCTTAGTTGACCAATCTTCAACGTTCCAAACTTCAGTAGCAACATCAGTATAGAATTCAGGCTCGTGACTTACCATTAAAATAGTTCCATTGAACTCTTTTAACGCTCTTTTTAACTCATCTTTAGCATCTATATCTAAATGGTTTGTAGGCTCGTCTAGAATTAAGAAGTTAATTTCACGGTTCATTATTTTAGCAAGTCTAACTTTAGCATTTTCTCCACCAGAAAGAACACGCATTTGACTTGTAATATGCTCTGATGTAAGTCCACATCTAGCTAATGCTGCTCTAACTTCAGCATTTGTAAGCCCAGGAAACTCATTCCAAAACTCATCTAAAGCAGTAGTTTTAGAACTTTCTTCTTCTTGTTTAAAATATCCAATTTCTAAGAATTGTCCATGCTCTATTTCACCAGACAAAGCTTTAATTCTTTTTAAGATTGTATTAAGAAGAGTAGATTTTCCTAAACCGTTAACTCCTTTAATAGCAATTTTTTGATTACGTTCTATTGAGAAATTAAGTGCTTTTGTTAATGGTTCATCATATCCTATAACTAAATCTTTAACAGTAATAATCTCTCTAGATGGAGTACGAGCACTTTTAAATCCAAAAATTGGTTTTGGTTTATCTCTAGCAATCTCAATAACATCCATACGATCTAATTTTTTCTGTCTATCTTTAGCTAGATTTGTAGTTGCAACTCTAGCTTTGTTACGAGCAATAAAATCTTCAAGATGTGCAATCTCTTTTTGCTGTTTTTTATAAGCAGATTCAATCTGTCTCTTTTTTAGTTCGTACATCTCTCTAAATTGCTCATATCCACCAGTATATCTAGTGATTTCAGCAGCTTCAATATGATAAATTACATTTGTAACTTCATTTAAGAATGGAATATCATGTGAAACAAGAATAAATGCATTCTCATAATTTTTTAAGAAGTTTTTTAACCATATAATATGGTCTTCATCTAGGAAGTTTGTAGGCTCGTCTAGAATTAAAATCATAGGATTTTCAAGTAAAACTTTAGCTAAAAGAATTTTTGCTCTTTGCCCACCAGAAAGTTCTGATACATCTTTTTCAAGACCGATATCTAAAAGACCTAATCCTGAAGCATACTCTTCAATTTTAGAATCAAGGTTATAGAAGTCAGCGCCTTCAAGAATACTTTGAATCTCTCCAATTTCTTCTAAAAGAGTGTCCATCTCTTCTGGGCTACAATCTCCCATTTTTCCATAAAGATCCATTATTTCAGCTTCTAAACTAAACATAGATGCAAATGCAGATTTTAAGACATCTCTGATTGATTTACCTTTTTCCAAAGTACTATACTGATCAAGATAACCTGTAGTAATATGATTACACCAAGAAACGACACCTTCATCAGGCATAAGTTTACCTGTTATAATGTTTAAGAATGTTGATTTACCTTCACCGTTAGCACCAACCAAACCAACGTGTTCTCCTTTTAAAAGTCTGAATGAAGCATTTTCTAAAATAACTCTAGAACCAAATCCATGACTTACATTTTTTACATCTAAAATACTCATAAGTTTTGTACTCCTAATCTATTTATTTGATTTATTTATTTTTTTGAACATCAATATAATTTTAACATGAAATTATATTAAATGATATAGAAATTTTAATGATATAGTGAACTAAATCAAATCTTTTCCAAAGACTTCATCTAAAATTTTTTCGAGGTCTTCATAAAGTGCTTTTGAATAAACTTTTTTATAAACGTTGTTTAATTCATCTATAACAGTTTCAATTGAAAAGCATCGAATAGAACCTTTATCAGTAATTGAAATTGAATAACTTCTTTTATCAGTTGTTGAATAAGATTTTTTAATATACTTTAACTCTTCTAATTTTTTTAAAATTTTAGTAACAGAAGGTTTTTCAACTATTCCTAATTCAAAAATATCTTTTGGAGTAATATTTAGATTTTCTTTTATTTTTAATAAAATAACAGCTCCTGAAAAATCTAAATCTCCACCTTTTAAATGATTATTAAGATATTTTTTTTGATATCTACTTAATTTAGATATTAAAGTAACAAGATTATCGTTCATTTTTTTTATCACCTAACATAATTAAAATTTTAGTCATAACAAACGAAATTGCTAAAAATATGCTTATCTGTAAAGCTCTAGCGCTTGCTTTTGAAGTTATATCTCCAGTTGGAGTTAGATATAAGCATATTGGTAATATAGTAGCTGAAATTAAGCTATTAAAGAAGGATTTTATAATTTCTGAATTTCCATAATATTTGAAATATAGTATTGGGAAAAAAATAATAGATAAAGATAATAAAAATAAAATCATACTACTACTAAATCCATTAATAAAGAAAGAATAAATAATTGCAATTGAACAACCAGTTAGATGTATAGATATAACTAGTGGTGTAAGTTGATGTATTTTTTTAAAATCTAAGTTTCCATACATTACTGCAAGAGTTGCAAATGCAAAAAAAGTTTCTTTAATATTAAAAATAATATATAATAACCAAGTTAAAAAAATAATAGTAGTTAATAAAATTATTTTTTTAATATGAACATCTTCTTTTATATTTTTATGATTTGATAAGATTTCTTTTTTAATAATTTTTTCGTCATTTCTAAAAAAAGTTAAAATTATAAAGCCTAAAATACCACCTAAAATACTGACTATAACGATATCATAAACTAATTTTTCCATATTTTGATTTGCATATGTTGAATATACAGATGTAAAAGAATAGCCTAAAATACTATTTAAAATAGCTTTAGGATTTTTTTTTACAAAATAAAAGCAGGTAAAAAATATTCCAAAAGAAAAAATGGCGAATAAAAAATATTTTTCTTTGAAGAGCTCACCAGCTAAAACTCCTAATGCAGCAGAAAGTGGCAACCACGAATTACTTTTTACGAATTCTTTTAAATTGAATTTTGATGTTGTGCTTACAACGCTTAAAGCTATAATTGGAATTTCAAAACTAAATGAATATGTTGTATATTTAGCAAGAGCAACTCCTAAAACAATTGCTAAAAAACTTTTTATAATATTTTTATTATGATTAATAGGCATAATTGAAAATCCTTATCATATTTATCCAAATTTTTGCTAGAAAAGTATAAAATACACCATTATTTTGAGGTAAAAGTATAACAGAAGCTTTAGAGCCACTAGATAAATTTTTTACAGAGTCAGAATTTTCAATTTTGACAGCAATTCTAACTTTTCCAGAATCTCTAATCCAACGATTATCATCTGTAATGTTAACAAGAGTATTTGAAGTAGAGAAACCTTCAGCTAATACAGGGATTATTCTATCAACTGTTCCTTCAACTATTGTTTCTGAAACACCATCAAAAACTATAAGAGCTTTTCTTCCTTTTGTTATAGATTTTAAATTCTTTTCTTTTAAATCTACATTTACTGTTAATAAATTATCATTTTTTATATAAAAAAGAGTTGTATCTTGTTTTACAAGCGTGTTAAGGTAAAAATTATCCATAACTACTTCACCAGATATAGGAGCTAAAGTTACAGTATTTTTTAAATTTATTTCAGCTTTTTTTAAAGACCCTTTAGCTATAAGCAGCTGTGGAGTTGATGCCTCTTCTTTTTTGTATTTTATAAGTAGATTGTTTAAAGTATTTTCAGTATCTTTTAAAGTCTTTTCAGATTCAATAAATTTTGTGTTCATATTTTGATAATCTAATTCATTTATATATTTTTTCTCGAAAAGGTTTGTATATTTAATTAATTCTTTTTTATTTTGTTCAACTAAAATTTTATTTTTTTTTATAAAAACTTTTGTTTTTTCAATATCGTTTTTTATATTTTGAATAGAATCTAAAACTTCATTGTATTGCCCCAAAGAAGATTTATATTGAGCTAGATAAATATCTTTGTCGACTTCAAAAAGTGGTTGTCCAATTTTAACATGGCTTCCATTTTGGATGAAAATATTTGTAACGCTTTCAGAAACTTTACTATAAACAGGTACAACTTGATATTCTAAAAAAGCTCGAGAAGAATAAGGAATATTCATTTGAACTCCGATTGTTAAAAAAAATACAAAAATAAAACAACTGATAATAATAAGGTATATAAGCTTTGCCTGATTTTTAAACTGCATGAAAATCAACTCCTAATATAGTTTACTAGTAAACTACTTTTTATTCTAATATAACATATTATTGAAATAAAAACAATAAATAATACAAAAAATAAAAAAAAGAGAGGATACTTAGTATCCTCTCATAGTTAACTATCTAGCAACTATATTTTCAGCTTGTAATCCTCTGTCACCTTTAACAACATCGAATTCAACTTCTTCGTTTTCTTTTAAAGATTTGAAACCATCTTTTTTGATTTGAGAGAAGTGTGCGAATACATCTTTCCCGTCCTCACCAGTGATGAATCCGAATCCTTTTTCTTCATTAAACCATTTTACTGTACCTTTCATTAAAGTACCTCCGTTATTATTGTTAGTAAGTATTGTTACCAAATCAATAATATTATAAAGAAGTACCTGTTAAAATAGTTCTTTAAAAATTATTAATTACTTGTTTGATCTTTACTACAAAGATAGTATAACACTTTTTTTAAATATTGTAAACATTTTTTTTTATTTTTTATGATTTATTTTTAATATCCATTATAAGGTGTAGGAATTGGTCTGTAATAATCATTGTTATTGTTGTTATTATTGTTGTTAGAGATTATTCCACCTACAATAGCAGTTCCAATAATAGCAGCACCAATGGCTTCTTTTCTTCTTTTTCTTCTTACAGCAGTTTTAATGTCTCTTCTTACTTCTTGTCTTATTTCTTGTCGAACATGAGCTTTTACTATTTCATGTCTTATAACAGGGTGAATAGGTCTATTATATCTTGCAAAAGATGTTGTTGCTAAAACTGTTAACATAATTGCAGCAAAAATTTTCTTCATAATTATTTACCGTCCTTTTTTAATGTTTCTCCAAATCTTGAAACTTCTTCTTTATTAAATACAATGTAATCTTCAGTTCCAGCAAAATCTAAAATAAGAACACCTTCATTTTTATCATATTGTATGTGATAAAACTGTAAAGCACTTTCTTCTGGATTATTAGCATTAGCAATAATACCTGGAACTTGAACTCTTGGAGCACCATCTTTTAGTGTATTAATTAAAATAGACTTGGGTAATCCAAAAGTGACAACAGCTTTACTCTTAGTTTCTAATGCAAAATAAACATTACTATTTTGAATATGTATTCCAATTTTATCAGTAGATACAGGAATATCATTTTTTATAATATCTGCAGCAAAAATATTCATAGAAGTTAAAATCCCTAAAAGTGCTAAAATCTTTTTCATAATTATTTAACCTCCATTACTGTTTTGAAAATTTTATTGCTTTCATCTTTTGTAAATTGAATATTAAAATCTTCATATGTAGGTTTTATATTTAAAGTACCATTTGCTAAAGAGATATCATATAATTCAACTTCTAATTTGTTCTCTTCAATACTATCGTAAAAACCAATAACTTCTTTTTGATTTTTTCCATTTTTTACATCTAGAATAACATCATTAGCTAATCCAAATAAGTATGCCTCACCAGATTTGCTAGTTAAAGATATATATGTTGTACTTTCAACTTTTTCAATCTTCAAATCATTAAAATTCATAATTCCTTTGTCACTTTTAAAATCTGCAGCAAAAATATTTGCTGATAATAAAACTGAGATTCCTAATAAAATTTTTTTCATTTAGTTCTCCTTATAATATTCCATTTTGAATATTATTATGATAACACAATTTACTCTTTT
Organism: Cetobacterium sp.; assembly: GCF_051658645.1. Classification (GTDB taxonomy): domain Bacteria; phylum Fusobacteriota; class Fusobacteriia; order Fusobacteriales; family Fusobacteriaceae; genus Cetobacterium_A. The sequence goes on from NZ_JBOFMZ010000072.1 coordinate 20,964, forward strand.
TTAGAATTTGAAAAACAGTTGATAAATAAGGGTATGAAATTGCAATGTAAAAAAAGGAATATTTGTGAAGAATTAGTAAAAGATACTTAGAATTTATTTTAAAAATGGGGAGGAAAAAATTATGAAAAAGTTTTTGTTGCTGTTATGTTTAATTCAAATACTAGGATGTAATGTATCATCAAAAAATTCTCTAAAGGTTGAGAAAAAAAGTGAATTTATAGAAACTTCAGCAGAAATAAAAAAAATTGAAGAGGATATTAATACATTCTATAAAGATGTAAAAGATGTTCAATACAGATTTAATGGAGATTACAGTAAAGAGGTTGTTCCCTATATAGTTGGGAAAAACTTGATAATACCAATTACACCATCAAAAATAAGAGATAGTGATTATCTAAGTATTGGAGTTTTAATTGATTTAGAAAATAAAACTGAAAAAGTTTTATTAGATGGATTGAAAATTGATTATTCTGAATTTAAAAAAATAGTCGATATTGGAAATGAGTGGGCTAATAAAACATCGAATTTTGAAGCAACACATATTCTAGAAATTCCTATTGTTGAAAAAATAGATATTGAATTTCCACAAAGTGATAAAGCAAAATCATTTCGTGCTGTTATGATTTTTTCAGAGGGAACTAGAGATAGAAATGTACTTTTAAGAGAAATTGGAGAAGGTGACAGTTTAATTAATATCTCTTTAAAAAGAGATCATTTAATGCATTTAGCAGAAGGATTATCGCCACTTTATATAAAAGGAGCCTTAAATCAAAGTAGTTCAACTATTCAAAAAGAGCTAGAAAGTCTAAAAATTCAATATAATGAATTAAAAATGATTTTAAAATAGGGAGGTAAATATTATGAAAAGATTATTGGTTTTATTTTTACTTTTAGTTACAACAGTTTTTGCTGAGGTGAAAAGTGAGCTAAAAAGCTACAAAGTTAGTGTGGATAAAGAGGGAGTTGAAACAAAAGTTGTAGCAACTGAAGCAACTCCTGGAGATATAATACTTTATAACTTTTTTATTGCGAATGAAACAGAGGAATCTTTAAAAAAGATTAATCCTACTATTCCAGTACCGTCAGGAACAACTTTTTTACCAAATAAAGCTGAACCATCAAACTACTTAGTTTCTGTAAATGAAAGAGATTTTTTACCTTACCCAATAATGGTTGATGGAAATCCTATTAATGATTCTGAATACAAACTAGTTAGCTGGAATATAGAAGAATTAGAAGCAGGTAAAAATCTTAATTTGGAAATTAGAGTAAAAGTAAACGGAGGTGAGATATAATTTTTTATCAGTTGATTAATCAAATAAAAAATTAAAAAAGGAGAGCTAAAATGATGAAGAAATCAAGTTTAAAATTAGCATTGCTGTTGTCTTTAGCAGCTGGAGTAAATGCTTATGGAGCTTTAGGAGCAGAAGTACCTTTAGCTAATACTGATATCGGTAACCAAGCGTATGTGTCATATTTAACAGAAGCAGGAACTCAAAAGTTTTTACAATCGAATATAGTTATAACTAGGGTTAATTCTGTTTATAACTTAGCATTAACACCAAATAGAACAGCAACAATAACTAGAGGAAGCTTTGCAATCTTTAACCATACTCTTGTAAATACAGGAAATATAAAAGATAGCTATGATTTAAGACATGATTATGGTTCAAGACCAATTGAAGTTTATTTAGATAAGAATAGTAATGGTATTATTGATCCAACTGAAACAAAATTAACTCCAGATGCAAATGGAAAATATTCTATTCTTGATTTAGATCCAGGAGATAGAGTTAGTTTATTAGTTTCTATAAAAACAGAAATAACTGATCCAATTGGTGGGCTTACAGGAAATATATTTGCAAAATCAAAAGGAAATATTGATTTAGCTGAAGTTAGTGTAAGTGAAACAGTAGTATTCCAAACTGGTGGAAATGCAATTGTTTATAAGGCGTTAAGCAAAGCTAGTGGAACATCAGAAAGAAGAGAAGAAATATCTGTATTTTTAAAAATAGCAAATGATGATTTAGTAGAAACTAATATAGCAGGAAACTTTAAGTTAACAGATAAGTTAGATCCAAGATTCAAGTACGTAGCAGGAAGTGCTAAATGGAAAAACTATAATGGTATAGACACTGTATTAAGTGATGCTGACGATAGTGAAACTGATAGTCAAAATTCTCAACCAATTAAATTTAAAGTTGTAGATAACGAATTAACATTTGAATTACCACAAGGAATTCCAGGAAACAAGCAATTAAGCTCACCAAATGGTTATTTAGAGTTTAAAATAGCTGTTCCAGAAAATACACTTGTAGGAACTATTCCAAATGAAGTTAAATATGACTTTAATCCAACTGGTGGAGATCCTGTAGTTGGTAGAACATCAAACAAAGTTAATTATGAAGTATTAAAGTATGTTAGAGCTACATTCACAGGAATGCATATTCCAGTGGGGCAAGCTGGAGAAACATTAAGATTCGTAAATAAATTTGTAAATACAGCAAATTCTGCTGAAAGATACTCTTTAAAATTATCAGATGAATTCTTCCCAGCGGGAACAACTTTCAGAATGGCAATGGAAAGTTATGACGGTGAAGTATATTCAGAAAGACCTATTTTAGATACTAATGGAGATGGAAATGTAGATACTGGATTAGTTGACCCAGGAGAAGAAGGAAGTGTTAATGTAATTCTTTATGCTACACTACCTACAAATATGCCAAATCCAGGATCAGACTACAAAATTGTTAAAAATGCAACAAGTATTTTTAAACCTGATTATGCTGTAAGAGCAAATGATACTTTAGGAACAATTAAAGTATCAACAGTAGATATAACAAATGATTTCTCTGTTAATGAAAAGCCTGATAATGCACCAGGAATTGGATTAGGACCAGAAAGAAATCCAGTTACTCAAATAAGTTTAAATCCAGGAACAGTTGGAAACTTTGTATTACATGTAAATAACACAAGCCAATATATTGAAGAGCAGTATTCTTTAGAAGTAAGTACAAAATCTGATTTCTCAGATATGATTTTACCATCTGGTGTAGTTGTTAAATTTAAGCAAGGTGGAGGAGCTGAAGTAACTAAAACAGCTAAAATTGCTCCAAATCAGAGTCAAAGAATTGACGCTGAAGTAACAGTATCATCTACAGCATCAGCTGCAGTTGTACCTTTATACTTTAGAGTTACATCTTTAACTACTGGATCTAGAGATATAAAGTACGATTCACTAAACATTAATCCAATAAGAAGTGTACAAATTGTACCTAACTTAACTGGAGAAACTTATGCTGGTGGAAACATAGTTTATACACATAAGGTTAGAAACAATGGTAATGTACTAGAGGGAGATGGAAGATCAAGTTCTCTTAACTTAGCTGTAAAAGAAAGTTTAGCTCAATGGAGAACAGAAACTTTCTTAGATGTTAATAAAAATGGTATTTTTGAAACTGGTATAGATATTCCATTTGTAGATTTTGCTACAATTGGCGGATTAAAAGCTGGGGAAGAAGTAACTATATTTGCAAGAGTATTTGCACCACTAGGAGCACCATCTGGAGTAACAAATGATACAACAATAACTCCAAACTTAACTCAAGGTACATATTCAACAGTACCAACAGTTACATCAGCACTTGATAAAACACGAGTTTTAGCTGAAAAATTAATAATTGGAAAATTCCAAAAATTAACAGAAGCAGAAGTTTGGAAAACTGGAATTCAAAATGCAAATCCAGGAGACAAAATTTTCTATAAAATTGATGTTAGAAACAGTGGAACTGATGAAGCAAGAAATATCCAATTAAAAGATAATGTACCGTTCTATACAACAATTGTATATGGTGTTGAAGGAGTTGGAGTTCCAAGATGGGAAGTTAAAAACTCTTCAGGATTACAAACATCATCAGGACAAATAATTAATCCACCAGCAAATGGAACTAGAGGAGAATTAGTTGTTGATTTACCTACTCTAGAGGCAGGAAGCACATTAAGCATGTATTTCCATGTAAAAATAAACAAAGAATCAGCATCAAACTAAATTTAAAACATTAATTAACAATTAAGTCTAAAAAAAATTGGAGGGGATATTATATGAAGAGATTAAGTCTAATTATAATATCTGCCTTCTTTTTTTATATAAATATTTTTTCAATCTCAGAAAGTGAAGCTTCAGTAATTAATATTGCTAGATTTTCATTATTTAATAAATCAGAAATATTTAGTAACAGTGTAATTACTATTGTAAAATATAAAGAAATGGATTTTGGTCCACATCTTGATAATGAAGAAGTTCAAGAATTGACTAATGAAAACACAGTAATATTAAAAACAATATTAACAATGAAAAATACTGGAGATAGAAACTTTTATTTTCAGAATAAATATTCAAATGGAATTTATGCTGAAAAAGTTAAATTTATAGTTTTAGATTTAACTACAGGAGAAATAGTTGAGCTAGAAAATAATTCTAATAATAATTTTGAAAGTTTAAGTATGCTTTTTAAAAATAATCGAAGTTATTCTATAAATATGGTTTTGAGTAGTTTAAAAAATACAATGAATGTAGAAAGTGCATTGTTCTGTTTGGATTTAGTATCTAAAGAGAATAATACAGTTTTAGGGCGTGTTGAAAACACTTTGAATATAAATAACTATTTAAAATTTGGAGAGCACGAAGAAAATGAAAATGAGCAAGAGTTTGATTCTTCAAAAGAATTAAAAATTTTAGGGAATTTGGATATGAATAATATTTTAGATGAAGAAATTAATTTTTCAATATTATTAAAAAATAAAGTTAAATTTTCAGACGTAATTTTAAAAGTTGATGGTAAAGAAGTAAAACTTCAATATGATAATTTGTCAGAGAAATATTTAAGTCAAAATTTAGTATTAAAAGGCGTTAAAAAAATCGAAGTTATTATAAAAAATCCAGAATATATTGGTGATATTGAAAAAAGTGAAATAATTTTAGAGGTAAATTATAACAATAACAAATATGGTGAAATAGTTAATAAGGTAAAATATAAACAGGATAAAAAGATTTTGATTGAAAAAATATCTAAGTCAGAAAGTGCTAGTATAGGAGATTTAGTAAAATATGAAGTAGTTATAAAAAATAGTATAGATGAAAAATTTGAAACTATTGTTTTTACAGATTTTTTACCAAAAGGAATGACTCTATTAGAAGAAAGTGTAAAAGTATCAGATGCTTTTTTATTAAAAGATATTTCAAATGAAAAAGGAAATAGAATTGATATAAAATTAAAAACAAATGAAAAATATAGAAGTGTTGAAGCAGAAAAGATAACATATTTAGCAAGAGTTAATGTTAATGCAAAAGAAGGTAAAAATATAAATACAGTAACTGCAATAGGAAAAAATATACTAGGTCAAACATTTGGTTCTAATGTAGCAATAGCAGAAGTAAAAGTTGACAAAGATAATTTTTATGACAAAGGAATTATATTTGGAAGAGTATACTTAGATTTAAATGATGATGGTCTTTATAATATAGATGAAGATATTCCTGTTTCAGGAATAAAAATTTTCTTGGAAAATGGAGATTTTTCAATAACTGATCGTTATGGAAAATATAGTATCTATGGAGCTGATGCAACTACACATATTGCAAAAATATATAAAAATAGTTTAGTACTCGGATTAAAAGCTAAAAAAATATCAAATTTACAGAGTGAAAATGGAGAATCTAGATTTGTAGATTTGAAAAAAGCTCAACTAGATAGAAGTGATTTTGCTCTGGTTTTAGACGGAAGCCGAGATTTAGAATTTGTAAAAAAAATAATATACAAAAGATTTGAAGCTCTAGATATAGATAATTATGAATTAGATAAAGTGATTGAAGGTAAATTTTTAGAAGCTAAAAAAAGTAGTAATAAAAAAGAACTTTCAGGTGAAAAAGGTATTATAGATAGTGGAAAAGAATTGGATATAGAAGGAATAAGAAGTAGTGTTTTATATGAAAATATAGAGGTTCAAAATTTGTTAGAAGAAAAGAAAAAAAGCTTAATAGAAGAATGGAATCTGATTCCTGACTATAAGCTAGAGGGTGCTTTAAGTACTATGGATAACAATCTTGAAATAATAAATGTAAAAGATGGTGCTTTAGTTCCAGAGTATATGAGTTTTCAATTAAAAGGACCAGGAAATGGTACGTTAAAACTATTTATGAATGATACTGAAGTATCACCTAGAAATGTAAGTTTAACAGCTAAAGTAGCAGAAACAAATATATTTTTTTTAGAATATGGTTCTGTAAAATTAGATATTGGAAAAACAAAATTAAGAATCTCTTATCATGATATGTTTGGAGTTGAAAGAGATCGTAAAGAAATAGAAGTCTTTGTTAAAGGTGGATATGAAAAAGTAAAAGTTGAAGTAGTTGATAGTATTGAAACAAATGGACTGAAAAAAATAATAGTAAGAGGTTTAGATGCTTATGATTATTCAATAGATCAAACTTTAACTGTAGATATAGAAGCAAATAAAGGTAAATTTATTACAAAAGATGGGATAACAGAAAGTAGAGTTACTTTTATAACAAACTTAGACGGTTATGGAGAAGTTGGATATAAACCAAATCCAGGTAAAAATCGAGTAGAATTTAAAATTAATGCAGAAGGAAAATCAGAAAAAATAATTTTAGATATAGAGGGTCCTAAAACTGATTTTTTTTTAAATGGTATAATAGAAGGTAGATATAATTTTAATAAAGGTAAAGATATCAATTTCTTTTTTGAAAAAGAGATAAATTCTTATAATAATTCAATTTTTTATAGAGGGTCTGTATATGGAGAAGGAGAAGTTGGAAATTTAGGATATTTAACAATGACTTATGATACAAACAAAGATGTTGAAGATAAATTTTTTTCTTATAAAGAATCAGAGGATTATTATCCAATATATGGAGATAATTCAACAAAAGGTTATGTTGGTAAATCTACAGAAAAATTATATTTAAAATTTGAAAAAGATCGTTCATACTTATTATATGGAGATTATAAAACTGGAGAGTTACTAAATCAACAATTACGACTTGGAAAATACAATCGTACACTAACAGGTGGTGTTGTAAAATATGAAGATGAGAATATTGAAGTAACAACTTTTGTTGCTCAAACTTCAAATGTAAAATATGTAGAAGAGTTTAGAGGTGAAGGAGTTTCTGGACCTTATAAACTCGGGCGTAGAGACATAGTTCCTGGAAGTGAAAAGGTAACGTTATTAGTAAAAGATAGAACAACTAATATGATTCTAGAAGAAAAGGGTTTGATATTAGGAACAGACTATACTTTAGAGTATGATTTTGGAAGATTATATTTTTCAGAACCAATTCCTACTCTTGATTTAGAATTTAATCCTATTAGCATAAAAGTTAATTATGAAGTTGAAACTGAAGATGGAGAAAAAAAAATAATCTATGGATCAACAGCAAGCTATAAAATAAATGAAAATATGATTGTTGGAAGTTCTTATTTTAAAGATACAAGAGAAACAGATGATGAAGAGATTTTAAATTTTCATGCTTTGTATGAAAAAGATGAATTTTTAATTATAGCTGAGCATTCAATTACAACAGATGAACTTTTAGAATCAGGAGATGCTTCTTCAATTTATATAGGCTATGAAAAAGATAATTTAAAAGGTAATTTGATTTATGAAAAATCTAGTATGGGATATAATAATGAAGATTCAACTTTATCAGAAGGAATAAATAGAGGTAAACTTGAAATTGAATATTCTTTTGAAGAAAAAGGTAAGCTTAAGTTTGATACTACGATATCAGAAACCAATATAGAATCAGAGACATTTGAAAAAAAAATAGATACATATCTAGGATATGAAAGTGAATGGATAAAAAGTGTAAAATATGAAGTTGGAGTTAGGCAATATATAAAAAAGAATGTTCAGGAACTTATTACTAAATATAGTGTTGGAAGTAAAATAACTTGGCAAGGTTTAGAAGAAAATAAATTAAAAATTTTTTTAGAAGCAGAGGTAGGATTAATAGATAAAACAGAAAGAAGATTCGCTTTAGGAGCTGATTATAGAGTATTTGGAAACACTTCTATTTATATGAGACATGAGCTATTAGCCAATCTAGGAGATTTTTATTATTTAGATGGGGAAGATGATACTAATAGAACTGTTTTAGGAGTTAAAACAAATTATTTAGAAACAGAAATTTTTTCTGAGTATAGAGAAAAAAATGACAATGAATCAGTTTTACCAGAGATGGGTTATGGAGTTAGAAAGAAAATTACAGTCACAGAAAATTTAGAACTATTTGGAAGTTTTGAAAGAATAGAAGCTTTAAATAGTGAAGAAACAACAGAAACAAATATAACTTTAGGTTATGATTACGAAAGTTTGAAAATAGGAAGATTTAGAGGTGAATTTGAAGTTGAAATTGAAGATGAATATTCTTTTTTAAATAAATTAAGTTATGGAAAAAAAATAAATGAAAGTGCTTATTTTATTGCTAAAAATAGATATTATACTGAAGGTAATGAAGAGGAGAATAGATTCTTAGTTGGATTTGCTTATAGAGATGCGAGTGATAACTCTTATCATTCACTTAATAAATATGAGATGAACTATTCTAAAAATATAATTGAAAGTGATTACACAAAATTAACTCATATTTTTAGAAGTGCTCATAACTTTCAAAGCGATTTAGAATTAGAAAAAACCTTAACTTTAGGAATCAAAAATAGTAATATAACTTATGAAGGTATTAAGAGCAACTACATGAGCTATTTAATCACAGGCAATTTAAGTTATGATATTTTTGATAATTGGACAACTGGAATTAATGCCTCGGCTTTATTTGATAATGAAAGTAATTTAGATTATGGATTAGGCTTAGAAGTTGGTTATGTTTTCAAAAATAATTTATGGCTTTCGGTTGGATATAATTTTGTTGGTTTTAGAGATAAAGATTTTGACCCAACAGGAGAGCTTGATAAAGGATTGTTTTTAAGATTTAGAATGAATATTGGAGATATGTTTGACAGAGTAAAAGAAAGTAGGAATAAGTAATTATTTCTACTTTCTTTTATTATATAAGGAAACTATAGAAAAAATTTTGGTAAAAAATATTAAAATAATGTGAAAACTCAAAGTTGTGAATACCACAGTGCGACACGTTTCGTAATTAAAAGTTACGACATGTTAAAAGTAGCTTAGGAATAAGTGAATTAACAGAGAACTGTATTTTCGAGAAGTAGAATGAAGGAGTAAC
>NZ_JBOFMZ010000073.1:0-6221 GCF_051658645.1 Cetobacterium sp.
AAAACTATAATATGTACCGTGCGTTATGCGGGAATTTAAGCCTTCTGAGAATTATATCAAACTAAAGTAGATAAATTAATTTATCGAAATAGGATTCTATGAATAAGGAATTTAATTTGTATATTTTTACAGATTAATGATAACGGTAGATTATTATGAATTGTACTTTAATTATGATTGGAACAGAATTGTTGAATGGAGCAACAATAGATACAAATAGTATCTTTATGGCTGAAGAGTTAAATAAAGTAGGTATAAAAATTGATTATAAGTTAACTTCAGGAGATTCATTAGAAAAAATAATAGAAGCTATAAAATTTGGAAAAGAAAAAAGTGAATTAATTATTTTATCTGGAGGTTTAGGAGCAACAGATGATGATTTAACAAAACAAGCTATTGGAATATTTTTAAATAAAAATCTTTTTATTGAGGAAAGTGAGTTACTAGAATTAAAAGAAAAATTTAAAAAATTAAATATAGAATTTTTAGAAAAAAATAAAAAAGAGGTAGAAAAGCCAGAAGGAGCAATATCAATATCAAATGATGTTGGTATGGCACCAGCATTTTTTATTGATGGAATAGCGGCTTTTCCAGGAGTTCCGAAAGAGCTGTATAATATGTTTCCTAAGTTTCTTCAATACTATACTGATAAATATTGTGAGAAAATAGATCCTATTTATATTAAAGATTTAATAATATCTGGAATTCCAGAATCTATATTGGAGGAAAAAATCAAAGAATTTTTTATAGAACCAAATATAGAATATGAATTTTTAGTGAAAGATTATGGTATAGTAGTAAGAATGCAAACATCACTTAGATTTAAAAACACAGTAGAAAAAATTAAGGAAAAGATATATAATAGTATAGGTAATAATATAATCTGTGAAGATGATGAAAAAATAGAAGAAAAAGTTATAAATATTTTAAAAAAGAAAAAATATACATTATCTGTTGCAGAATCTTGTACAGGTGGAATGCTATCTTCAACAATCATAAGCCTTCCAGGTGTATCTGAAATTTTTAAAGAAGGATTAGTAACATATAGTAATGAATCAAAGATAAATCAATTAAAAGTAAATGAAGATATAATAAAAAGATATGGAGCTGTAAGCAAAGAGGTAGCGGAAAGGATGGTTGCTGGACTAAAAACAGATATTGGGATATCTACAACAGGCATTGCAGGCCCGAGTGGAGGGACTGAATCTAAACCAATTGGTCTTGTTTATATAGGAATTAAAGTTAAAGAAAAAATTATAAGCTTTAAATTTAATTTTATAGGGGATAGGGAAAAAATAAGAAAAAAAACAGTCCTCCATAGTCTATTTGAACTATATAAAATATTAGAGGAGGATGAGTAACAAAGTGAGTATAGGAGAAAGAATAAAAAAAAGTAGAAATGAAAAATCGTTATCACTTCGAGAACTAGCAACAAAAGTTGATTTATCAGCTAGTTTTTTATCTCAAATAGAGCAAGGAAAAGCATCTCCTTCAATTGAAAATTTAAAAAAAATAGCGAATTCGTTGGACGTAAGAGTTAGTTATTTAATTGAAGATGAAGAGGTAAAAAAGAACTCTGATTTAATTAGAGCTAAAGAGAGAAAATTTGTAGAGAGTATTGATTCTAAGACAACAATTTCTCTTTTAACATCATCAAATATAGAAAAAAGTATGGAACCAATATTATACGAAATTGGACCAGGTGGAGAAAGTGGAAGAAGTTATTATACACATCCAGGAGAAGAATTTATATTTATTCTTGAAGGAAGTATAGATATATATATAGAAGAAGCTATACATAATTTACATGAAGGTGATAGCTTCTATTTTAAATCTAGTCAAAAGCATAGATTTAAAAATAATACAGAGAAAAGAGCCAAAGCTCTTTGGGTGGTAAATCCACCAACATTTTAATTATGGAGGCAAGTGATGAATATAGAAGTAAAGGTATTAAATTCTACAAGATTAACAAAATTGTTAATCGCAGCAAGTAGATGGCTATCAAAATATTCAGATGTTTTGAATGATTTGAATGTTTATCCAGTACCTGATGGAGATACAGGAACAAATATGTCGATGACGTTGCAAGCAGTTGAAAATGAATTAATAAAATTAAATCACGAACCCGATATGGAAGAACTTGCAGAAATAGTTTCAGAAGCTATTCTTTTAGGAGCGAGAGGAAATTCAGGAACGATATTATCTCAAATTATTCAAGGTTTCTTAGATGGTGTAAAAACTAAAGAAGAAGTAACGGTTGATGATGTCAAGATTGCTTTTAGATTAGCTAAAGAAAAAGCTTATAAAGCTGTAAGTGAACCTGTAGAAGGAACAATGTTAACAGTTATTAGACGAGTTGCTGAAGAAGCAGAAAAGTATAGTGGTCCAGCAGATGACTTTATTCCATTTTTAATATATTTAAAAGAAGCAGCAGCAGATGCAGTACAAGAAACACCAAATCAATTGCCTAAATTAAAAGAAGCAGGTGTTGTTGATGCGGGAGGACAAGGAATATTCTATATATTAGAAGGGTTTGAAAAATCAATTACAGATCCTGAAATGTTACATGATTTAGAGAGAATAGTTCAATCTCAAGCAAAAAGAAAAGATATAATGGAACATTCAAGTTCTCATGTATTTGAGGATATTAAATTTAAATATTGTACAGAATTTGTTATTGAAGCTGGAAATTTTGATATTGATGATTATAAATCAAAGATAATAAACTATGGTGATTCAGTAGTTTGTGCTCAAACTTCAAAAAAAACAAAAACACATATTCATACAAATAATCCAGGATTAGTTTTAGAAATTGCTGGAAATTTAGGGAATTTATCGAATATAAAAATTGATAATATGGAAATTCAACATAAAAATTTACTTTTATCTGATGCTGAAAACTATAAAGCAGATAAAAAGGGAAAAATATTAATTCAGAATGAAAATAGTAAACCAATAGCTTATTTTGCAGTCGTTGATAATTTAGAATTAGGAAATTTATTCTTAAACAATGGAGCTACTGCTGTATTAATTGGAGGGCAAACACAAAATCCAAGTGTAGCAGATATTGAAGAGGGAATAAATAAAATAAAAGCAGATAAAATAGTTTTGTTGCCTAATAATAAAAACATAATAGGATCAGCAAAATTAGCTGCAGAAAGATCTTCTAAAGAAGTTATTGTTTTAGAAACTAAAACAATGTTAGAAGGTGAATATGTTGTAAGAAATAAAGAATTTGGGATGGATGAAATCTTAAAGCAACTTCCATTTAATGCAACAATAGAAATAACTCAAGCTGTTAGAGATACAAGAGTAGAAAATATAACTATAGCTGAAGGAGACTATATTGCTTTAATTAATGGAAAAATAAAATTAAGAGCATCCACTCTTGAAGAGATAGTTGGAAGTGTTTATAAAACATGTATAAATAGTGAAACATTAAGTATATTTGCGTGTATTGGAAAAGGTTCAACAGAAGAAGCCAATAGAGTATTAAAAGAAATAAAATCAACAGTTAAATATTCTGATTTGGTTATTGGTCAAGAAAACTATCCGTACTATATATATATAACGAATAGGAACCCAGAAATGCCAGAAATAGCTATCGTAACAGATTCTACGTCCGATTTAACACCTGAAATGATAAAAGGCTTAGATGTGGATATTATACCGTTAAAAATCAAATTGGCAGGAGATACATATTATAGAGATGGAGTAGACATATCTAAAGGTGAATTTTGGAAACAACTTTTAAAAGATGGAGTTGTACCAAAAACATCACAACCATCACCAGCAGAGTTTAAAGAACTTTATGAAAAATTACTGGCAAAAGGTTATAAAAAAATAATTTCAATTCATATATCAAGTAAATTAAGTGGAACTCAGCAAGCTGCAAGAGTAGCTAGAGGGATGTTAAATAAAGAAAATGAAATAGCAATTGTAGATTCTAAAGTAGTAACATTTGCATTAGCTCACATAGTTATTGAAGCTGCAAAATTAGTCAAAGAAGGAAAAACATTTGAAGAAATTATTGAATGGATTGATGAAACGAAAACTAAAATGAAAGTTTATTTTGTTGTAAAAGAACTAACATATTTAGAAAAAGGTGGAAGAATTGGAAGAGCATCATCGATTATAGGTAGTTTTTTGAAAATAAAACCAGTTTTAAAACTAGAGAATGGAGAAGTTTGTATAGAAACTAAAGCACTTGGAGAAAGAGGAGCTTTAGCTTATATGGAAAAAATTCTCAAAAATGAAAAAAATTCAATTATAATGTATACTGGTTGGGGTGGAACTCGTAGTGAGTTAGAAGCTGCAGATCAACTAAGAAGTATAGCTGAAAAAACAAAAAAATTAGACTATAGAGCAAGAATGGAAATAGGTTCAACTATCTCATCTCATACAGGACCTGTTTATGGAATGGGAATTATAAATAAAATAAGATAATTGAAAATAGCTAGATCTCTTATCTAGCTATTTTCATAAATAAAATCTTTATTTAACAAGTTAAATAAGAACCTATAGAAAAAGTTTTAAAAGTATTGACTGGAGATTGAAAAGAAAATATAATAAAGAAAAAACCATAGGAGGATAAAATGGCAATATTAGTATGTGGTGGAGCAGGGTATATTGGAAGTCATGCAGTAAGAGCTCTATTAGAGGCGAAAAGAGAAGTTGTTGTTTTAGATAATATGCAAACAGGACATGTAGATGCCGTTCCTGAAAATGTGAAATTAGCTTTAGGAGATTTAAGAGATCTAGAATTTTTAAAAAGAGTTTTTAAAGAAAATAAAATAGAAGGAGTTATACATTTTGCTGCAGATTCATTAGTAGGAGAAAGTATGACAAATCCTTCGAAATATTTTGAAAATAATGTAGTGGGTACTATGAATTTGTTAAATATAATGAAAGAATTTAAAGTTAAAAATATTGTATTTTCTTCAACAGCAGCAACTTATGGAGAACCTAAAAATATACCAATTTTAGAAGCACAAGAAACTATACCAACAAATCCTTATGGAGAAAGTAAGTTAATGGTTGAAAAATTATTGAAATGGTATGATTATGCTTATGGTATAAAATATACAGCTCTTAGATATTTTAATGTTGCAGGAGCATTTTTAACAGGTGAAATAGGAGAAGATCATAGTCCAGAAACACATTTAATTCCAATTATTTTACAAGTAGCTTTAGGTAAAAGAGAAAAAATTGGGATATATGGAAATGATTATCCAACAGAAGATGGAACTTGCATAAGAGATTATGTACATGTAATGGACTTAGTTGACGCTCATATTTTAGCTTTAGATAGATTAAAAAATGGAGGAGAAAGCACAGTTTATAATTTAGGTAATGGAGAGGGATTCTCTGTTAAACAAGTTATTGAAGTAGCAAGAAAAGTAACAAAACATGAAATTCCTGCAGAAATTTTAGCAAGAAGAGCAGGAGATCCTGCTAAATTAGTTGCTAGCTCTGAAAAAGCAATGAAAGAATTAAAATGGAAGCCAAAATACGCATCACTAGATTCAATGATAAAAACAGCATGGAAGTGGCATAAAGAAAATCCTGAAGGATATAACGACTAAAAAATTAGGCAGAATTCTGCCTAATTTTAATTTAAAGGAGAAATTATGAGAATATACAGATTTGATGAAATCGACTCAACAAATAAGTTTTTAAGAGAAAAAGAAGATATTTTAGAACAAGATTTAGCGATAGCTAAAATACAAACAGCTGGAAGAGGTAGAAGAGGAAATAAATGGAGTTCAAAAGAAGGCGCTGCATTATTTTCCTTCGTATTAAAACATGATGATCAAATTGAAGAAAAAGAATATATGAAACTACCTCTTTTAGTGGGATACTCACTTTTATATTCTTTAAAAAAAGTGGAAAATTTAGATTATAAATTTAAATGGACCAATGATTTGTTTTTAGATGAAAAGAAAATAAGTGGCATATTAGTAGAAAAAATAAAAAATAATTATATTATAGGAATAGGACTAAATTTGAATAATACAAATTTAGAAGAAGCTGAAAATATAGGTATTTCATTAAAAAATAAGACTGGTAAAGATTATAATACAGGTGCGACACGTTTCATAATGAAAAGTTATGACATGTTAAAAGTAGCTTAGTAGAAGCGAAATAACAGAGAACTGTATTTTCGAGAAGTAGAATGAAGGAGTAACGCCCTGAAATGCTTCCTCTGATACTCCGATATG
>NZ_JBOFMZ010000074.1:0-162578 GCF_051658645.1 Cetobacterium sp.
CCTGGGAGGATAGGAAGTTGCCAATCTTAAAAAAGTGCTTCTTTAGCTCAGTTGGTAGAGCACACGACTGTTAATCGTGTTGTCGCTGGTTCGAGCCCAGCAAGAAGCGCCATTTTTTTATTTTTTGTAAAAAACAAAAGGTTTAAAGGGAGAATTGAAATGGAAGAAATGACTAAACAATTTTTTCAAGAAGATTTAGATAAAAAACAAGAAAATAAAAAGCAAAAAAATAGTAGATTGAAACAAAGAAGAATTTCAATTCTTATTATATCAAGTATACTTATGGTTTTAAGTTCTATAAATATGATAAGTGCAGCATTCTATATGAAACCTGAAAATATAAAAAAGCATTTTCTATATATTTTGATTTTTTTCTTTATTTATTTAATAGTTGGAAATGCAGGAAAGTTAAAAAAATATAATTTGAGCTATAAAATTTTAAGCGAAAGAAAAGTAAATGGAATTATATTTTTAACAAGTATGTTTATTTTATCTGGAATGTTTATAGGTGGTAAAATTGGGTTGCCATTTATTCCCAGAATAAATGGAGCATATGGTTGGATTAATTTAGGCCCGATTTCGATTCAACCAGCGGAAATTTTAAAATGTGCTTTTGTAATAAACATGGCTAATTGTTTGGGAAGAGCTGAAGATAATGATGTATCAGAAAAAACGACAATAGTTTCATCATTTACATATCTATTTTTTTATGGTATTTTAATTTTAGCTCAAAAAGATATGGGAACAGTAATACATTATTTTTCAATTTGGATTTTTATGATTTTTATGAGTAAATTAAAAGATAAGTGGATATTAAGAGTTGCTTCATTAGGCATAGTTCTTGGGGTTAGTGGATTAGCATTAATTTATAAATTTGCAAATGAAAGTGGAGCATCATATAAAATTATGAGGATAAAAAGTTATATTGATGGTCTGTTTTTTGGAAATTACTCTGATGATTATGGATATCAAGTAAAGCAATCTGTTTATGCATTTGGAAGTGGTGGTTTTTTTGGAAAAGGGTATGCAAATGGAGTTCAAAAATATAGTTACCTTCCAGAAATTCATACGGATTTTATAATGGCTACTTTTGGAGAGGAGTTTGGAATAGTAGGCATGTTTTTAGTTGTAGGTTTATTTTTTGCATTATATCATTTTTTAATTGTTACAGGAAGAGAAAGTAAAAATTATTTTGGAAAATATTTAGCAATGGGAATTGGAGCTCAAATAATAAGTCAAGTGATAATAAACATATTTGTAGCAGTAGGATTATTTCCTGTGTTTGGTTTACCAATGCCTTTTTTCAGTTATGGTGGAAGTGCAATGGTAACAATGGGAATTGCTTTAAGCTTAATACATAGCATGAATGTGGAGTAGTGTTGTGTTGTTCAGAAATAAGAAATTGCTTTTTAAATGTAAAAATGATATACTTTAATACAATAATATAGGGGATAAATATAAGGTAAGTAGTAAGAGATTAA
This sequence comes from Cetobacterium sp., assembly GCF_051658645.1. Lineage (GTDB taxonomy): Bacteria > Fusobacteriota > Fusobacteriia > Fusobacteriales > Fusobacteriaceae > Cetobacterium_A. The sequence goes on from NZ_JBOFMZ010000074.1 coordinate 1,482, forward strand.
AGCTAAAAGAATTTAGTTTTAGTTCCTTATTATTTGCTATATTTATCCTCTACCAATTTTAAAAGGAGGAATTTAATGTTTAATGAAGTAACTTTAAGCTTAGAAATAGGTGGAAGAGAGCTAACGTTAAAAACTGGAAAAATAGCAAGGCAATCAAACGGTGCTGTTATGCTTCAGTATGGAGACACAATTTTATTAACTGCAGTAAATAGAAGTAAAAATCCTAGAGAGGGGATAGACTTTTTCCCTTTAACAGTTGAGTATATTGAAAAATATTACGCAGCAGGAAAATTCCCTGGTGGATTTAATAAAAGAGAAGCTAGACCTTCAACAAACGCAACGTTAATAGCAAGATTAATAGATAGACCAATAAGACCAATGTTCCCTGAAGGATTTAAATATGATGTACAAATCGTAAACACTACATTATCTTATGATGGAGTTTGTACTCCAGATTTTATGGGAATTGTAGGATCTTCAGCAGCTTTAACAATATCTGATATTCCATTTATGGGTCCAGTAGCAGGAGTAGTTGTAGGAATGCTAAATGGAGAATTTGTTTTAAACCCAACTTTAGATCAATTAAAAACAAGTGAATTAAACTTAACTGTAGCAGGTACTATGGATGCTATAAACATGGTTGAAGCTGGAGCAAAAGAAATGGATGAGGAAACAATGCTAAAAGCTATAATGTTTGCTCACGATAATATAAAAAAAATATGTCAATTCCAAATAGAATTTGCAGCTCTTGTAGGTAAACAGAAAATAGAATTCACAGCACCAGAAGTTATGCCAATTGTTAAAAAATTCATAGATGAGAATGGATCAGTAAAGTTAAAAGAAGCTGTTTTAACAACAGGAAAAAAAGCTAGAGAAGAAGCTATAGATAAATTTGAAGAAGTTCTATTTGAAGAGTTTGTAACTGCAAACTTTGGTGAAGAAGAAGTTCCAAAAGATGTAGTTGCTGAATTTGCAAAATATTACCATGATTTAATGAAAGAATTGGTAAGAGACGCTATACTTTATAACAAGCATAGAGTTGATGGAAGAGCAACAGATGAAATAAGAGGCTTAGCAGCAGAAGTAGAAGTATTACCAATCGTACATGGATCTGCTTTGTTTACAAGAGGAGAAACTCAAGCTTTAGTTGTTGCAACTTTAGGAACAAAACAAGATGAGCAACTTGTAGATGGATTAGATGAAGAATACTTTAAAAAATTCTACTTACACTATAACTTCCCTCCATACTCAGTAGGAGAAACTGGAAGAATGGGAGCAACAGGAAGAAGAGAATTAGGACATGGATCACTTGCTGAAAGAGCATTAAGCTATGTTTTACCTTCAACAGATGATTTTCCTTATACAATCAGATTAGTTTCTGAAATAACAGAATCGAATGGATCATCATCGCAAGCTTCAATTTGTGGAGGATCATTAGCTTTAATGCACGCTGGAGTACCTATCAAAGAGCATGTAGCAGGAATAGCTATGGGTCTTATTAAGAAAGATAATGATTATGTTGTTTTAACTGATATAATGGGTCTAGAAGATCATTTAGGAGATATGGACTTTAAAGTTGCAGGAACTAAAACTGGAATTACAGCTTTACAAATGGATATGAAAATAGCTGGAATATCAGAAGATATAATGAGAATAGCTCTAAAGCAAGCTTTAGTTGCAAGATTACAAATATTAGAAGTAATGAACAATACATTATCTAATTCTAATGAATTAGCTCCTACAGTTCCAAGAATACATCAAATGATTATCCCTAAGGATAAAATTGCCGCATTAATTGGACCAGGTGGAAAGAATATTAAAGGAATCATAGAAACAACAGGAGCTACTATAGATATCGCTGACGATGGTAGAGTAGCAATATTCTGTCAAGGATTAGATGTTTTAGAACAAACTATAACATTAGTGAATGGTTATGTTAAAGATGTAGAAGTTGGTGAAGTTTACTTAGGTAAAGTAGTAAACGTAGCTAAATTCGGAGCATTTATGGAAATATTACCAGGAAAAGAGGGATTACTGCATGTATCAGAAATTTCTTTAGAAAGAGTAGCTAATGTTGAGGATGTATTAAAAGCTGGAGATACATTTGAAGTAAAAGTAATTTCTACAGAAAACGGAAAAATTAGTTTAAGTAGAAAAAAATTATTACAGGAAATGGCAGCTGAATAAATTTTAAAGTAAGGGGGATAACACAGAGGACTTCAACCTCTGTGTTATTTTTCCGTAGAATAAAAGTAAAGTGATTGAAGGATGGTAAAAGATGAGATTAGGATTAATTAGTTTAGGATGTAGTAAAAACTTAGTTGATAGTGAAAATTTAATTGGCCTTATGGTAGCTAGAAAAGGATTTGAAATAACAAATAATTTAGAAGAAGCAGAAGTTGTTCTTATAAATACTTGTGGTTTTATAGGAGATGCGAAAGAAGAGTCGATTCAAGCTATATTAGAAGTCGCAGAAAAAAAAGCATCAGGACAAGTGAAAAAAATAATTGTTGCAGGATGTTTAGCTCAAAGATATGCTGACGAATTACTTGCAGAAATTCCAGAAATAGATGCTATTGTTGGAACAGGTGAAATTCATAAAATAGAAGAAATTGTAGATGCTATATTAATGGATGAAAAAATTATAAGATGTGAATCTTTTGATTTCTTAGCAAATGCTGGAACAGAGAGAATATTAACTACAAATCCTCACACAGCATATTTAAAAATAGCTGAAGGGTGTAATAGAAGATGTACATATTGTATAATTCCACAATTAAGAGGAGATTTAAGAAGTAGAACTATAGAAGATATTGTAGAAGAAGCAAAAGCATTGGCTGCAAGCGGAGTAAGAGAGATAAATTTACTAGCTCAAGAAACAACAGAATATGGAATTGATTTATACAAAAAGAAAGCTCTTCCAGATTTAATAAAAGAGTTAGTAAAAGTAGAAGGTATTGAATGGATAAGATCATACTATATGTTCCCTAATTCATTAACGGATGAATTAGTTGAAGTAGTAAAAACTGAACCTAAAGTTTGTAAGTATTTTGATATACCAATACAACATATTTCTGGAAATATTTTACAAAATATGGCAAGAGCAAAATCAGGAGATCATATTAAAGCTATATTAGGTAAAATTAGAACTGAGATTCCTGAAGCAACAATAAGAACAACTGTAATAGTTGGATTCCCAGGAGAAACAGAAGAAAACTTTGAAGAGTTAAAAGATTTTATAAGAGAATTTAAATTTGATTATGTTGGAGTATTCAAATACTCGAGGGAAGAGGGAACAGTTGCTCATGATTTAGCTGATCAAGTACCAGAAGATATCAAAGAGAGAAGATGGGTTGAATTAACTAATCTACAATCTGAAATCGCCGAAATTAAAAATAGGTCAATGGTTGGTCAAATTGTAGAGGTTATGATTGATGGAATATCTTCAGAAAGTGAATTTATGCTAGAAGGAAGAACTAGAGGTCAAGCTTTAGATATAGATGGAAAAGTTCTAACTAACGATGGAACAGCGAAGCAAGGTGAAATTGTAAAAGTAAAAATAGAACAAAACTTTGAATATGATTATATTGGTGCAATAGTAGAAAACGAAACTAAATAGTCTTAGAAGAAGGAGGAATCAGTCTTGAATTTGCCAAATAAATTAACAGCAATTAGATTAATATTAGCAATACCTTTTATATACTTTTTACAAGAATCAGCCAATGTTTCACACAGTGAGTTATACAGATTGATAGCATTTGGAATTTTTATTTTTGCATCATTAACAGATTGGTTAGATGGATATATAGCTAGAAAATATAATTTGATAACTGACTTAGGTAAAATAATGGATCCTCTAGCAGATAAAATACTGGTTATTTCAGCATTAGTTATTTTTATTAAATTAGATTATCTTCCACCTTGGATGTCAATTATAGTTATAGCAAGAGAATTTTTAATTAGTGGTATAAGAACAATTGCTGCAGCAAAAGGAGAAGTGATTCCTGCGGGAATTTTAGGGAAATATAAAACGACCACTCAAATGATTGTTATTATGATTATGTTATTCTTTGGTTTGGGAAATAATCCTCAGCAAGAGATGTTGTATAAAACAGTATATTTCTATTTGACATTAGTACCTGTTATATTAACAGTTTGGTCTGGATGGGAGTATTCTGTAAAAGCAAAACATTACTTTTTAGGAGAGGAATAAGGAGAAAATATGAGCTTAATTTATAAAGTTGTAAACTTAGCTTTTGAAATTATTAATATACTAATACTTATAAGAATAGTAATCTCTTGGTTAGCTCCATATTCAAGAAATGATTTCACAAATCTTGTACATGCGTTAACAGAGCCAATTTTAAAACCATTTAGAACTTTAATACCGATGGGAAATACGAGAATAGATTTATCACCATTATTGGCTTATTTTGCTTTGAAGATTCTAAGATATATTATTTTTTATTTATTATAATTTAGAATAGAGAGGCCCTTGGCTTCTCTATTTTTTGTAGGAGGAACAAAAATGCACGAATTAGAAAGCGAATACCACATACCGGTTTTATATTATGAATCATTAGAAACTTTAGTAACAAAAAAAGATGGAATATATGTAGATTGTACTTTAGGAGGAGGAGGACACTCTGAAGGTATATTAAGAGAGATTGGAGAAAATGGAAGATTAATCTCTATTGACCAAGATGATCAAGCAATAGAATTTGCCAAAAAAAGACTTCAAAAATATGGAGAAAAATGGTCTGTATTTAAAAATAACTTTGAAAATATTCAAACTGTACTTTACATGGCAGGAGTTGACAAAGTTACAGGAATACTTATGGATATAGGAGTATCATCAACTCAATTAGATGATCCTGAAAGAGGATTCTCTTATAGATATGATACAAGACTTGATATGAGAATGAATAGAAGTTCTGAGCTATCAGCTTATGAAGTTGTCAATGATTATGAAGAGGGAAAATTAGTAAAGATTTTCTTTGAATATGGTGAAGATAGATTTGCTAGAAAAGTTGCAAGATTAATTTGCCAAAGAAGAGAAGAAAAGCCAATTGAAACAACAGGTGAACTTGTTGATATAATTAGAAAAGCTTATCCACCAAGAAGTGAAAAGCATCCTGCTAAAAAAGTTTTCCAAGCTATAAGAATAGAGGTTAATAGAGAACTAGAAGTATTACAAAATGCAATAACAAAATGTTTTGAGAGTTTAGAAAAAGGTGGACGTTTAGGTATTATAACTTTCCACTCTTTAGAGGATAGAATTGTAAAAAATATGTTTAGAGATCTTTGTACAGGATGCAAATGTCCTATAGAGTTACCTATATGTATGTGTAACGAACAACCTAAAGGTAAATTAGTAAATAAAAAACCAATTATTTCAGGACAAAATGAATTGAACTTCAATAATAGAGCTCATTCAGCTAAATTAAGAGTTATAGAAAAACTATAAAATCAAAAGGAGAGACGTAATGAAAAGAAAAAAAGTTTTATTAACAACAGTTGGTATAATTTTAATCTGGTCATTTTACGGTTATCTTATAAGAACAATATCATACTTAGAAAAAAGTAACTTAAAGTTAGAAAAACAGCTAAAAGAGCTTGAAAAGGAAAAAAGTAAAAGAATATATGAGTATGATTTGCTTATGGATTTAAGAAAAATAGAGCAAGAGATGAATAAAAAGAAAAATATGGTTGTGTCAGAAAAAATAAATTTCTTTAAAATAGAAGATGGCTCTTTTTAAAAAAACAGGAGTGTGTTTATGAAGTTAGAAAAAGGTCAAATAATAGAAGTTAAAATAGAAAAAATAGTTTATGGTGGAGAGGGATTAGGATATTACAATAATGAGTTTGCAGTATTTGTTCCGATGTCTGTGCCAGGAGATGTTGTAAAAGCTGAAATAATATCTTTAAAAAAGAGTTATGGAAGAGCTTTAATTAAAGAGATAATAACACCTGGAACTGAAAGAATAAAAGATTTAAATCATATAACTTTTGAAGACTTCCAAGGATGCGATTTTGGAATGTTAGATTATAATGCACAAATAAAATATAAAAAAAATATGGTAGAAGATGTAATTAGAAGAATAGGAAAGAATAACGAAGTTATAGTAGAAGAATCATTGGAATCTCCTGTTCAGAAAAATTATAGAAATAAAGTAATAGAACCATTTTCTTTAAATGGAAAAGAGATTATAACTGGTTTTTTTAAAAGAAAAAGTCATGATGTGTTTGAAGTAGAAGATAATATGTTGAATTCTGTATTAGGAAACAAAATTATAACAGAATTAAAAAGTATTTTAAATAAAAATAAAGTAAGTGTCTATAATGAAAAAAATCATGATGGTTTGCTTAGACATGTAATGATTAGAACAAACTCTTTTAATGAGGCTATGCTTGTACTAGTTGTAAATGATACAAAAGTAAGTGTTATTATTAAAAATATTTTAGAAGAATTAATGAAAAAATTTAGTGAAATTGCATCTGTTTATTTATCTTTAAATGACAAAAGAACAAATGTAGCTTTAGGAAATAGAAATATTCTTGTATTTGGAAGCGAAACTATAAAAGAAGAAATTTCAGGAATACATTTTAATATTTCACCAACATCATTTTTCCAGATTAATTTAGAACAGACTAAGAGACTTTATGATTTAGCAATTAGTATGTTTGGAAATATAGAAGATAAAATAGTTGTAGATGCTTATGCTGGAACAGGAACAATAGGTATGATATTATCTAAAAATGCTAAAAAAGTTTATTCAATAGAGATAATAGAGTCTGCTGTAAAAGATGGAATTCAAACTGCAAAAGAAAACGAAATTGAAAATGTAGAATTTATATGTGGAGATGTAAATAGAGAGCTAGGAAAGTTGATAAAAAAAGAATTAATAGATTCAATTATATTAGACCCACCTAGAAAAGGTATTGAAGAGGAAAGTCTTCTAAATATAGCTAGAGTTGGAATAAAAGAGATTATATATATATCTTGTAATCCATCAACATTCTCTAGGGATATTGAAATATTAGAAAAAGAAGGTTATAGTTTAGTTAGAGTGAAGCCTGTAGATATGTTCCCTCAAACAAGCCATATAGAAGTAGTGGGTAGACTAGTTAAAAAGTAGGAGGACTTTATGGAAAAGTTTTTAATATTTTCAGTAATCGCTTATATATTTGGGTCTTTACCTTGTGGAGTATGGCTAGGGAAAAGTACTAAAAATATTGATATAAGAGAGCATGGAAGCAAAAATTCAGGAGCAACAAATGCTTATAGAATTTTAGGTCCAAAGTATGGTATAATAGTTCTTATATTAGACGCATTAAAAGGTTATATTCCGCTTTATTTGGCAAGTATGTTTGGAGTAGATGGAATATATATAATATTGTTAGGACTAGTTGCAATATTAGGGCATACTTTTTCATTCTTTTTACAATTTAAGGGTGGAAAAGGAGTTGCTACAAGCTTAGGTGTATTTCTTTTCTTAATGCCAAAAGTGGTAGGAATATTAGTTTTAATATTTATCTTAGTTGTTGGAACAAGTAAATATATATCTTTAGGATCGGTTGTATGTTCGGCATTACTTCCTATTTTAGCATATTTTTTACCTGTTAGAGATACAACAACAAGGACACCACTAATTATGATTTCTTTAATAGTTGGATTGTTTGTTATCTACAAGCATAAAGCAAATGTTGAAAGATTAATAAAAGGAAAGGAAAACAAATTTAATTTAAAGTAAGGAGATAAATTAAATGGAGAAAGTAGTTGTAATAGGAGCAGGAAGCTGGGGAACAGCTTTAGGAATGGTTTTAGCAAAAAAAGGTTATGAAGTTACAATGTGGGAATACAACAAAGAAATTGCTGAAAAATTATCTTTAGAAAAAGAAAATAAAAGATTACTTCCTGGAGTTAAATTTCCAGATAATTTAAAAGTTTCATTTCAATTGGATGGACTTTTATCAGATGTTAAATATATTATTTTTTCAGTTCCTTCACAAGTTTTAAGAGCGGTTATTTCAAAAATATCTTCACAAATCGAAGAAGGAATGATTTTAATAAATACAGCAAAGGGATTAGAAGTTTCTAGTGGAGAAACTTTATCACATGTAATGAAAGATGAAATAAAAGGTAAATATCATAAGAATATAGTTATTTTATCTGGTCCAACTCATGCCGAGGAGGTAGCTCTTGAGCTACCTACAACAATTGTAGCAGCAGGAGAGTTGGAAAATGCTAAAAAAGTTCAAGATTTATTTAATACTGAAACTTTCAGAGTTTATGTAAGTGAAGATATAGCTGGCGTAGAACTAGGTGGAGCAGTAAAAAATTGTTTAGCCATAGGAGCTGGAATAGCTGATGGATTAGGTTATGGAGATAACGCAAAAGCAGCGTTAATAACAAGAGGAATAGCTGAAATGATAAGATTCGGAAAGGTTATGGGAGCTAACGAAAGAACATTCTCTGGTTTAACTGGAATAGGGGATCTGGTTGTAACGTGTGCAAGTCAACATAGTAGAAATAGACATGTTGGAGAGAGGCTTGGAAAAGGAGAAAAAATAGAAGATATTTTAAAAAGTATGATAATGGTAGCGGAAGGTGTAACAACAGTTAAAGCAGTTTATGCTAAAAAACTAGAGTTGGGTATAAGTATGCCTATAGTGGAAGCTATCTATGCAATAATATACGAGGGAGCAGATACAAAAGATAAAGTGAAAGATTTAATGACAAGAGAATTAAAAGGTGAATTTTATTAGAATTTTTAACTATTAGTTAAAGCAACACGGAAATTTAAAATATAGAAAAAGATAACTAAAGAGGGATATGGGGTGTGTATGACTGAAAAAGATTTAGTTTCATTTTATCTAGATGATATAAAAAAGTATGAAGTGTTAAGCAAAGACGAAGAAATAATTTTATTAAGAAAAGCTAAAAATGGTGATGTTGAAGCAAGAGAACATTTAATTGTATGTAATTTAAGACTAGTTGTTAATGTTGCTAAAAAGTATGGAAATAAAGGAATGGGTTTTATAGACTTGATAAGTGAAGGGAATTTTGGACTTATTCATGCTATTGAAAAATTTGATATAGAAAAGGGATATAGATTTTCAACTTATGCAGTTTGGTGGATAAAACAAGCGATAAGCAAGGCTATAATAAGTAAAGGTCGTGAAATTAGAATTCCTTCTTACAAACATGATTTATTAAATAAAATAAATCGATTTATAATGGAAAATGTTATGTTAAAAGGTGATTATCCAAGTATTTATGAAATTTCGGACGTATTAAATATCAACTTAGAAAAAGTTCAAGATTTGATGATAGAATTTCAAGAAACAGTATCTTTAAGTTCTCCAATTGGAGAAGATATATGTTTAGAGGATACATTAGCAAGTGAAATGCATAATGATTTAGAAAACAATATGATAATAGCAATTAGTAAAGAACAAATTGATGAAATTCTAAATAAGCTAAGTGAGAGAGAAAAACAAATTTTAAAGTTAAGATTTGGATTTGATGGAAATCAAATCCATACTTTAGAAGACATTGGACAAAGTTTTAGTATTACAAGAGAACGTGTAAGACAAATAGAGCAAAAAACACTAGAAAAATTAAGAAAACGTTATAGTGACTTACTAAAAGGAAACTATTACTATTAAAAGCAAGGAGGAATAACAATTGATTTTAAAAGTTAATAGATTGGAATTTCTGAAAAAAATAAAAATTGTAGAAAAAGCCATAAATGAAAATAAAATAAGACCAATAATATCTTATGTATATATGGAAACTAAAGAAAATAAACTTTGGTTTTGTGGAACAAACTTAGAGCTTACAATATCAACTCATATGAATTGTGAAATATTGAAAGAAGGAAAAGCTGTCTTTCAACATCATTTAGTTGAAGAATATTTAAAAGAAATAAAAGATGAAGAGATTACTTTAAATATTGAAGATGACATTTTAATAATTGAAACATCAGACTCTGCTTCAGAGTTTACTCTTATGAATGCAGAAGAATTTCCAAGAATTCAAGAACCAGAATTAAGAGATGAAGAGTTTAAATTTAAATTAAAAAAATTAGATTTAGCTGATTATTTTGATAAAATTAAATTTTCAGCATCTATGTCAAGTGATAATTTATCAATAAATTGCATAAGATTAGAGATTGAAGAGAACAAAATTAAATTTATATCTACAGACACTTATCGGTTGACATATTTAGAACATGAGTATTTAGATAATATAGAGACATTTAAAGTGAGTATTCCTATAAATACAATTGATGCAATTTCAAAATTATTAAGAAATGGAAATGAAGAGGAAATTGCTTTTACTCAAAAAAATAAGCAGCTATATTTTAAGTTAGGAAATATTTCAATAGTGAGTAGGGTAATTGATTTACCTTTTCCAAATTACAAAACAATATTAGAGGCTAGCGGATACAATAAAAAATTACAAATAAAAAGAGTTGACTTTGAAAAAATGTTAAAGAGAATCCAAATATTTGTAAAAAATAACTCAGAATCTAAATTTGGAGCTATATTTACATTATCTAATAGAAATATAGCGATTGAAGGTATTGGAGAGATTGCAAAAGCAAAAGAGATATCAGAAGTAAATTATGATGGAGACAATTTAAAGATATCTTTAAATGTAAAGTTTTTATTAGAATTTATTCAATCAAGTGATAAAGAAGAGATTGTGCTAGAATTTACTACATCAAATAGTGCTGTAAGAACAAGAAATATAGAAGAAGATAATTATACTTATATTGTAATGCCTTTAGCTTTGAAAGCCTAGAAACAAAACTAGCTTACAAGTTAAGCTAGTTTTTTTGTTTTGCAAAGATAAATTCTTTGTGGTACAATTTGGGTAATATTTTTTCATTTAAGGAGAAATAATGAGCAAATTTTGTATAGTAAAAATTGTATATGAACTGAAGTATTTCATGTATTTATTGGAAGAATTTAAAAGTAGAAATTTAAATGACAATAATAATGCAAAAAAATTTATAAATTTTAATAATAAAAGAGTTTTAAATATAATAAAAAAAAATGAAATAAAAAAGATTGCAATATTACTACCACATTGTATTCAGAAATATAATTGTAATTTAAAAATAACAAATGATGTTGAAAATTGTAAAAAATGTGGACTTTGTGATATATCTGAAATTATAAAACTAAAAGATGAATTTAATATGATTGATGTGAAGGTAGCAACAGGAGGAACTCTTGCTAGAATATATTTGAAAGAATACAGACCAAATTTAGTTATAGCAGTAGCTTGTAAAAGAGATCTAACTTCAGGTATTAGAGATTCTTTTCCTATACCAGTATATGGAATTTTTAATAAAATTAAAAAAGGACCATGTAAAGATACAGCGGTAGATGTTAATGAAATCAGAAGAGTATTGAGAGAGGTGGGGACAACGTGAGAAAACTTAAATTATTAATTGCGGGGCTTTTAATTTGTTCAGGGTTGTTAGCTTCTGAAAAAGAGGATATTAAATTTTTAGATGAGCTATTTATTCAGAAAAAGTATTCAATGGCAATTCAAGAATCAAATAACTTTATAACAAAATATCCTCGTTCAAAATTTATAAAAAATATTAGAGTTAGAATGGGACAAGTTTATTATGTTGAAAAAAGATACCAAGAAGCAATAAACACTTTAAATGGATGTTTAAAAGAGTTAAAATTAAATCAAAATGAAATGAACAATATTTATTTGTATTTATCTAAATCATATGTAGGATTAAAAGATTTTGAAACAGCAACTAAAGCTGCAAACTTAATAAATAAAACAACTACAGATGGAAAAGATAATTATGAAGAGGCCTTACTATCTATAGGAAAGGGTTATATAGATAATAAAGATTATATAAGAGCTCAAAGAGAACTGACTAGTGCTCTTAGTTTACAAGGTAGAAACTATGAAGATGTAGTTTTGAATTTAGCTTTGGCAGCTTATAACAATTCACAATATATAAAAACAATAGTGTATTTAGATGAATATTATAAAGGAACTAAAGTTGGAATAAATCAAAATTTGGTAAGTTATTTATATGGATCTTCATATTATAAAACAAATGAATCAGATAAAGCTTTGAGTCATTTTAAGAAAGTAAAAGAAAGTAAGGAGACCTCAGAATATAAAACATTGTCAGTTTTAACAATGATAGAGATTTATTTAAAGCAAGGAGATGTAAATGCAGCTGAAGGAATTTTGTCAACACTATCTTCAGATAAAAAATTGTATGACACTTCATTAAAGAGTTTTGGAGATTTTTATATAGTAAAAGGTTCTAGTGATAAAGCTTTGGAGTATTATAATAAAATTGCAAATAAGGATACAGATGTAACTTATGGAATAGCTCTCTCACAATATAGATTAAAGAATTATAAAGATTCACTTCAGAATTTCAGGAAGCTTTATAATACAAAATATAAAAATGAAAGTATATATTATCAACTTTCTATTGAATACTTAAATAAAAATTATAAATGGGTTTTAGTAAATAGAAAATTAGTAATTGGATTAAATTTAAAAAGAGATGAAGAACTTGCTGTTAATAACTTAATTGCAGCTTCAGCATTTGAAGAGGGAGAATTTAAAGTTTCAGAGGAATATTATAGAAAAAATAATAATCTTTCTCCTACAAAAGAATCTTTATACAGGTTAATAGTAACTTTAAGTAAAATAAAAGATAGAGCTAAAACTACTTCTTTAATATCAGAGTTTAATAGCAAGTATCCGACAGATCAAGAATATAAAAAGAACATTACAATAATAACATCGGATAATCTTTTAGCTGAAGGAGAAGGAGAAAAGGCAGTAAATATTTATAAAAACTATTTAACAACAAATAGAGACCCTGAGATAGTTTCAAATTTAATTGAAGTTATGATTGCCCAAAAAAAATATAATGAGGTTATGGAATATTTAAATATGCAAGAGACTTCATTAGACAATACTTATCAAAAGGGTATTGCAACAATGGGTATGGGTAGGTATGAAGAATCTGATATGTATTTCAAGCAAATAGATAGCTCTACTAATGTACCAAAAGCTTTATATGAAAAATCAAAATATAATATAATTAAAAATTATTTTTTATGGGAAAAATATGAAGATACTATTATAGCAGGAGAATCATATATAGCAGGAGATAACCTGTTTGCTTTAGAAGATATTGTTGATAAAGTAGCAATAAGTTATTTTAGAATGGATAATCCAGAAAAATCAAGAGAGTACTTTGAGAAATTAAAGTTAGTTTCTAACATGGGAGATTATGCTCAATTCCAGATAGGAGAAACTTATTATACTGAAAAAAAATATGTTGAAGCAGCTGAAGCATATAAAGTAAGTGCTCAAAATTCTAAAAATATCGAATATAGAGAAAAAGGTTTATATTGGCAAATATCATCATTATATTTATTAAAAAATTCATCTCAGTTTGATGTTAAAAGTAAAGAATTCTTAAATCTTTATCCAACTTCTAAATTGAAAGATAACATTCTTTTAATGGAAGGAGAATTATTTGCATCTACTGGAAATAGTGATAGTGGATTAAAAACTTATGAAAAACTTTATAATGAAACTAAAGATGATGGCTTAAAAGAAAAGTCACTTATGAAAATTATTGAGTTATCTCAAAGTACAAAAAATTTACAAAAAGAATTAGAATGGATTAATAAAATAACTAGTGATGACAAAAAAAGCTATTATATGGCAAAGCATCTTCAAAGAGAGAATAAAGTTGAAGAAGCTAAACTTGAATACGAAAAATTAGCAACAGTTGATTCATATAAAGATTTTTCTTCAATAGGATTAGGAGATTATTATTACTCTAAAAAAGAATACTCAATTGCAAAAGATCAATATAATAATGTGCTTTCTTTAGAGAATAGTTCGTATAAAGATAAAGCTTTATATGGAATAGCAAATATTGAAAGAGAAACAGGATTAATAAATGAATCTGTAAGAAATTATACAAAATTATATTTACTTTATCCAGAAAGTAAGTTTGCTTTAGAATCTAAAATAAGATCAGCAGAAGGATATGAAGCCTTAAATAGCTTTACAGATGCAGAAGCACAATATGATGAACTTTTAAAAACAGAAAGTAAGAATAAAGATTATTTCTTAGAAAAATTAATATTCTTAAATTTAAAATTAGAAAAAAAAGCAATTGCAATAAAATATTATGAACAATTAAAAAAAGAGAATATAAAACTTTCAGAAAAATACAAAGATTTTTTTAACGGAGGAGAAAGTATATGAAAAAATTAGTTATTACAGGATTAATGGTTTTATCTTTAGGAATTTTTGCTAATGAGAATGTTATTATTGATAAGCAGGTAACTGGTGTTAATAAAGAGCAATTAGAAAGCTATCCAAAAGAAAACAATCTTAAGCTAGAAAAGAAAGTAATCAAAATAGAAGATACAAATATAAGTGCAGATAAATTCAAAGATCAAAAACAAGTGATTCAATTAGATGAAAGCAATGATTCAATGAATAAAAGTCTTACAGAAACTGAAAAGAAAACTCCAATTTGGAAGTATATAATCGGAGTAGTAGCGTTGGTAACATTAGGAATAGCGTTATAAATAAAATTTGATAAAAATTGGGAGGTTTCAGATGTACTGGTTAGCAAATGGTGGAATACTGATGTATTTTATAGTTTTCATGTCAATATTAGGTGTTTATGCAATAATTGAAAGAATAATTTATTTTAAAACAAATGAAAATATAGATATGTCAAGAATAAGACCTATACTACGTAATGCAATTGAAAAAAATGATATAAAAGGAGCTATAACAGCTTTAGGAAATCAAAAGAGTTCTACTGCAAAAGTAATAAAAGAAGTTTTAATATATTGGTACAAAACAAGAAGTACAAATGTTGAAACTTTAGAAGAGAAAGCAAGAGAGGTAGCTTTATCACAAATTCCAAAGTTAGAAAAAAATATGTGGTTATTATCGGTTGTAGCTCATACAACTCCTTTAATTGGATTATTAGGAACAGTTACAGGAATGATAAAAGCTTTCCAAGCCGTATCAGTACATGGAACAGGAGATGCATCAGTTTTAGCAAGTGGAATATCTCAAGCTTTATTAACAACAGCTGGAGGATTATTTGTTGCAATACCATCAATAATTTTATATAATTATTTTAATAAGAAAATTGACGATCAAATAAATGATATGGAAAAAGGTAGTGCAGAACTAGTAAATTATTTCAGAAAATAAAGGAGGGGGAGCATGAAACTTAACAGAATTAAAAGAAGATCAGGTAATTCTTTAATACTTGAATTAACTCCCTTGATAGATGTAGTGTTTTTATTATTAATATTTTTCTTAGTTGCAACAACTTTTGAAGATGTAAATAGTAGTATAAAAATAGATTTGCCTACGTCTACTGTAAAAAGTGCTAAGCCAGTTAATGAATTACAAGTAATTGTGACTAAAAATAGAGAGTATTTTATTAGTTATAAAGAAAATGGTATAAGTAAAAGAGATTCTATTAATCCAAAAGATTTAAAAAATATTTTAATAAAAAAACTAGAAGAATCAGAGGATAAAAATGTAATAATAAGTGCTGATAAAACAGTAACTCATGGTGTAATAGTAGAGGCAATGACAGCAGCCAAAGAGGCAGGAGCGATCTCTTTAGATATAGATACAGCTTCGCCTGGAAAGTAGGGGCATATCTATGAAGAGACAAAATAGCGATTTTAAAATACTTATTATATCAATAGTTATAAACCTTATTATTTTGTTTTTAGTTCCAGGGATTAAAGTAGATAAAATAGTGGATAAAAAATTGAAGGTAGGATTAGTAGCTTTTGAAACAGCTCAAAAGAAAACAATAAAAAAATCTGAACCGAAGAAAAAAGTTAATCCAGTAAAAGAAAAGAAAAAAGAAGAAAAGAAAATTTTACCGAAAGAAGAAATAAAACCATTAGAAAAAAAAATAGAGGTAAAAGAGGTGAAAAAATTATCGCTAGATGATTTAGCTAAAAATATAACAAAAAGAGAAACAGAATTTTTAGCTATTGATAGTCCTTCTAGAAGAGAGGTTAATAGCGATTTCAAAAATGAGCTTTTAGAGAAACAGAATTTAGAAGAGCTACAATCAAAATCAATACTAGATGTCACTAAAAATATAACCATATCTAAAGAAGAAACTATTTTAGAAAAAACTATGGAATACGAATTAGATAATAATTCTAAAGAGATAGCTTTTCAAGGGGAGACAGAAGAAAAGCTAAGTTTTAAAACTATGGTTGAAAAAAATGGAGTAGCAGGTCTTCCAAGTGGATATAAATTAGGAGTAGAAGATGGAGATGTTATTGCAAAGTGGGATCAAAGCAATAGAGAACCAAAGTATCCAGAAGCAGCTCAATTAAGAGGAATGCAAGGGAAAGTATTATTAAAAATTAAAATAGATGAGTCGGGGAAAGTTTCATCGGTATTTATAGAAAAAGGTAGTGGAGTTCCAGAAATTAATATGGCTATAGAAGAAATTGCAAGAACTTGGAAAATATTTTTAACTAAAAATGGGTTAAATATAAAAGGGAATGTAACACTAGAATATAGTTTTAAATTATTAGGAATTTCAAATTAGAAGTAGAAATTAGAGGATGGTGAAGTGATTTGACTCTTTTAGGATTTAGATTAGAAAGTGAATTAAAAGATGAGTTAGAATGTAATTTTGAAAATGAATTAAGGTTTGCAGAAAATATAAGTTCTTTTGTAGAACTTTTAAAAGAGAGGAAATATGAGGCAATTGTTATAGATGAAACAAATCTTCAACAAGAGGCTTTAGTAAACCTTGTAAAAAAAATTACAGAAACACATAAAAAATCAGTTATAGTAATAATGGGAGAGACATCAAACTTAAAATTGATTGCAGGTGTGATAAAAGCAGGAGCTTATGACTATATTTTAAAGCCAATTAGCCCAAAAGAGATTAGTAAAGTTTTAGAAAAAGCAGTAAAAGATCATAAACTTTTAGCTGAAAGAGTAGATAGAAATAAGAATACAGGTGATAAATTAATAGGCCAAACAAAAGAGATTGTGGAAGTCTATAAAATGATAGGAAGAGTTTCTAATAGTAGAATCCCAGTTTTAGTTGTGGGAGAAAAAGGAACAGGAAAAAGTAGTGTTGCAACAGCAATACATCAATTTAGTGATTGGAATTCAAAACCTTTTTTAACACTTAATTGTACATCATTTCAAAATAATCTTTTAGAAAGAAAGTTATTTGGATATGAAAAAGGAGCTTTTGAAGGTGCAGTATTCTTGCAAATAGGAGATTTAGAAAAAGCTAATGGTGGAACATTGCATTTAGGAAATATAGAATCTTTAAGTTTAGATATGCAATCAAAAATTTTATATCTATTACAAGAAGGAGAATTTTTTAGAATGGGTGGATCAGAACCTATTGAAACAGATATAAGAATTGTAGCAACTACGAGTGAAAACTTAGAAGAGTTAATAAATAAAAAAATGTTTATAGATGAATTGTATAATAAGCTTAAAATTCTAGAAATAAATATACCTCCTTTAAGAGAGAGAAAAGATGATATACCATTTATAATTGATCAGTATCTAGCAGAATGTAATTTAGAACTACACAAAGCTGTAAAAGGTGTAAGTAAACCAGCAATGAAAAAAGTAATGAGATATGATTGGCCAGGAAATGTAAATGAATTAAAGAACGCTGTAAAATCAGCAATAGCTCTTTGTAGAGGTTCATCTATTCTAGTGGAAGAGTTACCAGGAAATGTTACTGGGAACAAAGTTTCTAAAAGAAAAGGTGATAACCAAAGCTGGATATTAACCGATTGGATAGAAGGAGAACTTTTAGGATTAAAAAATAATAAGCAAAATAATTATTATGGAATAGTAATATCAAAAGTTGAAAAAGAGTTAATACGTCAAGTTTTAGAGATTACAAGTGGTAAAAAAGTAGAAACAGCTGAGCTGCTTGGAATAACGAGAAATACATTGAGAACTAAGATGAATAACTATGGCTTAGAATAGATTATAAACCTTAGGAGGAGAAATGCACGTAACATTATATAGAAAATATAGACCAAAAGGATTTGACGAAATTGCAGGTGAGCAAGAAATTGTTAAAACTTTAAAAAACTCTTTAAAATCAAATAGGTTAGCTCATGCTTATCTATTTACTGGGCCACGTGGTGTTGGAAAAACATCTATAGCTAGATTGATGGCAAAAGGATTAAATTGTTTGACAAATGGCATAACAGATACTCCTTGTAACATTTGTGAAAATTGTATAGAAATTTCAAAAGGGAATTTTTTAGATTTGATAGAGATTGATGCTGCATCAAATAGAGGAATAGATGAAATAAGACAATTAAAAGAGAAAATAAATTATAGCCCTACAAAAGGAAGAAAAAAAGTTTATATAATAGATGAAGTTCATATGTTAACAAAAGAGGCCTTTAATGCACTATTAAAAACATTAGAAGAGCCTCCAGAACATGTATTATTTATTTTAGCCACAACAGAACCTGACAAAATATTGCCTACTATTATATCAAGATGCCAAAGATATGATTTTAAAAGTGTTAATTACAAAGATATGAGAGAAAAACTTTTGTATATAGTAAACAGTGAAGGATATTCTGTAGACGAAGCAAGTTTAGTTGCAATATATGAATCATCTGGTGGAAGTATGAGAGATTCAATATCTATTTTAGAAAGATTGATGATAAATACAGAAAATAAAAATATAACTATTGAAAAAACAGAGGATGTTTTAGGAATAACACCTATAAGAATAGTAGATAATTTTATAGAAATTATAGAAAAATCTAATTATTCTGGTGGAATAGAACTTTTAGAAGACATTTGGAAAAATTCAATAGATATAGAGCTGTTTTTTAAAGATTTAGCAAAAAGATCTAAGGATAGAATTTTAAAAGGTGATCTTAATATAGAAAAAGGATTAAGCATAATAGATATAGTTTATGATATTTTATCAAAATTTCGTTATGAAGAGGATAAAAGATTAGTAGGCTATGTAATTTTAAATAGATTAACAGAAAAAAAAGAGATTATAGTGGAAAAAATTATAGAAAAAGTTCAAGAATCTGTGTATAATTCTGAAGAAAAAAAATCTTTAGAGATAGAAGAAGTCGAGACTGTTTCAAAAATAAGTTATGATAATGTAAAAGGTTCTTGGGATAAAATAGTTGATGAAGCTAAAAAAACAAAAATAACTTTTGGAGCTTTTTTAGTTAAAGCTTATTTTAAAGATTTTTCAAATAATACACTAGTTGTAGGATTTTCAAATGACCAAAGCTTTGCAAAAAATATGATGGAATCTGAGCCTTATAGAACTTTATTTATAGATATTGTTAGAAAAGTTTTAAAGTCAAAAATTATTATAAAGTACGAATTACAAGAGGTTAATAAAAATAAAGATAGAGTTTCAGGAGAGGATTTCTCTAAAAAAATAATTGATTTTTTTGGTGGAGAAATATTATAGCTTAACAAAACTCTACCTTTATGGTATAATTATCCTGATTGGATTTAGGAGGATAAATGTTTTTTATTACAGGAATAATAATAGCAGCATTATTTTTAGTTTCAACATCACTACCTTTTTTAAGTTGGATATTACCTTTTTATAAAATTAAAAAATTAGAAAATGCAAATTTGAAAACTAAAATTATAACAAATATAGTAGCAGTATTAGCTATTGGTTGGATAGATACAAAGTTTTTGATAACTTATTTAGGAGTTTTTGTATCAATAGAAGTTTTATACTATATTTTTAAAAAGTATGGAACAAAAGTAAAAGAATTTGATAAGATTTTTATTACCACTTTAATAGTAAG
This sequence comes from Cetobacterium sp., assembly GCF_051658645.1. GTDB lineage: Bacteria > Fusobacteriota > Fusobacteriia > Fusobacteriales > Fusobacteriaceae > Cetobacterium_A. Next base: position 21,381 of record NZ_JBOFMZ010000074.1, read on the forward strand.
TATTTTAATATCTATTTATGTATACTTTAATAGAATTGGATTTAATTTAGGTTTTGAACAATTAAAAGACATATATATACAAAAAACTTCTTTTACTAAATATGAAGTAGATAATGCATTTAAATTTATAAAAGATAACTTTACATATTTAATATTTGTATATATAAGTATGACAGTATTTTTAACATACTATTTCTTAAATAAAGAAAAGTTTTTAGAGTGGGATGTGTCTTATTTTTGGTTAATACCTTATATTTCTATATTCTTTATAGATAAATATACTTCTTTAGGAGGAAGTTTAACAGAAAATATTTTAAATATTTTAAAACTTATTTATATTATGTACTTCATAAAAATAGCAACAGGAATATTAAATGGAAAAGTAAAAAAACAATCAATATGTTTTGTAGTAGGAGTTTTGTTAACTTTAATTTCACCAGATTTAGCATTTATTTTTGGTGGTTTAGCAAGTGGAATAAGAATAAAAGTAGTAAGATAAAATACAGCATTTGGGAGGAATTTTTATGTCAAAAATACAAGTAATTTTAACAGCTGATGTAGCAGGGCAAGGAAGAAAAGGTGAAATTGTAAGCGTTTCTGAAGGATATGTAAAAAATTTCCTATTGAAAAATAATAAAGGAATTATAGCAACTCCAGAAGAGTTAAAAAAGATAGAAAATAAAAAGAATAAAGATGCTAAAAAAGCTGAAGAAGACAAGCAAAAATCTATTGTTATAAAAGAATTGTTAGAAAGTAAAAAACTTTCAATAACAGCTAAAATTGGAGATAATGGAAAACTATTTGGAGCAATAACAAATAAAGAGGTATCATCAGAATTGAAAAAAGTATTTGGATTAGATATAGATAGAAAAAAAATAGAGTGCACTATTAAAAGCTTAGGAGAGCATAAAGCAATTGTAAAACTACATACAGATGTAAAAGCTGAGGTTTTAGTAGTAATAAAAGGATAGTGAAATATGGAAGATATAGAAAAACTTAGAAAAATTCCAAGTAGTTTAGAAGCTGAGAGATCAGTTTTAGGTGGTATTTTTTTAAAGCCTGATATATTCAGTGAGGTAATAGAGATTATTACTTCAAGTGATTTTTATAAAATGGCTCATAAAATAATTTTTGAAGTAATGCAAGAGGTATATAATTCAAGTGAATCAATAGATCCTATAATTGTAATGGATAGACTAAAAAGAAAAGATAAATTCGATGCCATTGGTGGAGAAGCTATTTTTTATGAAATTATAGAGGAAGTACCAACGGCTGCAAATATTTTAACATATGCAAAAATTATAAAAGAAAAATCTACACTAAGAAAACTTGGAGATATAGGAACTAAAATAGTAGAGATGACATATGAAGGTTATGAAGATGTAGATACAATTTTAGATAAAGCAGAGAGTATGATATTTAAGGTTTCTGAAAGTAAAGAATCAAAAGATATAATTAGTTTAAAAGAAGTCGTAACAAATGAGTTTGGAAGATTAGAGCATCTTCTTCAAAACAAAGGAATTTCAACAGGAATTTCAACAGGATTTAAACATTTTGATGAAATGACGAGTGGATTTCATCCTTCAGACTTGGTAATTTTAGCAGCAAGACCTTCAATGGGAAAAACAGCTTTTGCATTAAACTTAGCATTAAACGCAGCTATGAAAGGTGGAAAAGGAGTTTTGGTATTTAGTTTGGAGATGTCAAGTTCACAGTTATTACAAAGACTTTTAGCTATGGAAGCTGGTATAGGATTACAAAAGATAAGAAATGGATTCCTAAGTGAAGATGATTGGGGAAAATTAGGAATAGCAAGTGGTAGATTAGCAAATGTCGAAATAAATATAGCAGATGTTCCAAATGTAAATGTTTTAGAGATTAGATCTATAGCTAGAAGACTAAAATCAGCAGGAAAGTTAGATATGATTGTAATTGACTATTTACAATTAATAAAAGGAACAAGTGGAAAATCAGATAATAGACAACAAGAAATTTCTGATATATCTAGATCTCTAAAAGGTATAGCAAGAGAGTTAGATATACCTATAATAGCGTTATCACAACTTTCTCGTGCTCCAGAACAAAGAGCCGATAGAAGACCAATGCTTTCAGATTTAAGAGAATCTGGAGCTATAGAGCAGGATGCTGATATGGTTGTATTTTTATATAGAGATGATTATTATAATGATGATTCAGAACAAAAAGGAATAACAGAAGTTATCATAGGTAAACAAAGAAATGGACCAGTTGGAACTTTAAATTTAAAGTTCTTCCACGAAATTACAAAGTTTGGAGATTTTACAACTAAGATTGATTAAAGAAGGGTGAAAAAATATGAAAAGAGCAGAATTATTAGCTCCAGCAGGAAATATGGAAAAAATGAAAATGGCTTTCCATTATGGAGCAGATGCAGTTTTCTTAGGTGGAAAGATGTTTAACCTGAGAGCTGGAAGTCATAATTTTAATGACGATGAGTTAAAAGAAGCTGTTGAATATGCACATTCAATGGAAAAAAGAGTATATGTTGCATTAAATATAATACCACATAATAGTGAGTTAGAAACATTACCAGATTATGTAATGTTTTTAGAAAAAATTGGTGTAGATGGGGTTATTGTTGCAGATTTAGGAGTATTTCAAGTTGTAAAAGAAAATACTAATTTGAATATTAGTGTAAGTACTCAAGCAAGTAATACAAACTGGCGTTCTGTAAAAATGTGGAAAGATTTAGGAGCAAAAAGAGTAGTTTTAGCAAGAGAAATATCTTTGGATAATATAGCTGAAATTAGATCTAAAGTACCAGATATTGAATTAGAGGTATTTGTGCATGGAGCTATGTGTATGTCTATATCAGGTAGATGCTTATTAAGTAACTATATGACAGGTAGAGATGCTAATAGAGGAGATTGTGCACAATCATGCAGATGGAAGTATAACTTAGTTGAAGAAACTAGACCAAATGAGTATATGCCAGTTTATGAAGATGAAAGAGGAACATATATTTTCAATTCAAAAGATTTATGTACAATAGAGATTATAGATAAAATTCTTGCTTTAGGTGTAGATTCATTAAAAATTGAAGGAAGAATGAAAGGTATCTATTATGTTTCTAATGCTGTAAAGGTATATAAAGAAGCAGTAAATAAATATTATTCAGGAAATTATGAGTATGATCCAACATGGATGGAAGAGATACAGTCTACATCAAATAGATCATACACTCAAGGATTTTATAATGGACAACCAGGAGAAGAAGCAAATAACTATAATGATAGAAATTCATATAGTCAAACTCATCAATTAGTTGCAAAAATTGAAGAAAAACTAGGTGAAAATGAATATCTTTTAGGTATTAGAAATAGAGTTTTAGCAGGAGAATCATTAGAAATTATAACAACTTCGGGAAAACCAAGAGTTATAGAGATGCCTAAAATGACTTTAATAACAAAGGCTGGAGAAGAGATAGTTGAAGCAGCAAATCCAAATTCATTTGTAAAAGTTATTTTAAAAGGTGGCTTTGAAGCAATGGATATGATAAGAAAAGTTAAAGTGGTTCAAGAATAAAAAAAAGGTACTTTCTTCATTTATTTGAAAAAAGTACCTTTTTTATTAAATTTTATTAGTTATTCTTAGTTTCTTTAATTTTATTTTCAGTTGCTCTAATGAATCTAGGAATTAACCATTCTTTTTCATTTTGAGCTTTTGCATCTTTTTTAGTATAGATACCTTTTAATTCATCATAATAAGCTTGAACATCTCCACTAAACTCATTTTTATCTTTTATGGGATATTTTTTTAAGTTTGGGAACTTTTCATCTAATATAGCATTCCACTCTTCTATTCCAGACTTATTTAGAGATAAAAATAAGTCTACATCACCTGTAAATTTAATCTCTTTAATAACATCTCCAACCTCTAATTTTTTAATATTATTAAAATCTTTTTCTTCTATAAATTCCCCAAATATAGTGTGTTTATTATTTAACCAATCAGCAGGATAAAGTGTAAAGAAGAATTGCGAACCACCTGTTTCAGGTCCAGTATTAGCCATAGCTAATATTCCAGGTTGATAGAAATCCAACCATTTAGAGAATTCATCTGGAATAGAGTAACCAGGACCTCCATCTCCTCTGCCAGTAGGATCTCCACCTTGAACAACAAAGTTCTCAACGGCTCTATGTATTTTAGTGTTATCATAGAATCCTCTTTTAGCTAAATTTATAAAATTAGCCACAGTTACTGGTGATGCTTCAGGATATAAATAGAAACTAATATCACCTTGACTTGTAACAAAAGTAGCTCTGATATCGTTATATTTTACTGCTTGAGACTTACTAGTAGATGAACAAGCTGTCATAACAGCTAATAATATCACTAGAGATAGTAATTTAATGATTTTTTTCATATGTACCCTCCTGTATTTACTGATAGTATTATACTATATAAACTCTTATTTTACAAAGTACTTTTGTAAACTTTTTGTAGAAAGAGTTAAAGCAATAGATAAAACAATTAGTAAAACAGATAATGCATTAACAACAGGAGAAACTCCCAATCTAATCATAGAGTATATTCTTAATGGTAAAGTTGAAGAACCAGGTCCAGCAACAAAGAAGGTTGTAACAAAATCATCAAGAGATAAAGTTAATGATATTAAAAATCCTGAAATTATAGCTGGAGTTAACATAGGAAGTATAACCTTTTTTAAAGTTTGAAATTCATTTGCTCCTAAATCGTAAGAAGCTTCAACAATCGAGTAATCAAACTCACCCAATCTAGATAAAACAATGAATAAAACAAAAGGAATATTAAATGTTGTATGAGCTATAAAAATACTAGTAAGACCAAGTTCTAGTTTAATTGTTGCAAACATAATTAAAAGAGAAACACCTAAAATTATATCGGGAATAACTAACGGTAAAAAAGTCACTATTTTTAAATAATCTTTATGTTTAAAATTATACCAGTGTAAACCAATAGCTCCAAGAGTTCCAATTAAAGTAGAAATAGCACTAGAAACAAGACCAATAATTAAGCTATATTTAAAAGCTTTCCAAATATTATCAGAATATAAAAATAATTCTTTATACCACTTCAAAGAAAATCCTTGCCACGAACTTGATCTACCCTCGTTAAAAGAATATATAACAAGAATTAATAGAGGCAAGTAAAAGAATACCATTGATAAAATAAAAATAAATAAAGATGTTCTTCTTTTATTCATTTTCAGCCCCCTTAGATTTTTTTTCTACTCTCATAAAAATTAAAAGAGCAATAGATGTAACTAAAATGAGTACAGCGGATATAGCCGAAGCCAAAGGCCAATTTCTAGTAACAATAAGATGCTGTGCTATAACATTTCCAAGCATAGTAGCTTTAGTTCCACCAACAAGTTTAGGTATAGCATAAGATCCCATAGAAGGAATAAATGTAAAAAGAATAGCTGTAACAATTCCTGATTTTATATTAGGTAAAAAAACCTTTACAAAAGCTTGTCCATTAGATGCTCCTAAATCTCTAGCAGCTTCAACAAGTGAAAAATCAAATTTTTCAATAATAGAGTATAAAGGTAATATAGCAAATGGTAAACTTGTATAAACTGTTATTAAAATTACAGAACCAGTATTATATAAAAGGCTTAATGGTTTATCAATAATGCCAAATTTTATTAAAAAAGTATTTAAAAATCCATTAGAACCTAAAATAGAGATCCAAGCATATATTCTAATTAAAAAATTAGTCCAAAATGGAATAATTATCAAAATTAAGAGTTGTTGTTTAAATTTAGATCTAGCTATAAAATATGCTGTTGGAATAGCTAATAAAACTGTAAAAAAAGTTACTATAGCTGATATATAAGTCGTTCTAAATAATATTTTTAAAAATACAGGTTCTAAAAAGATACTAAAGTTTTTTAAAGTGAAGATCATTTGAACACCACCATAAGTACCTTTTGTTAAAAAAGCATAACTTAAAACAATAAGCATAGGAATAACAAAGAAAATAGACATCCATAGAGTTAATGGAATACTATATAAATTACCTGAAGAAATCTTTTTCAATTTATATCACCTCAACTAAGAAGCTATCATCAGCATGCCATGATATATAAGCATCTTCATTCCAGTGTATTGTATCATTGTCTTCTTCATCGAAATAAACAGCATGTTGTTTAAAAGCTTTAAATAATATATTTTTGTCTCCGTTAACCCATACGAAATACTTACTTTGGAATCCAGAGTATATAAGTTCATCAACATAAACTTTTAAAGTGTTGTGCTTGTTTGAAAGTCCAGTTGGAATTTGCTTGGAAACTCTAATTTTTTCAGGTCTAATTGAAACTCTAATTTTATCTCCAACTTTAACTTTTTTATCAAGTTCAAAAATAAGTTCGCCAACTAAATTACTCATAACTTTTCCATAAGTTTCATCAAAAATCTCAGTGACTAAACCGTCAAAGAAATTGTTTTCACCTATAAAATCTGCTACAAATGTATCAGCAGGGGCTTCATAAACTTCAGCAGGAGTTCCAACTTGTAAAACTTCTCCTTTATTCATAACAGCAATTCTATCTGAAATAGAAAGTGCTTCTTGTTGATCATGGGTAATAAAAATAAATGTTATACCAACCTCGTCATGAATGTTGTCTAATTCAATTAAAAGATTTTGTCTTAATTTCGCGTCTAATGCAGATAATGGTTCGTCAAGTAGTAAAACCCCAGGTTTGTTAATAAGGGCTCTAGCGATAGAAACTCTTTGTTGTTGTCCACCAGAAAGTTGATTTGGTTTTTTGTAAATATGATCTTTCAAATCAACAAGCTCAATGAATTTTTTTACTTCAGTATCAATTGTTTTTTCATCAAGTTTTTTTAATCTAAGTGGGAAAGCAACATTTTCATAAACTGTTAAATGAGGGAATAATGCGTATTTTTGGAAAATTGTATTTACATTTCTTTTATTTGGCACTAAATCAACTATATTCTCATCTCCTAGATAGATTGCTCCGCTATCTGGAGCTATAAATCCTGCAATCATTCTTAACAGAGTAGTCTTACCACATCCAGATGGACCCAAAATAGAAAAAAACTCTCCATCCTTAATCTCTAAGTTAATATTTTTCAAAACATCAACTCCGTCGAAACTTTTCTTGATATCGACAATTTTAATATCTGTTTTTTTCAATTTTATCCTCCTAAATATATAATAAATTTGTTCATAATAACAATATTTTACCATATTTAACGAATAAAATAAACCAGTTTATTTTATATAAAAAAAAGAACCCTAGCCTTACTAGGATTCTAATATGTTTTAGAAATGAGCAGGTTCTATGTGACCATAATCTCCACTTCTTTTTTTATAAACAATATTCATATCATTTGATTCAGAATTAGTAAAAACATAGAAATCTTTATTTAAAGCTTCTAGTTGTAATATAGCCTCTTCAACATCCATAGGTCTTGGATTAACTGTGATACTTTCAATTTTTTTTGTAGATTCAACAGTAATAGAATTTTCATTAGGTTCAAAAGTTATTTTTTTATCAATAGCTAGCATATGAGCACCATGATTGTTATCTCTCAACTTTTCTTTATGTTTTTTGATTTGTTTTGCTAACATATCAGTAACACGATCTATAGCGTTGTAAAGATCATCATCTGTATAAACCCCTTTAATAACACTACCATTTACATGAACTCTAGCATCTACCCTTTGTAAAGGTCCAGATTTAGATTTTGTAGCTGACAATGTAACATTAACAGTTAAAATATTATCAAAGAATTTTTTTAATTTAACAAAGTTCTTTTCACAATGACCTTTTATAGCCTCTGTAAGGATAAAATCTCCGTTAGTATTATAGTTTATTTTCATACAAACCACCCCTTATGGATATTAGTAACTTTCTAGTATATCTATACTACTGTTCTGAAAGAATTCCTTTTTTTAAAAATAATTTTTTATTAGATATATCAGAAAGTTCTCTTGAATGTGTTACTGTTATAATGGTTTGACGGTTTTTTTTGTTAATTTGTTTAAAAATATTAAATATTTTTTCGCTTGTTTCATTATCTAAATTTCCAGTAGGTTCATCAAGCAAGAGTATTTTAGGATCATTAATTAAAGCTCTAGCAATAGCAACTCTTTGTTTTTCTCCCCCAGAAAGCTCAGTCGGTTTATGATGAGCTCTTTCATCAACTCCAACATCTTGAAGAAGTTTTAAGGCTTTCTTTTCTATTTCATTTTTTTTAGAGAAATTTTGTGTTAAAGCTGGAATCATAACATTTTCAAGAGCTGTAAATTCAGGTAAAAGATAATGAAACTGGAAAACAAATCCAATTGTTTTATTTCTAATTAAATCAATATTAGAACTATTTACTGATATATTTTCGCCATCAATATATATTTCGCCAGATGTAGGTGAATCTAAAAGTCCAATTAAATTTAAAAGGGTAGTTTTTCCAGACCCAGATTGACCAAGAATTGATATGAAATCCCCTTCTTCAATTTTCAAATCAAGATTTTTAACGATTTCCAAAGTTTCATTCTTAGTTGAATAATTTTTACAGATATTTTTTAATTCAAGTATAATTTTATTAGTCATGTCTTAAAGCCTCCACAATTTTTAGTTTTCCAGCTCTATATGCTGGAAATATGCTTGATAAGAAAATTAAAAAAGTATTAGCACCAATGATAGTTAACATCTCTTTAATTGATAACTCTATTGGTACCTTAGTAAGATAGTAAATAGAAGATATTCCAGGCAAAGAATAAGTTTTTATATACCAAAGTAAAAACAAAGAAATAAATACTCCGAATATAATACCAACAAAACCAAGAAGAACTCCTTGAATTAAAAATATTTTTACAACAGAGCTATGAGATATTCCCATAGATCTCATTATTCCTATATACCTTATTTTTTCTCTAACCATTGTGTTTAAAATAACCCAAACAACGAATCCAGCTATAATAACAATTAAAGAAAATCCAATAATCATAACAGTTTTTTCAAGAGTAAGAGCTTTTAAAAGATTTTGATTTAAACTTCCCCATGTTCTGTTATAAAGTCCAGTTTCAGAATAAATTCTATTTGAAATTTTATCAGCATCATATGGATTTTTTAAAACTAAATCAATAGAGCTTATAGTATTATCTCTTTCAGTTATATATTGTGCAGTTTTAAGTGGTAAGAGAATCATTGAAAGATCGTAATCATAATATCCACTCTGAAATGTTGCCATAATTTGAAGTTGAAGCTCTTTATTATTAGCTGAAATAATTGTGATTGAATCTCCGATTGAAGCAGCAAGTCTATTCAAAAGTTCTTCACCAATAAGAACTCCTTTCATATTATTTAAATCAACTTTTCCTCTTTTAATTTTAGAATCTAAATTTAAAGCAGGAATAGCTTTTTCTAAATCAAGTCCATCTAATTTTACACCAGAAATATAAGTTCCTAAAATACCATTATATTTTATAAGACCTTGGGTAGAAACTTTTGGAATTACTCCTTTAACTTCAGGATATTTTTTAAAAACATTTTCCAAATTTTCAGATTCAGAAATATTTTCATTTCCTATTACAGTAATATGGCTAGATAACGATAAAATACTTTCAATCATATTTTTATTCAATCCATTAGAAATTCCAATAGAAACAGTTAAAACAATAATTCCAATAGCAATACCAACAATACCAATAAAACTTTGTTTTTTATGTTCAAAAATATGTTTTTTTGCTATAAAAAATTCAAATAACATTTAATCACCCCATATTTAGTCTATAAAAAGAGTTTTTATAAGAATCTCTTTTAGTTCATTTGTTGTAATATTAATATTCAAAGCTTTTTTTAAGTGTAACAATTTTTCATCTTTTAAATATTTTTCATCAATAAGATTATCAATATCTAACATATCAACTTCTTGTGGTGAAAGTTCATTGATAGTTTTTAAAAATAAATCCCCATAATTTTTAAATTTTTGATTACCAATTCCTCTAACTTTTAACATCTCCCAACGGTTTTTAGGTTTTGTTTCAGCTAATTCTATAAGAGTTAAATCAGAGAAGATAATATATGGTGGAACTTCTTCTTTTTGAGCAATATCTTTTCTTAATTCATTTAATTTTTCAAATAAAGGATCTTCAAAATAATCAAAAGTGATGAATTCATTGCTTTTTCTAAAAACTGTTTTTAAATTTTTTAATACTTCAAATGCTTTTGAAGTTAGTTTTAGAGTAGGAAAACTACCAGCACTTTGTTCTAAATAATTTTCTGATATAAGGTAATAAATAAACTCTTCTAATTCTACTCTTTTATAAGAAGACATAATATTAAAAGTAGAGAGTTTGAAATATTCTTTTCGCTCAATTTTACTGTCAATTTTTCCTATAAGTATATTTGTTAAAGTTGATATTCCAACACTCTCTTTTGTTCGACCAATACATGAAAAAACCTTTTGAGCATCAAGAGTAAAAGACTTAATATCTTTGAAATTTTTACAGTTACCACAGTTACCACAATAATTTTTAATTCGTTTATCTCCAAAATATTTTAAAATATATTCTCTGTAGCATCCTTCTAAAGAAGTGTATTCAATCATCCTAGATAATTTTTTCTTTTTTGTTGCTTTCAAATCTAGTGAAGAGTTTTTATTTTGTTCAATCAAAAAATCTTGAGTAGAAACATCTTCTTCAAAAAATAATAAAATAGCTTCAGAAGCAGCACCATCTCTACCAGCACGACCAGCTTCTTGATAATAGCTTTCTAAGTCTTTAGGGATATTTCTATGAATAACATATCTAACATTAGATTTATTAATACCCATTCCAAAAGCATTTGTTGCAATCATAATTTTTATATCGTCATTTAAAAATTTTTCTTGAAATTCAGAACGTTCTTTTTCATCCAATCCAGCGTGATATTTACCTACATTAGCTTTTTTTAAAAGAAGATAACTATATAAGTTATCAACTTCTTTTCTAGTAGAAGCATAAATTATTCCAGATTTTTTAGAGTTCTTCTTTATATATTCTGATATAAAAGCTTCTGGAAGAACATTTTTTTTAACTTTAAAGGTTATATTTTCACGATCAAATCCATCTACATAAATTTTAGGTTTATACAAATTAAGTTTTTGAACGATATCTTCTCTAACTTTACTTGTAGCAGTAGCTGTAAGTGCTAATATTTGTGGTCTTTGTTTTATTTTGTTCAAAAATCTAGGTATATCTAAATAACTTTTTCTGAAATCATGTCCCCATTGTGAAATGCAATGAGCTTCGTCTATAGCAAGAATAGATATAGGTATATCTTTAATAAAATTTATAAAGTTTTCGTTATTTAATCTTTCGGGTGCAATATAAAGAAGTTTCATATCTCTATTTTTAATTCTAGAAATAATATTTAAATACTCTTCTCTATTCAATGTTGAGTTTAAAAAACCTGCTCTAACTCCAACATATTTTAAAGAATCTACTTGATCTTTCATAAGAGATATAAGTGGAGATACAACAATAGTTAAATTAGGATATAAAAGAGCTGGAATTTGATAGCAAATTGATTTACCCCCACCAGTAGGAAGAACTCCTAAAATATCATTTTTAGAAATAATATAATCAAGAATAATATCTTGACCTTTTCTAAAATGGTTATATCCATAAATAGTTTTTAATAGTTCTTTTGATTTAGTTTTCATAATATCCTTTCTATACTAAAAATTAAACTTATTATAAATTTTATCATATTAAAGAAGTTTTTTATATAAATAATATTCATTTTTCTTGAAAATCATAGTATTATATACGTAATTATAAAAAAATGGAGGCAAAAATGATTATAGTAAAGTATGAAGATTTATTAAAAGAAAAAAACTACACTTTAATAGACGTAAGAACTCCAAAAGAGTTTGAAGAAGAGGGAATTCCAGGTGCAATAAATATTCCTTTGCTTTTAGATGATGAGAGAATAGAAGTAGGAACAGCATATAAAAAAGTTTCTCCTGAAAAAGCAAAAGAGTTAGGGATTGAAGCAATATCTAAAAGATTACCAGAAATTTTTAGAGAGGTTCAAAAACGTGCTAAAGGAAGAATTGTTTTTTATTGTGCTCGTGGTGGAATGAGAAGTGGATCAATGTCTGCACTTTTTTGTGCTTTGGGATACACAACTTGGAAATTAGATGGAGGATATCGAGCTTATAGACAGTATATATTACAAAGTACACCTACTTATAATAAGAATGTAAAATATTTTATTCTTCATGGTAAAACAGGAATAGGAAAAACAAAAATATTGAATGCTTTAGAAGAAAAAGGGTATTCAGTTTTAGATTTGGAGAAAATGGCAGATCATAAAGGTTCTTTTTTTGGTGGAGTTTGTGAATCTAGAGAGCAAAGTCAAAAAAGATTTGATTCTTTAATTTTCGATTTTTTATATAAAAATAAACCTGATTATGTAATAGCTGAAAGTGAAAGTAAAAGAATAGGAAATGTTTATGTACATGAAGATATTTTCAAATCTTTAGGAGAGGGGATTCATATTGGATTAGAAACAACAATAAAAAATAGAATAAGTGTTATAAATGAAGACTATGCAGGAGCTACAGCAGAAGAGCTACAACAATGTTTAGATAAAGTTAAAAGATATGTGCCAAAAGAAATTTATGAAGAATATTCACAGCTTTTAAAAAATAATGAAATAGATAAACTATCAGAAGAATTAATGGTAAATTATTATGATCCACTTTATCAAAAAAGTATTGATAAATACAGTTATGATTCAGAAATTAGCTACGAAACTTTAGAGGAAGGTATAGAGAAAGTGGTGGGATATCTAAATGAAAAAGGTATTTTTGGAAAAGAGGTTACTATATAAAGTTTTAATTGTATTATCATCATTTGGATTAGGAGTTTTAATATATCTATTGTTCAGAAGTAGAAAATTATTTTATTATCAGTTTATAGAGATGTTAAATTTAGATCCATATCTAATTGAAGTTAGAAAAATAGTTTGGGTATATAGAAAACATATTCCAAATTGGGTTATATACTCGTTACCTGATGGACTATGGATATTTTCGATGGGAGTATCTATTTTACACAATAGATATTATTATAAAAGAGCTCAGAACATATTCAATATAGTACTTTCTTCTATAATAGCAACAGAAGTTATTCAAAGCCTTTATGGAGGTCATGGTACGTTTGTAGGTACGTTTGATATAGCAGATGTTATCTGTTATATTATAGGATACCTATTATCATCTTTACTCGGTTACTTTAATTGGAAAAAAAATTATAAAAATAAAGAAATTTTAAAGAAAAATGAAATTTTAAAAAAAGAGAGAAAAAAAATCCTAATTATTATAGTAATATTTACAATATTAGGATTTCTACCAGCTCTTATTAAATAATTATCTTAAAGTGATAATATTATCTTCTAAAGATTCAATAATAGCAAGGGACTCTAAATGGATTCCTTGCTTTTTTAATATACTACTACCTGGCTGGAATCCTTTTTCAATAACTATTCCAACACCTGCAAGGTTAGCTCCAGCTTGTTCAACAATACTTTTTAAACCAATAATAGCATTTCCCATAGCTAAAAAATCATCTACAACAAGAATATTATCTTCAGGAGATAAAAATTCTTTAGAAACCGTAATATTATAATCTGTTTTTTTAGTAAAAGAATGTACGTTTGCATTATATGCCTCTCCCATAGTAGATGGTTTTTTCTTTTTAGCAAAAACCATAGGAACTTTAAAAGCATATGCAGCAGCAATAGCAATAGCAATTCCAGAAGCTTCAATAGTAAGAATTTTATTAATATTTTTACCTTCAAAACGTTTTTTAAATTCTTCTCCAATCTCTATCATTAATATAGGATCGATTTGATGATTGATAAAGCTATCTACTTTAAGGATAGAACTATCAGTTACAGATCCGTATTTTTCAATGTATTCTTCTAATAATTTCATATTTGTTCCTCCAATATTTTTAATTTATGTAAATCATCTCTTGTATCTATATCAAAAAACTCATTTGAGTTTTTAAAACGATATTTTATAAAACTATTTTTTTTAAGGATATCTTTTCCTCCGTTATCACCTTTTAAAGTTACTAATTCGTTAAAATAAGTGTTTGGGAAAAGTATAGGGGCTCTTTTTTCACCATTGACAAAAGGAGCTATAATATTATTATTATATTGAAATTTATATATGATTTTTAAAATTGTATTTGCTTTTAAAAAAGGCATATCTCCTGGAATAAATAAATAACCGTTAAATGAAGCATTTAAAGTGCCTAAAACAACAGAATAGCTTTGTCCAATTTCAGGCTTATCATTAAAAATAAATTTAAAATTATAAGAATGAGACAAATTACTATGAAAACAATTTTTTCCAACTAGTATTTTTTCTTTAAAACTTATATTTGAAATATTTTTAAGAGTTACCTCAAGAATACTTTTTTGTTTAGTTATTTTGAATTCTAATTTATCTCCTGAGAATCTTTTAGAAAATCCAGCAGCTAAGACAATAGGAGTCACATTTTTAAATTTTATAAAACTACTATTAAAAACAGAACCGAAATAGATATTGTTGAAGAATTCTACTTTATTTACAATATTAAAAAAATCTTTAAAAAGTTGGAAAGATTCAATTTTATTAAAAAATAGTATTTTTTCACTTTGAGTAGTTTTAAAAAATCTATTGTGATTAATATAATTTATATAATCAATTTTTTGAATAATTTTGTTGGAATTAAAATATTGTTTTTGAAAGATTTCCAATCTGTGTATTGAGTTTTCATTTTTTTCTTTATTTAAGGCTGTAATGTCAACTACAGCAATAGTTTTAGTTGTGATTGGAGGAATGCTTGGTTCATCATCTCTCCATCCTTTCAAAGGCTTATTAGCGCTTCCATCAGCTTCAATTAAAACATAGTCAAAATAACATTTCAATAAATTTAAATCTTCAAAACTAGCACTAAGAATCTTGTTGTGCTCAATTTTTGGACAAAAAATATGTATAAAATTATCCTGAGGAGATATATTCAAAATCTCCTCAGGATATATGAAAATAAAACTATTATTTTCTTTAATATTAGGTTTGAAGATTTTAGTTGTAGTAGCTATTAAGACAGTTCCTTTTTTCTTTAAATGATTTGCTAAAAAAAACATTAAGGAAGTTTTTCCACCAGCTCCAGTAATAGAGATAATATCACCTTTTTTTATATTAAAAATTTCTGCCATAAATACCTCCAATAATGTTAAATACTAAAAATTCCAGTGAGAATTTTTTCAGAAGTAGCAGGAAGAGATCTAATTCTAACTTTAGTAGCATTATAAATAGCATCAATAATAGCAGGAGCAGGAGTATTTATAACAACTTCACCAATTGATTTAGCTCCAAAAGGGCCAGTTTTTTCATAAGAATCAGAAAATTCAACTCTTATATTTTTGCAGTCTAATCTTGAAGGAATTTTATACTGCATTAAAGAATCAGTCATAACTTTTCCTTTTTTATCATATTTAATATCTTCAAAAAGAGCAAGTCCAATGCCTTGGGAAGTTCCACCCTCAACTTGAACTCTAGCTAAATTAGGATTTATTGTAGTTCCACAGTCAACAACTGACAAAAAATCAAGGACCTCAACTTCACCAGTAAGGGTATCTATTTCAACTTCAGCAAATCCAGCTATAAATGGTGGTGGAGAAGTTGCCCCACCCCAAGTTCCAGTCGTTGTGATTTGATTCATACCTTCAAAAGAGATAGAACGTTGAGCAAACTCTTCTAAAGAAATTACTTTATCAGCAATTTTCAAACAATTTTCTAAGTATTGAATATCTTCAATTCTAGTATTAAAAAGTTTTGAAGCACCTTTTATAATTTCTTCTCTCATTTTATTTGCCGCAATGATAACAGCATTTCCAGTTACATATGTTCCACTTGATGCATAAGCTCCAGGATC
This sequence comes from Cetobacterium sp., assembly GCF_051658645.1. Lineage (GTDB taxonomy): Bacteria > Fusobacteriota > Fusobacteriia > Fusobacteriales > Fusobacteriaceae > Cetobacterium_A. Next base: position 37,350 of record NZ_JBOFMZ010000074.1, read on the forward strand.
ATAAGGAGACAAATCAGTATCAGCTGAGTGAATACAGACTTTATTCATAGGAACTTTTAAAACTTCAGCAGCCATCTGAGTCAGAACAGTGTCACATCCTTGTCCCATATCAGTAACACCAATCATAAGTGTAAAATCGCCACTATCTCCAAGTTTTATAGTTGCAGCAGCAGTATCAATACCACCAATTCCAGATCCTTGCATTGTAACAGCCATTCCAGCAGCTCTAACTTTGTTAGGAGATATTTGTCGAGCAATAAATTTTTTATTCCAATTGAATTTATCTTTTCCAATTTCGATACATTTTTTAATATCTCCACTAGTAATATAGTTGTCATCAGAAGGTTGGACAAGGTTTTTCATTCTAATTTCCGTCGGATCTATATTGAGCTTGTGAGCTAATTCATTAATTATAGATTCTACAGCAAAAGTCCCTTGGGTAGCACCATAACCTCTAAAAGCACCAGCATTCATTGTATTTGAATAAACTATATTCGCATTAAATCTCATTGGAACCATATCATAAAGTGGAAAAGTCTTATATGAAACTAATGAAGTAACTGTTGGTGCGTGTTCTCCATAAGCACCAGCATTTGAAAGAACTTTAATATCGATAGCTTTAATATTTCCTTCTAAATCAGAACCAATTTTGAGATCTAATTTCATAGCATGTCTTGTAGTTGTACAAGTATGAGTTTCTTTTCTATTATATATAATTTTAGATGGTTTATTGGTTTTTAATGTTACGAAAGCTGAATATATTTCACAAACTGCAGTTTGTTTACCACCGAATCCCCCACCAACTCTAGGTTTGATAACTCTGATTTTATTACTGGGAATTTCTAAAGCTCGAGCAAGATGCCTTTTAACATGAAAAGGTATTTGAGTAGAAGAAACAGTAGTAAGTCTTCCATTAACATCGAAATAGCTATATGATCTATACGTTTCCATCATAGCATGCATTTGAGGTTGAGTGTAATAAGTTCTTTCAAGTATAATATCACTATTTAAGAAACCTTCATCAACACCAGGTTTTTCAGCATAAGCTTTAGAGGCAATATTTCTTTCTCTTTCATAACCAATTTCAAAATTAGTATGAACTTCTTCAGGATGAACTATTATATGAGAATCAATAGATTTCTCAAAATCTAAAATAGGTTCTAATATTTCATATTGAACTTTAATTAAGTTAATTGCTTTTTGGGCAGATTTTTCATCTTCTGCAGCGATAATAGCAACAGGATCACCAACATACCTTACATATTCATCTAAAATCCTTCTGTCATAAGGAGATGGCTCAGGAAAACTCTGGCCAGCTAATGTAAATCTAGTTTTAGGAGTATCTTCATGAGTAAAAATAGCTTCAACACCTGGTACTTTTAAAGCTATAGATGTATCAATAGTTTTAATTTTTGCAAAAGGATGTGGAGACCTAAGGAGTTTAATAGTCAAAACGTTATTATTTAGAATAAGGTCTTCAGTGTAAGCGGGATTTCCAGTAACAACCCCGATACCATCAACTTTTCTAACAGAGGTATTAACTATTTTCATTTTTCATCTCCTTCATGAAGTTTTTAATAGCTCTAAGCTGTGATACATAACCACTACATCTACAAAGATTACCATTTAGATAATGGATTATTTCATCATCAGTAGGGTTTTTTAATTCATTATTCATAGCAATTACAGTTAAAGTAAATCCAGGAGAACAGAAACCACATTGTTCAGCACCTTCAGCAGTCATAAATGAAGCAAATTTTTTAGCTTCTACAGAAAAAGCTTCAATTGTAGAAATTTGCTTTCCTTCAGCTCTAGCTGCAAGAGTGCTGCAAGAAAGAATAGGAGAACCATTTAAAAGAACAGTACAAAGCCCACAAGCACCAGTATCGCAACCTCTTTTAACGCTTAGATATCCTTCTTTTCTTAAAACATCTAGTAGATAATCATCATCTTTAATTAGAATCTGTTTTTTTCTACCATTTATAGTAGTAGTTAATAGCATTATTTTGTAACCTCCTGAATTCCCTTTTTAAGTAAAGCTTTTAAGAGAAGTTCTCTATAAGATTTTGAGCCTCTCATATTTGTGTCTAAAGGAATTTCTTCAACAATACACTTCATAGCTTCAAAGAGTTTATTTTCGAAATCGCCACTCTTGTTTAAGATAGTTGCAGTTTTTTTTGCAAGCATAGCTTTTCCAGGTCTAGAACCAATAGCAATAGTAAAGTTATTATCAATATTAGAAACAGCTAAATTTATAATAGAGTAATCAGATTTACTTTTTCTAACAGTTTGAAATGATATTTTAGATAATTTTTTAGGAATTAAAACCTCTATTAAGATATCTTTTCTAAAGGTGTTTTCTTTTAAAAAATCTTCTAAAGATAAAATTCCACCATTAAAAAATTTCACCTTGCTTTTTAAAGCTAATAAAACAGGAATTAAATCAGAAAATCCATATTTACTAAAAACTGTTGCTCCAACAGTAACATTACTTCTAAATTGAACTCCAATAATATCTTTTAAAGCCATATTAAAAACTTCTTTAAAATATTTTTTTAGAAGTGAATTTGTTTCCAAAGCTCTAAAAGTAGTCATAGCTCCAATTGAAATAAATTCATCATTTTCTAGAATGCAGTTTAAATTTAAGTTTGATAAGTCAATAGCAGTATTCCAAGATGTATTTCCCATTCTTAAATAAGAAGTACCCCCAAGCACAATATTTTTTTTGTTTTTTAAAAGTTCTAAATATGCTTCTTCAATAGAAGATGCTAGAAAAAATTTTGAAAAAGAAAACAAGTTAAAACCTCCAGTTCAATCTAATTTTTATGCAACGTTTTTAGTAACAGAAATATCTTCAGTTACAGCTATTTTAACTTCTTCGTCTAAAGGTAAAATAAGATTTAATAAAACAGCAATCGTACCTGAAACAACGATTCCAGAGCCGCCAAAGATAAGTTTTACACTTTCAGGGAATATAGCAAGAGCTTCTGGAACATTCCCAAGTCCATATCCAAGTCCTAAAGATACAGCTAAAATAACAGAATTTCTACCTTTTAAAGGATCTTTTGTAATAAGATTAATTCCGCTAATAGATATCATAGCAAATACCATAACTAAACTTCCGCCAATTACACTTGCAGGTATGATTGTGAAAAGAGCACCAATTTTAGGGATAAAAGCTCCAATAACTAAGAACATTGCACCTGTAGCAACTACGAATCTGCTCATAATACCAGTCATGGCAATAATACCAGTGTTTTGACTGAAAGAGGTTGTAGGTAAAACAGAGAACATTGCAGCTAAAGCACTTCCAAGTCCATCAGCAAGAATACCACCAGATAATTCTTTGTCAGTAGTTTCTCTTCCTGCACCACCCATAGTAACACCAGACATATCTCCAACAGTTTCAACAGCAGAAACAATAAACATTAATATCATAGCTAAGATAGCATCAAAATGAAAAGCAAAACCAAACATGAATGGTTTTGGAATTGTTAAATAGTCTGCACTAAGAAGTGGTTGTAAATTAACTTTTCCAAGAATTAAAGCCACAATAAATCCAACAATAGTTCCAATAAAAATTGAACCAGTACTTAAGATTCCTTTTGTAAATTGTTTGAAGAAAACTACAGTCATAAGAACAATACTTCCAATTGCTAAGTTCTCAAGAGAACCAAAATCAGTAGCACCAACTCCGCCTGCAAAACTTTTAATTCCAACTGGTAAAAGAGAAAGTCCAATAGAAAGAACAACAACTCCTGTTACAATAGGCGGGAAAAATTTTCTGACTCTTTTAATAACTAATCCTAAAAGACCTTCAAATAATCCACCGATTAAAGCAGCACCTAAAACTCCTTCAAATCCATATCTTGTTCCTATTGAAATAGCGACTGGAACAAATGCAAAACTTGTACCCACAACAATTGGTAATTTTGCTCCAATTGGTCCAAGAGTGTAAGCTTGAACTAAAGTGTTTAAACCAGCAACAAACATAGAAGCTTGAATAAGTAATGTTTTTTGTTCTGATGAAATACCTAAAACTCCAGCTACTATTATAATAGGTGTAATGTTACTAACAAACATAGCCAAAATATGCTGTAATCCTAAGGGTAAAGCTGTTTTTAATTCGGGAACTCCGTCTAAGTGGTAAGGTGATTTGTTTTTGTTCATTTGTAATCCTCCTAAAATTCTTTTTTGAATTTTACTCAATATATAGTTGGATTAAACTATATTAAATAGAAAATAAAAAAAGACTATCTTTTTTCATCTTCTACAAGTGAAAAATAGATAATCTAAAATAGATAGATTAAGATTCTATTTAATTCACTCATAGTGGTTAATTTAAGGTTAACCGTAGAAACTTCCGACCGTATTACGGATATATATGAGTAATTCTTTTATTTGACCTTAATCTGTACTAAAAAAATATTTTTCAAATTATTTTAGTGAAATTAAGAACGTTTATTTAGAAAGATAGTATCATAATTTCATTAACATTTCAATATTTTTTTAATATGAATAAAAAAGCCTCACAATTAAGTGAGGCTAAAAATTTCAAATTGGCGGAAACGTATAGGAATCGAACCTATCAGCGATTTGACTCGCCAGGACAGTTTTGAAGACTGCTGAGAACACCAGTAACTCAACCGCTTCCAATTTATATATTTATTATACCATAAATAATTAAAAAAGAAAAGCAGAAAATTTCTTTTTAAAGCCTATTTTTTCACAAAGATAAATATCATATATATCCTCTTTAATATTATTTTCTTTTAAAAGTTGTATAACTTTTTTAATATCATTTATTTCAGTTTTTATAGCAAATCCACAGCTTGATTTAAGTTCTCCTGGTAAAGGTATTATTTGAACTAAAATTCCATTTTCAAATAAAAACTTTTCAATCTTCATTACAAGGTGAGTTGAATCAATTGTAATTACTAAAAATTTTTGTGTATTCATTATGGTTTTATCACCTTTAAAGCTTTCATTTGTTTATCAATAATATTATACATGTTAGTTATAGTACCAGTTCCTAAAGTTGCTTCTAAATTATAGAAATTAATACAAGCACCACAAGATAAAATTTCTACGCCCCTATCTTCTAAAGATTTTAAGTAACTTATAGTATTTTGATTTTCAGCAGTTAAAAAGACACCTCTATTATAAAAAATTATAGATTTAGGAATATCTTCCATTTCTGTAAGCGTGTATATAAAACCTTGCATTAAAGTATTTCCAAGGGCAGAATCACCTTCTCCCATTTTGTCCGAATCAATTACAATAACAGTATTTTTATCATTTTTCACATCAAGGTTTAATGTTGCTAATTCATTTTTTATTATTTCAATATAAAATATATCTCCATCATTTTTTGTATTGAAAAAATATCCCATCTCTTTAGAGAATTTTTCTATATTTTCTTTAGAAATTTTATTATCTACAGTTACTTCAATAGAACCTTCAACTAAGGACTTTAAAGCATTTTTAGTCAAAATAACAGGCATAGGACAAGTTAGTCCAATAGCATTAACTTTAATCATATTTTTTTCTCCTTTAATTAATTTCAATTATATCTAATTATACAATATTTATTATATAAATAATACTCTAAAATTTAGAACTTTATTAAACAAAATAATTGATTTTTATTAATAAAGGTGTTATTATAGAATCTATTTTTAAATATACTATGAAATGAGGAGAATTGAATGAATAAGAAATATCTATCTGTATCATCTTTAGTAATGATGATATTCTTAGGAGTATTTGGATTTGGTAATATTGCCAATAATTTTAAAGAAGTAGGAATGTCTTCCGCAACAATGTTAATAATAGGAATTATTTTTTACTTTTTACCACTATGTTTAATAATGGCAGAATTTGGAGCTTATGCAAAAGAAAGAACTAGTGGAATATACTCGTGGATAGAAATTGGTTTAGGAAAAAAGATGGCTTATTTTGCAATTTGGTCATATTTTATAGCAAATATATTTTATTTGCCAACATTAGCAACAAGAGTACCAACATATTTAAGTTTTGGTGTATTTGGTGATGCAAATATGTCAAATCTTCAAACAGCATTTTTATCATTAATAGCTTTAGTAATATCTTTAATAATAGGAGTTAAATACCAAAAAACTATTGGAGTATTATCAAAGCCGATAGGTTATATATCTTTATTTACAGTTTTAATATTTTTAGGAACTGGAATATATTTACATATTATTGGAGATAGTGCAACGAATTTAACGACAGATATGTTTTTAATAGATATAACTTCTAAAACAGATTTAGCAAAATCTTTAAGTGCATTTTCATGGATATTATTTGCATTTGGAGGTGGGGAAGTTGTAGGACCTTATGTAAATCAAGTTAAAAATCCAGAAAAGAACTTTGTAAAAGGGTTGTTGATAGCGTCTTTATTGATAGGGGCACTATATGTAATTGGAATTATAGCTGTATCAGCTTTTGGGACTCAAGAGGATTTTGAAAAAATATCATTAATAAACGCAGTATTAGCTGGATTTAAATTTATGGGTGACAAAATAGGATTGGGAATGTGGTTTGTAAAATTAATGGGATTAGCATATACATTAATAACGTTAGTAGCTTTAATTCTTTGGAGTACTTCATTGGCTGCAGGGGTATTTAGTGAAGCACCAAATGGAACTTTTCCGAATTGGCTAACAAAAAAATCAGAGAAAACAGGTATATTAATAAATGCTTTAATATTCCAAACAAGTTTAGCATTTTTATTTATAGCTTTAAATTCGTTTGGAGGATCGGCTGCAGGAGAATTATATTACAGAGTATATGATATGACTACAATGGCGTTAATACTACCTTATTTTTGTTTAGGATTAAGCTATATATTCTTTAGAAAAAAAGATATAGTATCGCCTTTCCAAATATCAAAAAACAAAACTATTTCAATATTTGCAGGGGTTTCAGTATGTATTATGACATTTGTATCTTTTGTATTTGCAGGTTATAATTTTACACTACCTTTAACTTTGCAATTAGATAAAATAAAATTATATTATGGTGGACTTTTAATGTTTATGCTAATTGGAATAGGCATTAAATTTTTGAGTGGAATAAAACATAATAGAAAAGAGAATAATAAATATTAAAAAATCAGGAGAGCAATAACCTCTCCTGATTTTTTAATATTTAATTCTGTAATTATTTATTTTTTTTGTAATATTATTTTTATCAAAATGTTCCAAAAAAATCAAAGCTATTTTCCTACTACATCCAAGAAGATCTCTAAATTGAGCAAGTGATATAGAATTGTCATTTTCAAAATGTGAGTTTAGTCTACTTAGAGCTTCATTATAAAATCCTTTTAAAATAAATATATCATCTAGATTTACTATTAAATTATTTTTTAGTAAGAAATTAAAAATATTTTTAAATAATTTAGTTTTAAAATATTCATCGAGCATTTTTTTATTCAAACCGCTAAAAGTTTCATTTTTTAATAAAATTAAAATGTCATCTTTAATTTTTTTTTCATCTTTAGTAAGTTTTAATTTGAAACTATTTAAAGCTACAAATCCATCTAAATACTTATATTCATCTTTAAAAATATGAGTAATGTTAATTTCATTCAAGAATTGTTTATTAATAGTAGCTATAGGAACACCTTTTTTTAAAGGGTTTTTTTTATGGAATTCTTCTAAATAAAGATTTAATCTATTTTTTAATTTATTAAAATTATTTATATGGATTATGGAATTTGTTTCTTTTGAATAAATAATATCATCTTTTAAATTATCAATAGAAATTTGAAGATTAAATTCAATATTTAAATTATCAATAGAAATAAATGAATCTTTATTTAAAATATATTCAGAGAGATTTAGATTATTATAAGCTAAATATCTCAGCTTGTTCAAATAACCTATATTATTTTTTTTAGTAGGAACACCTCTTGGTGTTAAAATACGAATACCACCAATTAAAACAGAAGTTGAAAGAGTTCTTAAAATACCGATATCATTAAAATCTACTGGAATTTCTTTATCCATTACAAGTTGAAAAAAAATATCTTTAGTATAATTATCTTGAAGGTATTTTATTTTTCCGTAGTATTCACCAGTTCCAATGTGCAGTCTAATTTTTGTATTGTTTTTAGGAATACTATCATTAGATATAGAACTGAATAAGACATCTAGAACTTTACTATTAATAATAGATTTACTATTTGTAAGAAGATTTCCTCGTTCAATATCATTAGCATTTATTCCAGTTATATTTAAAGCACATCTTTGATGTGCTCCAATAGATATACAATCTTTACCATGAGCTTGTATTCCTTTTATTTTAATAGGAATATTTAGGGGAAATAAAGTCAAGGTATCACTTTTAATAATAGAACCAATACTTGTACCACTTACAATAGTTCCAACTCCTTTTGGTGAATATATTTTATCTATATCAAGTCTAAAAGATTCTTCATTTAAATTATCTTCTTTTAAAGTATTGAAATTTTTAGAGAGCTCATCTTTTATAAGGTTGTATAAATCTGTATAAGTAGAAGGTTCTTTAGAACTAACTTCTATAAAAGGAAAATTTGAAAAAAAGCCATCAGAAAAAATTGTATTAATTTCAGATTTTAAATTTTCAACTCTGTCTTTACTAACCAAATCTCTTTTAGAAAGAACAACAATACCTTTATTTACACGAAGTAATTTTAGAATCTCTTTATGTTCAATAGTTTGAGGCATCACACCATCATCACAAGCTATTAAGAATAAAACAAAATCAATTCCTTTTGCTCCAGCAACCATATTCTTTATAAATTTTTCGTGTCCAGGAACATCAACAATGCTTATATTTTCATTATCAGATACTGAAAGAGGAGCGAAACCAAGATCAATAGTCATTCCTCTTTCTTTTTCTTCTTTCATTGTGTCGGTATTTATATTTGTTAACATCTTTACAAGTGTTGTTTTACCATGGTCGATATGTCCAGCAGTTCCAATTATAATATTTCTCATAAATTATTACTCTCTAAAAATCTTTTGAAATTTTCTATAATTATTGAATACTCATCAAAATGAATTGTTTTTAAATCAATAATAAACTGATTGTTTTGAATCCTTCCTACAATAGGGATTTTTTCTTTTAATAAAGCACGATTTATTTTGTTCGCATCTAAAGATTTAATAGCTACTCCATAACTATTGATAACGGCATTAGGCATAGATCCACCACCGATGATAGCTTCAGTTTTGATGATATCAGAACTAATATCAATTTTTTCTAAACTATTTTTTAAAAGAATTGCTCTGTCAAAAACAGAAGAAATTGGTTCTAGAATTCTATTTAGGGTAGGGTTTTTTTCTATTGCAACTTTTTCATCAGAATATTGTTTGAATACAAACTCAAGAGCACTAATTGTCATTTTACAAACTCTAAAAGCCCTTAAAAATTGATTTTTTTTCAAACGATCAATTAAAAATTTCTTACCAAGAATAATACCACATTGAGGACCACCAAGTAGTTTATCTCCACTAAATGTGATTAAATCAATTCCTGATTCGATCGACTCTAATATAGTAGGTTCTTTTTTTAAACCATAGTTAGAAAAATCAATAAGAACGCCACTTCCTAAATCCTCCATAGAGACAATATTTTTTTCTCTTGCTAATTTTGCGATCTCATTATTCGAAACAGATTTAGTAAATCCAGACACATGATAATTGGATGTATGAACCTTTAAAAGCATAGATGTATTTTCACTAATAGCTTTTTCATAGTCAATTAAATGAGTTCGGTTAGTAGTTCCAATTTCAATAAGTTTAGCATTTGAAAGTTCCATAATATCAGGTATTCTAAAAGAACCACCAACTTCAACAAGTTCACCTCTAGAAATAATAACTTCAGTATTTTTACTAAATTCATTTAAACAAAGCATAACAGCCGCTGCGTTATTATTAACAACAAGAGAAGCTTCAGCTCCAGTAACTTTAGAAATAATATCTTCAATATGGGAATATCTACTTCCTCTTTCACCTGTTTTTAAATTAAATTCAAGATTATTATAACCGCAAAGCGAATTTTGAAGGTGTTCTAAGAGTTCTTTTGAAAAAAGAGATCTTCCTAAATTAGTATGTAATATTGTACCAGTTCCATTGATGACTCTTTTTAAATTGAATTCTAAATTTTTATTTAAAAATTTAATGATGTTATTTTTAATTTCCTCAATAGAGTATTCTGATATTGTATTTTCTAAAATCCCTTTTCTAAAAAAAATGATACTTTCATTAACTGCATTATAAATTTCTTTATATGGTTTATCTTTGAAAAACTCCTCTTCTTCAAGTAGTGAAATTATTTTATCTACTTTCGGTAAATTCCTTAAAAGAGTTTGTTTGTTATTCATAAATTACTCCTTATCTAACTACAATATATTTCCCATTAAATTTATTAACAGTACCTATTAAAGACGATTTTATACTTAAATTGTTAAGTTTTTCCATGACCTCTGAAGCTTCGTTTGAAGGTAAAGAGAATAATAATCCACCAGATGTTTGAGGATCTAATAAAATTTCTTGTAACCAAAATGGTACAGAAGAGATATCAACTTTATCATTTAAATAGTTTCTATTTTTTTGTCCCATAGAATTTATATAAAATTCTTTAGCAAAATCTTTTGCAATTTCGATATATGGAATAAGTTCTTGTTCTAAAACAAAAGTTTTTTCAGAAGCTACAGCCATTTCATAAGCATGTCCTAAAAATCCAAATCCAGTAATATCTGTACAAGCACTAACAGAATAATCTCTAATAATTTCTGCAGAATATTTATTAAGGGTTGTCATAATTTGAAGCCATTCTTTTTTAGCTTCTTCGGGTATAGTTTCTACTTTTGAAGCAGTAGAAATAATACCTGTTCCTAAAGGTTTAGTAATTATTAAAACCTCACCTTCTTTAGAACCATAATTTTTTAAAATTTTATCAGGATGAACCAATCCAGTTACAGATAATCCATATTTTACTTCTGGATCATGAATAGAGTGCCCACCACTTAGGATAGCTCCAGATTCAGCTATTTTTTCAGCACCACCTTTTAAAATTTCACCTAAAATTTCAATGTTTTCTTTTTCAGGAAAACAAACTATATTCATAGCTGTTTTAGGTTCTCCACCCATAGCATAAACATCACTTAAAGAGTTAGCTGCAGCTATTTGCCCAAAGATATATGGATCCTCAGTCATGGGTGTAAAGAAATCTAAAGTTTGTATTAAAGCTATATCATCAGTTATTTTATATACAGCAGCATCATCAGATTTATCAAATCCAACAATTAAATTTTTGTCTTCTACACTTGGAAGATTTTTTAATAATTTTGAAAGAACCTCCGGTCCTATTTTACTTGCTCAACCACCAATTGAACATCTATCTAATAAAAGTTTCATTTTACCTCCTTAATAATCATTTTTAAAAAATAAATGAATTTTTAAATTATATCATAATTATATATTTAATACCATACCTCCTTCTAAATTATCAACAGTTGAAACAGTAATGCTTTTTTTGTTTAAAATTTGAAGTAATGTTAATAGAATAAGGTTTCCAGCGATAATAACATCAGCACGATCAGCTTCTAAACCAATAATTTTTTTACGTTCATCTAAGGTTTTACTTAAAAATAAAAAAAGATTTTCTTCAAGTTCAATTTTTGTAAGAACATAAGTATCTATCTCTTTTTCAATAAATTTAGGTAATTTTTTTGAGATTGAAACATTTGTAGTTACAGTTCCAGCTACTCCAATAATTTTAAAAGTATCCTGACTAAATTTACTTAATTCATTAAAAAAACCTTTTAAGTAGTTCCGTGCTGACAGTAAAGTCTCTTCACTATAATTTTCTTCAGCAAAAAACATTTCAGTTAATTTGACTACACCAATAGGAAAACTTTTAATATAATCAATTCCCTTATAGTTTCCAATAGTGATTTCAGTACTACCACCTCCAACATCAATACTAGCTATTTGTTCTCTATAAATATTACTATTTCCATTAAAGCTAAGTTTTGCCTCTATTTCTCCTGGAATAACAATAGTACTTATATTAAATTCATTTTTTATTCCTTGAACAAATAAACTTCCATTGCTAGCTTCTCTTGTTGCTGCAGTTGCAAAAGCAATAATTTCAGCAACACCCATAGAATCAGATTTTTCTTTGAATTTTTTTATTATTTTGTATGTTTTTTCAATAGATTCTTTAGATAAAAAACCAGTTTGATTTAAGTTTTTACCAAGTCTTGAAACCTCAAGGTCTTTATATAAAGGGTTAATAATTTCAATTTTGTTATCTATTTTTTCAACTTCAGCTATGAATAATCTACAAGAGTTAGTTCCAATATCTATAACAGCTTTTAAAATTCTATTTTTAAAGAAGTTGTTAGTTAAAAGAATAATTTCTTTATCAATAGACATATTTTCAAAAGTTCCATTTTTATTTATAATAAAGTTTATTTTATCACGAGTATTTTTTTTATCTTTTTTCATAACATTTACTAAAGCTTCTTCTTCAATATACATAGGTGTTGAGTCGATTCTATAAAGATTAAATATATCGATAATAGAGTCTATATATTCATTAGAAGTAAACCCTAAAATTTTAGAAATTTGAAGTTCAAATATAATTCCTTTTGCTATAGCTTCACCATGAGAAATATTTTTATAATCAAATAAAGTTTCAAGTGCATGACCATAAGTGTGACCAAGATTTAAAAATGCACGATCACCTTTTTCAAATTCATCTTTTTCTACAAAATGTTTTTTTATTTCACAAGATTTATAAATCATTTCAATTAAAAATTCAGGTTTTTGTTTCAATATTTCTCTAAAAGATTCTAATAAAAAATTCAAATATGTTTTATCACTATAAATTATAGCATGTTTTATCACTTCACCCATACCTGATTTAAATTGACATTCTGGTAAAGTTTTCAAAAAATTAATATCAATAATCACAGCAACTGGTTGTTTGAAAGAACCAATTAAATTTTTCCCTGAAGGATGGTTAATAGCAACTTTACCACCGATACTAGCATCTACTTGTGCTAAAAGAGATGTAGGAACTTGTAAGAAATCAAGTCCTCTCATAAATGTTGAAGCAATAAACCCTCCTAAATCACAGACTACGCCTCCACCAGCGCAAATAATTAAAGAATTTCGAGAGAAATTATTTTCAATTAAGAAAGAATATATTTCCATTGTAGTATCTATATTTTTATATATTTCTCCATCTTTAATTTTATAAATATAAGTTTTTCTTTTTGGTAGATTAGTTAGTATTTTATGAATGTATAAATCACCAACGGTTTCATTTGTTAAGAGTAAAATTTTATCGTAATTTTCAGTAAATTCACTTAATTTATTTATTGTATCTTGTCCAATAATAATATCGTATGAATTTATAGAAGTTTTCATAACTAGGTTTTTCATGCAACTCTCCTTTATTATTTTTTACATTTAGAGTATAATATTTTTATCTTAAAAAAGCAAATTTACAAAAGCTGAAAAATATGATATTTTATAGAAAAGAAGAAAATAAAATCGGAGGTTAGGGATGCAAGGATTTAAAACTTTTATATTGATGCTAACAATGACTTTCTTATTGCTATTAATAGGTAGAGCAGTAGGTGGAAGAAATGGAATGACGATAGCTTTAATTTTAGCAGGAGTAATGAATTTTGTATCATATTGGTTTAGTGATAAAATAGTCTTATCTATGTATAAAGCGCAAGAGTTATCAGAAACTCATAAAGTTTACTGGATAACTAAAAAATTATCTGAAGGTGCAGGATTACCAATGCCAAAAGTATATATAATGAACGAAAGTCAGCCGAATGCTTTTGCAACTGGAAGAAATCCAAATCATGCAGCAGTTGCAGTAACAAGAGGATTAGTAGAGTTAATGGATGATAATGAGTTAGCAGGAGTGATAGCTCACGAGTTGGGTCATATTTCAAATAGAGATATTCTAATTCAAAGTGTTGCTGCGACGTTAGCAGGAGCAATTGTTTATATGGCTAATATGGCTAAGTGGGCAGCTATATTTGGTGGTGGAAGAAGAGATGATGAAGATAAAAATGGTGGCATTTTAGGACTTTTAGCAGTAAGCATTTTTGCTCCATTAGCAGCAATGCTTATTCAGATGGCAATTTCTAGAACAAGAGAATATAAAGCAGATAAGTTCGGAGCGAAAGTGTCGGGTAATCCAAGATATTTAGCAAATGCTTTAAGAAAATTAGAATCTTATTCAACAAGAATACCTATGAATGCTTCACCAGCAACAGAAAATATGTTTATAGTTTCCCCGTTGGCAGGAAGCAAAATGGCAAGTTTATTCAGTACTCACCCAAGTACAGCAGAAAGAATAAGAAGATTAGAAGAGTTGAATTAAGGTTTAGAGCTAGATATATTATGTCTAGCTCTTTTTGTTTGACAGTATCATAGTATTGTTATATACTTTCAATAGTATATAAAGGTGGGTGAAATAGTGAGCTGGAAAAAATTAACAATAGATAGTAAAGATGAAATTCAAAAATTTTTAAAAAGCAATTTTGAAACATCAGATTTAAATTTCACAAACTTTTATTTATGGAGTTTTAGTGAAAATATAGAGTATTGTATAGAAAATGATATATTAAATATAAAAGGAATTTACTTAGGTGAAGAATATTTTTTTGCACCAATATCTAAAACCTTTAATAAAAAAAATATTATTGAAAATATAGAATTACTAAAAAAAAACGGTAAAAAGTTTGTATTTATTCCAGAAACGTACAATGAGTTTTTAAAAGATATTTTTGATTTAAAAGAGGAAAGAGATTCGTTTGATTATATATATTTAAGAGAAGATTTATCCACTCTTAAAGGAAGGAAATTTTCTTCAAAAAAAAATAAAATAAATAAGTTCGTAAAAACATATAATTTTAATTATGAAAAAATAACAAAATCAAATATAGAGGAAGTTAGAGAGTTTCAAAAATCTTGGACTAGAAATAGAAAAGATGATATTATCATTTTATCAGAGACAATGGGGATTGAAGAGATTCTTAATAATTATGAAAAATTAGAGCTCAGAGGTGGAGTTTTAAAGGTTGATGATAAAGTTATAGCATATTCTATTGGTGAAAAAACAACAGAAAACACTGGAGTTATTCATATAGAAAAAGCTGATTTTGAATATTTAGGAAGTTATCAAATGATAAACATGTTAGTAGCAAAAGAAGAGTTTTTAGATGTTGAATTTTTAAATAGAGAGGACGATTTTGGAAGCTCTGGATTAAGAGAAGCTAAGCTATCTTATCAACCAATAAAGTTTTTAAAAAAATACAGTATATAATTAAAGGAGGATTTATGTTTAAAGTTGTTAATAAAATAGAAAAAAGTTATGATTTGAATATTGGATTAGTATTTGATGGACAAGTTGAAATTTGTGAATATATTTCAGAAATGAATAAAGAGTTAATAGATAAAGTTATAGCTAAAAAAGAATTTGTTGGTAAAAAAGGTGAAGTTTTAAAAATTGATTTATTAGAAAATAAATCTCTTGTTTCAATAGCCTTAGTTGGAATGGGAAAAGAAGAGGATTTTACTTTAGATGTATTTAGAGAAGTAATGTTTGAAAGCTTATCTAAAGAAAAAGGAAAAATATTAATCTCTTCAGATCAAGAATTACTTTTAAATCACGAAGTATTAGGAGAGGTAGTATTTAATGTAAACTATTCGTTTGATACTTTTAAAGAAAAAAAATCAGACAAAATAGAAGTTGAATTATTCATATCAAGTGAAGAAAAAGATATTTCAGAAACTATTTTACTAGGAGAATCAACAGACATAGCAAGAGATTTAGTAGATTTACCTGCAAATATAATAAATCCAATCACTTTAGCCGAAAGAGTTTCTGAACTGGGAAAAGAGTATGGATTTGAGGTAGAAATTTTAGATGAAATAGAGATGGAGAAAATAGAAATGAATCTCCTTTTAGCAGTTGGAAGAGCTTCTATAACAAAACCAAGATTAATAGTGATGAGATATTTAAATGGAAAAGATAGTGCTGAAAGAATTGGATTAGTAGGAAAAGGATTAACATATGATACAGGAGGTCTTTGTATTAAACCAGCAGATTCTATGTTTGAAATGAAAAGTGATATGGCAGGCTCAGCTTCGGTAATAGGAGCAATGTGTGCTATAGCAAAAGGTAAAGTTCAACAGAATGTAGTTGCAGTAGTTGCAGCATGCGAGAATGCAATAAATGAAAATGCATATAGACCAGGAGATATAATTAAATCTATGAACGGTAAAACTGTAGAAATAATAAATACAGATGCTGAAGGAAGATTAGCATTAGCTGATGCTATAACATACTCTATAAGAAAAGAAAAAGTAACAGAAATTGTAGATGTTGCAACATTAACTGGGGCTATATTGATAGCGTTAGGAAACTTAACAACAGGTGTATTTTCTAATAGCGATGAAAAGTATTCACAGTTAGAAGCTGCAAGTAAGTTACACGGTGAAAAAGTTTGGAGAATGCCTATATTTGAAGAGTATGCAGAATTATTAAAATCAACAGTTGCCGATGTGAAACATACAGGCGGAAGAATGGGTGGCTCTATAACAGCAGCAAAGTTCTTAGAAGGCTTTGTAGAGGGATTACCATGGATACATATGGATATTGCTGGAACATCTTATAACAGCAGTGTTAAGTGGTTAAAAAAAGGTGCAACAGGTGTTGGAGTAAAATCATTATATAGTTATGTAAAAAACAGATAAAAATATAAAAGAAAAAGGTGAGTTGAACTCACCTTTTCTAATAAAGGAGCATTTTTATGATAAAAGAAGAATTGAAAAAACTATGGAAAGATCTTTTTCATGATGATAGTTCGTATATTAATTGGTATTTTGATAATATTTATTTAGAGAATAGTACAAAACTTTATTTAGAAAATGAAAACTTAAAAGGGATGTTATTTCAAAATAAGTATCATATATCTATAGACGAAGATAGATTTATGGGACGTTATCTAGTTGGTGTTGGAGTAACTCCAGAAAAACGAGGAGAGGGAATAATGAAAAACCTTCTTTTAGAAAGTTTAAGAGAGGCTTATAATTATGGAGAAGAGTTTATATATTTAACACCAATAGATAAAAATATTTATGAAAGATTTGGATTTGGATATATATCATCGTTATCTAAATATAATATTCCATTGCAAATTTTAGGTAGTTTTAAAAAAGAATTTAAGGTTCAAAAGATAGATTCAGAGAATTATAATGATAATGTTTTATTAAAACTTAAAGAATTTTATAGAGAGCATTCAAAAGAATTTTATATAAGCGTTGCAAGAGATAAAAAATGTTACAAAAATATACTTTCAGAGCTATTTTGTGAAGATGGATTAGTATATATTAGTTATGATTATTTTGGAAAAATAAATGGATATATGTTTGTTATAAATTCAGAAAAAATATATGTAAAAGAGATGTTATTTAAAGAAAAAAGAGTCTTGGAAACGTTATTATCAATAGTTTATGGCTATAAAGATTATTATGGCAAATTAGAAATTGTTTTACCAGAAAATGTTTACTTAGAGGACTATCTAGAAACTGAAAGTAGCATAGAAAAAGTATTGAAAAATAAAGTTCAAGCTAGAATATTGAGGGTGGAAAAAGTGCTCATGAGATTATCTCATAATCTATCAGATTCAGAAGAGGTTTCTATATATGTCCAAGATGATCTTATAAAAGAAAATACAGGAGTATTTAAATTAAAAAAATCTTCTCTCGAACGAGGAAAAGAAGACTTTGATATAAGTTTGAAAATAAAAGAATTAACGATGCTATCTTATGGCTTTAGAGATTTTGAATCTTTAAAAAAAATAGAAGGTTTTTTTATAAAAAATAATGAAAAAGAAGATGTTTTTAAAAAGATTTTTAAAAAAAGATTTAATTATTTTAATCAAGATTTTTAAAGAAATAAAAAAGCATCTATTGGTAAAAAAATTCCAGATAGATGCTTTATATTTAGTTTTGCATATAGAATGTTACATTTATATTAGCATTAACTTCAAGATTACTAGGAACAGTTATGGGCACTGCGCTATCACTTTTAAATGAGCTGTTAACCATAAAAGGAATTGCTCTAGGCATACTGTAACTTAAATCTATGTTTTTAGGTGTAATATTAAAACCATCAATTTTAGCAATAAGATTAGCTTTTGATTTAGCATCTTCATATGCTAGTTTGTAAGCTTCATTTTCGAGCTCTTTTCTATTAGAAATAAAGAAATTAATTTCACCAATATTAGTAACTCCACCACTATTTAAAGCAGTTAACACCTTACTAGCACTTTTTAAATCATTACTAGTTATAGTAATTTGGTTTCTAACAAAATATTTCATTTCATTCTGTATTTTATTGTTGTTTGAATTGTAATCTGTTCTATAATTTAATGTATAATTTTCTGTTTTAAGATTAATATCTTTTAAACCATTCTTTTTTAAAAGTTTTATTGCATTGTTGACAATTTCAGTATTTTCATCAATAGCATTTTGAGAAATTAAATTAGATGTTTCAACTGAAGCGATAAGACTAAAAGTATCTGGTTTACCTGAAACAACACCACTTCCCATGACAGAAATAGTAGGTGTTTCATTTGCAAATATTAAAGATGAGCTTATTATAAAAAATGAAGTTATTAATTTTTTCATAAAATCCTCCTATAATTTTTTTAAAATGAGAGTATCAATAGATAGCTTAGGAACATAATGGGTATTACTACTTAAATCTCTATGATATTTCAAATTACTTTCTTTGCCTTCTGTTAAAACAACTGTATCTGTTGGCTTTCCAAGAGCTACTAAAAGATTTGGAGAATATACTTCTGTATCAAGATCAACTATACGTGAAATTTCTAATTTATTGAAAGAACCTATTAAGCATCCACCAAAACCTAATTCAGTACTTTTTAATAAAATATTTTGAGATGCAATTCCAATATCTATACCTAAATTAATAGAAGATAAAGAAGTTTCTTTTAAACTACTAATAAGAATATATGCTCTTGGGCCTTCTTCTAAAGTTGGACTCCAAGGGATAGAACCAGCCCAAGCAGTATGAGAAAATATTTTATGACATAAGCTTTCAGAATTTATAAGAGTATATCTCAATGTTTGACTATTTTTTCCTGACCCGCCCAATCGAGCTGCTTCAATCAATTTTTGTAAAACAGTAAAGCTAACTTCTGTAGAATCAAAAGTTCTATAAGAACGAGTTTTTAATAATAAATCATCTAACATTTAAAACCTCCTCAACCTTTAAGCACAATATTACTTTAAAAATAGCTAAAAGTCAACATTTTAAGAGGAAAAAGTAGACAATTCTTGTAAGTTATTATAAAATAAGGTGTTATTTTTTTAAAATAAGAAGGAGTGAAATTTATGAATTTTATATACGATAGAAAAAAAACTGCAGTGATTTATAAAGATAGGGAATATTCTTATAATGAAATTATAAAAACATCTAAGATATATTCAAGCTTATTAAATATAGAAAAAGAGGATAGAGTTGCTATCTTTATGGAGAATAGACCAGAATATATAGCTTCAGTTTTATCTGTTTGGGATAAGAAGGGAACATGTGTTAATTTAGATGTGAGTTATACCTCAGAACAATTGGTTTATGTATTTAATGATTCAACTCCAAAATATATGCTAACATCAAATCAAAATTTAGAAATAGCCTTAAAAGCAAAACAAGATTCAAATTCTAATATTATAATAATAAATTTAGATGAAATAGATACATCAGTTGATTTTAAAATGGATGATGTTAGTATTGAGTGTTTAGATAATGAGTCTGTTGCAGTTATGTTATATACATCTGGAACAACAGGTAAGCCTAAAGGAGTTATGTTAACATTTGATAATTTAATGTCAAACATTGAAGATATTGAAGAAATAAAATTTGTATCTGGAGAAGATAGAATTTTAGCAATGTTGCCATTTCATCATGTCTTACCATTAGTTTTATCAATGTTAATGCCTCTAAGATTTGGATGTTTAATAGTAATATTAGAAGAGTTATCTTCGGAAGCGATAAAAAATAATTTACAAAAATATAAAATAACTGTAGTGATAGGAGTTCCTAGAGTTTGGGAAATGTTCCACAAAGGTATTATGAATAAAATAAAAGCAAGTCCAGTAAGTTACAAACTTTTTAAAATTTGCAAAAGTTTAAAAATAGTTCCTTTAAATAAAATTGTATTTAAAAAAATACAAGATGGCTTTGGTGGTAATATCAAAAGTTTAGTTTCAGGAGGAGCTAAATTAGATCAAGAAATTTCTGAAGATTTTAGAACTTTTGGATTTAATATGTCTGAAGGATATGGGTTAACAGAGACATCACCAATAATAACATGTAACAGGCCTGGAGATATAATCCCTGGAACAGTAGGAACTCCTCTACCTGGTGTGAAAGTAAAAATAGCAGAAGACGGTGAAATTTTAGTTAAAGGTAGAAATGTGATGAAAGGATATTATAAAAATCCTGAAGCTACAGCAGAAGCGATAGATAAAGATGGATGGTTCCACACTGGAGATTTAGGTCAATTTGATGGGGATCATTTGAAGATAGTTGGAAGAAAAAAAGAGATGATAGTGCTGTCAAATGGAAAAAATATAAATCCATCAGATGTCGAATCTGAAATAATTAAAGAGTCTGATTTGATAGAAGAAGTAGCAGTAGTAGAATATCAAAAACATCTAGTTGCAATAGTTTATCCAAATTTTAAATTACTAGAAGAAAGAAAAATATTAAATGTAAAAGAAGCTATAAAATGGGAAGTTATTGATAAATATAATGTGACAGCTCCAAAATATAGAAAGATATTAGATATAATTATAGTAAAAGAAGAACTTCCAAAAACTAAACTTGGAAAATTAAGAAGATTTATGTTGAAAGATTTAATAATAGGGATAACTTCAAAAATAGAAGAGGATTCTGAAACTTTAATTTCTAAAAAAGTTGAAAAAAAAGTATCAAAATCAAAAGAGGTTAATTCTGAAGAATTTAAACAAGTTTCTAAATTTATAAATACTCTTCATGATGAAATTGAAATTATTCCAGAATCACATTTAGAAATTGATTTAGGATTAGATTCATTGGACTTAGTGGAAGTTATAACTTTTATTCAAAATACATTTGGAGTTAGCATTGTTGAGGAAGATTTTGTTAAAATAAAAACTGTAGAAAATCTTTGTGAGTATATCAGAGAGCAAGGTGGTAATTTTGAGGATAAAGAGGTAAATTGGAAAAAAATATTTGAAGAACCAGTAGAATTAAAAATGCCAAAATCAAAGTATATAATTTCATTAAGAACAATGTTAAAACCATTATTTAACTCTTATATAAAAATAGAAAAAAATATACAAAAATTAGAAAAAGATTCACCAGTAATATTTATAGGAAATCATCAAAGTATGTTAGATGGATTTGTATTTTGTGAAACTTTACCAAAAGAAATCATAAAAAATACATATTTTTTATCTACGAATATTCATTTTGATGGAAAATTAAAAAAGTATTTAGCAAACAATGGAAACATTATATTGGTTGATATGAATAAAAATTTAAAAGAAACTTTAAAGATAGCAGCGAAGATTTTAAAAGATGGTAAAAACTTAGTTATATTTCCAGAAGGAGCAAGAACTAGAGATGGAGAACTTCAAGAATTCAAGAAGAGTTTTGCAATTTTGTCAAAAGAACTTCAAATTCCAGTTGTACCCTTTGTAATAAAAGGTGCATATAACAGAATGCCTTATGGAAAAAGTATACCATCTTCTGGTAAAGTAAATTTTGAAATATTAGACAAAATATATCCTGAGAATAAAACAATAAAAGAAATTGTAAGTTTAGTAAGAGATAAAATTTCACAAAAATTAGAAAATTAAAAAGAAGCTGATGCTTAATAGTGTCAGCTTTTTTTACCATTTTTACGAAAGTTGAAATAAGATTAGAAATGTGATATAATCATTGAAGTGTAAAAAACACCTGTAATAACGTGGAGGGAAAAGTGGAATTTATAAAAAATCATAATAAAACAGCAATTTTCTATGAGGGGATAGAATATTCATATAAACAATTAATAGCTGGATCAAAAGAATATGCGTCAATATTAAATTTAAAAAAAGAAGAACGTGCAGTTGTATTTATGGAAAATAGACCAGAACTTATTTATTCTTTTTTAGGAATTTGGGATAAAAAAGGAACTTGTGTATGTCTAGATGCAGCATCAAAAATGTCTGAATTTCAATATTTCATAGAAGATTGCACACCTAAATATATATTTGTATCAAATGATACCTATTCAATTGCAAAAGAAGGAGTAGAAAAATCTAATCTTGATACTATTATATTAAATGTAGATGAAATTGATTTGTCGAAAGCTCAAAAAGAAGGAGTAATATATTCTCCAGATAGGGAAGCGGTAGCATTAATTCTTTATACATCTGGAACAACAGGCAGCCCTAAAGGCGTAATGTTAACTTTTGATAATATCTTGGTAAATATAGAGGGGTTAAATAAGTATAATATGTATAAACCTTCTGATAAAATTTTAGCATTATTACCAATGCATCATATATTTCCACTTTTAGGCTCAGGGATAATACCTTTACAACAAGGTGCAACAATAGCATTTTTAAAAGAATTATCATCTCAAGCAATGATGGAAGCTTTAAAAAATTATAAAATAACTATAATGATTGGTGTTCCAAGATTATGGGAGATGTTACACAAAAAAATTATGGAGAAAATAAATTCAAGTAAAGTTACTAAAACAGTATTTGGAATTTGTGAAAAATTAGAAAATAAAGAGCTAAGTAAGAAGATATTTAAAAAAGTTCATGAAGGATTTGGAGGTAGTATACGATTTTTCGTTTCTGGTGGCTCAAAATTAAATGCTGATATTTCAAGAGATTTTAAAACTTTAGGAATCGATATATGTGAAGGTTACGGGCTTACAGAAACAGCACCAATGATATCATTCACTCCTATTAATTGTGTTGTTCCTGGATCAGCAGGAAAAATATTGGATGGAGTAGAAGTTAAAATAGCTGAAGATGGAGAGATATTATCTAAAGGTAGAAATTTGATGAAAGGTTATTTTAATAAACCAGACGCTACTGCAGAAGCGATAGATTCAGATGGATGGTTTCATACTGGAGATTTAGGAGTAGTAAAAGACAACTATCTTTACATAACAGGAAGAAAGAAAGAAATGATTGTATTATCTAATGGGAAAAATATAAATCCAATAGAGATAGAGCAGTGGATAACTTTAAATACAGATTTAATAGAAGAAATTGTGGTTACAGAGTATGAGTCTTTATTAACTGCAGTTGTATATCCTAACTTTTCTAAAGTGGAAGAACATAAAATTACAAATATATCTGAAACTCTAAAAACAAATGTTATTGATAAGTATAATTTAAAAGCTCAAAATTACAAAAAAATACTAGATTTAAAAATAGTTCAAGAAGAATTACCAAAAACAAAAATCGGGAAAATTAGAAGATTTATGATAAGAGATTTTTTAGATGGAAAGATCGAGAAAGAGAAAGAAGAAAATGTTCCAAATTTTAAAGAATACTCTATAGTAAAAAGATATTTAGAAGGTTTGAAAAATAAAATTGTCTCTTCAACTGATCATTTAGAATTAGACTTAGGATTAGATTCATTAGATTTGGTTGAATTTATTGCATTTGTTGGAAGTAGCTTTGAAGTAGATTTAACAGAAGATATTTTGGTTAGAAATCCAACAGTTTTAAAAATATCAGAATATTTAAGAGAAAATTCAAAAAATGTAGAGATTAAAGATACAGATTGGAAAAAGATTTTAAGTAAAGAAAATATAAATGGACTACCTAAATCAAATTTAGTAGGAAAAATAATGAAAATGCTTTTAAAGTTACCTTTTTCTACATTTATAAAAATTGAAAAAGAAGGGCTTCAGAATGTAAATGTAAATAAACCAACTATATTTATAGGAAATCATCAAAGTTTTTTAGATGGATTTATTTTTGCTCAAAGTATACCTAATAAAATATTAGATAATACTTACTATTTGGCAAAAGTAGCTCATTTCAAAGATGGTATTTTAAAATCAATGGGAGAAAATTCAAATATAATACTAATTGATATAAATAAAAATCTATCTGAAACATTACAAACAGCTGCAACAGCTTTAAGAAAAGGAAAAAATGTAGTTATATTTCCAGAAGGTACAAGAACTAAAGATGGTAAGATGATAGAATTTAAAAAATTTCATGCTATCTTAGCAAAAGAATTAAATGCAGATATAGTACCATTTGGAATAAAAGGTGCTTATGAAATTTATCCAACAAATAAAAAATTACCTAAAAGTGGAGTAGTAAAAATAAAATTTTTTGAAAAAGTATCTGTAAAAGACTATTCTGTAGAGGAATTGGTAAATAAGAGTTTTGAAACAATTAAAGAATGGTTAGAGAATAAATAAAGGTTGCCGAAAGGCAACCTTTATTTGTTTAAAATGATAACATAGGACCAAGTTTTTTACCACCTAAAAGATGGAAGTGTAAATGAAATACTTCTTGACCACCATAAGAATTACAGTTTGTAATTAATCTATATCCATTTTCAGAGATATTTAAGCTTATAGCTATGTCTTTAATTGCTAAATACATAGCTATAAGATAATCTGAATCTTCAGCAGTTATATCATTTAAAGTTGGAATTTCCTTTTTAGGAACCACTAAAATATGTATAGGTGCTATTGGATTTATATCTTTAAAAGCAATAACTTTATCATTCTCAAAAATGATAGAAGCTGGTATCTCTTTGTTTATAATTTTTGTAAATATAGTAGCCATAAGTCACTCCTAAATGAAAAGATTAAAGTTCGATAGCTTCAATTCTTGTTAAATGTCTTCCACCTTCAAACTCAGTTTCTAAAAATTGATCTA
This sequence comes from Cetobacterium sp., assembly GCF_051658645.1. Taxonomy (GTDB): domain Bacteria; phylum Fusobacteriota; class Fusobacteriia; order Fusobacteriales; family Fusobacteriaceae; genus Cetobacterium_A. Next base: position 62,384 of record NZ_JBOFMZ010000074.1, read on the forward strand.
CAATTTCAAGAGCCAATATATCTCCAGTCATTCTAGCACCTAAAGCTAAAATATTAGCATCATTATGCTGTCTAGTCAATTTAGCCATCGTTGTATTTGAACATAGAGCTGCTCTAATTCCTTTAAATCTGTTTGCTGCAATTGATATTCCGATTCCAGTTCCACAGATAAGTATTCCAAAATCAGCTTCTTCTTCAAGTATAGATTTAGCAACAGATTTAGCAAAAGTAGGATAATCAACAGATTCTGTTGAATAAGTACCTTTATCTAAAACTTCAAATCCTTTTGCTTCTAAATGATTTTTAACAATTTCTTTTAAAGCAAATCCACCGTGATCTGCACCTAAAGCTATTTTCATCTATTTATACTCCTTAACTCTTCTATAGTAATGATTTAATGTAATAAATTAGTCTTCAAAACCATGGAAATGAGCATGTCCATGTTCAATTTCTTCTTCAGTAGCTTCTCTTACATCAGAAACAACAACATCAAACTTTAAATTTTTACCAGAGAATGGGTGGTTTCCATCGGCAGTGATAACATCATCTTCAATATTTGTAATAACGAATGATTGCTCAGAGTCGTCATCCATATCCGCGATAAAGTCTAATCCTTCGTAGATATCTTCGAATTCAGTGAATTCAGATCTATCCATTTCGATTATTAACTCTTCATCATAATCTCCATAACCTTCTTCTGGAGTTAATTCGATAGTTGTTGTATATCCTTTTTCTTGTCCTTCTAAAGCTTCTTCAATAGCTGGAACAAAATTTCCAAATCCTTGGATGTAGAAAAATGGTCCTACGTCTTGTGTATCTTCTAAAAGATCTCCATTGTCTTTGTTGTAAACTTTAAATTCAAGTGTTACTACTTTTCCTTCTTCTATTTTCATCTAAAACACCTCACTAGAATCCCCATACAAGATAGGGTTATTTGATATTTAAAAGCATAACATAAAATAGAATAAATTTCATCAAAAATCTTAAATTATTTTAAAAATCCCATATTTTTTTTCACAATCTTACAGTTTGATTCATCAGTTAATATTTTCAGAAGATAAAAAGCTACATCAATAGCTGTACTAGGGCCAGAAGAAGTTATAATATTGCCTGATATAACAATATTTTTCTTAATTGGGATAGCTCCATAATTTTTCAACTGATTAAAATATCTTTCGTTATCTAAAAGATATGTTGTAGCAGGAACATCTTTTAAAAAGCCGTGTATACCAATCGCTAAAGAGCCAGTACAAACACCAATAACAGTTTGTTTTTTTGAAATAAAATGATTTAACAAGGAATTAAGTTCACGAGATTGAATATCATTAAAGAAACCTGATTTACCAAATCCACCAGGGATGACTAATGCACTAAATTCATCTAAATTAATAGTTGTATTTTTAATGTTTAGTTCTGGTATGATTTTTAAGTTCCAAGTGGCATTTAACTCATCGTGAAGCGAACAAATTGTAGAGAAAACTTTTTTGTTTCCAACAATATTATTCCATCCAAATACGTCTGTAAAGGCTGATAGCTCTAAGGCTTCAAAGCCATTTGATACAAAAATTAAAATTTTTTTCATGATTTTTATGGTTCCTTTCAAAAAAAAGTTGACTTAATTTCTAAAAAGCTCTACAATATCTCGTATTTTAAAAGAAATTAATAATGTAAATTATATATTATTTTATAGTTTTTTAATATCATTAAATACAAAAATATAAAATATAATATTAAAATATATATAAAAAAGGAGGTGGAACGTTATCATTAATTTTAGAGATTAACGATAACGGTAAGATGACTAAATTAAATCAATATCAAACACCTATATTCTCGACATTGAAAGATGTATATGCGAAAAGAGATATAATTCCTTTTCATGTTCCAGGGCATAAGAGAGGAAAAGGAATGGATAAAGAGTTCTATGATTTTATGGGACCAAATCCATTTTCAATTGATGTAACTATCTTTAAAATGGTTGATGGATTACATAATCCAAAAAGTTGTATAAAAGAAGCTCAAGAATTAGCAGCTGACGCTTATGGAGCAAAGAAAACTTTCTTTGCTGTAAATGGAACATCAGGAGCAATTCAAGCTATGATAATGTCTGTTGTAAAACCAGGAGAAAAAATATTAGTACCTAGAAATGTTCATAAATCAGTTTCTGGCGGAATAATATTAAGTGGTTCGATTCCAGTTTATATGAATCCTGAAGTGGATGATGAATTAGGAATAGCTCACGGGGTTAGACCAGAAGTAGTTGAAAATATGCTAAAGCAACATCCAGATACAAAAGCTGTTTTAATTATTAATCCAACATACTATGGAGCAGCAACTGATATTAAAAAAATTGCTGATATAGTTCATAGTTATGATATTCCTCTAATAGTGGATGAAGCTCATGGAGCTCACTTACACTTTCATGAAGACCTACCAATGTCAGCTATAGATGCAGGAGCAGACATTTGTTGTCAGAGTACTCATAAAATAATTGGAGCAATGACTCAAATGTCAATGTTACATGTAAATTCAACAAGAGTTGATGTAAATAGAATTCAACAAATATTAAGTATACTACATACGACATCTCCTTCATACCCTTTAATGGCATCATTAGATTGTGCTAGAAGACAAATTGCAACTGAAGGTAGAGAACTGTTAACAAGAACACTTAAATTAGCAAGAGATTTAAGAGCAGAAGTTAATAAGATACCTGGAATCTTCTCATTTGGAAAAGAAATTGTAGGAAGATATGGTATTCATGATTTTGATGATACAAAATTATCAATATCAGCTAGAGACTTAGGATTAACTGGATTTGAATTAGAGACTTTATTAGTTGATGATTACAATATTCAAGTTGAATTATCAGATTTCTATAATGTATTAGGATTGGTAACTTTAGGTGATGATGAATCAAGTACTGGAGCATTCTTAGAAGCATTAAAAGATATAAGTAAGAGATTTTTTGGAAAAGGAAAAACTATTGCAGAATCAGTTGGTAAAATGCCCGCTATACCTGAATCTATTTTAATACCAAGAGAAGCTTTTTATAGTGAGAATAATAGAGTGAAATTCCTTGAGAGTGAGGGGAAAATATGTGCTGAGATGATTATGGCATATCCTCCAGGAATTCCTGTAATAACACCAGGAGAGAGAATTACAAAAGAAGCGATAACTTATATTCAAAATCTAAAAGCAGCAAAACTTCACGTTCAAGGAATGGAAGATCCTGAGTTAGAGTTTGTTAAAGTTATAGATGATCAAGATGCTGTTTATTTATATACAGAAAAAATGAAGAACAAAATATTTGCTGTTCCAATGAACTTAGGAGCAAACAAAGCAGGTATTGAATTTGGACCAGAAGTATTAGAAGAACACTTCCCAGATGTATTTGGAGAGATGACATATATAGATGTAGAAAAGCAAAGAGAGAATTTCAATGAGTGGTCATTAAAATATAAAAATACAATATTAAATACTTGTGAAAAATTAGCTTTAGCTGTAAACGAAGCAGTTAGAGATGGATATAGACCTATAACTATAGGAGGAGACCATTCAATAGCTTTAGGATCAATTTCAGGAGTAGCATTAGAAAAAGAAGTGGGTGTAGTTTGGATAGATGCTCATGGAGATATGAATACAGATGAGACAACTATGTCAGGAAATATTCATGGAATGCCACTTGCACTTTTACAAGGAGCAGGAGATAGAGATTTAGTTAACTGTTTCTATGAAGGAGCTAAAATAGATAGCAAAAATGTTGTTATTTTAGGTGCTAGAGATTTAGATGTAAAAGAGAGAGAAGTGATAGAACAGTTAGGAGTTAAAGTAATCTCTTATGATGATGTTGTTCATAAAGGATTGGAAAATGTTTTAGATGAAATTAGAGATTACTTAAAAATTGATAATATTCATATAAGTTTTGATGTAGATTCAGTTGATCCTGAGTTTGCACCAGGAGTAAGTACACCAGTTAGAAATGGATTCACAACTGATGAAATGTTTAAAACGTTTAGATTCCTATTTAAAAACTACTCTATAACATCAGTAGATATAGTTGAATTTAATCCAGTAAATGATAAAAATGAAAAGACAATGAACTTTGTAAACGATTTAGCTGAATTTGTACTAAATCCAAATGTATAGTTATAGAGGTGTGATATGAAAAAGGAAGTATTGGCTAATTTAGAGCAAAATTATTCAACTTATAGTAAAAGTTTTAAAAAAATTGTAGATTTTATAAAGCATAATCAAAGTGTAGTTTCTTTTATTTCTATAAATGAACTAGCTAAAGAAACAGGAACAAGCCCTGCTACAGTAACAAGATTTTCAAAAAGCCTAGGGTTTAAAGGATATCCAAATTTCCAAAGAGTTTTTCAGAAAGATGTTGAGATTTCAACATCTCATATGAAAGAATTTAGAGAAGAAATTGGCTCTGTTTCAAAAGATGGAATACTTTCAGAAATTATAAATACAAATGTAGAATTATTAGAAGAGATGGATATAGTTGCAATTGAAGAGCAACTAGAAGCAGCAATGGAAATGATAAAAAATAGTAGAAAACTATATGTATTAGGAGCAAGAGGTTCTTATGCATTAGCTTACTATTTATACTTTATGCTAAAAGAGTTGAGAGAAGATGTGGAACTTATGATTTCAGGAGCTTCTGACTTCACCGATAAATTGTTATACTCAACTCCAGAGGATGTTTTGTTTACAATCTCTTTCCATCCTTATACAAACTTTACATGTCAAGTTACTGAATTCTTTAAAGAACAAGGTAACAAAATAATTACTATGACTGACAAAAAAGACTCTGTATTAGGTAATATATCTGATTTAGTAATCACAACTAAAAATGGTGGAAAAGCATATACATTTGTTCCAGGGATAGTTATCTTAAATGCATTACTTATTAGATTTGGGAAAAGAAACAAAGAAGAAAGTATAGAAAAATTAGATAAGCTAAAAAAAATTACAGATAGATTTAATATTTATCAAAAATAAGAAAATATTTAAACGGTTTTTGTCCTGTATTCTACAGAGCTTAAACCGTTTAAATTTTTATTAATTTTAGACATAAAAAAACCCCCTCTAGTTAAATATTTTCAAACACCATTTTACAGGTCTTTTTTTATCTATCTAAAGGGGATTATACTATTTTGCTGCTTTTAATTTTTGATATTTTAATTTTAAGAATATATTATCTAAGCTTCTAAGAATTAGACCGATGAAAAGCAGTGGAAACAAATAAAATTTTGCACAATAATCGACTATTGAGTTATTATTAGCTTTTTTTCTTTCTAACATTTTGTTGTTATTTCACCCCTTTATATTATTAAACTTATTATATACCAATTTTTCTATTTATGCAAGATGTAAAAAGGCTTGTTTAAGACCTTTTTTTATGATAAAATAAAAAATTGGAAAAAACTTTAAAAAAAGTAAAGAATAATCACAAAACACTACATTAATAAGGGAGAAAAAATGAACGAAAATTTAGAAAAGAGATATGGATTCTCTGTAGCTTTTTCAATGGTTGTTGGAATTGTTATTGGAATTGGAATTTTCTTTAAAGCAGGACAAATTTTAATAGCATCAAATATGAATCCTAAAATCGCAATTTCAGCTTGGGTAATAGGAGGAATAATCTCTATTTTATCAGGATTAACAGCAGCAGAAGTAGGAGCAGCAATCCCAGAAACAGGTGGAATGATAGCTTGGATAAAAAGAATATATGGTGAAAGAATTGCATTTTTAGTTGGTTGGGCTCAATTAATAATATATTTCCCAGCACTAGTAGCATTAATAGCTTATTATTTTGCAGTATTTACAGGTAGTTTTTTAAATGTAGATCCAAGCAATACAATTTTTTTAGGATTAGTAGCATTTGGTGCTATAACGTTATTATTTGGAATAAATATATTCACAAAGAATATAGGTGGAAAGATACAAACTGCAGCAACTATAGCAAAAATAATTCCATTGCTATTAATAACTATTTTTGGATTTGTTTTTGGAGATAATACAGCGGGAACTTTCTATATGACAGAAGTCACAAAAGAAGCAACGTCTTCATCTACATTAGTTTTATTAGGATTAGCTTTAGTTCCGATAATGTTTACATTCGATGGTTGGATATACGTAGGAACAATAGCTGGGGATTTAAAAAATGTAAAAAAAGATTTGCCAAAAGCAATAGTATTAGGGCTAGGATTTATAGCGATATTCTATGTTGCTTTAAATGTTGCACTTTTAAATGTATTTACAGCAGAAGAAATAGTAAGAGTTGGAATGCTTGGTGTTGCAACAAAGCTATTTGGGCATTTTGGAGCTAAATTTATATTTTTAGGTATAATGGTTTCAGCTTTCGGAGGATTAAATGGTATGATTATGGCTTCTACAAGAATTCCTTATACTCTGGCAGTAGAAGGGCATCTTCCTAAAAAAGAATACTTTGCTAAAATTGATGATAAATTTAAACAGCCTGTAAACTCTTCAGTATGTATGTACATTTTAGTAACTTTATTTTTAGTAGCGATGCTAATTACAGGAAAACCAGATATATTTGGGGATATACCTGTAGCACTATTTTGGCTATTTTATTGTTTAGTATTTTTAGGGTTATTTATACTTAGAAAAAAAGAACCTAATTTAGAAAGACCTTATAAAGTTCCTTTGTATCCAGTAGTGCCTATTTTAGCACTTTTAGGCGGAGTATCAATATTTGTCTATGCAGCAATATCAAACCCAGGATACATGGCGATATCAGTAGCTTTAACGTTAACAGGTTTATTTGTATATAGAAAAAATTAATAAAAAAAGGTTGTCTTATATGCGATAATTAGCTTATAAGACAACCTTTTTTTAAAACTCAATAATTCTAGTTGAAACTTTTTTAACAAATTCTATTTCATGACTAACGATAACCATAGTCATACTAGTAGTATTTTTTAAATTTTCAATAACTTTCAAAACTTCTTCTGTCATAAGTGGATCTAAAGCTGAAGTAGGTTCATCAAAAAGTAATACTTCTGGCTCTTTTGCAAGAGCTCTAGCGATAGCTACCCTCTGTTGTTGTCCACCAGATAAATATTTAGGATAAGTATTACATTTATCTTCTAAACCGACTTTTTTTAAAAGACTAAAAGCGCGTTCTTTTGCAAGACTTTTATCTAGTTTGTCGACTAAAACTAAAGGTTCCATAATATTTTGAATTACAGTTTTGTTAGGGAAAAGATTGAAATTTTGAAAAACCATACCCATTTTTTTTCGGTTACATAGAATTTCACCAGAATCAAAATTTTCGAGTCCAATTACACATCTTAGAAAAGTAGATTTTCCTTTTCCAGAAGGACCTATAATTGATACAACTTCTCCTTTTTCAATGTGTATATTTAAATCTTTAAAAATAACATTATTTCCAAATTTTTTATTTAAATTTTTAACTTTTATACTCATTATATATTCACCTTTTTTTCAATATTTTTTAAAACAAAAATAATAATAGTAGAAAGAATTAAGTAGATAGAAGCACAAAGAATAAAAGGGGTAATACTAAAATCTCTTGTAACAATTTCTTTTGAGTTTCTTAAAATTTCAGCCATTCCAATAGCTGAAACTAAAGATGTATCTTTAATAAGAGCAATAGCCTCATTTGAAAGAGCAGGAATAGCTGTAATTAAGCTCTGTGGAATAATTATTTTGAACATAGTTTGCCAATAGTTATAACCTAAAACTTGAGCAGCTTCATATTGTCCATTGTTAACACCTAGAATACTACCTCTGAATATTTCACAAGTGTATGCTGAATAATTAATTACAAATGTAATCGATGCAGCAGTAAAAGGTTCTAAAGTTATTCCAACTACTGGAAGGCCATAATAAACAAAGAATAATTGTAAAAGTAAAGGTGTTCCTCTAAAAATCCAAGTGTAAATTTGAATACAGATATTAATACTTTTTCTTTTAGAAACTCTTCCAAGAGCAAGTAAAATACCAAAAGGTAAAGCAAAAATTAATGTAAAAAAGTAGAGTTTTAAAGTTAAATTTAATCCAGTGATTATATAAATAAAATTATTTTCCATATATTATTTTTCACCAAACCATTTTTTATAAATTTCATTAAAAGTACCATCATTTTTCATTTCTTTTAATGTATTGTCAATTTTTATTTTTAAAGCAACGTCTTCTTTTCTGAATCCAATACCCATATTTTCTTTAGACAAAGTATCTTTTAAAATTATAAAATTATTTTTTTTAGCTGCGTAATATCGACCTATAACAGCATCCATAAGAACAGCTTCTGTTCTGCCAGCTTCTAAATCAAGAAGAGCCTCAACATTACTTGAATATTTTTTAATATCTTTTATTTCATTTTTTAATGTTGAATTTTCAAAAGCAAAATAAGATGTACTGCCCATTTGTAAACCAATAATTCTATTTTTTAAATCTTGTAAATTTTTTATAGAAGAATTTGTTACAATAACAATTTGGTCGTCATTAAAATATGGTTCAGAAAATAAGATTTGTTTTTCTCTAGATGGAGTAATAGTCATACCATTCCAAATAAGATCTATTTTTTTACTTCTTAAATCAAAGATAATTCCTTCCCAGTCACAAGCTTTGAAATTGGGTTTAACACCAAGTCTTTTAGCAACTTCAGTTGCTAAATCAATATCAAATCCTATAATATTACCTTTATCGTCTCTAAAACCCATAGGAGCAAAAGTATCATCAAGACCAATAGTAATTTCTCTTTTTTTTAAGATTTTTTCTAAAGAATTATCCTTAGAATACGCAGCTGTAAAAATAAAAATTGTAAAAAATAAAAACTGTAATAATTTTTTCAAGATATTGCCTCCGATGAATTTAGTATATTGAAACAAAAAGAGCCATCTAGAAGTATCTAGATGGCTCTAAGGAAAAATTGTTGTTTTTCATTTTCATCATGGATACAGATTCAAGTTTGCAATGCAAAGAGAGTCTGTACCTATGAAAATTTCATAAGAAGCAAACTCTAATATCTATGATGGTGATGATGTAATGAGTTTGAAAAAATGAAAAATGCCAACATATCTTCCTCCTAATGTTTTTTTTATTCTTAAATAATAGTACTTTTTTTTTATAAAGTCAAGAAAATTATGAAATCATTTTTTTAAATTTTTTAAAGTTTCTTCTAAAGTTTTAAAAGAAAATTCTAAATCTTTAGTTGAACCGCCAGTATTTAGCATAACATTTTGCTTATAATTAGCTGATAAGACGAAAATATAATTTTCGATTGCTAGATTTGAAAAAACTAAAATACCATTACCAAAATCAGATTCTTCAGATACAAGATTAAATCCTTTTTCTTGTAAAAGATTAATAGAATTTCCAATTGCAGAGTTTAGCTCAGCATAGTTTTTGTATTCAACTACTTCAGTGTGAGCAGTTTCCTTTTTGAAATTAAATCCAACATTTTTTGTTGCATAATCTAGTTTGTAGCCGTAACTTTCCATTTTTTGTTTTAAAATTGAAAAGTTATAATTTTCACTATTACTAAAGGAATTTAGTGATAATGTCAAAGAAAATAAAAATAAAAATATTTTTTTCATGGCGTCCTCCTAATTAATAATAGTATCTTCTTCTGTAATAGTTCTTTTGTTTTTCATGACCAATAGCAGTTCCTGCAAGAGCTCCTATACCAGCTCCAATCAAAGTACTTCTAGTATCTCTGCCGATAATTTGACCAGCGATAGCTCCAACTGCAGCGCCACCAATAGCATTTCTTCGAACGGTAGGTGTATTGTATGTTGTGTTTTCACATCCAACTAAACTAAAAACTAAAATTGAAAGAAAAAGTAACCTCTTTAGCATCTAAACCTCCTTAGAATAATTAAGTTATAAGTCTACAACACAAACTTACAAAGTAAAATTATAAATTCCTTTGAAAATAAAAAAATATATTGACAAACCTCTCTAATTGGTATAGAATAAGTTGTTGAAAAGATGCCTGAGTGACGGAATTGGTAGACGTAGCGGACTCAAAATCCGCCGGTGGTAACATCTTGGGGGTTCGAGTCCCCCCTCAGGTACCAAAAATGATATATAAATTACATCTAAACTTAAATGTAATTTATATATCATTTTTTTATGTCTAAAATTAATAATAAATATTTCAAGGAATACAAAAAAATAAACGGTTTAAACTCTGTAGAATACAGGGCAAAAACCGTTTGAATATTTTTTTATTTTTTAGACTCGTGGAATAGTTCACTTAAGGTAACGATGCTTTGTAAATCGCTAGGAATAATAATTTTTGTAGCTTGACCGTTTGCAACTTTTTCAAAAGTTTCCATTCCTTTTAGCATTAAAACACTTTTATCAGGAGCTGCTTCTTTTATAAGTCTAATTGCTTCAGCTTGAGCTTTTTGTAAGCTAAGAATAGCAGCGGCTTCTCCTTCAGCTTCTCTAATAAAAGCTTCTTTTTTAGCTTCAGCTCTTAAAATAGTAGCTTCTTTTTCACCTTCGGCAACTAAGATAGCAGATGTTTTTTGCCCTTCAGCCCTTAAGATAGATTCTCTTCTTTCTCTTTCAGCTTTCATCTGTTTTTCCATAGCATCTTGAATTTCTGCAGGTGGAATAATATTTTTTAATTCAACTCTATTTATCTTAATTCCCCATGGATCAGTAGCTTCGTCTAAAATAGCTCTCATTTTAGTGTTGATAGTATCTCGAGAAGTTAGAGTAGCATCTAATTCCAAATCTCCAATTATATTTCTAAGAGTTGTAGCTGTTAAATTTTCAATAGCATTTAAAGGATTTTCTACTCCATAAGTATAAAGCTTAGGATCTGTTATTTGAAAATATATAACAGAATCTATTTGCATAGTAACATTATCTTTTGTTATAACTGGTTGTGGTGGAAAATCAATAACCTGTTCTTTTAAAGAAATTTTCTTTGCAATTCTATCAACAAAAGGTATTAGTACGTTTAATCCAACTTCCCAAGTAGATAGATAAGCTCCCAATCTTTCAACAACAAAAGCTTGAGATTGAGAAACAATTCTAACGTGTGTTCCAATTAAAAATATAACAATTAAGATTAAAACAAATAAGAATAACATAAAACCCCCCTATAATTTTTTAATTAATACTAACTTATTTCCAATGATTTTTTCAACGATAGCATGATCGCCTATTTCAAAAATTTCAGAAGATATAGCTTGCCAAGTTTTACTGTCAAGATATACAGTATAGATTCTTTGTGTTCCTTTTAATTCAATGTAATCTATTGTAACTTCTTTTTTTGTAATTCGATTTAATTCTTTACTATTAGTCTTAAAATATTTTAAAGCTATTTTTCTGATTAAGATTAAAGATATAAGAGATATAAAAACAAAAATATAAAATTGATATTGTAAAGAAAAACTGTAAAATGGCATTGTTAAAAAAGCTCCAAAAGCAAACCAAATTGAGATAAGTCCAAAAGTTAAGAGTTCAACACCTAAAAATAATAAACCAATAATAAACCAAGTTAACATAGTGTCTCCTTTCATAAATGTTCTTATATCTAATTATACCTTTTAATTTTATAAAAGTCAAAATTACTATAAAGGTCTACAAAGAACAAACTGGTATAATAGTTTTATAGAAACTTATGGGAGATGAGAATATGTATAATACAATTGTAATCGGTGGTGGTGCTGGTGGTCTAACTGTTTCGATAGCTTTAGCATCAGCAGGAAAAAAGGTTCTTTTAATAGAAAAAGAACAACTTGGTGGAGAGTGTACATGGGGTGGTTGCATCCCTTCTAAAAGTTTTATATCAGCTTCAAAAAAAACATCGAATTTAAAAGATGCTTTAGATAAAGTCATTAAAAATGTACACAAAGTAGGAGATGCTGAATTGCCATATATATCTAAATTTGAAAATATAGAGTATGTAAAAGGTGAAGGAACTTTTGTGGACAAAAATACAGTATCTGTAAATGGAAAAATATATAAAAGTAAATATATTGTAGTGTCTACAGGAAGTTTACCATTTATTCCGAATATAAAAGGTATTAAGAATAGTCAATATTTTACGAATCAAGATTTCTTTTATAGTAAAGATAATTATAAAAGTATTGTAATGTTGGGAGCAGGGGTAATTTCTTTGGAATTAGCTTTTCCTTTAAAAAAATTAGGTATAGAGGTAACTATAATAGAAAAATCAGAATTTTTTTTGCCGACGTTGGAAAAAGAGATCAGAGAGTTTTATATACAAAAGTTAAAAGAAGCAAAAATAAAGTTGTTTTTAAATTGTACATCTATAGAAATAGATGTAATAAATTCTGAAAAAATAGAAAAAGAAATAATAGTGAGAACCAATAATGGAGATTTTAAAACTGAAAAAATATTTGTATCAACTGGTAGAATTTCGAATATAGATAATTTAAAATTGGAAAATGCAGAGATAAATTATAACCAAAAAGAAATAATAGTAGATAAATACATGAGAACGTCAACTAAGAATATATTTGCAATTGGAGATGTTGCATCTGAATTTAAATTTTCTCATGTAGCTGGTTATCAAGGTGAGATAGTGGTTAGAAATATATTGTTTCCTTATATATTGAAAAAAGTAGATTATTCATATATTCCATGGACGCTATTTGGAGATATAGAAGTTTCAAAAGTTGGATTGAGTGAAGAAGTAGCAAAACAAAAATTCAAGAAAATATATGTATACACTATAGATAAAGAGAATGATAGAAGTGTAATAGCTTTTGAACAGACTTTTCTTTTGAAGGTAATTTGTGATAGCAAATTTAACATAATTGGAGTTGTTTGTATAGGAGAGAGAGCAGGAGAGATAGTTGGAATCTTACAAGTTATGATTGGAAATAAAATAAAATTATATAAAGGATTAAACTCAATACAAGCTTATCCAACGTATGCGTATTATATTAGAAACTTATCTAAGAGGGCTTATGTTGATTATTTAAAAAGTTTTATGAACATGTTTCATAATTAAAAGTTACGAATTTTTAAACATACACTTTTTGATTGAATTTATAAAATAAAAAGTATATTTTAATATTAAGCTATTTATAGTATAATATTAAAATATGGAAAATGAGTAAGTTAGATTTTGGTAACTCTCTATCGTTTGTGTGCTCTTTCCTGTTATTTTAAAATAACAAAAAAAGTCAAAATATTTGTAGGGTTTCTATAAGTATTTTGACTTTATTTATTTACTGTTTTTTAGTATAATATCTTTTGTAACATTGAAACAATTCAATAATAGTATAATTAACTTGAGGTGATTAATATTAAAAATATAGATAAATATTTGAAATTTATAGAAGTTTTTGAAATTGAAAGAGATTTTTTTGAATGTCATGAAATTTTAGAAGAAATTTGGATAGAAGAAACAAATTGTGAAACAAAAACACACGTAGCAATCACACTATTATTAATATCTGTTGGATTACTGCATTGGAAAAATGGAAACTATAAAGGTGCTCAAACTGTTTTAAAAAACTCTCTCAATAATTATGATGAAATTTCATCAGATATATTAAAGTTAAAAATAGATGTAATTTCTCTTAAAGAAATTATTCAAAAAACTATTCTCGAAATAGAGATGCAGAAAGATTACAAAGAAATTTATCTGCCGTTATACTAAAAAATAAAGTAGTTACTCAACTGAGTAGTTACGTTACTTATGATAATACAGAAGAGGCCGACCATTATTTATGGTCAGCCTCTTTTTTTATCTCTTAAACGAGTCTTTATATACACTTTATTTGGTGGCGGGAGCCGGATTCGAACCAACGACCTTCGGATTATGAGCCCGACGAGCTGCCAACTGCTCTATCCCGCGATACCTTACTTCTAAAGTGTATCATTAAAACGATATTATGTCAACTAAATTATTTTAATATTTCTTGTATTCTTCCAACATCACCATTTGTTAGTCTTACTTTAATTCCATGAGGATGGTTAGCAGAATTAGTTAAGATATCTTTAACAATACCTTCGGTAAGTTTTCCAGTTCTTTGATCTTCTTTTTTTACAACTTTCACTTTTATACCAGCTGTTATATTAGCTCTATTTTTTCCATTCATATAAAATACTCCTTAGTTTAGTTTGTTATATTTTACCACAAGAGTAATGAAATTACCTAATTTCAAAAAAATTAAAAGGTACTGTTAAGTTTAAAATAGAGTTTTGATATGGAAGTATGATATAATAACACATCGTTTTTTAGATCATTAGGTGAAAAAGGAGTTTTGATAATAATGTTAAAAGATTTTTTTAAGAAAAAAGATGTTGAAATATGTGGAAAAAAATATTTTGTAGATGCTTTAGGAGCTATGGCATTAGGTATGTTTTCAACATTAATAACAGGATCTATTCTAAATATGATAGGTCAAAGATTAGATATAATGTTTTTATCAGAAATTTTATGGCCTATAGCAAGAAGTATGGCTGGACCAGCAATAGGTGTGGCAATAGCATATTCTTTAAAAGCACCGCCATTAATATTGTTTACTTCAACATTCACAGGAGCAATAGGCTACTCTTTAGGAGGACCTGTAGGATCTTATATTGCATCTTTAGTTGGAGCAGAATTTGGTAAATTAATTTCGAAAGAAACAAAAGTGGATATTATTTTAACGCCAGTTATTACAATGATAGCAGGAGGACTAGTAGCTTTATATTTAGGGCCCATACTAGATAAAATGATGACAGGATTAGGATTTGTTATAATGGAATCAACAGAGTTACATCCTTTTTTTATGGGTATATTTGTATCTGTATTTATGGGGATGGCATTAACTTTACCTATAAGTAGTGCAGCAATAGCAATGATGTTAAAATTAGAAGGATTAGCAGCAGGAGCAGCAACTTTAGGATGTTGTACTCAAATGATTGGTTTTGCTGTGATAAGTTTTAGAGAAAATGGTTGGGGAGGTTTTTTGGCTCAAGGGCTTGGAACTTCAATGCTTCAATTTTCTAATATAGTAAAAAATTGGAAAATATGGATACCACAAATTTTAGCATCAGCTTTTTTAAGTCCCTTGGTGACAATAGTTTTTAAAATGGAAAATACATTTGCTGGTGCTGGCATGGGAACTAGTGGTTTAGTGGGTATATTTGAGAGTTATGTAGCTATGGAAAAAATAAATCGTGGTGGTATAGAAATGGTAGCTATCATAATTACTTTATATATCATTTTACCAGGAGTTACAACATATATAATTTCAATTTTTATGAGAAAAAAAGGTTTTATTAAAAACAATGATTTAAAAATAAAAATTTAAATATATCTAATTTAAGCAGGGACATTATGAAAAAAATATATATTTAAAAATTTAACAAATAAAAAAAAGTAGCGGATTGTTCTATTTAATGCCGCTACCTTTTTTTGCATTTCAACCTTTTAAATCATTATATTCTTTCATAACTTTTTTAACATAGTTTTGAGTTTCTTTAAATGGTGGAATTCCGTTGTATTTTTTCACATTTCCAATTCCTGCATTATAAGAAGCTAATGCTAAAGAGATATTGTTTTTATTTTGTTTTAAACACCAAGCAATATATTTAGTTCCACCTTTAATATTGGAATTAACATTATTAGGATTAACTTTTAATAATCGTGCTGTTTTGGGCATAAGTTGCATAAGCCCAGTAGCTCCAACTTGTGACTTAGAACCTTGTTTAAAGTTGCTTTCAACTTTTATAATAGCAGCAATTAATTCAGGTTCTACATCATGTTTTTCAGAGTGTTCAATAATACTGTTATATATATTAGTAGCTGTTGTATTAGTATTAGTATTTTGTTTTACGTATGCTTCTATTTTACTTGGAGAATTATCCTCTTTAGAGAAAATACAAATTGTTAATAATAAAAACATTGCGATAAACTTCAACTTCAATAAAATCACCTCTTCATAAATTTGTTATTATATTATAACATAAAAATTATAAAAATGGAAATTTTTGAAAGAAGGAAAACCCTCGATATCACTTAAAAACATTAGTTGTAGGCTTGTTTGAGTATGAAAATTTTTTTCATTTTTTTTGAAAATTATACATAAATTGTTCTTTTCAATTATATTAAATGAATAAAAAATTTTAAAAAAGCAGCAAAAATAAGAGTGATTATTCCAGCTACAACAATAGAAAGTGCACTCATAGCTCCTTCGACTTCACCAATTTCGATTGCTTTTGCTGTTCCGCCAGCATGACTTGAAATTCCTATAGCTACACCTTTTGCTACAGGGTGATCTATTTTAAAAGTTTTACAAATAGTAACTGCGAATATATTTCCAGAGATACCTGTTATAACAATTGCAAAAATGGTTATAGGAATAATACCACCTAATGTTTTACTTACCTCAATCCCAATTGGCGTCGTAATTGATTTTGGAATAAAAGAGATTAGTAAAGATCGATCTATTCCTAAGATTTTAGCTAAAATAATAGTTGAAGAAATAGTTGTAATTGCTCCAACTAAACCACCTATGAGTACAGGGAAATAATATTTTTTTAATAAACCTAGTTGTTTATATAAAGGTACAGCTAAAAGAACAGTAGCTGGAACTAAAAAAAATTCAATCATATCGCCACCTTTTGAATAATATTCTAAAGGAATAGAAAAATAGTATAAAAATGCAAGAACAAGAGCAGAACCAGTTAATAAGGGATTGAACAAAGGGAAATTAGTTTTTTTGAATAAGAAATTTCCGATTTCAAAAGCTAAAAAACTAATAACTAATCCAAACAAAGGGTTATTTAATGATTCCATTTCTTTTTTCACCTCTTTTAATTAAAAAATTTACAACAGATCCTGTAACGGCCATTGTGATTACAGTAGTTAAAACAATTAAAAAGATTACTCTGAAGAAGCTATCTTTAAGAATATCGATATAATTTAATAATTTAACAGCAGGTGGTAAGAAAAGAAATAGCATGCTACTTAAAATTGTATTTGTTGTTTTTTCGATTTGCTTTATTTTTAAAACTTTTGTTATTAAAAGAGTTAAAAGAATAAACATTCCTAAAATAGTTCCAGGAATAGGTAAGGATAGCAATTCTGAAAGTAATACACCTGAGTAAGTAATCGCAAAAATAATTAAAATCTCTAAAAACATAATATCTGTTATTGAATTAAAATTATTTTATTTTCAATAACATTTCACCTCCAAAAAATAAGTTCTTTGATAATTTTAAATTTTACCATTAGTTCATATTTTTTTCAACCGAAAATCCAATGAGTAAAAAAAGTGATGTGAAATTTTTCGTTTGTGTATATTAGAATATTCTAATTTGAATACTAATTCTATTTTTTTTGTTCAAAAAAAGGTTGCAATAGAATAAAAACAAGAGTAAAATCTACTAAATGAATTATTATGAATACAGGAGGAGTCGAAATGTCATACGTATTTTTTATGCCAACAATTTCTTATATGGGGAAAGGGTCAGTAAAGGATTTAGGTAAAGAGATTCATTCTAGAGGATTAAAAAAAGCATTGATAGTAACAGATGAAATTTTAGTAAAAATTGGACTGGTTAAAAGTCTAACAAATTTATTGGATGAAGATAAAATAAGTTATGTTGTCTTTGATGAAACAAAGCCAAATCCAACAATTGGAAATGTTAATGATGGATTAGCAATGTTAAAAGATAACAACTGTGATTTTGTTATATCTTTTGGTGGTGGATCGCCACATGATGCAGCAAAAGGAATAGCTTTAGTAGCAGCAAATGGAGGAAATATTAAAGATTACGAAGGTGTTGATAAATCACAACATCCACAACTACCATTAATAGCTATAAATACAACAGCAGGAACAGCATCAGAAATGACAAGATTTTGTATAATAACAGATGAAAGTAGACATGTTAAGATGGCTATAGTGGATAAAAATGTAACTCCAATTATAGCGGTAAATGATCCAGAATTAATGCTAGATATGCCAAAAAGTTTAACAGCAGCAACTGGAATGGATGCGTTAACTCATGCTGTCGAGGCATATGTTTCTACAATAGCTACACCTGTAACAGATGCTTGTGCAGAAAAAGCAATTGAACTAATTGCAGAAAATTTAAGAAATGCAGTTCATAATGGGAAAGATATAGATGCTAGAGATAATATGGCTTATGCTGAATATTTAGCAGGAATGGCTTTCAATAGTGCATCACTAGGTTATGTTCATGCTATGGCTCATCAATTAGGTGGATTCTATGATTTACCACATGGTGTTTGTAATGCAATTCTATTGCCACATGTAGTTAAATACAACGGAGAAATTTCAGCAAACAAATTAAAGAAGGTTGCGTTGTTATTAGGGGTTAATCCACATAATATAAAAGATAAAAATCCAGCGGATTTAGCAATAGAAGAAATTGTGAAATTATCAAAAGATATAGGAATTCCAACTGGAATAAAAGAGCTTGGAGCTAAAGAGGAAGATTTTATAACGCTAGCTACAAATGCTTTAAAAGATGCTTGTGGGTTTACAAATCCAAAACAAGCTACTTTAGATGAAATAATAAATATATACAAAAATGCAATGTAAGTTATAATAAAATGCCAGAGCAAGATAGCTCTGGCATTTTAAAATTAATTTTTAGGAGGACAAAAATATGAAAATAGTACAAACATCATCAACAAGTGCATCTCTTGTTGAATTTCAATTAGAAAAAGATGAAAGCATAAGAATAGAGCCAGGATGTATGGTATATAAGGATGCTTCTATAAATTTGGTTGGAAAAGTTAATGGTGGTTTTTTCTCTGCAATAGGAAAGGCTTTTTTAGGTGGAGAAAGCTTTTTTACATCAGTTGCTAATGCTAAACAAGCTGGAAGAATAGCAGTAGCACCAAAAGGTTTTGGAAATATAAAAGTGATAGATGTTTCGAAAGAAAATCATTGGTACATAAATGATGGTAGTTTTTTAGCTTGTAATACATCAGTTGATTATACATGTACGAGACAGAAAAGAATTTTAAACTCTATACTTGGTGGAACAGGAGGGTTCTTTATCTTGAAATCTAAGGGTGAAGGTGAATTATTAGTAAGTGGTTTTGGAGATTTAGTAGAAATCTATTTAGATGGATCACAACCCTTCCAAATAGATAATGGTCATGTTGTATGTTGGCAAGAAACTTTAGATTACAAAATGGAGATGGCAAGTGGAATGTTAGGCTTTAGAACTGGAGAGGGATTGGTAAATAGCTTTAAAGGAAAAGGAAAAGTGATAATTCAAACTAGAAATATTCAGTCATTTGTAGATATTTTAGTGGATTATATCCCTTTTCCAAAAGATAATAAAAGATAGTAAAAGAAAAAGGTATTTTCTCTGATGTGAGTTACATACCTTTTTTCATATTGAATTGACAAAAGTTAATAAAAATGTTAAATTCATATTAGAAAAAACTAATATAGAGAAAGGGAGTGATATAAAAGAAATGAAAAAAAATGATTTGACGAATGGAAATATAAGAAAAATTTTATTAACGCTAGCATTTCCAATAATGGGGTCGTCTTTTTTACAAATGATTTATGGATTGGTAGATATGTTTTGGGTTGGGAAAATAGGAAGTGATGCAGTAGCTGCGGTCGGAACTGCTAGTTTTTTTATAAATTTAGGCTATGCAGTAAATTCGATGGTTGTAGTGGGAGCAGGAATAAAAATTTCCCATGTAATTGGAGCAAAAGACTTAGAAAAAACAAAAGAGTACATAAAAGCAGCGTGTACAGTAAATTTTTTAATGGCAATAGTATTTATATTACCAATTATAATATTTTCTAAAAATTTAGTAAGTTTTTTTAATTTAACATCAGAAGTTGAAAAAATGGCTCAAACATATTTAGTAGTAGCGGGAATTGGATTGATATTTAAATTTTTCAATTTTTTATATTCAAGAATTTTAAATAGTTATGGTGAAAGTAAACTTCCATTTAAAATAAATAGTGTAGGAGTAATATTAAATATAATTTTAGATCCTATATTTATATTTGTTTTTAATTGGGGAGTATTTGGAGCGGCTTTAGCAACAATATTAGCTGAAGGAATAAATACATGTTTATTTTTAATGAAATCTAGAGATTATTTTAAACTAGAAAGTTATATTTCAAAAAACTGGGATAAAATGAAAGAGATGATGATTTTAGGATCACCAATAGCATTACAAAGAGTTTTGTTTACAGGGTTTGGAATAACAATCGCAAAAATAATTTCACAGTGGGGACCAGATGCAATAGCAGCTCAAAAAATTGGAATTCAAATAGAATCTATTACATTTATGACAGTAGCTGGACTTCAAGGTGCTGTGGGGAGTTTTATAGGTCAAAATTATGGAGCTAAACAACAGAGCAGAATAAAAGAAGGTTATAAAACAGCAATCTATATATCTACATTGATTGGAATATTTACAACTTTAATTTTTATATTATTGCCTGAATCATTAGTAAGAATATTTGTTCAAAAAAAAGAAACAATAGATATTGCGGTAGATTATATGAGAATAATAGGATTGTCCCAATTGTTTATGTGCTATGAAATTGTAACAAATGGAGCTTTTAGTGGAGTTGGAAAGCCTAAAGTACCTTCTTTAATAAGTATAATATTTACATCGTTAAGAATTCCTTTAGCTTTTATTTTATCAAAAGATAAATATTTTGGCTTAAATGGAGTTTGGATAAGTATAGCTTTATCTAGTGTTATAAAAGGTATTATATCTCCAGTCATGTTTAGAAAATATTTAAATATAGGAGCTGATAAAAATGAATTTAATAAAAAAAGTAGTTAAAAAATATAATTTAGGATTGGATATAAAAAAAGGAAATTTTGGAATTGAAAAAGAAAGTTTAAGAGTAAAAGAAAATGGAGAATTATGTATTACTGAGCACCCTAAAGTTTTTGGAGATAAATTAAAGCACCCTTTTATAACGGTTGATTTTTCAGAAAGTCAAATTGAAATGATTACTCCAGTACAAAAAAGTGTAGAATCAGCTTATAATTTTTTAAAAAATATTCATGAGGTTGTTTCAATTAACTTAAAAGATGAGTATCTTTGGTCACAAAGTGTTCCGCCAATATTGCCAGAAGATTCTAAAATACCAGTAGCCAAATTTGAAAATAATAAAGAGCTAGAAGAATATCGACAAAAATTAGGAGAAAAATATGGAAGAAAAAAGCAACTTTTATCTGGAATTCATTTTAATTTTTCTTTTGATGACGAGTTTTTAAAAGAATTGTATGAATTATCGTCATCAAATTTATCACTTAAAGATTTTAAAAATGAAATTTATCTAAAAATATCTAGAAATTATTTTAAGTATGGTTGGATAGTTATATATTTATTAGGTGCAAGTCCTGTAGTTCATGAAACATATTTACAAAATTGTATTGATAAAATGAAAAAATTCACAGAAGACACGTATTATTTTGAAAATATTGTATCTTTTAGAAATAGCAGTTGTGGTTATAGAAATAAAGATGAGTTTTATGTTAATTATGAAAGTGTAAACAAATATGTAAATTCTTTGAAAGGGTTAATAGATAAAAATGTGATCTCTAGTCCGAAAGAATACTATAGTCCTATAAGATTAAAAACAAAAAATACAAAAGAAATATTAAACGAATTAGAATCCAATGGAATTGATTATTTAGAATTTAGATCAATAGATTTAAATCCATTTTCAAAAATAGGAATAGAAAAATTAGATTTAAAATTTCTACATATTTTTATTTTGTTTTTATTTTTAAAAGAAGAAGAAGAATTTACAGAAAAAGATTATTTTAGATATCTAAAAAATCAAGAATTACTAGCTAATAATGGAAATTCCAAAGATTTCAAATTAATATGTTGTGAAGATACAGAAACTTCTCCTAAAGACTATTCGTTAATGATTTTAGAAAGCATTGAAAAAGAATTAAGAGATATTGATGTGTTTACAGAGGAAGATAATAAAGTTTTAGAATTCCAAAGAAATAAAATTTTATCTAATCAGCTTTATACTGATATGGTTTTAAAAGATGTTAAACAAAAAGGATTTGTAAATTTCCATATAAATCAATCAAAGCATGCTTTGATTGAAATAAAAAAAAATCAATATACTTTAAAAGGATTTGAAGAATTTGAACTTTCAACTCAAATTATTTTGAAAGATGCTATAAAAAATGGAATAACTTTTGAAATATTGGATAGAGAAGAAAACTTTATTGCTTTAACAAAAAATGGAAAAACAGAGTATATTAAACAAGCTACAAAAACATCTTTAGATTCCTATATAACAATATTAATTATGGAAAATAAAGTAGTTACTAAAAAACTACTAGAAAAAGCAAAAATATATGTGCCTAAAGGAAGGAATTATAATGATATAGAAAAGGCAAAAAATGATTATAGAAAATATAAATCAGAAATAGTTATTAAACCAAAAACTACAAATTTCGGATTAGGAATAACTATATTTAAAGATGACTTCTTAAAAGAAGATTATGATAAAGCAATTGAAATTGCTTTTAAAGAAGATAATTCTATTCTTATAGAAAATTTTATAAAAGGAAAAGAATATAGATTTTTTGTTGTGGGTGATGAGGTAGTCGGAATATTACATAGAGTCCCAGCTAATGTTGTAGGTGATGGAATTAAAAATATTGAAGAGTTAGTCTTTGAAAAAAACTTAGATACTTTAAGAGGTAATAGATATAAAACTCCACTTGAAAAAATAAAATTAGGTGAAGCTGAAAAAATGTTTTTAAAAGCTCAAAGTTTATATATTCAAGATATACCAAAAAAAGATGAGGTTATTTATTTGAGAGAAAACTCGAATATAAGCACAGGAGGCGACAGCATTGATTTTACGGATGACGTATTGAATGTCTATAAAGATATAGCAGTGACAGCTTCAAAGGTAGTAGGAGCTAAAATATGCGGTGTAGATATGATGATTGAAGATATATCTACACCAAATGTTGAAAATAATTATGCTATTATAGAATTAAATTTTAATCCAGCAATTCATATTCACTGTTATCCTTATAAAGGTAAAAATAGAAATTTAGGTGAAAAAATATTAAATGCTTTAGGATTCATAGACAATATATAGAAAAAAGAGGGAGCTAATTTGTTAGCCTCCCTCTTTTCTCTATATATTGTTTAAATTATTTACAAACAGAAGTTTCTAAATAATTTAAAATCTTTTTTTTAATTCTTTGAATAGTATTGTCAATTTTTTTTGGACTTTCATTTAAATAATCTGCAATTTCTACATAAGTATACTCTTTACAAAGAAAATAAAAAACTTTTTTTTCAAGGTCACTTAGAGTTTCTATTAAAAATTTTTCTAAAAGTTTTACTAATTCTTTTCCCAAAACAATTTGTTCAGGATTGTAAAAATTAATAGAAGGAGATGTATATTTAGTCACTTCTTCAAAACTTATATATTCTTCACCCATAATAGCAGAATTTAAATTTTGATATTTAGCAGAATTGTGAGTTTTAACAGCAGTAATTATTTGTCTCCTGATACAAAGGTTTGCAAATGTATTAAAACAAGCTGTTTTATTTTCATCAAAAGACTTGATTGCTTTTATAAGTCCAATATAACCTTCTTGTAATAAATCGTCAGATTCAGCACCTTTTAAAAAAAACTTGTGATTGTTTCTTAAGATTGTATTTTGATATTCTTGGAATATTTTTTCAGTTGCTTCATCGTTTCCTTCTTGTGCTAATCGAATATCTTTAATTTCAATCATTTGCCCCTCCGAAAAAATATCTGTATTGTTTTGTAATATTATGATACCAAAAAAATAGAACAAAATAAATATTCCAAATTTTTATTTTTTTTAATACTTTTTGGTATGCTATAATTAATTATAAAAATTAATTATAGTAAGGTGAGTATTATGAATATAAAAATATTAGAAAGTTTAAAAACAAGCGTTTTAGATTCTACGATTGAATCAAAATTAGATTTTCAGTATAAACTTTTATCAAATAAAGAAAACAAAATAATAATAGATATAAGAAAAGAACTAGAAGAGTGTGATGAGTTTATAATATCTGTAGCTTTTATAACAGAAGGTGGGCTTGCACTTATTCTAGAACAATTGAAACTTTTGGAAGAAAAAGGAATTAAAGGAAAAATTTTAACTGGTGACTACCTTAATTTTACTCAGCCGAAAGCTTTAGAAAAACTATTGAGTTATAAAAATATAGAAGTTAAACTTTTATTAGGGGAAAAATTTCATGCTAAAGGTTATTTTTTTAAAAAAAATAAAATTTGGACATTAATAGTTGGAAGTAGTAATTTAACTCAAACAGCATTAACTGTTAATTTTGAATGGAATTTGAAAATAAACTCTTTAGAAAAAGGAAAAATCTTGAGTGATATTTTATATGAATTTAATAACGTATATAATTCTTTGCCAGTATTAACAAGCGATGTTGTTTCTAATTATAGAGAGATTTATAATTTATCTAAAATTATTAAAGAAAAACAAACAAAGCTTTTAATCAAAAAAAGAGAAATAAAACCAAATCAAATGCAAGAGATTGCTCTTAAAAATTTAGAGAAATTAAGAAGTGAAAAAAAGAGAGGTCTATTAATAAGTGCAACAGGAACAGGAAAAACTTTCTTAAGTGCTTTTGATGTAAAAGCTGCTAATCCAAAAAAAGTTTTATTTTTAGCTCATAGAAAAACAATTTTAGATAAAGCTAAAAGTAGTTTTGATGAAATTTTAGAAAATAAAGAGATAGTTTTTGCTATGATTCAAACTTTAAGTAAGAAAAATAATTTAGAAAAATATAAAAAAGATAATTTCGATTATATTATAATAGATGAAGTTCATCATAGCGGAGCAAAAAGTTATCAAGATGTTATAAATTATTTTACTCCAAAGTTTTTGCTTGGAATGACTGCAACACCAGAAAGAGGAGATGATTTTGATATATATGAATTATTTGATCACAATATAGCTTATGAAATACGTCTTCATGATGCTTTAGAAGAGGGGCTGTTATGCCCTTTTCATTATTTTGGAATATCAGATATAGCTATAGATGGCGAAGAGATAAGTGAGAAAACAAGCTTGAAAGATTTACTTATAGATGAAAGAGTAAATCATATAATTGAAAAATCTAAATATTATGGCTATAGTGGAGAAACATTACATGGTCTTATTTTTGTATCAAGAGTTGAAGAAGCTAAAATATTAGCTCAAAAATTAATAGAAAAAAAAATAAAAGCAGTTGCTTTAACGGGACAAACAACAGATATGGAAAGAGAAAGAAGTATAGAAGCTTTAGAAAATGGAGAGATAGAATACTTAGTAACTGTTGATATATTTAATGAAGGTGTTGATATTCCCTGTGTAAATCAAGTTATCTTTTTAAGACCTACAGAGTCATCAATAGTTTACATCCAACAATTAGGGAGAGGATTAAGAAAAAATAAGAATAAAGAGTATGTTGTTATTTTAGATTTTATAGGAAATTATCAAAAGAATTTTTTGATTCCGTCTGCAATAGCACAAAACAATAGTTATAATAGAGATTTTATGAAAATGTTCTTAATAAATGGAACTAATTTGATTCCAGGTGAAAGTAGTATTACTTTTGAAAATATAGTTAGGGAAAGAATATTTGAAAATATAAATAAAACAAACTTTTCAACTAAAAAAGCGATAGAGCATGATTTTAATTTACTTCAAAAACAATTAGGAAGAATACCTTTGTTAAATGATTTTTATAAAAGAAAAATGATAGATCCAAGTATTATATTAAAATTTAGAAAAGATTATGATGAAATTTTAAAGGTTATGAAACCAAATCTAAGTTTAGGAAACTTGAACAGCATAGAAAAAGATTGTTTGACATTTTTGTCAAATGTGTTTACACCAGCTAAAAGAATACATGAGATGATTATATTGAAAAATGCTTTAAGTGAAAGAATAATTACTGTTAAAACAATTGTAGAAGTATTAGAAACAGAATACAATTTTTACAATCAAAAGAATAATATTGAAAATGCTTTAAAGCACTTATCAAAAGCGATTTTTAAGAGTTTATCAACAATAAAAGAATATAAACCCATTATTGTAAAAGAAGAAAATGAATATAAAATAAAAAAAGAGATTTTAAAAAGTTATAAAGAAAATGAATATTTCAAAATGTTAGTTGATGATTTAATTGTTTATAATATCGAATATTCACTACTGAATTATAAAGATTTTTATAAAGAATCAGTTGTAAAGTACAAAAATTATACAAAACAAGAAGCTTTTTGGTATATGAATTTAGATTTTAATAATGGATATCAAGTAAGTGGATATACAATTTTTGAATTAGAAAAAAAAGTAATGATATTTATAACCTTAGATGATTCAAAATTGTATAAAAATTATGATAATATTTTCTATGATAAGCAAAAATTTAATTGGTTTTCTAAAAGCAATAGATGTTTAAATAGAAATGGGAAAATTACTGGAGAGGGAAGAATTGCTCAAAATGAATATGTCATTGAAGTTTTTTTAAAAAAGAAAATGGGAGAAACATTTTTTTATTTAGGAGAAGTTTCAGATGTGTTGAATGCTAAAGAGATTTTAGGAAAAAAAGGAGAACCTTTAGTTGAATATAAGTTAGTACTGAAAGAAGAAATTAATCGAGAATTATTTGATTATTTTAATTTTATAAATTGATAAAGAGGAAAAAATCTGATTTTTTCCTCTCTATATTTTTTTGTTATATTGTAAAATTGTATTAGTTGTATTTTCCAAATTAAGAGTAAATTTAATTTCGGATATAAAATTACTTCCAAAAATATATTCTAAAACATTTTCATAAGAAATTATAAAAGGTTTATAATCTTCAGATTTAAAACCGATTGGATTGTTTCTTCTAAAATATGCTGATTTGGATTTTTCAATATCCATACAGGCAAAGTTAGAATCGTTCATAGCTAAGTAATTATTTTGTTTTGTTGGGACAAAAAAATATAAAATATTATCATTTTGAATAATTTCTAATGGATAAATTGAACACCATAAAGGTTTTATGTCAATAATTTCTCCGAGAGTATAATTTTTATCGATACATATTTTATGTATAGCACAGAGGTGTCTATCAATGTGTACACATGAACAAGTACACCTATCAAATGTAGAGTCAATATGTTCATCAGGTATAAGCATACTATCTTGTTTTATAGAGTTGATAATTTCTGACTCTGTTAAGCCCTCTTCTTTTAAAATAGAAATTGATTTAGTTAAATAATCATATTCTTTTAAATTATTTAAAATAACATTTCTAGCTTTTTTATTGAAATTATATGGGAATTGTACACAACAGTTAGTTAAACAATTAAAACAATCAAAATTACTTAGATGTAAAAAGCTTTTAACATCGATGATTGCTGTATAGTTTTTAGCTTCTAAAACAACAGGTATTGTTATAGTTTTGATATTTTTAAAATATAAAGTTATTCGGTTTTTATTCTTTTCAGAAATTTCAAAGTCTTTGTGTAAAAAATAATTCATTAATATCTCCTAAAATTTTATTATTATAATTAAGTTATGTTATATATTATAGTACAAAACAATACAATAACCAAGAAAAATATAAAAAATAATCAGATAGCGAACATAAGTTGATCAGTTAAAAGTTCGACAAATGGACGTGTTTGATGTACAATTCAATTACTGAACTTTTAATGCTCATCAATTTTCTCTCAAATTGATGAATAATTTTCTAATTTAAAGTAAGCAGGTACATTCCCAGTACCTGCTTATTTTAATACATAAAATTTTTAAAGATGAAAGGAAAAGAAGAAGAATTTTAGTATTAATATTTAAAGCTTCATTTTCAGGGGGGTTAAGATGATAAATTTATTATTTAAAAATAAAAAAACTATAAAAGCTGAAAAAGATCAAAAAGAATTAAATAATGAAATTCATAGATTGTCTTTAGAAATTTTAAGAAAAGACAGCTTTATAAAATGTAAAAATGATTTTTTTATTTTAAAAGAAAAAAGAGAAAAAGAAACTCTTGAATGGGAAAAAATAGAAAACGAACTTAAAAAGTATAATATAGAAAATCTACTTTTAAAAAAAGAGTTATCAGAAACGATGAATATTTTAGGTATAAAAAATTTAGAAAAAAAATATTTAATAAAAGTAGATAAATTGATTTCAGAAGAAAGATTTAAAAAAGTAATTAAATTACTAAAAAAGAATAGAGTTATATATATTCAGTCTTTAAATAAAAACTTAATAGAAACTTTAATTAAAGACGAGAAAATTAAACTTGAAGTTTTAAAGAGATATAAAAACTTTTTAAATAATATAATGAGTTGGGACTTAAAAACAACTCTTATAAAAGGAGAAAAAATCACAAAAATATATTCTAAGTATAGACGATTTGTAAATATTTCAAACGATGAATCAATTAACTATATAGCCGATTTAAGTATTGATTTTATAGAAAGATTATCTTGCTTTGGATTTCAAAATTCAGAAATTGAAGAAATCAAGTTGATATATATAGACTATCAAAAAAAACATTTAATAAAATTATAAAATAAAAATGAGAAGATATATTTAAATCTTCTCATTTTTAATATTTAAAAAGGAAAATTAGTAAATTATTAGTATTAATAATAATACAATACTAATATTAGAAATAAAGGGAGAACATGGAAAAAACATTGTTAATCATAAAACCAGATGCAGTAGAAAGAAAATTAATTGGTGATATAATTCAAAGAGTTGAAAGAAAAGGCTTGGAAATAAAAGCTTTAAGAATGGAAAAAGTATCTTTAGAAAAAGCAGAAAAACATTATGAAATTCATAAAGGTAAAGACTTTTATAATAATTTGATTCAATTTATTATATCTGGTCCAGTTGTTTTAATAGTTATAGAAGGTAAAGATTGTATCAAAGTAATTAGGGCTATGGCGGGAAGTACATCACCATTAGAAGCTGTTGCAGGTACAATAAGAGGAGATTTTTCAACAGATATTTTAGAGAATATTGTTCATACTTCTGATAGTATAGAAACAAGTGAAAAAGAAATAAAAAATTTCTTTAAAAGTTTATCTTAAATATCAAAAAAAATAAAAGAGGTGTTTTATGGAAAATAAACAAAAATTAGAAGATTTAAAAAAAGCAGCAAAGGAAAATTTAAAACAAGGTAATATTGTAAAAAAAGAAGATGTTGAAGATTTTTGGGAAAGATTTAAAAAATTAGAAAAAATATATAAAGATAATTTTGATAAATTAATTGCAGCAGAGTTATTAGATGTTAAAATGCTTTTATTTGAAATTGAAGAAAAATTTAAATCAAAAGATGATAAGTAAAAATAAAAAAAGAAGAAAGATATTTTTATATAATGTCTTTCTTCTTTTCGAAATTTTTTATAGAAAAATCTTTGTAATCTTTTAAAACACCACAATAAGCTCGAGCAACATATCCGATAACACTCGCATCATCAACCCATCCTAGAACAGGAATAAAGTCTGAGACAGCGTCAATAGGAGATATAACATAAACAATAGCGGCAGTTAAAATAAAGAAGCTTTTTTTATCTAATTTGTATTTTTTATTTTTAGTATCTTTAATTAAATTTATAATTAAAAGTAAATCTTCGGTAGTGGATCCTAAATTTATTGCTTTTTTAACAGCTAATTTTAAATCGTTAGAAGTTAATTTTCTTCCCTCAAAACTTTTAAAAAACTTTAAAATAACCTTATTCATAAATATCTCCATTTAAAATTATATCATATATTATAAGATTATTTTTAAATTTAATCAAGCTAAAAATAAATAAGATATAAAAGATATATTTTTACAAATAAAAAGTATAGAGTATAATATATATTATGAATAATGTTATAATTTAGCATAGGGAGGTACAAATTATGAAAAAAATATGTTTGTTATTATTAGCCCTTTCCACATTAAGTTATTCAACACCAAAAACCTCATATAAAACAGGAGTAGCCTTCGCATTAGGCAGTTATTTTAATACACCTGCAATAAAAGTATTGGAAGTAACTAAGGTTAAACAATTAGAAGAAAATATATATGCTCAAAAAATTAAATATCAAACATACAATAGTTTTGGTGGACAGATTGTACAAGAAAAAATATTTGTATTAAAAAAAATAGATAATAAGTTTTCATTTGTTGAAAAATTAGATGTAAATGAAATAGAAATATAGAAAAAAGCTCCATAGATAAAATGGACCCTATATTAAATACTCAAAGCTGATTTCTACATAATATAGAAATCAGCTTTTTGAATTTTGTTATTAAAGTTAAAAATCAGCTATTTTTTAAAATATTTAAAATATCAAGAAGGTTGTGATTTTTTAAACTATAATAAACCCAACCACCTTCTTTTTTAGAAACTAATATCTCAGCATCTTTTAAAATCTTAAGATGCTGAGATAAATTAGATTGTGTAGCATCAAAATAATCTTGTATTTTGCAAACACACAAGCACTGTTTATCAGAGAGTAATTTTATTATTTCTAATCTCAATGGATGTGCCAATGCTTTTAAAATTATCATTTCTTTTTCCATGCTTCTATCTCCTCTCATAATACGTTAATCTCGAAGCTCTCTAGGAAAATTTGTAATTATCCTAGTAGCACCCATATTTTTTAAAGCTTTAGCATCTTTAATAGAGTTTACAGTCCATACATTGATATCTATGTTTTTACTTTTTAAATATTTGATATCATTTTTAGAAATAAAACTTTTAGATGGATGATATGCAACTATATCAAAGCCTAAATTTTCAATATATTTATCTAAATTTAAAAGATGGCTTTCAACTAAAAGACCTATTTTTATTGAGGAATCTAATTGCTTTAAATTTTTCAAAAGATTATGACTAAAAGATGAAACTATAATATTTTTATTTTTGTATTTTTTAAGTATATCTGAAAGTATCTTTTCAGATTCTCTTTCACAAGAAAACTCTTCTTTTAATTCAATGTTTATAAGAAGGTGGTTGGGAATAATATCTAAAGTTTCTTCAAGTGTTGGTATTCTTTCTCCACTAAACTTTTTATGAAACCAACTTCCAGCATCTAACATTTTTAATTCTTCAAGGGTATGTTCTCTTAAATATCCTTTTCCATTTGAAGTTCTTTCTAAAGTCCAATCGTGGAAAACAACCATTTTACCATCTTTTGTTTGTTGTACATCAAACTCGAATCCATCACACCCATCAAGAATAGCTTTCTTAAAAGCAGAAATAGTGTTTTCAGGAGCGCTTCCTGAAGAACCTCTATGTGCTAAAATCTCCATAAAATCCTCCGTTATAGTTTTTTTATATTTATAAAAGTATCGTAATAAGCTACTTGACCACCAATATCAGAAATAAAATTATTAGTTAAAAAATTTGGATTTCCTTGCTTAGAATTCCATTGCATAAAAATATAGGCTTCATCTTTTTTTAAATTATTATCAATATAAATTTCGGATTCGATTTCACCATTGATAGATGAAATTTTTATTTTTTCCCTCTCCTCAAATCCATCTGAATTTTCTTTAGATATAAAAATAGTAGAAATATTATTAAATTCCCCACTATGTTGAGTAAATAAAGAATCCTTACTATGTGGAGTAATTAATCTAATTGGATATTCGCTTGATCCTTTTAAAGTTTTTATAAATAAAGGCATGGGTTCTACTCCGTTTTTTAAAGCGGTTTCACTATACAACTCAATTTTTCCAGAAGGTGTTTTAAACTTTTTATTTTCCCAAGCAATATATCCTTTATGAATATTTATGTCTTCTTTCTTTAGTTCTTCAAGAGTTATATTTAGAGGTTGAAGAACTCTGTTTAGATACTCTTCTTTAGAAACAAAGGGATAGTTATCTAAATTCATGAGTTTTGCTAATTTTTGAAAAAATATAAATTCATCCATCTCTTCATAAAGAGGAGCTACAACTTGTTCGTTATAC
Source organism: Cetobacterium sp. (assembly GCF_051658645.1). Taxonomy (GTDB): domain Bacteria; phylum Fusobacteriota; class Fusobacteriia; order Fusobacteriales; family Fusobacteriaceae; genus Cetobacterium_A. The sequence goes on from NZ_JBOFMZ010000074.1 coordinate 94,349, forward strand.
ATAAGTGAAGGCATAAGCATAGAAGAATAAATGATATCTTCACTTTCTAAAGTATTTGTAACAGGTATAATTAAATCACTGTTTTTAGCAGTGTCTGTTAAAAACATATCAAAACAAACTTTGAAAGGAATACTCTTATAGGCTTCTAAAGTTTCGTTTAAATTAGGTAATTGATTTAAAGGATTTGCTTTACTTATAAATATAGTTTCAATATTATTTTCTTTTACAAAATTAGAAAAGTTTGTTATTGGAAACTCTCTAGAGTTAAAAGCATAATTTGAACTTCTATAAGGATCTCTATTTAAAATATTAGGATATATTTTACTAGAATAAAAAACTCCAGCTCCACTTTTACCAACATTTCCAGTTATACTCATTAATGCATCAATGCATCTAACAGTGTTTCCGCCATTTGTATATTTTTGCAAACCATAACCTATAAAAGTTATGATGTTTCCTAATGAAAAAAATTCTAGTAACATATTTAAATCTTTTTTAAAAACACCACATTCTTCAATTAAATCTTTTAGTTCAATACTAGAAAGATAATTTTTGAATTGTTCAAATCCTAGAATGTTATTTTTAGAAAATTCTAAATCTACAATTCCTTTTTCAAATGCCAACTTACTAAGAGCGAGAGCTAAAGATCCATCACTTCCAGCTTTTAGATTAATATGTAAATCACTAATCTTCGAAGTTTCATTATTTCTAAAATCAATTGTTACAATTTTAATTCCTAACTTTTTCATTTCAATCAATTTTTTGTATAAATGAATAGAAGTAACCGCAGGATTTCTAGACCAAAGAATAATTACTTTTGCATTGATCATATCTTTTAAATCACTCGTTTTTCTATCACCAAAATCATAGTCTTGAGCTGCACATCCAGCAGACCAACATGTACCTCCACTAGGAGTTGATATTCCACCTAAAAAATTAAAAAATATATCATGTATTCCTTTTAAAAGTCCACCAGCTCCAGATTCACAGTAGTGAATAATAGAATTTGTAGATCTATTTTTTTTAATTCTTTTTAAATTTAAATTGATGAGTTCTAATGCTTCATCAAAAGTTATTTTTTTAAATCCCTCTCCTACTTTAAGTAAAGGATTTAAAAGTCTATTGCTATCATATAGTCTATCTAAATGTTTTAAACCTTTAGAACATAAAAACCCATTAGTTAAAGGATTATCTTTATTTCCTTCTAACTTAATAACTTTTCCATCTTGTTTATATACGTCCATTTTGCAAACATCAAAGCAATCTAAAGAACAGCTGTTCTTGAATATCTTCATAGAAATCCCTCCTTCTGTAAAAGTTAAATTAATTATATCATATTTTTAAAAAAAATGTTATTATGAAAGGATGATGAAAAATAACGGAGGAAAAATGAAGAAAGAATTAACATTGCAAAATGGAGATATTAAAAAATTACTGTTAAAATATTCTATTCCTGCAATAATAAGTATGCTAGTAAGTGCTTTATACAATGTTGTAGATAGAATATTTATAGGAAATATGAAGGATATTGGAGCTTTAGCGATAACAGGTGTTGGTATAACAATGCCGATAGTCACAATAGTTTTAGCGTTTTCTATGCTTATAGGAATTGGAGCAACCGCTAATATCTCTATAAAATTAGGGAAAAAACGAAGAGATAGTGCTGAAAAAATATTAGGAAATATAATAACATTATCAGTTGTTTTTGGTGTAATAATAACGATTCTAGGAATCATTTATAAAAATCCTATATTAAATGCGTTTGGTGCAAGTGAAAACACATTAAAATATGCTGAAGAATATATAGAAATCATACTGTATGGTACTGTCTTTAATATCATGGGATATGCTTTAAATAGTTCAATTAGAGCTGATGGTAGTCCTAAAATATGTTCGATAATAATGGTGTTTAGTTGTCTTGTAAATATAGTGTTAGATCCAATATTCATTTTTACATTTGGATTAGGAATTAAAGGAGCTGCAATAGCAACTGTATTATCGCAAGTTATGACTGCTGTATTGTCAATATTATACTATATGAGTAAAAAATCAGACTTAAAAATTAAAAAAGAGAATTTAACTTTGGATAGAGATATTGTAAAGTTAATATTAGCTTTAGGAATTTCACCTTTTACAATGCAAATAGCTACAAGTATGGTTCAAGTTTTAAATAATAACGCTTTAAAAACATATGGTGGTGATTTGGCAATTGGAGCAATGGCAACAGTTAATGCTGTAGCATTACTTTGTTTTATGCCAGTTTATGGAATATCTCAAGGAGCTCAGCCTATAATAGGATACAATTTTGGAGCAAAACAGTATCGAAGAATGGAAGAAGCGTATAAAATATCAGCGTGGTCTGGAGTTATTATTTTTGTAATATCGTTGCTTTTAATAGAGATTTTCCCAAAAGCGATTGTAGGTTTATTTAATAAAAACCCTGATATAATGGCAATTTCTATTCATGGAATGAGAATATATCTAATGGCAATGCCTGCAATAGGTTTTGGTATGGCTGGAAGCAACTATTTCTTAGCAATAGGAGAGGGAAAAGCTGCAATGTTCTTAAGTTTGTTAAGACAAGTTATATTATTAATTCCATTAATAATGATTTTTTCAAAAATGTATGGATTAACAGGAGTATGGTTAGCGCAGCCTATTTGTGATGTGATAGCAGGAACAGTAACTGTTATCATGGTAAGTAAAAACTTAAGGAAACATGATGGATCAAATTTTTCATTGTTTAAAATAAGAAAAGATTAAATAAAATGTAAAAAAGAACAACTTTTGTAAAAAAAAGTTGTTCTTTTTTACATTTTTTTAAAAAATTAAAAGGAAATAGCTAAAAAATAGGTATAAATATTTCATCAAACATATAATATAAAAGGAGAAAAAAATGGCGAAGGGAAGAATGAATTTTGATCAATTTGAAGGGGATGAAATGAATTATATTCCAAAGGATTTCATGAAAGAGAGAGAAGGAAAAAAGAAAGTTCTTAAAATGAAAAAAGACAACAACGTAGAAAAAGATAAAGGTAGAATAGAATATAACAGAAAAATAAATGAATATATTAATATAAATGAAAAAATGGGTTAATAACCCATTTTTTTAATTTTTTATCCAATTCGTTTTCTCAATAATTTTTTGGATTAATTCATGTCCCATACTTGGATGAATAGTTTCTTCATGAGAAATAGTCACAATAGACATTGCCATAGCAAATTTAACAGTTTCTTCTATCGTTAAATTGTTCATATAACCAAATCCTAAACCAGCAACAAAAGAATCACCAGCACCAGTTACGTTTTTAACTGTAACTTCAGTAGCTTTCAAAGTTCCACTTTCAGTTCCGTTTGTATAGTAAATTCCATCTGCGTCTAAACTAATGAATACATTTTCAATTCCTAAAGAAAGAAAATATTGTCCAACTTTTTCCAAATCTTCTCTTGTGTTAATTTTGATTCCAGATAAAACTTCAGCTTCAACTCTGTTGGGTTTTATTGTGTGGAAATATTTAATTAAGTGTTTTACATTGTCAGCTTTTGTCGAAGAGATTGGATCTAATATGAATTTAGTTTTACCTCTAAATTTAGTTAATAAATACTCTAAGTTAATGGGATCATCAGCATCTAAGAAAGTGTAAGCTGAATTTTCAATCATAGGAGCTTTAGAATCTATAAAATCAGTTGTCATAGCATTGATACTGTCTAAATCTGCTACTGCAGAAACCATTTCACCAGTTTGATCTAATATTGCCATATACGTCGGAGTACTCTTACCTTCTAAAACTAAAGAGTTTCTCATGTCATAACCTATTTGCAACGAATGGTCTAACATAGAACGCCCAATTTCATCATTACCAAGTATTGATATAAATTTAGTTTTAACTCCAACTCTAGCCATATTTTCAGCTATATTTCTTGAAACTCCTCCAAAAGATATTTTTATCTTCCCGGGAATTGAGTCACACGCTTTATATGATGAGTTGCAAAACCCAAACATATCTACAACAGAAGCACCGAAAACTAGTATATATTTTTGTCCATTTAGACAATCTTGCATTGTAAATTCCTCCTAAATATAAAAAAAATAAATAAATATATTTTAACAGATTTTTAACAAAAGTCAAAGATTAAAATTACACATTTAAACTTATCTTTATTTATTTCTTTTTTTAGAGATAAATGTTATAATAAGGAATTGAATAATATATTGTTTTAAAGGAGAATATGTGACTAATTTTAATGATTTAAAAGTTAATAAAGAGATAGTAAATCTTTTGAGTAAAAAAGGAATAAAAGAACCAACTGAAATACAAATAGAAGCTATCCCAGCTATATTAAATAATAAAGACGTAATTGGACAAGCTTCAACAGGAAGTGGAAAAACTTTTGCTTTTGCAATACCGCTTATCCAAACTTTAAATAAAAACATAAAAGAACCTCAAGGACTAATAATTGTTCCAACTAGAGAGTTAGCTATACAAATTGCTGAAGAGTGTGAAAAAATAAATTATGATAACAGAAAAATTATGTTGGCTTATGGTGGTAGAGAGATTGCAGGACAGATTGAAACTTTAAATGTAGGAGTTGATATTGTTATTGGTACTCCTGGAAGACTAGTTGATTTGATTGAAAGAAAGGCAATTAATCTTGCTAAAATAAAAACTTTAATTTTAGATGAAGTAGATCAAATGCTACTTATGGGATTCAGAAATGAAATGGATAAAATAGTAGAGGTTTGCAATAGAAAAAGACAGACACTTTGTTTTTCAGCTACGATTGATTCAACTGTAAAAAAAATGGCTTATAAAATAACAAAAGAGCCTCTTAATATAGCTATAGAAAGTAAAGAAAATAAATTAGCAAATATAAATCAATATTTTGTAAAAACAACAGATAGAAGAAAAGTAGATACACTTTCTCTTTTACTAAATGAAACAAATCCATTTATGGGAATTATATTCTGTAGAACCAAAGCAAGAGTTGATAGTTTAGAGCAAGAATTAACATTTAAGGGGTATTTATGCCAAAAGCTTCACAGTGACATACCTCAAGCTAAAAGAGAAAAAATAATGAAATCTTTCAAAGATGTAGAGTTTCAATTTTTAGTAGCAACAGATGTTGCAGCTAGAGGTGTAGATATAACTGGAGTTACACATATATTTAATTATGATATGACCGAGGATGTAGAGAGTTATATTCACAGAATTGGTAGAACTGGTAGAGCTGGAGAAAAGGGTGATTCATATTTATTTGTAACAGATAGAAACGAAGAGATGTTCGCTCAAATAGAAGATCATACTAAAGTTTATATGATTGAGAAAGAGATTGAATATGTTCAAGGCGTTTCTTCAACTTTAGAATTACCTAAAAAGAAATACAATAAGAAAATAAACGCAAGAACAAAGAATATAGAAGAGCAAAAAAACCGTTATAGAAAGTAAAACGAAGACAAAAGAAGTTTTTGGGGGATAAAATGGAAAGAATACAAAAGCAAATGGATTTTTTATTTGAGATTGATAAAATGAAGGATGTTTTTAGACAATCATTGGTTGTTAAAGGAAAAAGAGAAGAAAATGATGCAGAGCACAGCTGGCATATGGCTTTAGTTGCTTTAACTATAAAAGAATATTTTAAAGCCGAAATGAACCTGGAAAAAGCTTTGAAGATGATATTGATTCATGATTTAGTTGAAATATATGCAGGAGATACTCCAGCATTTGGACAGGAAAGACCAAATAAAAAATCAGAAGAAATAAAAGCAGCAAAACGGATTTTCTCTCTCCTACCAGCAGATCAAGAAAAGCATTTTTTAAACTTATGGTTGGAGTTTGAAGAGTGTGAAAGTAATGAAGCTAGATTTGCAAATGTTTGTGATAGGTATCAAGGTTTTATGCAAAATCTAACATCTGATGGGCATACATGGAAAAAATTTAATGTTTCAATGGAGAAGGTTTTAAAAAGAGCTGAACCAATAAAAAAATATACTCCTGAACTTTATGAAAAATACATGCTTCCTGAGTTTTTAAAGTATAAAGAGAGAGGCATAATTAAATAATAGTTCTCTATTTAGACATATTTTAAGTAAAAACTAAAAAAAAACTATAAAGTATTGACATTTAAGAGTTTAATGGGTATAATCGGTTTAAAGATACCATTAATACAGGGTTTTTGTTTTGCAGCGACTGGTTTCTTGTTTATTATAGAATATAATAGTTCAAGGAGGATAGCAATGACTAAAAAACAATTTATCGAATTATTTGCAAAAAAAGGTGAATATACTAAAAAAGATGCAGAAAAGGCAGTTAAGTTATTTTTAGATTTAGTTGAAGAAAAGCTAGTTGAAGGAGAACCAGTATCATTTATTGGATGGGGAAAATTCGAGGTAGTAACTAGAGCGGCGAGACATGTAAGAAATCCACAAACAGGTAAAAAAATGAAGTTAAAAGAGAAAAAAGTTGTTAAATTTAGAGTTGGTAAAACTTTAGAGGAAAAAATAGTATAATTTACGAAGGCTTCGAATACAATTCTTTTGAAGAGTATCATTCGAAGCTTTTTTATTGAAAAAGAGGTGCAAAATGAAAGTAATCATAAATAATATCAACGTATCTATTGAAAAAGATCAAAACCTTGAACTAAAAAAAGAAATTATCAAAAGAGGTATTAAAGCTGATAATATAGAAAAAATAGAATATTCAAAAAGATCGATAGACAGTAGAAAAAAAAGTGAAATAAAATTTGTATATAATATAGAGGTTACATTAAAAAATGATGTAGATATATTAGGTTTGGATAATGTGAATATAGCTAAAGAAATTGATGAGGTTCCGTTGAAGGCGAAGACAGGAATAGGTAGGGTCGCAGTTGTAGGAACTGGCCCAGCTGGTTTATTTGCTGCATTAAGGCTTTGTGAGTTAGGTATCAAACCAGTTGTTTATGAACGTGGTGAAAAAGTTGATGAAAGAGATTTGACAATAGATAAATTTGTAAAGTTCAGCATGCTAAATCCAGATTCAAACATTCAATTTGGAGAGGGAGGAGCTGGTACTTATTCAGATGGAAAATTAAATACAAGAGTTAAAAGCGGATACATGAATAAAGTATTTTTAGAACTTGTTCAAAATGGTGCTCAAGAACAAATTTTATGGGATTATAAACCTCATGTTGGAACAGATGTATTAAAAATAGTTGTAAAAAATTTAAGAGAAAAAATTATATCATCTGGTGGAGAGATTCGTTTTAATACTCTTGTAAAAGAGGTTATAATTTTAGATGGTAAAGTAAAAGGATTAAAAATTCAAGATGTAAAATCACCTATTCAAGTTGAAGAAATTGAACTTTTTGAACATGTTGTACTAGGTATTGGTCACTCATCAAGAGATACTTACAAAATGCTACATACAAAAGGTGTTTTTATGGAAAACAAACCTTTTGCTATAGGAGCTAGAATCGAACATCCAAGATTGGAAATAGATAAAATGCAATATGGTAATATGCTAGACCATCCAAATCTAGAGGCTGCGACATACAGCTTAACTTATAACAATAAAGAGGAAGCTAGGGGTGTGTTTTCATTCTGTATGTGTCCTGGAGGAGTAATAGTTAATGCAGCTTCTCAAGAAGGTGGCTCATTAGTTAATGGTATGAGTTATTCAGAAAGAGATGGAAGATTTTCAAATTCAGCATTAGTTGTAGGAATTAAAGCAAATGAATTTGGAGATGAGTTATTCTCAGGAATGGAATATCAAGATAAGTTAGAAAAAGCCGCTTATGATGAAGTTGGTAATTATGGTGCAATATATCAAAATGCTGTAGATTTTCTAAAAGGAAAAACTACAAATAGAAAAATTGATTCTAGTTATGAAATGGAATTGAAAAGCTATGATTTAAATGAATTATTCCCAAAAGTAATATTAGATAACATGAAAATGGCTATGGGACATTGGGAGAAAACACAAAGAAACTTTATAACAGAACATGCAAACTTAATTGGTCCAGAAACAAGAACTTCAGCTCCAGTAAAAATAACAAGAAATGAGTTAGGAGAATCTATCAATACAAAAGGACTTTATCCAATAGGAGAGGGAGCTGGATATGCAGGTGGAATTATAAGTGCTGCAATTGATGGCCTTAAAATAATAGATTTAGTATTTACAATAAAAGATTAATAAATAGGAGATAAAGATGAAAATTTCAAAAAAAGACGCATTAGAATGGTTTAATTACCTTTCATCTCTTTCTGGAGATAAAACAGAGATTTACAAAAGACTTAGCCCGATTATAGAGTCTACAATGAGACAGATTGAATTAACTGTAAATAAAAATCACGAAGATATGAAAAGTGAAATTTCAGAATTAAAAGATTTAAAAGGAAGAACATATTTTGTAGGAAATCAAGAAAGATTTCCAAAAGGATGTATATCTTGTTTGTTTGGTGATGGATTAGGTGGAATAAGAAAAACTCATAAATGTAATTTACTTTGTAAATTCTGTTATTATCATGATAATATAGATAATCAAGAAGCTATACCAGATGGTATGTGGGAAATTGGAGAAACTCTTTATTACGAAGAAGATATAGACCTATTATTATCAATACAGAAAAAACCAAGTGGAATTGCGTATGTTTACTTAGAACCTTTCCTAGATATTGAAAAATACTACGGGATTATAAAAAAATTAAGTGATGCTGGAATATACCAACATATGTATACTAACGGTTCTCTTTGCACTAGAGAAAATTTACAAAAATTAGGAGAAGCTGGATTAAATGAATTAAGATTTAATTTAGGTGCTGTTAAGTGTAGTGATAAAGTTATTGAGAGTATGGCTATGGCAAAAGAATTTATACCAATGGTTGGAATAGAAACTCCAATGACACCCGAGTTTTATAAGGAATTTCAAAATAAAAAAACAGCTATTTTAAATACTGGAATAGATTTTATAAACTGTGCTGAATTACATTTTGGAGAAGACAATATAAATAACTATGTTGGTGAAAAAATGTATATGGCTAGAAGAGGTTACATATCTCCACTTTGGTCTAGAGAGATAACGTTTAAACTGATGAAACAAGCTTCTGAAGAAAAGTGGCCATTAGTTGTTCATGATTGTTCTAATCATACAAAATATTCTAGAGAGTTAAATAAAAATTCAAAACAAGGACAAGGCTTTGGAGCAACAACATATATGAGTGAATTTGATAGATTCTTACCACATTTATTCTTGGCTACTTTAGAGGATGAAAATTTTGAATTTATAAATGAAGAAGAGATTTCAGAAGAATTAAAGTTAGAAAACTGTATTGAAGAAATTGGATTCCTTTTAATCAGTGATGAAGATGAAATATATGAAGGTTTCTTTGAAGATGAAAAGGATGAAGAGTAATTTAGAATTAAAATAGAGTAGCGTTAGAATTCTAACGCTACTCTATTTTTGTATAGAATTATGCTAATTCCATACCTTTTTTAACTTTTAGTAAAACTTCTGAATCTACAAAGATTCCAGCTAATGCAAATCCGAATTCTACTGATTTTCCAGCTCCAGGAGATGTGATTAAATTTCTATCAATAACAGCATCTTCAGAAATATAATTAGAACTATTCATTTCTTCTTTTACAGATGAGTGACATGTAAATTTATAATTTCCAATAAGTTTATTAATACCTAAAATTGTTGGACCACCACAAATAGCTCCTACGTATTTGTTTTTATCCTCTAAGTACTCTTTTACAATTGCAATTACTTTTGAATCGTTTCTAAGATTTACATATCCAGGGAATCCACCAGGAATAACAACCATATTTCCCTCTCCAACATTGATATCATTAATAGTCACATCAGCTAAAACTTTAACTTTTTGTGCTGATTCAACTTCTAAAGAGTTTTCTAAAGTAGAAACAGTAACTACATCTAGTCCAGATCTTCTTAAAATGTCTATTGGAGCCATAGCTTCAATTAGTTCAAATCCATTAGTTAACATAACAAAAATTTTCTTGTTCATAAAACACCTCCGAAAAATAATTAATTTAATTATAGCAGAAAATAAAAAAAAACACTAATTTATATGTTATAATCTTTATATAAATGAAAAAAGGAATGATAGTATGAAAGTAAATTATGAATTAGAAATGCAAAAAGAGCTAGATAGAATAGGGGTTAAGAGTGAAAAAAAACTTTTAATACACTCTTGCTGTGCACCATGTAGTTGTGCTATAATAGAACATCTGAAAGAGTATTTGAATTTGGATATATATTTTTATAATCCGAATATAACAGAAAAAGAAGAATATATAACTAGATTAGAAGAGCAATATACATTTAATGATGCTATGAAATTTGAGATAGATATACTAGAAGGTGAATATAGTCCCAGTAAAGATTTTATAGAAAAAATAAAAGGTCTTGAAGATGAAAAAGAAGGTGGACCAAGATGCTACGAATGTTATAAGTTACGAATGGAAGCTACAGCTAAAAAAGCTAAAGAACTTCATTATGATTACTTTACAACCGTTCTAAGTATAAGCCCACTTAAAAATTCTGTTTGGATTAATGAAATTGGAATACAGCTAGAAAAAAAGTATGAAGTTAAGTTTTTAAAAGGAGACTTTAAAAAAAAGAGTAGATATTTAAGAAGTGTTCATCTTTCTAAAGAACATAATCTGTATAGACAAGATTATTGTGGATGCATATATTCTAAAATTGAAAGACAAAAAAAAGAAAAGGAAAAGAATAATGGAGAAGCATAATAATAGAAGATTTTATTCTCTAAGTAATTTTTTTAAAGATGAATTTAAGGATAAAGTATTTAAAGTCTCTTTAGATGGAGGATTTACTTGTCCGAATAGAGATGGTAAAATATCATATGGTGGTTGTATATTCTGTAGTGATTCTGGAAGTGGTGAATTTACAGGAGATAGAATAAAATCAATCACAGAGCAAATAGATGATCAATTACAATTTATGAAAGAAAAAATCAAAGGTAAAAAAGTAATTGCATATTTTCAAAACTTTACAAATACATATGGTAGTGTAGAACAGTTGAAAAAAATATATTATGAAGCATTGAATCATCCAATGGTATTAGGATTAGCAATTGGTACTAGACCAGACTGCATACCAGAAGATGTTTTAGATTTATTGGATGAAATAAATAAAAAATATTTTATATGGATAGAACTTGGTTTACAAACAGCAGATGATAATATTGCAAAGTTAATAAACAGAGGATATAATTTAACAGTTTATGAAGAAACAGCAAGAAGTTTAAAAAGAAAAAATATTAAATTTGTAACTCATATGATTGTAGGTTTACCTACTGAGGAAAAAGAGGCAATTTTAGAAACCGCTAAAGTAATAGTGAAATCAAAAGCTTGGGGCATAAAGATTCACTCTTTGCATATAATAAAAGGAACACATTTAGAGAAACTGTATAAAGAAACAAGATTTAAAATATTTAATTTGGAAGAATATGTAGATATTGTGACTACAATTTTAAAATTTATTCCAACTGAAATGGTTGTTCATAGGGTTACTGGTGATGGTAAAAAAGATGAAGTTATTGAACCTGTTTGGAGTTTAAACAAAAGAAAGGTATTAAATGAAATTGAAAAAGAATTAAAAAAAAGAGAAAACATATAACGGAGGATTAAAATGGGTGGGACACTTATAAAATTAAAAGAATATCAGGAAAGTTTTACTAAAAATGAAAAAAAGATCTCTAATTTTCTATTAGGCAATATAGAAGAAATAAAAGTTTTAAATACGTATGATTTAGCTTCAAAATGTGATGTTAGTCAAGCTTCAGTAGTTAGATTTGCTAAAAAATTAGGGTTTAAAGGGTTCCCTGAATTTAAAATAGCTTTGGCTGGAGATATAGCTATGAAAAATAGTGAAAAAAATATTCATATAATATATGATGAAATTAAATTTGATGATGCTACTGAAATTTTAGCAAGAAAAGTAGTTTATGAAAATATAAAAAGTGTTGAGGATACGTATAAAATATTAAATTTTGAACAAGTTGAAAAAGCAGCAGAGGTTATTCATAATGCAAATAGAATATTTATTTTAGGAGCTGGATTCTCAGGAATAGTTGCTAGGGATTTCCAATATAAACTTTGGGAGTTAGGAAAAAATGTTATTTTTGAAACAGATCAACATATACAATTAACTAACGCATCTACAGCAGGAGAGGGAGATGTAGTATTTGTAATATCTTACAGTGGTCAAACACTAGATATATACCAATCGATTTTAGAATTTAAAGAAAAAGACGTTAAAGTAATAACTCTTACTAAATTTGCTAGTAATCCAATTAAAGATATAGGAGATATTGCTTTAAGTACAATTGTAGAAAAAAGTAATCTAAGATCGACATCTCTTTCTTCTAGAATGGCACAATTAACAGTAATTGATATATTGTATATTAAACTAATTCAAATGGACAGAGAGAAAGCAGAAAAATTAATTGGCAGTGCTGTAGAAAGTGTTAAAAAATTTAAAATGTAAATAAAATTCATTATATTTTAAAAAAACAGAAAAAAAGAAACGGAAAAAGATTGACAATTATAAAAATAAATGGTAACTTTAATGTAGGAAATATAATTCAATCGAGGGAGTGATTTTAATGAGAGTAATTATAACTGAAAAAAATATTGGAGATTGGGCAGCTGTATATGTTGCTAAAAAAATATTAGCAGCGAAACCAACTGCAGAAAAACCTTTTGTATTAGGATTACCTACAGGGGGAACACCATTAGAAATGTATAAGAGATTAATTCAATTCTGTAAAGACGGAGTAATTTCTTTTGAAAATATAGTAACATTTAATATGGATGAATATGTTGGACTATCACCAGATAATGATCAAAGTTACCATTATTATATGCATGAGAATTTCTTTAAACATATAGATATTAAACCATCTAATATAAATATACTAAATGGTTTAGCAACTGATTATAAGCAAGAGTGTGAAGATTATGAATCTAAAATAAAAAATATTGGTGGAATTGATTTGTTTTTAGGTGGAATCGGACCAGATGGACATATTGCTTTTAACGAACCTGGATCATCTTTAAGTTCAAGAACTAGAGATAAAGAATTAACTATGGATACAATTATAGCTAATGCTAGATTCTTTGGTGGAGATATAAATAAAGTACCAAAGTTATCTTTAACTGTTGGAGTTGGAACTATTCTTGATGCAAAAGAAGTTTTAATTATGGTAAATGGACATAATAAAGCAAGAGCTTTACATAATGCTGTTGAGCAAGGAATTAATCATATGTGGACTATAAGTGCACTTCAACTACATGCAAAAGGAATAATTGTTTCTGATGAAGCTGCTTGTACAGAGTTAAAAGTAGGTACTTATAGATACTTTAAAGATATTGAAAAAGAAAATTTAGATACAGATTTATTAATTAAAGAACTTTATAAAAGTTGTGGAAAGTAAGGAGATGAATTAAGAATGAAAGCCATAATAAATGGAGAAGTATTTTTAGGGAATAAATTCTATACTGAAAAAGCTTTGATTATAGATGGAGAGAGAATAATTGATATAGTTTCAGAAGAAACTTTAAATTCTGATTATCCAAAAATCGAAACTATAGATGCTGAAAAAGGATATATAACTCCTGGATTTATTGATTTACAACTTAATGGTTGTGGAGGAGTTCTTTTTAATGATGATATTAGTTTGGAAACATTAGAGATAATGCATAAAACAAACTTAAAATATGGATGTACTTCATTTACTCCAACGTTAATAACTACTAGTGATGAAAATATTGAAAAAGCTTTAAATCTGGTTAAAAGTATTGACGACAAAGGTAAATATGGTGTTTTAGGTTTGCATATTGAAGGTCCGTATATATCAACAGAAAAAAAAGGAATACATAATTCTAAATTTATAAGAAAAGCTGATGAAACAATGATAGATAAAATAGTTGCAGCTGGAAAAGAAATTGTAAAAATAATTACATTAGCTCCAGAAAATACTGATAAAAGAACAATTTCGAAACTTAGTGCAGTGGGAATTAATGTTGCAGTTGGGCATTCTAACGCTACTTTTGAAGAAGTGAAAGAAAAAGAAGCTTTCGGAATTACACTTGCGACACATCTATATAATGCAATGACGTCATTTAATCATAGAGAACCAGGTGTTGTTGGAGCAATATTTGATGGTGATATAAAAGCTGGTGTAATAGTTGATGGATTCCATTGTCATTATTCTGCTATTAAATCTGCTATTAAGATAATGGGTGAAAGATTATATTTAGTTACAGATGCAACTTCTCCAGTTGGAACTGATATGGAATACTTCTATTTTGAAGGTAATAAAGTTTACTATAAAAATGGAAAATGTTTTGGAGAAGATGGAACATTAGGTGGTTCAGCTTTAACTATGGATGCAGGGGTTAGAAATTTAGTTAAGTTCTGTGATATAACTTTAGAGGAAGCTATAAGAATGGCAACTCTTTATCCAGCTAAGGCTATTAGAATAGATGATGAATATGGTAAAATAAGTCCAGGATATTTTGCAGATATAGTAATTTTAGATAAACATTTAAAATTAAAAAAAGTTATAGCAAAAGGTACTGTAATATAGTTATGTAGGGATAGATAAGTCTATCCCTATTTTTATATAAATTATAAAAAAGAAAAAATAATTTTTTTGCGAATAATTGTATATACAACTTTTTTTTATAAAAGGAGGAGTTAAACGTGAAGAAAAATTGGATTTTAAAAGGTATTGTTTTAGGAACTGTATTTTTTATATCTTTGGTACTTATAAAACCAATTGGTATATCAACTCAGTTTAGTGTTTTATCTGGAATGATACAAACAGCATTTCAAGAAGGTATTATTTTTAAGAATGGAAAAGAATTCTACAGTGTAGTTGATTATTACAATCAAGATGGAATTGCAAAAAGTATTGCTATTCCATATAACTTTGGAATTGTATTTGCAATTGGAATTTTTCTAGGTGGAATGCTCGGAAAAATATTTTTAAGAAAAACTTTAGAGTTTACAGAAATTAATAATCTTTTAGAAAATGATAAAATTTCTAGAATGAGACTTTTTGTGGGAGGAGTGTTACTGCTTTTTGGAGCGAGAATGGCTGGAGGTTGTACAAGTGGACATATGATGAGTGGAGTGATACAACTATCTTTGAGTAGTATCGTTTTTACAATGATTTTATTTCCGATTGCAATATTAGTTCAGAAAAAGGTTGGTGAATAATATGAATCATTTGATTTTAGGGAATATTCCTCTTTTAGGATTAATTTTAGGAATTCTATTTGGGATGGCATTATATTATGCAGGAG
The DNA here is from genome assembly GCF_051658645.1 of Cetobacterium sp. GTDB lineage: Bacteria > Fusobacteriota > Fusobacteriia > Fusobacteriales > Fusobacteriaceae > Cetobacterium_A. The sequence goes on from NZ_JBOFMZ010000074.1 coordinate 109,687, forward strand.
CTACAAATAGAATTGTTATTTCCAATATGTTAAAATTAAAAGATTTAACTTTAATGAAAATAATACTTTTAGCAATTGGATTTGGAATGACATTAACGTATTTAGGTGTAATCTTCGGGATTGTATCGTTAGATCATTTTAGTATAAAACCAATGAATTTAGGAGTGGTTTTGGGAAGTGGAATTTTAGCAATTGGATTTGGGTTGATAGGACTTTGTCCTGGAACGGCTATTGCAAGTTTTGGAGCTGGATATTTAAAAAGTATATATGTTATTTTGGGTGGATTAGTTGGCGCTTTTATTTTTACAATAACATATCCCGTATTTAAAAATATCGGACTTTTTAAAGATGTTTATGGTGGAAAAACAACTTTGATATATTTAAGTGATAAATATGTATTTCTTATAGGTGGGACTCCTATAGTTGGAGTTTTTATTGGAATTGCAATTATAATCGTATCTTTCATTATTCCACATAGCCTTTCAGAAAAATAAAAAAAGAGTAGTATTGGTATATACCCTATCAAGTAGACATATATTTAAACGATTTTTACAGTTCTTTTTTTATCTGTCTACCTGAAGGGAGGGGTACTACTTCTTTATTATTTTTGGCAATAAATTTAAAATATCTGTTGGAGTGATACTGTGATACGAATCTGAAAAAAAATCGCCACATTTACCATGAAAATACACTCCTAGAATAGCCGCATCTAAAGGTGAATATTTCTGACTTATAAAAGATCCTATTATTCCAGCTAAAACATCTCCTATTCCACCAGTTGCCATAACGCTATTTCCAGTTGTATTTATATATGAATTATTATTATCATTTATCAAAGTTTTATGATCTTTTAAAACTAAAACACAATTATAATTTTTAGCAAAAACAGTTCCAATTTCAATTCTGTCTTTTTTTATAAAATCGATATCCAAATTTGTAAGTTTAGAAAATTCGCCATAGTGAGGAGTTAAAATTGTAGGATAGTTTCTATTTTTAAGAATATCTAAATTGTTATTTTTAGATAACGATGAAAGTCCATCAGCATCTATAATTATTGGATTTTTATAATTGATAAGTAATAATTTTAACAAACTTTCATTCTTATTATTTATTCCAAAACCACATCCAAATACGATACTAGAAAATTTATGTATAATATCTAAGATATTAATTTCATCTAAATTTATAATCATAACTTCATTTAATTTAATAGAGTAGATGTTAAAACAATCACTATAAGTACCTAAAGTTGTAAGACCTGAACCAGATTTTACAGCTCCCATACTAGCGAAATATCCAGCTCCTACCATTCCTTTACTTCCACATAAAATTAATGTATGACCAAAATCTCCTTTATATTCATCTCCTTTTCTTAGGGAAAATATTTCTTCAATTAGACTAGAATCTATAAAGTTCATCCAACCTCCTATAAATTACTTCAAATAATAATTATTTGTAATTCTCACCAACCACACTACATATAATGTTAATTATATGTAGTGTGGTTGGTGATGTAATTTTTATTGTAATTAAAATTATCTTGTTTAATCTGTAATAAGTATTTTTTTGAGAGTTTTTAGTTATCATCAACACTTTGTATTGGTATTTTATCTAGAACTCTTTTTTCGATAAGTGATTTAGCATTTATATAAACTTCTGTAACTTTAGTATCTGAATGCCCTAAGAAATCACGGATTTCTATTAAATCTGCTCCATTTAACGAAAGTTCTGTTGCAATGGCATGTCGAATATTATGTGGACTAATATCTTTATTAATTACCGAGCCCATCTCTTGTATTACATTATAAAGTCCTCTATAAGATAATGGTTTATTTTTTTCAAAAGAAGTATAAAAAAGATATTTTTCTTCCAACTCTTCTTCAAGTACTCCATACACATTTGTTAAATAATTTTTATAGCTTTCTATTTTATCTATAATAAAATTGTGTAATGGCTTGTATTGTTCTCTACCACTTTTAGTCTTTTCTAACTTCAAAAAATATTCACCATTTCTTTTTAAAATATGTTTAAATTGTAAAGAAAGTAGTTCTTGACTTCTCATACCTGTATAAAAAAGTGTATGAAGTATTAACGTATTTCTATACTCTTTTTCTCCATTAACTTTATATTTTTTTAAAATTTCTTTTATATCATCAAAAGAGACTTTTAATATGTTGTCTAAATTTCTGCTTGTTTTAAAAAGCCCAATATATTTAAATGGATTTTCATAGCCGTTTTTTTCCAACTCTCTATATAAAGATTTTAACGAAGAAATTACTTTATTAACAGATGTTTTTTTCATATCTCTTTCGTTTAAAAGATGAGATAAATAATCTTCGATATCACTTTTTTCAATTCCAGTCATAAGCTCAATTATTTCATCTCCTTCTATAGGAGTGTCACCATCATAAACATATTTCAAAAAATCTTTTAGATAAAAAAAATAATCTTTCATAGTTTTTTCTGATTTGTATATTTCAAAAATACTTTTCTTATCCTCTTTAGGTTTCCTCTTTCTACGTTGGGTACTAATTTCATGTTTTTCCTTTATTACTACCTCGCTCAAAACGCCCTCCTTTAAAGTCCTATCATTTTTTTTATAGAAAATTAAATCACATCTTCTCTGTTAATTTCTCTTACTTCACCTAAAAACATATCTTCCAAAGTTAACTTTCCAAAAGTTTCTCTTTTTAAATATATAACTTCATTTTCTACTGCTTTTAGCATTTTTTTTACTTGATGAAACTTACCTTCTTTTATATTTAAAAGAATCTCTTTAGAGTTTATTTTTTCTACTTTTGCAGGTTGAGTAATGTATCCACCAATATCAACACCTTCTTCCAATTTCTTAATTTCTTCTTCTCCAATTTCTTCTTTTAAAAGAACACGATATATTTTATCAACATGTTTTTTAGGAGATGTAAGCTCATGTGCTAATTTACCATCGTTAGTAAAAAGTAACAACCCCTCTGTATCTTTATCTAATCTTCCTACAGGAAATAAATCTTTTTTGTTTACCCATTCAGGTAAAAGTTCCATAACAGTTTTATCTTTTTTATCTTCTGTTGCTGTTATATATCCGTCAAGTTTATAAAGTTTATAATATCTAAACTCTTGATATATAACTCTAGTTTCTTTGTACTCAACCACTGTATTAACTTCATCTATATTTTTCTTATTGTCTTTGCATATTTTTTTATCAACAAGTATTTCAGCACAAGATATTAATTTTTTTACTTCACTTCTACTTCCAACTCCACACTCTACTAAAAATTTATCTAATCTCAATTCTTTTCCTCCTAATAATGTTATACTACAATTATAGTTCTTTAAAAATATAAAATCAAGTTTTAATATTTAAATTATTTTTTGATCTACATTTATATATATGTAGATGTTTTATAATCGTTTATAACTATAAATTACAAAGTATACAAAATAATTATTTTTTCTTGTTTCAATCGTAAAATATGTGCTATAATACTTTTAAGAACAGAAGATATATTTAGGAGGACAATTATAAAATGGTTGATTTTAAAAAAATTGATAATATAATAGATTATATTGAAGCAGGGACTATTCCTGAAAATAAAACTTTCAATGAATTTGCAATCGAATTTTATCTTGAAACAAAAACACTAACATTATCTAAGTACCTTAGATTAAAAGAAAAAACATCTAAAATGCCAAAAATAATGAATACTAAAAAAGCTGGCGAACTTCTTTTTGAAACAAATAAAAACGATGAAATTAGATCTTATCTTTCTAGAAAAGGTTTTAAAGAGATACCTGATCTAAGTTATACCGCTGTAATGCTACTAAGAAAAGTAGACTTACTTCAAAACTGGCAAAAAATAATATTCTTTTTTGAGGGCGGAAGAACAATTCAAGAGATAAATAGTTCTTTAAAAAAAGATTTACTACCAATGGAGGTTGACAAGCTCGAAAAGTTTATAAAAGAAGAGTTACGTTTGAGTGACCAAGAATTAAACTGGTTTTTAGGTAAAATTGGAAAAGTCGAAAAAGATAAAGCTTTATCAAAAGCTGTAAAAAAATTGATTAGATAGTATAAAAAAATACCATTCAAAACAATGTGTTTTAAATGGTATTTTTATATTATAAATACTAGTCAATAAAACTTCTAAGTAAATCCAACTCTTTTTTCCAAATTGTTTCATCTATTGTTTCCATGACTATAGGAATATTTCTAAATCTATGATCATTCATAAATCTTTTAAAGAAATCTAATCCGATAGTTCCCTCTCCAATACTGTGATGTCTATCTTTCTTACTTCCTACTCCAAACATAGAGTCGTTTAAATGAACCCCTTTCAAATATTTGAATCCAACGATACTTTCAAATTCATTCATTGTAAAGTCGTACTCTTCTTTAGTAGAAAGAGAATATCCCGAAGCAACAGTATGGCAAGTATCTAGACAAACACCTACTCTATTTTTATCTTCTATAAGTTCAATAATATCTCTTAAGTGTTCAAACTTATAACCCATATTAGAACCTTGACCTGCTGTATTCTCAATAACTATTATTACGTTAGGAACTACTTTATGTGCTTTATTTATAGATTCTGCAATTAACTTAATACACTCATCTTCTGAAATCTCTTTTAAATGACTTCCAGGATGAGTATTTAAGTATATCAATCCTAATTGATTAACTCTTTCCATTTCATCTATAAAAGCGTTAAGAGATTTTTCTCTTTTTTCTAAATCAGGACTACCTAAGTTTATAAGATAACCATCATGAGGTAGAATTTGTTCTGGTAAAATTCCAGATTTTTTCATAGCTTCTTTAAATGATAAGATTTCATTTTCTGTATATTGCTTTGCATCCCATCTTCTTTGGTTTTTTACAAACATTCCAAAGCCATTTGCACCAATATCTATAGCGTTTTTAAACGCATTGACTACTCCACCCTGTATTGAAACATGAGCACCTAAATATATATTTTTAATTTTTTCATCTCTAGTCATATAAGCTCCTTTTATCATCACTAATTTAATATAGTATATCATAATTATAAAAAGAATCCTATTGAAATAGTGTGTTTAAAAGTATAAAATAAAGTATAAAAAATTTTAGGAGGAAAGATGATTAATATACTTTCGTGTTTTAAAGAGAATAACAGTTGGATTGTTGAAGTAGGATCACATGAGTTATATATAGATGGTAAAGGTGGTCAAAATGGAGATGAAGGTTTCATAGGAAACACTCGTTTCACTAAGGTTTTAAATGAAAATAGGTTAGTTGTTGAAAAAGATATTTCTCCAGGAAAATATAGTCTTCATATTGATAAAAATGTAGTTTTTGATATAGGAGTACAACATAGTGCACAACATCTATTTTCAGCAATAGCCTATAACGAATATGGTTTAAACACTGTTGGCTTTAGAATGACAGAAACATATACTACTGTAGATTTAGATTCTAAAGATTTGAATGATAACTTTATAGATAAATTAGAAGAGAAAATAAATTTAGCTATTGGAGAGGGGAAAAGAATATCAACAGCAACAATAAAGAGAGAAGAAGCTAATAGTATTCAAACTTTAAGAAAAAAAATAAGCGACAAAGTAGTGGGGGATGTTAGAATAGTTACAATTGACTCTTTAGATACAAGTGCTTGTGCGGGTTATCATGTTTCTAACATATCTGAAATTAGAATATTTAAGATTATAAACTTTGAAAAAATCAAAGGTAATTATACTAGATTTTATTTTCTTGCTGGTGAGAGAGCTATTCAAGATTTTATAAAAAAAATAAAATAATTAAAGAGTTGAATAAAAAATTTAGTTGTAAAGATAATGAGATATTAATGATGCTAAAAAAAATTTCAACTGAAAAAAAAGAAAACGAAACTAAATGTAGAGATTTAAATACTCAAATCTCAGAACTTTTACTTCCTAAACTTATAAACGAAACTATTGAGAAGAAAGAAAAGAAATATATTGTCTATAAAGCTAATAAAGAAATTATTGAAAATTTAAATAAGCTAATTCCAGAAGACTATATTTTTATAGGCATTTGGGAAAATGGAGGTCTTATTTCTAGTAAAAATATAAATTGTAGTGAATTACTTAAAGATTTTTCACAAAAATTAAATATAAAAGGAGGTGGGAAAATAGAGCGTGTTAATTTCAAAGGTGAAACTTCACTAGAAGAGATTACAAATATATTGTAAATATTCGTAATCTCTGTTATAATAGAAATTAGGTATTTATTAGTAATAACGGAGGAAATATGTCAAATAAAATAAATTTACTAAATTTAAACGAACAAGAGCTTACAAACTTTATAGTTTCTTTAGGAATGAAGAAATTTTACGGAAAACAAATCTTCACTTGGTTAAACCAGAAGATAGTAAGAGATATTAATGATATGACGAATATATCATTAAAGGATAGAGAGTTATTGATTGAGAATGCTTATATTCCATTCTTAAATTTATTAAAACATCAAGTTTCTAAAATAGATAAAACAGAAAAATTCTTATTTAAATTAGAAGATGGAAACACAATAGAAAGTGTTATATTAAAGCATAAAGATAGAACAACTCTTTGTATCTCATCTCAAGTTGGATGTGCTGTTAAGTGTCAATTCTGTGCAACAGGTTTAGGTGGATTCACTAGAAACCTAGAAGTACATGAAATTGTAAATCAATTCTATACAATAGAAAGAAGATTATTAAACCAAGGATGTCAAATCAATAATATTGTATTTATGGGTATGGGAGAACCAATGCTTAACATAAATAATGTTATTAAAGCTATTGAAATTTTATCATCTGAAAAAGGGGTTAATATTTCAAAAAGAAGAATAACTATATCAACTTCAGGAATAATTCCAGGTATTGAAAAATTATTAGAAGAAAGAATTCCAGTTGAATTAGCAATTTCTTTACATAGTGCAATTGATGATAAAAGAAGTGAAATCATGCCAATCAATACTAAGTATCCATTAGCTGATTTATTCCCAATATTACAAGAGTACCAAAGACAAACTAAAAGAAGAATTACATTTGAATATATATTAATTAATGATTTTAATGTATCTGATAATGATATGTCTTATTTAGCTGATTTTGTTCATAACTTTGATCATGTATTAAACTTAATTCCTTGTAATCCTGTTGAAGGAAAAGAATTCCAAAAACCTTCTCAAAAGAAGATTGAAAAAATTCTTAATTATTTAAAGGATTTCAGAAAAGTTAATGCTATTATCAGAGGAGAAAAAGGTGCTGATATTGATGGTGCTTGTGGACAGTTAAGACAAAAGAATTCAAAATAATTAAAAATGGAGATATTTTATGAAATGGAAAATTCTTAAATATGTGGCCATATTTATTATATCTTTAGGAATTGTAGCTGGTATTGGGGTTGGACTTTTAATAAATAGATATTATAAAGAACTACCAAATATTTCAGAATTAGTTGAAAATTATAGTCCTCCTGTTCCAACTACAATTTATGATAGACATGGACAAGTAATTGATGTTATTTCAAAAGAAACAAGAGAACCTGTGGATATAGAAAACATTCCACATAGTCTTCAAAAAGCTTTTATGGCTATCGAAGATAGACAGTTTTTAACTCATTATGGAATTGATCCATTTAGAATTTTAGGATCTGTTATTGTTAACTTAAAGTCAGGTAGAGCTGCTCAAGGTGGTAGTACTATAACTCAGCAGTTAGCTAGAAATGCATTCCTATCTCATGAAAAAAAAATATCAAGAAAAATAAAAGAGATTATAATAACATTTGAAATTGAAAGAAAATATACTAAAGATGAGATTATGGAAAAATATCTTAATGAGATATATTTTGGTTCTGGTGCTTATGGAGTTAAAATAGCTGCCCATAATTTCTTTAGAAAAAATATTAAAGATATTAATCTAGCAGAATCAGCTTTATTAGCTGGTATACCTAATAGACCTAGCATGTATAATCCTAGGACTAACTTAGAAAAATCTTTAAGCAGGCAAAAATTAATTTTAAGACAAATGTTGAAATTTAATTTGATAACAGCTGAAGAATATAATGAAGCTATAGATTATAAATTTACAAATGAGTCTAAAGCATCTTCTAAAGATTATAAAGATAAAACAACAACAATTATTTATGGTCCTGTAGATAAAAAAATAGAGTTTAATGCTCCAGATTTTACAGACTTAGTTGAGAAATTTTTATTTGAAAATTTTGAAGAAAAGCAAATTTATAATGATGGCTTAAGCGTTCAAACGACTTTAGATTTCAATATACAAAAAGTTGCTAAAAGTACATTCGAAAACTATCCTCGATTAAAAAGTGATAAAAAACTTCAAGGTGCAATGGTTACTATTGATGCTAAAAACGGAGAAGTTATAAGTATTATAGGTGGTAAAAACTTTAAAACTGGAAACTTTAACAGAGCTGTTCAAGCAAAACGTCAAGTAGGATCATCTTTTAAACCTTTTATTTATTATACTGCCTTAGAAAAAGGATATGAAGAGAATTTACTTGTAGAAGACTCAAGAATTGTTTATGGAACTTGGGCTCCTAGAAACTTTGGAGAAAAATACTATAATGGAATAACTTTAATGCAAGGTTTTGATAAATCACAGAATATTGTTTCTATCAAATTATTAGATAAAGCTGGAATTCCAGCTTTAATGGATACAATGAAAAAAGTAGATGCGGGGTTTGTTATTCCAAATAACTTAACATCAGCTTTAGGAACTACAGAGGGGACTCCTCTTCAATTAGCTCAATCATATGCGATTTTTGCTAATGGTGGATATTCGATTAAACCTTTCTTTGTATTTAAAGTTATAGATAAATTTGGTAATACTCTGTATGAAACAAAACCACAAATAGAACAAAAATTTAATAGTGCTGATATTGCTCTTATGACTAACATGATGAAAAATTCTGTTAAACAGGGAACAAGTAAAAATGCACAAGTAAAAATAAATAATATTCCAATAGAGCAAGGTGGAAAAACTGGTACTACAAACAATTCTAGAACTGTTTGGTACTCTGGAATGACACCAGATTATGTTACAACTATATATGTTGGATATGATAACAATGATCCTTTAGTAAAAGCTACTGGTGGGGGAGTTGCTGCTCCTATTTGGAAGAATTTTTATCATGAAATTATAAGTAAAGGGTTTTATACTCCTACAACATTTGATTTCTTAGATAATCACATAAAAAATGGAGATTTAACTTATCAAGAGTTAGATCCAATCTCTGGACTTCTAAATGGTTCTCCTTCTGATAAAACATTTTTAATTAGAAGAGGTAGAATTGCTGTAGAAAAAGATAGCAAATATAGTCGTGGTATTGCAGGTCTATTAGGTTATTATGTACCAGCTACTCAAAACTCTACATCTGATAAAAATGAAGCTATGTCTTCTGAAGAGGTTACTGCTCCTGCAGTTAATCAAATAAACCAAATTCAGAAAAAGAAAGTGGAACAACCAACTCAGAAAAAAGGATTGTTTCAAAGGTTATTTAATTTTTAATTTATAAAAATAATTTGGAGAGGGAAGAGTTAATCTTCTCTCTTTTTTTATCTTCTCTCTCCTATAAAATTAAACAATAAAAAAAGTTACCTGTTAAGATAACTTTTTTCACTTTTATAAAAATAACTCTTTTAATTTTCTAGCAACTCCGTTTTCTGAATTTGCTTTAATAATTTCATTTTTAGGAAGTAACTCTTTTAATCGTGAGCTTCCATTCCCCATAATAAACCCTTTTCCAACAGAAGAAAGCATTTCAAGGTCATTTAAACCATCTCCAAAAGCGATAGTATCCTCTATTTTAATTCCTTCTCTTTTTAAAACTTCTTCTATAGCTGTTGCTTTAGAAACACCTTCTTTCATAATCTCTAAACAAGAACCTAAAGAAAGTGTTATATTTAATCCATTCTTAAATTTTTCTCTTAATGTTTCTTCTAAATTAGAGATGTGATTTTCATCTTCACATATAAAGAAAAATTTAGTTACATCTTTTCCAACAAGAGAGTTGAAAGGAGTTATTATATGATGAAAGCCAGATTCTTTATGAAACAGTAAAGCTTCTTCTAAAGGTTTCTCTGCATACCACTCTTCATCTAAATATACATTTTTATGTAGTTTTTCATTGTATTTATAATTTAATAACTCTTTTGCTAAAACAGCAGGAATATTTCTAGATATAATCTCTTCATTTTTATGATTATGTACTTTAGCACCATTTGAAGTTATTAAAAAACTATCTAATCCTAGCATATCTTTAAATGTCATAGCATCATTATGATGTCTTCCAGTTGCTATGATAAATTTTACACCAGAATCAACAACTCTCTTTATAGTTTCCTTTGTTTCTTCAGATATAGTGTGATGCTCATTTAATAGTGTTCCATCTAAATCACATATAATTGCTTTATATTTCATTTGTTCTCCTTAAATTTTTAGAAATAGTATTTTGCTCCTATTCCTACTAGATATAAAATTCCATCGTCTTCTACTATTGGTGAATCTGAGATTTCACTTGAGAATTTCTCTACACCTAAAAATGCCATTAAAGCTACACTATCAGTTAACTTATAATCTGCAGCTATATTTGCTCCAAATGAATAAGCTGAATTAGGTTCGTATGCTTTTTCAATTTTTTCATTTCCAACTCTTCTAGCTTCTTCTGAAGTAACACCAAAGTAATAATCAGTATAATCTTTAGTATATCCTTTAATATGGACAGAAGGAACAATTGTAAGTCTCTCACTAGCTTTGTATGCTTTGAATGCACTTAGTTTTCCCTCTCCACCACGTTCACCAAATTGAGCAGATAATCCTGTTCTAACTCCATAGAAACCAGTATTTGCATCTAATCTAATTCCAAACATAGCTCCAAATTCTCTGTCATCTATTTTATTGTATCCACTTTCTAAGTCTTGACCTTCTACTGTAAAACCAGCTAAAGGATTCAAAAATAGTGAAGCTGCAAAAGTGTCATCTTTGTAGAATTCATAACCTAATGTTACACCTTTAATATATAAGTCACCATAGTTAACATCTAACAACGGCATAGGATAGGCTTTGCTTTCAGCTCCTTTATACATATTGTCAGATATCCCCATTCCTGCACCAATACCAAATTTATCTTCAGCAAACATTGTTGTTGATATTGTTAATGCTAATAACCCCATTAATAATTTTTTCATATTAACCCTCTCCCTTAGTTACTTTTTTTATAACTTTTTTCTTCTCTTTTTATTTTAATAAAGTTGTATTTTCCTGATACCTTTCTTTTGAAATTGAAAATATTATTTGTCGGGAATATTCCAATTCTTCTAATTTGGAACAAATCTTCAGAAAAGTTTATATCTCCTGAATCTGTTGAAACAGCAAATTCATATCCAGCTTCTTTCACAGTGTTTTTTACCTCTTCGTTTAAATCTCCATAAGGATATGCAAATGATAATAGATTTTCTCCAATCATTTTCTCAATGTTATTTTTCGAATCAATTATCTCTTTTCTCATTTTTTCATTACCTATCTGAGTAAGTTTTGGATGAGTAGAAGTATGCCCACCAAATTCAATTCCATATTCTTTCATCTCTAAAAGCTCTTCAGTTGACATTAAAGGTAGTTCTTTCTCAGGATTGTTTTTATCATCTACATCCCACTTATTATATTTTATTCCATCAAGAATATATATAATACTTTTGAATCCATATTTTTTTAGGATAGGAAAAGCATTTTCATAATTATCCTTGTATCCATCATCAAACGTAAGCATAATCCATTTCTTATTTTTGTGAAATCTGTCTTTGTACTTGTTTTTAAGCATATCTTTAAACGTGATAGTTTCGTATCCTTTCATTTTAAGATATTTCATCTGCTCTTCAAACTGTTTTATTGTTACATAGGTACCATGAACACCTTTTTCACTTTCATCTTTAATAACTCGATGATACATTATTACAGGCATTTCATACTTTCTTTTTTTTATGATCTCTTGTTGATATATATTTTCAATTTTTAAAACAATGTCATCTAAAGAGAATTCTTTCATAACTTTTTCTCTTAGTATAGTTAAGTCTACCTTGTTAACATTAAAACCTTTATCTATTTCAGGAATAACATCAGTCCATCTAAATAGTGGAGTAGTATTTAGAGAAATATCTCCAAAATTAGATTTTAAAGCTGTGCTCAATCGTTCTTTTGTAACTATTCCTATAAACTCAGCTTCTCCTATAGCTAACACAGGAACTTCAGATAAAATCGCTTCAACAGCAACTCTTCCTGCTCCTATAACAATAGAAGATTCTTTAATTTTTTCAGATACATTATTTACATATCCTAGAAATTCAACATTACCATTAAACTTTTTAAATCTTTGTGGAACATCTTTTCCACCTATAACCTGTATTTTAAAATCTTTTCTTTTGTGCAAAATATCTAGAAGGTTATAAGTCACATCTCCTTTTGGACCAGAAAGTCTTCCAATTATAGATATTACTTTTTCACTCTTTCCTTTTTGTTCAGAAGATTGTTTTTGATATTCATTTGTATTTATCATATTTCTTAAAACTGTTATATTTTTAGGATTTACATTTAAATCATTCACAATATGATCTCGAATGTTTTCACATACACTTAAAGAATAATCTCCAAAAGCTTTAACAAGCTTTCTACTTAGATGAACTGGTTGTCTTCCATGTATTGTTGTTATCAGCGGTATTTTGGCTATTTTACAAGCTATAGAACAACTCCAAGAAGATGCTCTCGAATGTGCATGAACTACTTCTATATCTTTTTCTTTTATAATTTTAAGAAGTGCTTTAACTTGATTTATTCTATCAGATAACTTTCTTCTATTAAATTCTATCTTTTGATATTGCGCATTTGTAGGTTTTGTTAAAGTATCAGAAACTATGTAGACATTGTTGCCTCTTTTAATAAGCTCATTGCTTAAAACCGTTCCATAAACTTCAGCACCAGTTACTTCCAACTGCGAAAGTGCCATAAGTATATTCATTATTAAATCCTCCTACTTTAAATTTTCTGGATTTAATATCTCTAACTCTTCAATCATAAAGATTCCATCTTTTCTAATTAAAACGTCATCAAACCAAATCTCTCCACCACCGAAATCAGGTCTTTGAATTAACACTAAATCCCAGTGAACAGCTGATTTATTACCATTATCAGCTAATTTATAAGCTTGTCCTGGTGTAAAGTGAATGCTTCCTGCTATTTTTTCATCAAACAATGTATCTTTCATCGGTTTTAATATATAAGGATTCACTCCAAGTGCAAATTCCCCAATATATCTAGCTCCTGAATCTGTATCTAAAATTTCATTTAATCTCTTTGTATCATTACTTGTAGCTTCAATAATCTTACCATTTTCAAATTTGAAACATACATTTTCAAATGTTGTACCTTGATACACAGAAGAGGCATTATATGTGATTACTCCATTTACAGAGTCTATTACTGGAGCAGAATAAACCTCTCCATCAGGTATATTTCTTAATCCACAACATTTTACAGATGGAATATTTTTAATGGAGAACGATAAATCTGTTCCAGGGCCAGTTATTTTAACTTTATCTGTTTTGTCCAATAAAGCTGTTAAAGAATCCATGGCTTTACTCATTTTTGAATAATCTAAATTACAAACATTAAAGTAAAAATCTTCAAAAGATTCTAAAGATGTATTTGCTAATTGAGCCATTGAATTATTTGGATATCTTAGTACAACCCATTTCGTATTGTTTACTCTCTCTCCTAAATGTACAGGTTTTGAAAAATAATCTGTATATATTTTCATATTATTTGATTCTATATCTGATAACTCAGATGCATTTTCTGCGGCTCTTATAGCTATATATGCATCCATGTCTTTCATTCTTTCTAATTCATATTTTGCCATTAATTCAGCTTGTTCTTTACTCATACCTTTTAGTATCTCTCTTGTTACACTTTGATCTTTTATTGATACAAAAGGGTGTCCTCCAACAGCATAAACTTCTTTAACTAAAGCTTTTACTAAATTTTTAGTATCCTCGCCTACTGTTTCTATTAAAACTTTTTCTCCTTTTTGCACTCTACAAGAATAATTCACTAAATTCTTTGCTAGTATTTCAATTCTTTGGTCCACAGTAACCTCCATTTTATCTTATGTTTTATTCTTTAATTATACACTTATTTTTTAGAAATATACAGTTAATTTTTTAGAAAAATGATATAATGCTATATATTCTAGAATAGAAAGGAGATGATAATTTTGAAGATACTGTTTTCCCCAAGTAAGAGTATGAAGTATAAAAATATAAAAGCTGATAAGATTAATAATTCTAAAAATTATAATTTCAATTCAAGTAACGAAGTTTTGCTAAATGTATTAAAAAAATTATCTAAAGATGAGTTATCTAAAACTCTAAAAATTAAAGGTAATATTCTTAATGAAACTTTTAATTTTTATCAAAATTTTGAAGATAGTGAGGAGAGGGAAGCAATAACTTTATACGACGGTGTTAGCTTTAAACAAATTCAACTTTCTAATTATTCATGCGATGATTTTTTTTATATTAGAGATAATCTTTATATATTTTCAGCATTGTATGGAATCTTAAATGGAACTAGCTTTATAAGGCCCTATAGACTTGATATGACTAACAAAATTTTAGATATTTCTTTATATTCATTTTGGAAAGAAAAAATAGAAAATTATTTGATTCAGTTTAAACACGAAACCTTTATAAATATAGCATCTAAAGAATTCTCTAAAATACTAAATCGAGATTTTTTTAATATCATAGATATTGAATTTAGACAAATTGATGGAGAGAAGTTAAAAAATATTAGTACTGAAGCTAAAAAAGCTCGAGGAGCAATGTTAAACTATTTAATAAAAAATAAAGTTAACTCTTTAGATAAGATAAAAGAATTTACAAATTTAAATTATGCTTTTTCTAAAGAATTTTCAAATGAAAAAGTATTTTTTTTCATTAAAGACTCTTTTTGAATTAAATCGGACGTGATTTTAGAAGACATATAGATTGTAGGTAATCCACTTCCAGGATGAGTTCCTCCTCCTACTAAAAAGAGATTCTTATATCCTTCAAGTTTATTACGAGGACGAAGCCACATCATTTGTCCTAAGTCATGCGAAAGATTAAATACTGCTCCTTTGTAAACACTATAGTCTTTTTCCCAATCTATAGGAGTAATGATTTTAATCTCTTCTATGTGTTTTCGAATATTTCTAAACTCTGCAACTCTTTCTATTTTATTTAAAAGAAGTTCTGCGAATTGATCTTTTTCTAGCTCCCAATCTATCTTTGAATTATTATTAGCCACAGGAACTAAAACATAGATAGAAGATTTATCTTCTGGAGCTAAGCTTTTATCTGTTACCGATGCATTTTGTATATAAAAAGAAAAGTCATCTCCTACACTTTTATATTCACTTATTTTGCTTAAATTTTTTTTATAATCTTTTGCAAAAATTATGCTATGATGTGGGATGTTTTTGTAAATTTTATTTACTCCTAGGTACATCATAAATGTAGAGCACGAATATCTTTTTTTTTCTAAATTCTTATCTGAATATTTATGTCTTAGATCTTCAGGAACCAAAGCTTTCATAGCTGTTGCAAAGTCTGCATTTAAAATTACATAATCACTTAGATAACGAGTACCATCTATCAATTCTACACCAACAGCTTTTTTATCTTCAAAAATTACTCTTTTCACATCTGAATTTAGATGAATTTCTCCACCTTTTTTTTCTATTAATTCACTTAAAATATTTGACACCTTTCCAAGTCCACCTTCGATATGGTAAACCCCATATTTATGCTCTAAAAAAGAGATGATCGAAAAAGTTCCAGGCGCTATCCATGGTGACATGCCAATATATTTAGCTTGAAATGTAAATGATAATTTCAACTCTTCATATTTAAAAAAATCACCTAATACATTATATATAGATTTGAATGCATCCAAATATGGTAATGATTTAAGAAATCTTGGTTTAAAATAATCAATTGGAGAGAGATATGGTACTTTTAAGCAAGGTTCTAGGCGAGAAAATTTCTTTTCTTCTCTCTCCATATATCTATCATAATCCTTTGAACTATATGGGAAGTGTTTTTCTAGTTCTCCATACATGCAGTTTTTTTTATTATGAGAATACGGATTAAAATCATCTAATCCATAAAATTTTAATTTATACATTGGATTAATTTCAATTAAGTTTAAGTGATCATCTATTCGTTCTCCTACTTCTATAAAAATATCTCTTAAAATACCGGGCATTAAAAAAAATGTTGGTCCTAAATCAAATCTGTATTCTCCCAATTTAAAAGAAGAATTTCTTCCGCCTACATATGACTTTTTTTCAAAAATTTTAACAGAGTATCCTTTATTTGAAAGTAACAACCCCGCTGCCAAACCTCCAGGGCCTGCTCCTACAATAATTATATTTGATTTTTTCATTTACACCTCATTTAAAATTTTATATTGGTATAATTTTATACGGTATATTTTTAACTTTCTTTTTTTAAAAAGTTTTTTATGATATAATTTACATACTATTAAGGCAGGAGGTATATTGTGTTTGTTGAAGAAAGAAAACAAAAAATTTTAAATATATTAAAACAAAAAGAAAAAGTAAGTGTGAATGAATTAAGCGATTTATTTTCTTTAAGTAAAGTTATTATACGTAAAGACCTTTGCAATATGGAAGAAGAAAATCTTTTAACTAGAACTCACGGTGGAGCTATTTTGAAAAAAAAAATCATTCAAAATTCTATTTTTAAAAATTTAGGGAAAAATGAATTGGAAAGTAAACTTAAAATAGCTCAAACTTCTCTCTCTTTTGTAGTGGAGGGGGATATTATATTTCTAGACAACAATGATATCAGCTTCATGATGGCAGAGCTACTTCAAAAAGAAAAAATTAAAATATCTGTAATAACTAACAATTTAGAAATTCAAAATATATTATCTGTTAATTCTGATATAAAAATAATCTCACTAGGAGGTTTTTACAACAAAAAGTTAAACTCTTTTGTTGGTGATATAGCAAAGCAAAATTTAGAGATGTTTAACACTGACAAAATATTTTTAGGAGCTGCTGGAATTAATGTTGATAATTTACAAATGAGTATTAATTCTATCGAACTAGGAACATTATATAAAACTGCAATTAATTTTGCTAAAAACGTTTATATTTTAGCTCCAAGTCAAAATTTTTTTCAAGATTCAATTTTCAATTTTTCAAAGCTAAAATCTAATATGACAATCATAACGGATGTTGAAATTACGAAAGATATTGAAGTCAAGCTTTTAGAAAATAATATTATTGTTATAAAGTAATTCTATATAATAAATTTAAGTAAAAACTGAAATCAGTTTTTACTTAAATTTATTTTACCATCTATAATTTCAATAACTCTATCACATAATGCAGCTATGTCAGGATTGTGTGTTACAATTAAAAATGTTGTTTTGTACTTTATATTTATTTCTCGCAAAATATTATATATTTGAGTGCTTGTTTTAGAATCTAAATTTCCAGTTGGTTCATCCGCTAAAACAATTTCAGGATTATTTAATAATGCTCTTGCAATAGCGATTCTTTGTTGCTGTCCACCAGATATATCTTTTATATTTCTATATGCAATATCTTTCAGATTCATATTTTCTAGTATTTGTAGTACTCTTTTTTCTTCAGTTTTATAAGCTTTGCCTACTTTTATCCAATTTGGAATAAGTATGTTTTCCATTACATTAAACTGAGATAATAAAAAATGAAATTGAAAAATAAAACCGATATTTTTATTTCTGAATTGTGCTCTTTCTTCAGAATTATATTTTGATATATTATTTCCATTGAAATAAATATCTCCTTTTGTAGGATTATCTAGAGCTCCTACAATATTTAATAATGTACTTTTACCACTACCACTTTGACCTATTATTGCAATAAACTCTCCTTTTTGTATATTTAAATCTATACTCTTTAAAATATTATCTATTCCATTATACGTTTTAGAAACATTACTTAGTTTTAATATTTCACTCACCTTTAATCACCTCTACTGGATTTAGTTTCATCGATTTTTTTCCAGGAATATATGCGGCGATTATTCCTGAAAGTGTTGAAAATATTAGTATTCTTAAAATCAAAGGTAGTTTTACAACTATTATAAAACTAGGTTTTGCTCCTATTTGAAATACTTGAATTAATATTATTCCTAATAAACACCCGAGCACTGCACCTAAAAATCCAACTGTAGCTCCTTGAATTAACACTATAAATCCTATTGAAAAATCTGAAGCTCCAATTGCTTTTAAGATTCCGATCTCTTTTGTCTTTTGAACAACTGTAATATAAAGTACACTCGCTATACTTAGAGTTGTTGATAATAATACAACAACCTGAATAACTAATGAAGACATCGTTTGAGATTTCAATGCATTTAAAAGCTGTTTTCCATCTTTCATCCAAGATATAGCTTTTAAATATGGATATCTACTCTCTATTTTTTTAGAGAATTCATTTCCTAAAAAAATATTGTTTAATTGAATATTTATTTTATTAATATATCCTCTTTTATCAAAAATACGTTGTGCTTTTAATATGTCCATATAAACTAACCCATTATTTGACTGAGCATCCTCTAAATCAAATATACCATTCACAATGAAGTTTTCTTTATTTCCATTTGGAAGTGTTATACTTAATATATCATTTGGAGAGAGAAAAAAATCTTCAGCAACTCTTTTTCCAATAAGAATTTTATTCGACTCTATATTATTTTTACCAGAGTAAACTTTTTCTTTAACTTTAAATATTGAATTTCCAGTTTCTAAATCAACTCCTCTAATTTTTAAAGCTATAGATTTTCCTGATCTTTCATAAAGAGCATTTCCTTCTAAAGTCGGAACAACATTTTTAACACTCGTATCATTTTTTAATACAGAAATTATATTTTTGTAGTTTGATATTTTATTTCGTTCATTTGAAAAATTTCCATAAGTATAAATTCCTCCTTCTTTTTTAATCGTTTTTCTCATGTCTCCATCTTCAATAATAATATGAGCTATATTCCCCAAAATTGTATCTACTAAATTATCTTGGAGTGAAACAATTAAAGATGAAATGAAAAGTTGAACTGCAACTCCAGTTCCGATTGCCGTTAAAAGAAATAATGTTTGCCATTTTGATTTCATTAAAAAATTATAAGCTATTTTAATTTCGTATCTCATATTGAATCTTCTCTCCTATTTTTAAATTTTCTGGATTCAAAACGATATTACTTTCATCTATTCCATCTTTTATAACAAAGCCATCTAAAACATGAACTCCACTTATCTCTTTTTCTTCAACTTTACCGTTTTCATATATCATTACAAAAGTTTTTTCATCTTTAGAATAAAAATATTCTTTTGGTATAAAAAAGCTATCTTTTATTTTTTGACCATCAATCTCAATGTTAACAGTACTTCCATATAGAAAATGATGTGACTTTTCTTTTAAAGTTCCTTTTATTAAAATTGTTCCTTTTCTTTCATTTACACTGTTATTTATAAAATAAATTTCACCAAATTCTTTTATATTTTCGTTACCAAAAGAATAAATTGTTATTTTATCATTTTTTTTTATTTTGTCAGAATATCTTTCATCTAAATCAACTTCAACTATTTTTTCATCTAATGAAGATATCAAAAATAATTCTGAATATGCAGATACAGTTTCTCCAATATCAATATACCTTTCTCTAATATAAGAATCATATGGTGCAACTATATTATATTTTTGTTTTTGCTCTTTTTCATATTCTAAAGCTTCTTTCTTTTGTGTTAAATTTGCTAATATTGTTTTTCTATTTGGTCCTGTTTTTAAAGAATTTAATTCATTTAAAGAATTTTTAAACTTAATTTCTTTTTCTAACAAAATATTTTTTTTCTCATTTAATTCTAAAATGTTAACATATTGATTTTCATATAATTTAAAATACTTTTGAAATTCAATTTCAGCATTTTTATATTCAATTTCTGAATTTAAAAATAAAAGCTCGGCATTCTGAATTAATACTGTTTCTAATTTTTCCAACTCAGCTTCTGTTGATAAAAGTTCTGCTTTTTTTTGCTTTATTAAAACATCTATATCTTTAGTTCTAAGACTAGCGATAATATCTCCCTTTTTTACAAATTCTCCTTCTTTAAAGAAAATATCTAAAATAGTTCCATTTATTTCAGTTGAAAGAATCGAATTATCGATTCCTGAAACGATTCCTGAAACCAATATTTTTTCAATAAAATCTGTTTTTACCAATTTTATTCCTTCTATTTTTTTAGGTTTTAGAATATATATATATCCTGCAATTCCAATTAAAACCAAGAGACATACTCCTATAATTTTATTCTTTTTCATACTCTCTCCTTTTAATTAATAAATCCTCCAGACATAAGATTAAATCTTTCGCCAGGAGGATATTTTACTTAATTTTCTTTTGTTTCTTGTTTTTTACAAGAACTTAATTTTTGAAGTTTTTCTTTAGCTAAATCTTTTCCACCAATTCCAAATGCTATTGCAAATGCTATTGCCAAAGCTCCAACAGTGAATCCAAATGCTAAATTAATAATTTCATTTGCTATTCCCATCTGTCTAAGCCCCATTGCTCCTACAAATACTATAACAGCTATTTTGGCTATAACTGCAATTTGTTCTTTATTATCTAGTGAGGTATTTTTTACTATTTTAGACACATAATTTGCTACAACAATTCCAATTGCAATGATTGTAACTCCTAAGAATATCTCTCCAAATAATAAAGTTAATTTTAAACTTAAATTTTGTAATAATCCAAAATTTAAAATTTCTATTGATTGTATTATTGCAAAGTAAAGAACTAGTATTTTTGATATTTTCCCAATTAATTTAGAATAGTTATTTTCTACTGTTTTTAAACCAGCTTTTTCTAAATAAGAATCAAACTTCAATCCTATAAGTAGATTGGTAATAATACTTTCAATAATTTTTCCAAAGTATAAAGCTATAACTATTATTAAAGCCACTCCAATTAAATTAGGTATATAGTTAAATAGAACATTCAACATACTTATAACTGGTGATATTATTATTTCTAATCCTAAATAATTTAATGATGCAGAAAACACAGGAATTAAAACTAATACATAAACTATATTTGCTATAATAGTTGATAGCTTACCTTCAAATAACACTTTACCATCAACACTTAATTTATCATCTAATTTAAATGATTCAATAACTTCTTTTAATATATCTCTTAATTTTGAAGCAATAAACCAACCTACTATAAATACCAAGAATGCAGCTATTAAACTTGGAATATAACTTAAGAATTTTGTTAACATATCTGTTATTGGAATAAGTATTTTATCTAATTTCAAAGCCGCTAAAACTCCTGGTAAAATAAGTATAAATATTAAAAGCGAAATAATTTCACTAAATATTTTAGCTAATGAAATATTACTTTTATTTGAATTAATTTTTTCATCTACTTTTATTTTAGTAAAAAATACAAAAGATAATTTTTGGCCTAGTTTTGCTAATATAATAGCTAAAATTAATAAAATAATACCACCTAAGATATTAGGAATATATGAAAATATTGGATCTAATAAATTTAATATTGGATTAACTAATCTACTAAAACCTAATTTTTCCATTATTATACCAATTATAAATATAATAAATATGTAATATATAAATTTAATTAATGTTTTTATTGCATAAGTACTACTACCACCTTCTTTTCCTGTTATTTCATGCTCTAAGTTTGAAAATAGTTTTGTTTTAGTAAAGATGTTTTCTAACTTACTTATAATAATTGATGCAACTCCTAATCCTACTATAAATATAATAATTGATGCGATAATATTAAGTGTAACATTATTCAAAATTAAAACTTTAAATTCTTCCATTTTACCATCCTCCTATTTCTTTTAATTTAATGATAATTTTAAAAATTATAAATATTGATATAAAAAATAAAATTGATAACATCATAATAAACCACTTCCTAATTAATTTTGTATATATTTTATTACTATTTTTTATGGCTTTTCTTTTTTTTTCTTTACTTTTTTATAATAACTGTGGTATTAGTTATATAATAGGTGGTGATTTTATGATTATTTCTGTTTCTAAAAGATTTTTATTTCTTTTTCTTATTTTTTTAAGTGTTATCGGATGTTCTAATAGCCGTTATTTATGGCAAGATAGCCAAAGTATTATTCATAATTCTAATAAACTTCAAGTTGGAGACATTATTCTTAAAAATAAAGTTATTACAGATCCTCTTTCTTGGTTGGGACATAGTTCAGTTATGATTAATGATTTTTATATAGGTGACTTTCCAATGCCGACAAAAAGTTACTATACTATAACTGTACAAGCTTGGCTTAATGAAGCTAATCGTAAAATAGTTGTTTTAAGATACAAAGGTTTCAATCAAAAATTTAAACAACAATTTTTAAAAAATATAAAAACTTATGGAAATGGAAAGTATAAAATTTCATTTTCTAAAAAAAATGAACATAATTTTTATTGTTCTAAATTTGTATGGTTTTTATATTATAAAACTGCTCAAGATTTAAACTATAAGTTAGATTTAGATTCTGATAATGGACTAATTATTTTCCCATATGATTTTCTAGATTCTTTAGATTTAGAGCAAATAATTTTATAGTTAATTTTTAGCATATTGACCTCTCATTTTAAAAGGTGTATAATTAAAGATAGTTAAAAAATAAAAGGAGTGATCATGGATAGGCAAGTCACAATTGAATCAATTAAATTAGTTGAAGAACTGAAAAAAATATTTCCTAAAGATGGCTATCATCTTATAAGTTTACAAGAAAAATTATATATTTGGGAAAAAGACATGAATATATCAAAAGAAAAACCTATAGAACAAATAGATAGTGGTACTAAAACAAAAGAAGATTTTACCAATAATGAAAAGAATTTTTTTGATAAGCTTTCTGGAAATATAAAACCTGAAACTCTTGTTAAATTTAATTTAAAAACAAAGTTTATTGAACGTGATGATAATTCTAAAACTCTTATTTTAGGAGAAGACTTTGTTAATAATAAAAATCAGAGAGTTTTGAAATTCACTTTTTTAAATTTTAGAGATTTAGATTTAGATGAACTTAGAGAGAGAAAGCTTTCAGAAGAAGAGTTTATTAGTTCACTAGTTGATAGTTTTCATTCTAAAGATATTGAAATTAAAGTTGAAAAGCCAATTTCTAGTCATCGTTTTTTCAAAAATGAAAAAATTATTATTCCAATTATAATAGTATTTTTAATTTTTATTATTTATATAATCTAAAAATAAAGGATTTAAATAAAACAAGAGTATAATCCATTTGAAATATATTATTGAATATTTTGGAGGATGGCTATGTACTATAGAGAATATTTTTATTATCTTAAAGAAAGATTACCTAAAAAATGTTATGAAGTGCTTCAAGAGTGTTTTGAAAAAAATAAAAATGAAGTTGAAAATTGTTTTAATCTTTTACAAAATAGTAGCAATAAAATTGAAGTTTCTGATATTTTATTACCTATAAAAGAAAAATATTATAGTATGGACTATGAAATACTTTTAAGAGAAGAATTAATTACAAATCATAATTGTTTAAAAGATAATTCTTACAAATTAGATCGTTTTGGAATTTATCTTCTACATTATTTAAATAATTAATATCAATGGAGGAATTAATGAAAAAAGATGCTGTTAGCTTTGCAGATACCTTATATCTTTTAATGGAGGATTTTGAATATACTCTTACAGAATTAGAAGATGATATTTTTTCACTTTTACGCCACGAATTTAAACTAACATTGAATGAAGAAAATAAAAGGCTTCATTTTATTTTAGAAAGTTCTAAGTTAAGTCAAAACGTTAAACTTTCAGTTGAAAGATCTGAATATGATGGAGAAGAGTTTTTTCTGATATCTTCTGTTAAAGTAGCTTAATATATTAGTTAATAAGTTATTTAAAAAGGCAATTTTTAATGAAAATCATTAAAAATTGCCTTTTTTATAAAAATCTAATACCCCCGTATTTAATTATAATATATCACACATTTTAACTAAATTCAAGTCTTTTGTTCATTTTTTGTGTTTTTTCACTCAAAATCATCTATTAAAAAATTCTTTTTTATCCTGTCTGATATTTGATCAAAATAAACTGAACGTTTTATATAACAATCTACAAAGTCTTCATTTAAAATATTATAGCTTTCTAAACCTTCCAATAAATCAGAACGATTTATCATTAAACGTCCTTTAAATATTTGATTTATGTAATTTTTAATATCTTTTGCTGAAAAAATTGAAATATAGTTATCAAAAAAAAGATGTAAACTATTCTTTGTATAATTTTCATAAGTTTCTAAAATTTTTTTGTGATTACTTATGTAGTTTATATTGTCAATATACCTTTTAAACTCATCAATTGGAATCACAGAACCTGAAATATAGAATATACTATCTATATAAACTAAATATGGCTGTATTTTATAAATTTCTTTTAGTTTACTATTAATTAATTCACTCATTGTGCAATCCTCCTTTTAATACTTATCTATTAACTAATAATACGCAAACAATGTGTACTTTCTTTTTAGATTCTTTCAAAAAATAAAAAAAGTAATAGTTTTTAACACTATTACTTTTTTAAAATCAGCTAATTTAATAGATAACATTTTATTTTCCGAAAAAATTCATAAAAACTGTTATTATTGAAGCGTTTGTAAAATCTATAAAAAGAGCTCCTACCAATGGTAGTACAAAGAATGCTGCTGGTGAAGGTCCATTTACAGCTGTAAACGACTCCATATTAGCCATTGCATTCGGTGTTGCACCCATTCCAAATCCACAATGTCCAGATGCCATAACTGCTGCATCATAATCTTTTCCCATCACTCTAAATGTAACAAAATAAGCATATAATCCCATAACTGCTGTTTGTGCTAAAAGAATTACAATTAAAGGTCCAGCTAAAGCTGCTAATTCCCATAATTTCATAGACATTAAAGCCATCGCTAAAAATAATTGTAATGAAAGATTCCCTATTACACTTATAGTATGTAGTGGTAATTTTGTTTCTTTTGTATCAATTACATTTCTTATAACTGCCGCTATTAACATTGGACCTATATAGGCTGGTAAAACTACACCGTATTTTTTTGATATTGGAATTAAGAAACCTCCAATGCCCATAGATAAAGTTATATAAACAATCGCAGAAAAAAGACTTTTTTCTGTTACAGTTTCTTTCGAAACTGATTTCGATTTTTCTTCTGGTATTAAAAACTCTTCTTCCACATGACCTATAAGATTATATTTATTCATTAATTTTTTTGCTACTGGACCACCTATCATACATCCTGCTACTAATCCAAATGTTGCTGATGCTATTGCTACTGACATTGCTCCTGTCGCTCCTGCTGTAGCTAAAACTGGTCCAAAAGCTCCTGATGTACCATGGCCTCCAGTTAATGGAACAGAACCTGCTGCTATTCCTATAAGTGGATTTAATCCAAATAGTTTAGCTAAACTTATCCCTACTAAATTTTGAATAACAACCAAAATACTCGCTATACATAAAAATGTAAATACTTGAATCCCACCTTTTTTTAATAATTTTAAACTTGCTAAAAACCCAATTGTAGTAAAAAATGCAATCATTAATAAATCTTTTAATGCTCCATTAAATGAAAATTCGAATATTCCAGCATTTCTAGCTATTAAAGTTATTATTGAAAATATTACTCCACCAATTACCGGGGCTGGTATAAAAAACTTTTCAAAAAATGATACTTTATTTTTTATAAATTTTCCTACTAATAATAATACCACTGCTGTTGCTAATGTTTCGGCCATATTAAATTGATATTCTATCATAAAACCTCCCCATATATTTTTTTATTACTTTCTAATAAATTATACCATTAAAAAAATACAAATGCAAATATATGCAAAATATATATAATATTTTTATTATATATATTTAATCAATATTTTTATTTTATAGTTAAAGAAAGGAGAATTGTAAGTTTTTTAGAATAAAACAATACATAATTTTTTAACTTTAAAGGATGGTGATTTTATGATTTGTTTCAAAAAAAAAGTTTTTAGATATCTTTTGATTACAGGGATTTTATTCAGTATAGTTGGTTTTTTAGGAATTTTTAGTACTAATATCTTTTCAAAATACGTAATTGATATTTTAGCTGCTTTTTTCTTTGTAAGTGGTATTAAAAATTTTATAAAAGGATTTCAATTTAGAAAAATAATAAATTTTCATTGGGGACTTTATATTTTTGTTGGAGTTCTTGAAATTGTTGCATCTATATCATTACTTAGTCAACCTTTTAACAATCAACTTTATATGATTATATACTCTGGAATTTTCATGACTTTTAAAGGTCTTTTAATATTTGTAAACACTATTTTTAATCGGAAAATATTTCCTAGTTCAATAAATTTTAGTTTAAATACTGGAATTATTAATATTTTATTTGGAGCTCTCTTAATAGGAATGCCTTTTATTTCTGAAAGTTTTATATTTTTATGTGTTGCTTGGTATATTTTTTTTAGTGGAGCAAATCTTATTTTATTCGCATTTTATTTTAAAAGACTATAATAAAAATGCAAAGATGAATCTATTTTTTATCTAGATTTATCTTTGCATTTTTTAAATTTTATAGTTTTATTTCTAAAAATTCCCCAACGACATCATAGTTTTTATCTTCACCTAAATTTTTCAAATGACTTTCAACTATTTCAATATATTCATCTAATTGAGTTTGATTTACTCCACCAGTTTTATAGTCGACTACTAAAATTTTACCCTTATTGTTTTCAAATCTTTTTTTTATCATTATTCTATCTATTCTTTTTAGTTGACCTTCGTGGTATATTTCATACTCTGGGTATATATGATCCCATTCACTAGAGAAAATAACAGAGTTCTTCTGAAACAGAGCTTCAAATTCATCACTTTCCAGGATTTTTTTTAATTTCCTCTCTCCTATAATTGAAGAGTATTCTGAGTATGTTTTTTCTTTTGCTTCAGAATGTTCTTCAATTGTATTATCTATAATAAATTCTAAATAATAATGTACTGCATTTCCTATTCTTCTTTTTTCTTCAGTTACTATATCAACTAGAAGAATTCTATTAGGTTCTTCACAATCTTCAACATTTTTTTCAACAAAATTTATTGAATTTAAAAGCTCGGTATTTTTTATTCTATCGTCATTTTTATTTTTTTCAGTTTTACTTATTTTCCCACGCTTTGTATTTGATAATTCATCAGTTACATTCATTAAGTATTTATTTTGATTTTCTCCTATAACTAAAAATAGATTTTTTTTCGCTCTTGTTAAAGCTACATAAATACTATTTATCTCTTCTTGTTCTTCTTTTATTTTTAACTCTCTTAAGAAAGCATAGTCATCTCCTAAATTAGATAAAATTTTCTCATATTTTTTATCTACAAATATATAATTTTCTATCTCGTTAAATGGCGTTTTAAAATCTATATAAAATTGGACACCACTTGACATACCTTTTTTTTGGTTTTGATGATAATAGTAAACTGTTTCAAACTCTAATCCCTTTGATTTATGTATACTTAAAAGTGTTATTGCTTTTTCCTCTTCTAATGAAACTTGCTTAAATTTAGGATTGTCTTTTTCGTTTAGCAAAGAATTATAAAAAGATAAAATATCCTCATAGTTTTTAGACATCTCTAAAAATCGGAATATATTTTTTAAATCTGATTTGCCAGAAAAATGCTCTGATATATTAAACTTTTCAATTATATCCAATACAAAGTTTCTATTCGTTACTCCTTTTTGAACAATATATTTTACTTTATCTATTACATCTTTAAGATTTGATAAATTTAATTCATCTTTTTCAGTATCTATTCTTGGAAAAGAAAATATATAACTTCCTATATCATCTTTTTCTTTTAAAATAAATTTCAACTCATCATTTCCAATTTTAACAATATCACTTCTTAGAAACTCTAATAAAGAAAACATATCCTTGTTCACACTAAATTTTAATAATTTAAATATAGGATTTACAGCTCTATGATATATAATGGAATCATTTGAATCTATAAAAAAAGGTATTTTTCTATCACTCAAAGAGTTTGCAATTTCATTTAATTGTTTATTACTTCTTGCTATTATACCTATTCCACCATACTCACCTTTAAAGTTATCTTCAATTGAATCCAGCATATTTTCAATCATATTTTCATCTTCTGGTAATATATTCTCTATATTATCACTATCTGATTCTAATTCACTTTTTTTTATAATTTCAAAATAACCGAGTTCTTCACTCTTACCATCTACAGAGGCAAAAGCCCATTTATGATTGTGATTTTCTAGCTTAGCCACTTCGTCATAAGCTTCGGATATTCCATTGAAAATATCATTTGTAAAATCTACTATATTTTTACAGCTACGATAAGAAACACTCATCGTTTCCTCTTCTACATTTATAATATCTGGCAAGTTTTCAAAAAGAGCTTTTTCTCCCCCTCTCCAACCATATATACTCTGCTTTTCATCTCCAACACAAATTAGATTCTCACAGCTATTTATAAGACCTTTTAATATTCTCCACTGAAGAACACTTGTATCTTGAAATTCATCTATAAATACTGTTTTAAATTCACTGTCAAAAATATCTTTAAAGTACTGAGTAATAAAACCATCTTTTATTAAATTTATTTCTGGTTTATCTATATACTGAAACATATAACTACTTATATCCAAATGAGTAAAACTTTTTTCACTGAATTTTATACTGTCATATATTTTATAAAGATTTTCTATAAAATATAAAATTTCTTTTTCAAAACTTAAAACTTCTTTATTAAAAATTTCTTTTGAAACTTCTTCTTTCAATTGAGAAAAAGCTTTTCCTAAAATCTCTATCTCAGAATCAAAATCATGTTTTTTTGTTGTTTTTACTTTTCTAGAATCCCAACATTTATCACTTTTTAATATTTCACTCCAATTTTCAATTACATAATCTTTATGTTCACTACTATCTTTTTCTACTATCCATTTTATAAC
This sequence comes from Cetobacterium sp., assembly GCF_051658645.1. Lineage (GTDB taxonomy): Bacteria > Fusobacteriota > Fusobacteriia > Fusobacteriales > Fusobacteriaceae > Cetobacterium_A. Next base: position 138,855 of record NZ_JBOFMZ010000074.1, read on the forward strand.
CTTTGTCATATATTCAGTTATATTTTTACCATCATTTTTTTTCTCTTGAATATTTGTAAAAGTATCTGTTAAATGTTTTATTAACTTATGAACAGATATCTCTCCAGAGTATTCATCTTTATTTTTTAAACTTTGTGATTGTTCAATCAAAATAAGTTTCCATCTATTATCAACAAGTTTCTTAAGTATATCTAAATATTTTTGTACATCACGTTCTGTTCTATTTTGTAAAAATATCTTAAATCTATCAAATTCAACTTTATCTTGTACAATTTTTTCAAAACATTTTAACAAGATCTCGATATTATCATTATCATCAATTATTTCATAAGAAAATATATTTAAATATGGTGCTATTACATTTTTGAATATATTATTTATAAAACCATCTATCGTTGATATTTTAAGTCTATCTTTATTATCTAAAACTTCATAATAAACTTTTTTTACATTTTCGAAAGATAAATCTAATTCTGGATAAAGGTGTTTTAAATTTTCATATAATCCTGATTCAGAGTCTTTATACATCTCTTCTAAAAAAACTAATACCCTCTCTTGAATTTCTGAGGTAGCTTTTTTAGTAAATGTCATTACTAATATATCCTTATAGTTCTCTCCTTTAAAAAGAGAAGCTAAGTACTCAAGCGAAAGTCTATATGTTTTTCCTGTTCCAGCACTTGCTTTTAAAACTGTTCCTTTCATCTAAAACTCCTTCCTACATATATCTTCATATTCACAGTATAAACATCCACTTTTCTTTTCACTTAAAAGATAAGTTTCTTCTCTGAAAAAATCTATTAATCTTTCTTTTAATAACTCTTTTGTTAGCTTTATTTTATCTTGATTTTCAAGTTTACCTTCAAAGGCATTATAGATTGATTTTTGTGCTCTGCTTTCATCTCCATATAACATAATCGTATAAAAATCAAGTTGGTTATCTATTTTACTTCCTGTTTTAAAATCAATTATATGATTGTTCGTTGTTGTTTCAATAACCAAATCGACTCTACCACCAAGAGTAACTTCTACTTCACCTTTTAATAACGGCTCTTTTTTACTATTTTTTTCACTTTCTATACGTTTTACTTTCTTCTCGATATATAACTCTTCTATCTCTTTATAAAACTTTAATATATTTTTAGTAAAACGAGGAATTAATATCTGTGTAAAATAATTATCTAAATAAAGTGGTATTTTTTTTCTGTTATAATGGAAACTAAGATATAATAACTCTTCAACTTCTTCTGGACTTATATTATAATCAGAAATATTCAGAATTTTTTTCCACATTTTATCCGTTAACTTTTCAAAAACTTCATGTACATATGTTCCTATAAATTTTAATGACAATCCTAAAGTATCCTCTTTTTCAAAAGACTCTAACTGGCAAATTTTACTTAAATAGAATCTGTATTCACATTTAGCCAAAACTTCATAATCATAAGCTCCTAAACTCATTTGACCATTTTTAAAGTCTATTTTTTCTTTTAACAAGTGAGCTTCAGAAAACTGTCCAATTGAATTTGATTTTAAAGCCAATAGTCTTTCTAAAATATCTTCACTATAAATCATCTTTTCTAAATAATTTATTTTATATTTATTTAACACCTCTGAAAGCAGAGGTGAAACTGCTTCTCCACTATTTTCATTTTTTATATATAATATTGTATTAAACTTATTTTTCAATAAATTTTGATAAAAACGATATTTTTCTTCTTTTCTTTCTTTTTCATAATAACTAAATCCATTTTCTTTTTTTTGCTTTTCTGTTAAATAAAGAGAATCTCTTTTCATTTTTGGAAGATGTCTTATGCTTATATTTATAAAAATTGATTCTCTTGATTGGATAACTTTACAGTTTTCCATAGGTTTAATTAAATATTTACCTTCTGTTTTATCATTTCTTATTATTTCAACACCATTAAAGTATTGCAATAAAAATTTTAATATATCTCCACCATTTCTAAAACAGTTATCCATATCTTTTTCTTCTAACATTATCTCTGTTGTTTTAGCATAGCCCATATACTCTTGAAGCTTATCATAAAAATTCAAATATATTTTCTCACGAAACATATCTAATGATAATAATTCGTTAAAGTATTCTATAAAAGCATCTATATTTTTCATTTTATATATTTTTAATATATCTAAATATATTTTTGAAATATTTTCATTTTTCTCTTGTCCAATATATTTATAATCCCAATTTATTTGATTATAGATATATTCCATATCTTTTTTTTCAACTTTATAATATTCTTGTATCTCTGAAACTCTTATACCACTCAAAAAACTGTTTATAGAGATCAGATTATTCATTCTAGGCTCTAATGAAGATACAAGCTCATTTAAAGCTGACAAGAATTTAAAAAGCTTTGTGTCATTTATAGTATAAAAGCTTCCTCTCATAAAGTTATTTGGAAATATTTTAGAATACTCATTTTCATCTGCTTCTGGTGAAAATATATTTGTCATATTATTTTTTATTTTCATGATATCTAATAAGTTACCTATTAGTTCTAACTCATCTTGAACCTCTAAAATAGAAATTTCATTTTTTTGAATTTTTGGTAGATAAACATCTTTTAACTCTAAATTATCCTCATCAAAAACTCCAAACTCTCCTTGAACTCTAATTACAACTTCCACAAATTTTTCTAGCTTTGAAATCACAAGCTTATCTAAAGGTGTAAAGTTGATTACATCTACAAAAACTATTTTTTTATATTTCTTAAAGGATGATAAGTCTAAGTTCTCTATACTATGTATCCAATCCTTTGGTATATAATTTTTCTCAGCTAGATGAATATCATACTTTTCTTTAAACTTATGAAAATTTTGAAAATACTTTTTTTGCCACTCTTCTAACTCTATTGATTCGATTGATAAACTTTTATTTAACTCAGCATAATACTTAAAAAATTTATCTGAAAACTCTATTGATTCAAAGTAATTATTTATATTTAGTTCTAAAAACTCTTTTTTCATATGGTTATATAAACTTATAAATCTCTTGGCTTCACTTAAGATAATTTTATCTGTTCTAAAAGCTTGATTTTTAAATTCATCTATTGTGTAATAAACAGGATCAGGTTCAAAAATATTTCTTTTACTCTCTTTTCTTTGAATATTTTTAAGTGGATAATCTGAAAATATATATAAAACAAGAGGATCTTTTTTTAGTCCCTGAATTAAAGAACTCCCATAATTTATGTATTCAAACTGCATTTTTTCCTCCTATTTTTTTAATGGTGTTGCACACTCACTCGCAGTTCCTTTTAATATTTCAATTCCATGAACTAAAGCATCTATTACAAAATTTAAATTCTCGGTTGCTCCTTTTGGGCTTCCTGGTAAATTTAAAATTAAACTCGATTTTCTTATTCCACATTTAGCTCTACTGAGCATAGCTTTTGGTGTTATTTGAAAGGATTTAGCTCTCATATACTCTGCTACACCTTCAGCTTCTCTCTCTATTACAGCGAGTGTTGCTTCTGGTGTTATATCTCTTTTAGAAAACCCTGTTCCACCATTTGTTACAATTAAATCTGCGATATCTTCATCTGATAATTTTTTTAGTTCATCACAAATTTCAGAATAACTGTCTGGTAACATATTATAATAAACATTTTTATAATCTTTATGATTATCAAAAATTTCTGCTAGTTTTTTACCTGTTATATCTTCTCTTTCTCCTCTAGAACCTTTATCACTTAAAGTTATTATAGCTACTCTTATCATCTTATTCTCCTTATAGTATTGGTGCAATTAGTTTAGATATTGATTCTAAAACTCGTTCTTTTTTTCCTCTATTTTTATAATCTTCTATTTTTACCATTTCAGAATTTTGTATATCTGATTTTATTCTATTTTCCAATTCAATTATATTAATTCCTAAAATCAATAAATTAATTTCAAAATTTTGATACATACTTCTATAATCAAAATTAGCCGTTCCCAAAAATGCAATCTCTCTGTCTACAATCATCAATTTACTATGTATAAATCCATTTTTATATTTATAAATCTCTGCTCCTAATTCTAATAACTCTCCATAAAAATACTGATTTGCCCAATAAACAAAAGCATGGTCTCCTATATTTGGAATTACTATTTTTATTTTAATTCCCGAAACCAAAGCACCTTTTAAAGCTTCCATTACTGGTTCATCTGGTATAAAGTAAGGTGTTTCGATCATTATACTTTTTTCAGCTTTAATAATTAAATTTAATATTGTATCTTTTATTGTATGAAATTCATAGTTTGGTCCAGAGCTTACAACTTGAATTGGTGTAATTTGATAATCTTTTTTTATTAAAGCTGGATTTTCAAATAGATCTGTTGTATCTTTTTTTAAAAACTTCCAACTTCTTTCAAACTCATGAAGATAATCAACTATAGCTTCACCTTTTATTGAAAATCCGATATCTTGCCAATTTCCTAACTTACCTTTTCCTAAATAATCTTTTCCTATATTTAATCCACCTGAAAATAAAACCTCATTATCTATCAAACTTATTTTTCTATGGTTTCTGTAATTTGCTCTTAAATTCCCTATTTTTATAAATGGAAAGTATGATGGAAAGAATATTTCAATCATTACACCAGCATTTCTCAGCTCTTTTAACCTTTTTCTAGAGACTCCTCTTGTTCCAGCACCATCTATAATAATCTTTATTTCAATAGATTCTTTTGCTTTTTCTAAAATAGCATCATAAATCGGTCCACCAACTTCATCATCATCAAAAACATAGTACTCCATATAGATATTTTTTTTTGATTCTTTTATAGCTAAAGTTAAACTACTAAAAAAAGATTCGTTTTTTCTATAAAAAACAAAGCTATTATTATGTGTCATCTTACCTAAAAGAACTCCATCTAAATATTTACTTAGTCCAATCCATTTTTTTATATTAATCATTGATTTTTTTTTTATATTTTTAGAATATTTATTACTGTTTTTCAAATAATATTTTGATAAAGCACGTCTTTTTTTAAAGCTAATTCCAAAAAATAAATACATTATGAATCCAAAATATGATGTCAATAATAGTATCATTATCCAAAATAGTGTAAATACAGGTCTTTTTCTTTCAAAAAAAATTACAATTGCTGCAAATATGATATTTATAAAAACTAAGTAGTCTTTTAAAGCTATTAATATCTCTTTCATCAGCCCACCTTTAACTTTTTTTAGAAAAAAAGAAGAGCGTTAACTCTTCTTTTACTTGAATTTTAAATCTAACTCTCTAAAACTTTCTTCTAGACCTTTTCCATTAGAAAATTCTTTTTTTATTTTTTTTACAAATGTTCCCATTTCATCTGCGCTTCCAACCAATCTATTAAAGATACCTAAATACTCAGTTATAATAGGATTATCCACATCATAAGGATATCTCATCAAATGATCAATCTCACTCCAAGCTTCTTCAAAAACAGTTCTAACTTGTATCTCTACAAGAACTTCATCTTGCTTTGTAACAGGAACTCCAATTAAATAATGTATAGACCTATACCCATGATCTCTTACTATTATTTCACAATCTAAATCTTCAATTGTAGTTTTCAAATCCTGTATATTATAATCTCCTCTTCTTATGTTGATTTGAGGTGTTTCTTTTGTATCCCATAACTTTGTTATCTCTTCATGAATACCACGCCAATCATCTTTAAAAAGGTGTAATACACGAATACCTATAAGGTCAGTTATAATTTCTTTATAGTTCTCTACACATATTCCACGATCAGCATATTTCCGACCTTTTCTAATTATTTTTTCTACAAGATGAGCTGCTTTTTTTACTCTTCTTCTGACCGAATGAACACCAATACTATCTATCAGTTTAGAGACTATATGTTCTGCTTCTTTTTCTAAATAAGGAACTAATTTTAAATAATCTAAATATATTTTCATTAGCTCATCCCAATTCAATCCTGTTGACTCGAAATACTCATCACTTATTGAAAATATTTTAAAAAATTCTTCCTTATTTATGGTTTTGTCCAACATAAATTTAACACCTCTTTACTATTTTCTAGATATTTTCTCTAATAAAATTTGAGCGGTTTTTCTATAAGCTGCTACTTCTGAATTTTTAAACTCTCTCTCCTCTAGTGGGGATGTAGTTATTATTTTTTCTCTTATGTTAAATTCATTTCCTTTGATTAAATGAATTCTTTCAAAAGATATTTTATCACCCTCAATAAATTTAATTTTATCTAGGTCACATCTAAAGTTTATCCAACTTTGAAGATTTGGTGTTTTATCTATAAGATTTAATAGTGCTAATGAATAAAGAGAATTTTCCTCTTGTAAAAGTTTTTCTCTTTTATTGCTTTTTAATTCTAAAATTTCTTTTTCTAATAAATCTAGTTTCATAATCTCTATTCTGTTTTCAAAAGATACTTTTCCAGTTAATAATTTACTCATTAATTCGATAGAGTGTCCTACGAAAATTTCTTTCAGTATTTTTATATTAACAATTAATCTTTTTGTATTATTACTTTTATAAATTTTATAATAATAATCTTTTATAACTGTATCAAAAGATCCATCTTCTTCTAGTTTTATTTCTAAACCTAATTTAAACTCTCTGTTCTTTAACTCTAAGTATGTTTTTTTATTTATCTCTACAATTCTACTACTACACCCTTTTAAATATAGTTCATCAATTTTTAATTCGGTAACTCCAAAAGTTTTTATTAGATTTTGATTTTTCATATCTTTTACAGTTGAAAATTCAATTGGTAACCTATCCAATTTTAAAGAACTATACCTTATTTCTAAAGCACTTTCCATTAATTTAAAATCTTCACTTTTTATCTCTAACACTTCTGGACTTCTCTTCACAACATCTAATATTGGTTCTTCAGATATTATTTGAGTAGATTCCATTGAAGTTACCGAAAGATCTTTTTTCCAACAGTTGCCTCTTTTAACTCTAATTCCATAGTTGGAGCTGAGCAAAGATAATCTTTTAACTCTTTGAAAAATTCCTCTTCAGTGTGAGGTAGTAATTTAATTCCTAACTCATTTAATCTCTCAATCGTTCTAGTTTTTAAAACATTTGAGCTACTTACAGCGTAAATTACATCTTTTTTTTCTACACCTAACAATGTAGATTCTAACATGTCTATAAAGTCAATGTTATTTAAGTCCATTCCTAAAATTAGCGTTGGATATTTTTCAATATCTTCTTTCATACTTTTAAAGAAATTTTTATAAAAATCTAAAACTTTTAATTTTCTAAAATCTTGAATTGAAATAAATATTTTTTCATATTTATTTACATCTCCTAAAAGCTTATAATGCTTAATCTCTCCACCTTTAGATACTGCTACTTTATCATCAGTTGGTAATATTTTAACTATTTTATTTGAATTTACATCATCTAAAATTATGTCATAATCTGTTGAAAAAACAGCATTTATTTTTTCACTTTCAGAAAAAACTTTCACTAATTCTGTTGTATCTCTGTTTGTTTCATATAAATTTTTAATTTTTTTTAATAATGCACTTCTACTCGTAACCACACCATCTAAATAAATTTGACTAACTTGAAATAAAGAATTTTCATCTCTAATATAACCTTTTATATTTTCTTTCATATCTTTTATTAACAGTTTTGCTAAATCTCTTCTTGTTGGGTAGCCAGCTTGTCTAACTAAAAAATCTCCTAAGAACAGGTTAATTTTGTCTGCATCATTAAATCTATTGAAAAAACTCATAATAACACCTCTCTTTCTTTTAAAATAAACACTTTGGCAATATAAGTATATCGTAATTTTGACTATTTCACAAGTATATTTTTCTAAAAAAAACAAAAAAAAACCTATAAATAGATATAATCTATTTACAGGTTTTAATTTATTTAATTATATATGAACTAGCTATAACTTTTCCATCTTCTGTATACAAGACAGCTCCTTGACCTGGAGTTACTGCTCTTACACTATCTTCTGTAAATATAATCTCAATTGTATCATTATCAATTACTCTTACTTTACATGGATGAAGTCTATCTCTAGACCTTGCTTTTGCAAAACAATTTAGGTTATCTAACTCTTTTGTTTCATTTACTAAAAGTAAATTAAGATTATTTGCCACCAAACTATTTTTCATTAAATCATCATTGTCTCCAACTATCACTCTGTTATTTTTTCTATCTAATGCAACTACATAAAGTGGATTCGCTGAAGCTATTCCTAAACCTTTTCTCTGACCTATTGTATAAAAAGCTAGACCATTATGTTTTCCTAACATTTTCCCGTGCATATCCACAATTTGTCCTGGAGTATCTATTTTCCCATCTGTTTTATCCATTAAAAACTCTTTTAATTTTCCATCTTCAACAAAGCAGATTTCTTGAGAATCTTTTTTAGCATAAACTCTTACACCAAGTTCTTTTGCCAACTCTCTAACTAATGGTTTTTGCATTTTTCCAACTGGGAAAACTATATATTTTAAATTTTCTTTTTTAATTTGAGATAAAAAATAAACTTGATCTTTATTTATATCATCACCAATTGCTAAAGTTCCATCAACTATATTAGCATAATGCCCTGTTGCTAATAATTGAGCTCCTTTTTCTAATGCAAATTGAATTAATTTCCCAAACTTTATTTTTCTATTACATACCATACAAGGATTTGGAGTTCTTCCTGAACTATATTCATTCACGAAGTAGTCAATAACCTCTTTCCCAAAATCTTCTGTAACATCTAAAAGATAATGTTCTATTCCTAAATCATCACATATTCTTTTAGCATCTTTATCCTCTTCACCACAAGTTTTCATTGTTACACCAAAAATATTATAACCTTGCTTTTTTAGAAGATATGCTACAGTTGCCGAATCAACACCACCACTCATAGCAACTGCTATTGTTTTTTTACAATTTTCTTTTTTAAAATCTAAATTCATAAACTACCATCCTTAAGAAATATTATTTCTATTATTATTTGTAGAAGGCAAATATAATAGTTCCAATTCCAAATAAAAGAATCACCAAACCTGAACATTTACTTATTTTAAATAATATATCAACAGTCACACATTTTTTAAAGTGATATATTAAAAAAACAGTTATAAACCACATCGATATTCCGCCAATTCCAATTCCAAATCCCAATTCTAAGACTGTTGTCTCTTTTATTTCAAGGTTTAAGATACCCAAAAGTGTATATATTCCTGTGATTACAAAAAGAGACGATATGTTAAATATTGAAAGTAAAAATGTTTCAAAAAAATCTTGAACTAAATTATAATTCTCATCATCCATTTCTTTTATTTCATTTTTACAAAAATATTTTTTGCCACCAATAAATATTAAAAACACACTTATCAACACTTTTAATGGAGTTTCAAATTTTATTATGTAATGATCAATTCTACTTATAAATAAAAAAGATATTATTCCATAAATTATATCCACAGATACCATTCCTAATGCTGATATATAACCTTTTTTCTCTCCTTCAGTCATACTTTTTTCCATGCAATGTATTCCAACTGGACCAAAAGGAAGAGATAATATTATACCTGTTATTATACCTTTAAAAAAAATCATCATTTCTCTCCTTAAAAGTCTCTTTCCATAAATGTTTTATTTTTTTAATTTAGATTTGATAATTTCAAAAAACAGTTTTCTATCTTCAGCATTATCTCTTATGTCCATATTGTCTATATTTATTTTTAATATAACTGAATCGCTATATGTATTGAAAAAATTTGAATATTCATCATTTAAAGAGTTCCAATATTCTCTTTCAACTCCAATTTCAAAATCTCTTCCTCTTTCTTCAATTTTCTTTATTGCATTATCTACATTTGTTTCTAAATATATTATCAAAAGTGGTTTTTCTCTTGTTGATATCAACTTTTTCCAAAAAGACTCATATAAACAAAATTCATCTTGAGTCATAAATCCATTTTTTAGGTGCATTTTTGCAAATAATAAATCTCCAAAAATACTTCTATCCATAACACAGTCATTCATTTTAGAAGCTTCATCTATTATATCCATTCTTTTATTTAAAAAATACATCTGACTTAAAAATGAATATCTTTCTTTATTTGAATAAAATTTATCTAAAAATGGGTTATTTACATATGGCTCTTCAAAAAATTGAATAGATAATTCTTTAGCTAAAATATCTCCTAAAGTTGTCTTTCCTGCTCCAACAACCCCTTCTATACAGATAACATTTTTCATATTTTATCCTAACACTCCTTTTTGAAGGAATCTTTTTAAATTACTTATTACCATTCCAATAGCAACTTTATTTTCTCCACCTCTAGGTATTATAACATCTGCATATCTTTTACTTGGCTCACAGAATTCTAAGAACATAGGTTTTACTGTATTTAGATATTGGTTTTTTACTGATTCAAAACTTCTACCTCTTTCAGTCATATCTCTCTCAATTCTTCTTAGTATCATCTCATCTGCATCAGTGTCAACAAATATCTTTACATCAAACAATTCTCTAATTTCAGGTACTGCAAATATTAAAATACCTTCAACTATTATAATTTTTGATGGTTCAATTTTAACACATCCGTCTTTTCTAGAGTGTGTTGTGAAGTCATATATTGGTCTTTCTATTGCCTCACCATTTTGAAGTTTTGTTAAATGATCTTTTAACAAATCAAATTCTATAGAATCTGGGTGATCAAAATTAACAGCTGCTTTTTCTTCCAATGGTAAATTTGTCAATTCTTTATAATAAGCATCTTGCTCAACTAGCACTGCGTCTTCTGACTTGAAAGCCTTTGCTAAATTATGTGCTATCGTTGTTTTTCCACTTCCACTTCCACCAGCTACTCCGATCAATATGCAATTTTTCATTTTTTCATACGTTACCATAAATTTATTTTTTGATAACGTTTTCACCTCCTGATTTTATATTATTATATTTTTTTAATTAATTATTATTTGTACATTTATATTACTTTAACCGTATATATTATAGCATATTTTTCAATAAAAAATAATTTTTAATATAAATATAGACTATATATTTTTTTTCATGTATACTTTACGATATAGTTGTTTTTAAAGGAGAAGGTTTTTTATGAGTATGAGCGAAAAAGATATTGATCTTCAGATGAAAAGAGCTTTAGAAAAGGTTCCTTTTGAAATTAGAAAAATTAAGTTTATATTGTCTTTGGTTAAAACAATTAAAAAAGTAAAATCAATTTTTAAAATGTAGGAGGATAAATTAATATGACAGAAGAATTAATGAAAAAAATAGAGAGAATCAATGGTGAATTTGAAAGTAGAGACTTTTTTATAAAAGATGATATAATTGAACTTTTTGAAGAGAGATCAGATTTAGCTGAAAAATTAGATGCTATCAAATTTAAAAAAATAGAATTTTTCACTGTTGAAGAGGAAAATTGCGTTGGATTTACTTTTGAAGATGTTCAAGTAAACTTCTTTATCGAATTTGGTGAAGATGAAGAGGGTGAGTGGTACGAAGCTACTGCTGAAATAATTTCTTTCTAAAATTAAAATAGAAAAAGCGAAGAATTAATTCTTCGCTTTTTCTATTTTATCTACTGCTTCTAAAAACTGTTTCATAGTTATTCCATATCTATTTAGTTTAGAAAGCATTTGTTTTGTATTTGAATATCCTATTCTTAATTCAGTTCCCAATCTTTCTCTTAAATCTTTAGATTCAACAGAACCAGATAATTTATGTTCCATTAAAATATTCATAGTAAATATATTTTCTGTATTTTGAACTACTTCACATTTTGCATTTTCTAATGCTTTTATTATTGCTTCTGGAGTTGCATTTTCAACACCTACATCACCATCTTTTGAACCTTCTTTTCTACTTATATAAGCTTGCTTTACATTTGGAAAAAATTTAGATATATATTTTCTTAACTCTTCTCCTACAAAATCAGGATCAGTCAATACTATAATACCTTTATTTTCATAAGCTACTCTAAGCTTTTCTACATTACCTTTTTTTCTAATTGCAAAACCGTTTGTTTGAATAATCTCAGCGTCTACTGCTGCTTTTACTGCAGATATATCATCTCTTCCTTCAACTACAATAACTTCTTTTATTTGTTTTTTCATATTTTTTTATTTTTCCTTTCGTTAATTATATTTTAGTATTTATTTTCTATTTATAATTGTAACATCTTTTTAATTCTAATACTATTTTTTATTTTATAATTATTATCGGTCTTCATCTTGTGATTAAAATATTTAATTATAAGTTGACATTTTCGATGCTTATATGCTAAAATGTTTCAAAAGTAAATACAAATATTCGTATATGTTGCAAATATGGTGCAACGTTTCTACAACTAACCATAAATTAGTTTCTATGAAAAAAAGTTAAAGGGATAAGTCTACTTTCTATTTTTTATAGTATAAGATTTATCTTTTTTTATTATATTTTGGAGGTTTTTATGAAGACAAATAGCATCATTATTCTTGACTTTGGTTCTCAATACAACCAATTGATTGCAAGAAGAGTAAGAGAAATGGGAGTTTACGCAGAAGTTGTTCCTTACTTCGAACCATTAGAGGATATTTTAGCTAGAAAACCAAAAGGTATTATTCTTTCTGGTGGACCTGCTTCAGTTTATTTAGATGGATCACCTACAATTGATAAAGCATTATACGAACAAGGGATTCCTGTTTTAGGAATTTGTTACGGAATGCAATTAACATCTCAATTACTTGGTGGAGTAGTTGAAAGAGCTGACAAGCAAGAATTTGGAAAAGCCGAGTTAATTATTGACGATTTAGAAAGTCCTCTATTTAAAGATGTTCCCAACTTAAATGAAGTTTGGATGAGTCATGGAGACCATGTTACAATATTACCAGAAGGATTCAAAGAAATCGCTCATACTGATTCTTGTATTGCTGCTATTGCTAACGTTGAAAAAAATATCTATTGCATTCAATACCACGCTGAGGTTACTCATTCTGAATATGGTGCTAAGATGTTAGAAAACTTTGTGTTTGGAGTAGCTAAAGCCGAGAAAAATTGGTCAATGGGTAATTACATTGAAGAAACTGTAAAATCTATAAAAGAAACTGTTGGAGATAAAAAAGTTCTTCTAGGACTTTCTGGAGGAGTTGATTCTTCTGTTGCAGCAGCCTTAATACATAAAGCTATTGGAGATCAATTAATTTGTATCTTTGTTGATACAGGTCTTCTTAGAAAAGATGAAGGTAAAAATGTTATGGAAATCTATGGAGAAAACTTCCATATGAATATAAAGTGTGTAGAAGCTGAAGAAAGATTCCTTAACAAATTAGCTGGAGTATCTGATCCAGAAACTAAAAGAAAAATTATTGGAAATGAGTTTGTTGAAGTATTCAATGATGAAGCTTCTAAATTAACTGATGTTGACTTCCTTGCTCAAGGAACTATATACCCAGATGTAATTGAATCTCAATCTGTAAAAGGACCATCTGCTACTATTAAATCTCACCATAATGTTGGTGGACTTCCAGAGCATATGAAATTCAAACTACTTGAGCCTTTAAGAGAGTTGTTTAAAGATGAAGTTAGAGCTGTAGGAAGAGAATTAGGAATTCCTGATCACATGGTTGACAGACACCCATTCCCAGGTCCAGGACTTGGAATTAGAATTATTGGAGATGTTGATAAAGAAAAAGCCAACATATTAAGAGAAGCTGATGATATCTTTATAAAAGAGTTAAGAGCTCACGACTTATATAAAACTGTAAGCCAAGCTTTTGTAGTGCTTTTACCTGTTAAATCAGTTGGAGTTATGGGAGACGAAAGAACTTATGAATATACTGCTGTTTTAAGATCAGCTAACACTATAGATTTTATGACTGCTACTTGGTCTAGATTACCATATGAGTTCTTAGATAAAGTATCTAATAGAATCATAAACGAGGTTAAGGGAATCAACAGAATGACATATGATATCTCTTCTAAGCCACCTGCAACTATTGAGTGGGAATAATAATTAAAAATACAACACACCTTGATTACTAATAGTTTTCAAGGTGTGTTTTTTATATGTGCACCCAAAATGCACCCATTTGATTTATTTCCTACTATTTAGAAGATATTCCTTAATTACTTTTACATCATCTGAAACTATAACAATTCTATTTTCTAAATTAATATAATTATATTTTGTTTGTTGTTTTATATTAGAGACTTCACCATCATATATTTTTTGATCTACTTTTTTATCTATCTGACTCATAATAAATTTATGATAAAAACCTAATACAGTGGATAATGATGTCACTATTGTTAATCCTAATTTTATATACTCTATATTCCCTATCAAAATTTAAACAACTCCTTTATTAATTAAAATGCAGAACTATTATTAAAATACTCTATTACAAGAGGTTTTTGAGGATATAGTTCTTCAATTGGAATAATTATATTCTCATAAGAATTAGGAAGTTCTAGCCACTTTCTTCTATATTCATCTCTTTCTTTTTTCATATCTTCAGATTCTTCAATATCTCCTCTAAGTACAGCTTTATCATACAAATCAACTGATTTCATTTCATTTTTTCTTTGGTTTCTTGCCTTGTTTTTTTCAGAATCTAAAGTTATTAAATTTTCATTTATATAGTCATCCCTAGTTTTATCAATTATTTCATTATTGATAATCTTTTGAGTATAAGTATCATATAATTCAATCACTCCATTTTTATTTATAATTTCATTTTCATTAAGTGTTCTTTGATTTCTAGCTAACTTTTCTTCTTCTGTAGCTTCTCTAATTATATTTTTATCTTCTAAATAAGTTATAAAATGCGGTAAATCTTCTCCAACAAATAGACAAGCCCTACCTTCAAAATATTCTTCCATATTTTTTATTGGCTCATCTGTTACGGCAAAAACTAATGCTGTTCCTTTTTTAGCCTCTTCTTTACTTATATAGATATATTTATTTTCAACCATTTTAAAGTCTCCTTTTAATTTAATATTTTAATAAAAATCGTTAGTAATTAAAAAAATCTGTCCTTTTCCAATAACTTCAACTAGTATTCTTTCTCCAGATTTAAAAATTAACTTAATCTCTTCCAAATACAAACTGTATAGTAGGGTGGCATTATATCAAATGATGTTCCTGAACCAGTATTTCCAATACTTATAGAAGGTGTCGAACTAGATGTTGTTACATTTGTTGCATTAACTGTTATAGCTGGAGTAGCAGAACCAGTATTATCTCCACCTTTGGTATCTGTATTTAACGTTGCATTTCCCTTGCTATTTTGATAGATAGTGAAGTTTGGTGCTACAGACCAATTCCCTGCCCCATAAGTATCTATTGATTTTGATGTTGAAGTATGGAAGTGACCAGGCTGACTGTGAAGATGAGAAGCTTGTGTCGCTGTATGGTTATGATTAGCAGTATGTGTGTGGCCTCCTTGTGAAGCACTGTGGTTATGTGCAGGAATATTTGCTAAAGCTAATGCTACAGAACTTCTTCCACCAGTAGCACTAGGACTAGCTGAACCATAAAGAAATCTATTCTCAATCTTACTCCAAGTAGTATTAGGGTATAAGGTTGCAGGATTCGCTGTAGAGTCTAAAATTAATAGTGCTCCGACTACAATTGGACAGAAATTTTTAAATTTCTCATTAATTTCTGTTTCTGTGAAATATCTATCATCATGATTATGACTTGCTGTTGGAAAGCTACTAGGTTTATTCTGAATAATACTCCAATCTACCAACTCCCAAGTTGGTGTTCCATCAGAAAGCCATTTTAAATACCTATTTACTGAGCCACCTGTTGGAATATGTTTATTCCCTGATGAAGTAGGATGAGAATAGTTATTAGCTCCAGTTGCTATTCCATCTAATTTACTTTTATCCTCTTTAGATATATGACCATCTTTAGATGATGTTGCTTTTAATTCTGTATGGGATGTTAATGTCGTTTTTATTTCATTGATCAATTTTGTTAGGGTGCTATTTAGATTAAATGCTCCCTTTGATGTAAATAATTTATTTGTATCATCCTCTAAAGAATCTGTTTTAACTTTATTAAAACCACTATTTTTTTCAAACTTATCTTCTTTTTTTGATATATCCCCCCTCAAAACTTCTTTTGCTGTATTAATTACATCTGTAAAGTTCGTAGTTAAATTATTAAATAGATTTAATGCTCCTTTTGCACTAAACAATTTGTCACTTTCATTTTCTGTTAAATCAGTCTTCTCTAAATTAAATCCTGTTTTTTTATTAATCATAGGTTCTTTAGATTTTAGTTCAACATCTTGTTCTTTTGCATTTTCAACTAATTTTCTAATATTCTTATTTATTATTTCTACATCTGCTGTTGTATCGTAATCTGGATACTCAACATCTATAAATTCAACTCTTTCCTTATCTATTTTAAATCCCTTCCCTTCTTAAGATTTGTTCCCAAGTAAATTGCTTATAATAACCCCATGTATTTTGTAGTAAGTTACCCCAAGTTCTATATCTAAATGTATATTCTACAGGTAAATGTGCTGGTTTCGCTTCTTCTACCGCTCCTTTTAGAGTAGCTATATCTCTTGGAATTCCTACTATTGAAATAAATGTTATCTTTATACAAGCATTTGTAAACAACACTGCTACTTCACCATTTCTCCATGAATTAGCTATTATTTGAAGCAGTTTTAAATCACACTTACCTGAAGTTTTCCATCTTGCTTCTAACTCTTCTCTTTTCCCTTCTAAAGTATTACTCATAGTATTATATGCAAGTTGCTCTTCTAAAATAGCTATTCCTAAAGCTGACATAGTATCAAACCAAAATTCCTTCTCTAATCCTTCAGCTTTTTTTTCATAGTTATCCAATCTCTCTCCAGCTACTCCTAATAAGTTATTTATATAAGAATCACTTCTAAATATTTTATGTAAATTATTTACTATTTGTACTTTATGAGACACTTAAGTTCACACTCCCCAATACAGCTACTTCTTTTTCTTCTGTTTTTATATTTTCTTGATTACCATTTATAGTAAACGTTGTCCATTCTTGAACTCCATCAATATTTAATATCCAACTTGACAAAAGAGCATATGATACACTAGTTTTTTTGAATGCAATACTTTTCAAATATTTTTTTATTTCATCTTCAATCAAAGGTTTTATCAAATCTAGTTCATACCCTTTTTCTAAAATTAATTCACATTCTATATTGATAGTCTTAGCTGTAGCTGTATTAACTGTACAATATGCTCCTATAGGAGCTGCTCCAGAGCCTGTTCCCCAAGTTCTATCATTTGTACCTTTAGGGTCTATATATTCCTGCACTCTGTTTATTAGCTCTTGATTTGCTACAACTTTATTATCATCTATTATTACTATTTGAACAGTATTATTTCCATTCCACAAAGGAAAAACTCTTACATCTCCCACACCTACAACTTCTCTTCCCCACTGCATATAATGGTAAACATTCCCACTTGTTGAAGGTTTTTGAATTTCAATCAAGTATCTTTCTCTTAATGAATCATCAGTTTCTTCATCATATCCATCTATCAATTGAGCTTTATTTGTAACTTTTTCAATTCCTTGAATTGTTACTGGAATAAAAACAATTGAATTAGCTCCTACATTTCCAGTACTTCCTGGTTCAATCGCTTCTATATTTACAATACCTACTTTATCTATAGCAACTTCTTCAGTTGTTTTATATCTATTTCCTGATGCTGTTTCAAATACATCTCCAATTTTAATAGTTCCTGTTCCTTCAACTGTTAAAACTCCTTTAGCTGGATTTGCACTTTTCCTATGAAGTCCTTTTCTCTGTTCAACAAATTTAGTAAGCTCATTCTCAATTAAATTATAAATATCTAATTTTTTATAATATTCTTCTAATTTCTTTTCAAATTTATGAGACTCTATAGCATATGTTCTTATCATATCTCTTGTAAAAGTTCCAATATCTTTTACGTAATCATCAGATATATTATTTAACATCTCCTCTTCTATCTCATCTATTGTAGGAACTTTATATTCTATCACTCTATACTCACCTCACTTGTAAGAGTTTCACCACTTTTTAATTTCACTGTGACCTCTATATTTAGGCTATTAAATTGTACTCTTGAAGCTATATCTATTATTTCTTGAACTTCTTTTTTATTCATAATTTTTTCTTTAATTTCACGCTCTAATTCCATTACTCCAAATGGTGTATTAAATATATTATGACCTCTTAAATTGTATAAATCAGTCATACCAAATTCTGTATCTTCATATATTTTGTATTTATTTACTTGAGTTGATATCAGAAGTTGAATCCATTGACGAACTTGCTCAACTTCAGTCGCTTCTTTTGTTTTTCCATCAACTATAACAATCTTTTTAGCTTTAAAATCAAATAAAATCTCTTTTTTTCCATTCTTTTTTTTTTCTTCTTTCACATCTAAAACTTCATTAAATACAGGAAAAATACTCATTCTTTTACCTTCCTATACTTAGAATCAATAAACCACTTCTGCCCTTTTTCTGTTGGAATTACCTTTACATAATCTCCAATTATAAGTGTATCTGTATTTATAATTGTTCCTATAGCTTTATACTTTCCTTTTCCCTCTATTGTTCCATGACTATGCTTATGAGGACCTGGTCCTGCATCTATATTACTTGATGTGGTTTGTATAGCTATTTCTGTTATCTCTCCATCTATATCAAAGTTTCTTGTATAGTCATCATACAACCTGTCATTCATATATAATTGATGTGGATATAAAATAACTTGTCCATCCCAAATACTTATAGTTGTCTCTGGTGGTGCTTTGATGACTTGTCCGATGCAAGCTTCAAATTCAATCTCTTTATTTTCATTTACTTTAAACATTTTGGCTAACATTAACTGATAATTCATCAATCCACCTCTAGCTCTAAACTACAAATATGATTCCCCTTTGGAAATGTATGAGTACAACTTTTTATTAAAAACTCCTCTTTTATTCCAAATTCTTTAATCTCAACATCTAAAAGTCTTCCAGCCTTCAATTCATCATTTCCTAAAACACTTAAACTTGAAGTGGTTAAAACTTTATTTAGTTCTTTTAATTTTGTATTAGCTATATTTCTAACTTTTGAAATGTCATCTTTATTAGGATCAACTTCTATTATCTCTTGAAGCATTCCATATTTTTTTACACTATTTTTGTCTTCAGCCTTTGCATAAATACTCTCATCTTCTGAATCATTTGAAACTACCAATACAATATTTTTCATATCTGTTATACTTTCTGTTAAAGTTGGCATTCCAAAAATATTTTTAGTCACTTGAACTTTTATTTTTTTATATGGAACCAGACTAAATGTTGTATCTTCAATCTCCAAAAGATATTTTTTGCCTGTTTCTTCATTTACAATTTTTAAAATATCATCTATTATTTCTGCTACAGTATTATTTTTATATATTTTATCAATTGAAGTTGCTATGCTTGTTATAGTCCCTACTTTAGCTCCTACGCTCTCTAATAAGTTTTCTATACAAGCTGATGCATTCAAATTCTTAAACTGCTTTATAAGCTTATTCTTATTTAAGTAAAAATAAAAATCAAAACACTTTATCTCTTTTGAAAATTTAAGAGTATCTATATCTATAATCATTCCTGTAAATAAATTTTTTGTATTTTCAAATTTAATAATATCTCCAGTTTTTATTATTTCTGTTAATTTATAATTTTTATCTTTAAAGCTTCTTGGAATACTGAACTCAAACATTGCTCCCAACGCATCTACACTTGTATTAAAATTTATGTTCCCAACCATATTTGTTATATCTGTAATTTTATCTTCTTGAATCAATTTTAATTTATGCACTACTTCCTCCAATCTTATTAGGATCTATATATTCCTGAATAGAAAGACTATACTTTATATCTCCATTATGCTTTTTACTATATTTAAAATTTGTGATTATACACTCCATATTTTCTCTTATAGATAAACTCACTATGACTATTCTTAATTTTTTATTTCTATTTCTTTCAAAAAAATCTATACACAATGGTGCTAAAGTTATATTTCCTAGCCAACTATAAAATTTAGAAGGAAAAAAACTATCTATTGTTAAAGTTTTTAGTCCTGTTTCTCCAATTAAAGTTAAAAGTTTTCCACTTGTGGTTTCAAAGACTTCAAAGTCTAGTGGCGATTCAAATTCAACATCTGGAGGGACATATGGAAGTCTAAATATTTCTTTATTATTATCTACAGAAAAATATATTTCCATTCCCTTTAATATGTAATTAACTACATTTGAAATCATCTTTACCTCACCATATTCGACATATTAGGATTTGCTATTTTTATAACTGCTTCTGCTACCTTTTCTTTAAAGTCATTAAATCCATAAACATCACCTTTTATAACTACATTTATTTTTGTTTCTATTGGGTTACTTTTTCCTGTATCTTTAGATTGACTATACTTTTTATCTTGACCAAAATTAGGCTCTGACTTTGATATCTCTTTTAATTCTGGAAAGTTCATTCCTGATACCCCACTAGCAGTTTCTAATCTCAAACTTTCAACAGCTTCTAGTTTACTTTTAATATTCTTATTCTCTGATATAGAAATATCTGTATCTTTACTATTATAACCAAACACCTTATTTATAATATTAAAAGCTTTCTCTCCAGCTTCTTTTAATTTGTCAAAATGTTGAATTAATCCTAACAATGGAGCTATTGGACCTCCTAATAAAAATGCGAATTCACCTATGCTATCCAGTATTATTTTTATCCAACCATAAAAAATTTGAAAAGTTGATACAATTGAATTTATCCACTCTAGCAATGTTTGACCTGCTATTTTCACAAAATTAATTGCATTTTTAACTTTATCTAAAGATAAAAAAGTTTCTTTCAATCCAGCGATCCATTTTGAAAAAGTATCATAACTATCTAATATCCATTTTTTTAGTTCTCTTAATATTCCTGGTATTGATAATACTATTTTTTTCAACTTATCAAAGTGCTGAATTAACCCTAAAACAATTGTTATTACCCAACCTATCGGTCCAACCAATGTAGCAAAAGCAAAACTTAAAGGTCCTAAAGAATCTAAGGTTTTTTTAATCCAATTAAATACACCTTTAAACATATTTATAACTTCATCTAAATAATTCCAAAGTAAATAACAAATAGCTACTAATCCAGCTATTGCTATTGTTATTAATCCTATTGGAGATAACGCTATTGTTCCATTTAATACCCCTAAAACAACAGATAAGGTTGTCAGTGCTATTTTTAATATTGCTATTGCCTTTGTCACTAAATATAAAGTTGAGATAAAAATTAATATTGTTTCAATTACCGCTCTATACTTTTTTATAAAATTAAATAGTTCTGAAAAGAATATAATCATACTTTCTACTGCTTTTGCTACTCTTTCTGCTATTTTATCTATTGTCCCATCTTTTTGCCATCTATTTAAAATGCCTACAACTCTTTCAACTTGTTCTTTTAACTTCATATAAAGACTACTTTGCTTAATTGTTCCCTCTTCAGTCATTCCAACTATTTTAGCTAAAGATGATTTAGTAACTCCTGTTACTGTTGACCATAATCCTTTTAAAGTTTTAGCTTGTTTTTCAGCACCATCTATAAACTTTTTTTGCATTTCAGCTTGTAAAATATCCTGCAGTTTAGCTTCATCTTTTACTTGTCCTCTTTTGTTAAAAACAATATTTTTTCCATACTTTAAAGCTGCTGCTTCTATCAACTGCTCTTTTTTTATTCCAAACTCTTTTAATCTTTCAAATTCACCCATAACACCATCTGCCATAGCTTCAGTTGCTTGATCAATTGACTTATTTGTGGCTCCAGCCATATCCGCTACATCTTTCAACCACCTCTTTGACGAAATCCCATAAGCTTCCATCTTAGCTGTAGACTCTACAACTTCTCCTGTTTCAAAAGGAGTACTATTTGCAAATTTTATTGCATTTGACATTAACAGTCCTGCTTTTTGTGTAGATTTTGTTGCTGTTTCAAGTTGCATTTTATAACCTTCCATATTCATGGCTTCTCCAAACCCTTCTTTAACAGCAAATCCACCAACTAAAGTTGCTACTGCTCCTGTTGCTTGTATTGCTCTTTTAACAACATCATCACCAGTCTCAACAAAAGCTTTTCCCCATTCTAAAATATTTTTCTTACCCTCTTCTGCTCTTTTACTAATTTCAGCAAATGATTTTCCATATTCTCTCATTTTAGCTCTAGCTGTATTTAGTGGACCATTATTTTGAGTAATAACCTTTTCATAATCCACTATTACTTTTCTTGCTGTTTCTACAGCTTTAGTATTTGATTCTTGAGCTTTTTCTAAACCATGGAGCTGACTCTTACTGGTCTCTAATCTTTTATTATAACTTTCTATTTGTTCCTCTGTTGCTTTAGAACTTTTAGTATATCTTTCAATTTCTGATTTAGTTTTTTCTATCTCTTTAGAAACATCTGAATACTCTTTTGTTAATTTTTTTAAAGTTGATTTCTCTCCACTTTTATTTGCTTCCTCTAAAGCTTTATTTGTTGTTTCTTGTGCTGACTGAAGCTGTTTCAATTTTAATTTTGTATTTTCTAACCCTTTTCCATACTCCTGAGCTCTATCTTTTGCATCTGCAATAGATTTTTCATATTTTTCTGTTTCTGATTTCAACTTTTCTATATGCTTAGAATTGCTGGAATATTCTTTAGATAAATTTGTTATTCTTGCTTTTGCTGAATCTATATGTTTATTTGCATTAGCTATTGTTCCTTCATATTTTTCAACTAATTCTTTAGCTCCATCTAAATGACTATTCGCTAGCTCTGTTGCTTTTGAAACAGCTTTTAAAGGTCCTGAGATACTATCTCTTAAAGTTAGTATCGTATTAATAACTCTATCCCCTATTTTTCTCACCTCCTAAAGCATTTAAAAAGTCCTCCATTTTTTTATAGTCATATAAAACTTGTTCCTCATTCATTTTTTCCATACTTTGTTTAAAGAATACTTGCTCTTCATAATCAAGGTTTAATAAATAATCTAATCTATGTCCTTTTTGTAGGTAATAAGAAATCCAAAATAACTCACCATATTTCTTATTACCTCCTATTAGTTTTTTATTGTTTTATTTACCTTCTCTTGAATCTTAATTCCATCAAATATATTACTCAATTTTTGTGCTAAACTATTAACTCCATTAACCCCCAATATTTGTGTAGGTATCTCATATGGTGAAATTGATTTAAATCTACTTCTTACTTCTTTGGCTTGCATAGTTGGACAACATAAGTAAACTAGTTTTTCAGAAGCTTTAACCAATAATTTCATATCAACTTTTGAATTTTCTTTTTCTATTGTTAATCTAGTCTTATTTTCTTTTATCTCTTCAATTTCGGAAGTTCCGAAATCCATTTCATCTTCTTCATTTTTTTCAAATGTTTTTTCTTTTGTCATATCTATAGCTTTTATCATATCGTTTAAATAATCTAACAAGACACCTTCACGAGGTCTTACAAATTCAACTAATCCAAACCCATCTACTTCAATATGTGTTATTTTTACTTTTTTACTTTCATTCTCTTCAACTTTATCTAAAAATTCTTGTAATGTTATAGGTTGTTTCTTTTCCATGTCCCTCTCCTTTAAAGAAAAGCTCCTACTAAATCAGGAGCTTTGCCTATTCTATTTTTCTTGTAACCATTCCATTGTTTCTGCTTGTCCAGAAAGCTCTATCT
>NZ_JBOFMZ010000075.1:0-12684 GCF_051658645.1 Cetobacterium sp.
ATATGTCTTATTTTAAAACTGAAATTAAGATTGAAACTGTTTCTGAGCCAGAAATTAAAAAAGAATTAGTGGAAGAAAAGCCACAAAACGATAGTCAGCATAAAGAAAATTCAGAGTTGATTGAAATATTAACAATGATTCAAAACAAAGTAAATAATTTAGAAATATCTATGTTAGAGAAAGTAAAACTAAAAATGAAAATAGCGGCTTGTACAGAAACAGATGAAATAGTTAATATTTGCATAGAAAATAAAATTAATTTATAAAGATTCAAAATAACAAAACAAAAGGTAATTTTTGATTTTAGAAATTCTGCCTCCTGTGAGAGCTGATATACGGCAGAACCGAGCGAGTGGCAAGGCATATATTCGGGCGAGAGATAGAGATGTTAGGCCACTCGCTCTTTTCTAAAATCAAAAATGTGGGTGCTTGGTCCACCCCCGCCGCTTTTCCCCCCAAGCCCCCCTTTCGGCATCCCCCATAATTGTACTCCCTTTTTGGGGGGACCGCTCTTGGGGGTGGCCAATGCCTTTCCCTCATTTTGCTCCCTCTGAGTAGAATCAGGCTCTTTTTTGCTGATTTAGTAAAATTGAAAGCTAGATTCAGCAGAGCCTTCACGGGCAATGGGCAGCAACTTCGCACCCACAAAAGAATTCCCACCCTCCCCCTACTGCGATCTTGTCGGGGCATTCCCAATTTTTGTAAAATTGAAAGGCATATTGGCCTATAATAATGACTAAAAGTTACGGCAGAAATTGAACTATTTATCCTCTAATTTTTTTCTCTGCCGTTTAATGCTAAAAATAGTAAAAACCCTTTAAAATCAAGGTGTACAAACACTAGGGCCACCTTTTTCAAAGGCCTTAAAATCGATTTTACGAGGTCGTTTTTTGTTGAATTTGTGATTATAATTAAAATTATAAAAAAAGAGGTAGTTAAAATGGATTTGTTAAAATTTATTAATGAAAATTGTGAATTTGTTGAAGATGACGAGGAAAAAGAGATATTAAATTTCATGAAAACTTATGATGAAACTGAAGCAAAATTTTTAGAAGTGAGCTTCAAATTATGTACTTTTCAGAAAGTAAAAGTTGATTTTTATGAAGAAAGATAGTATACTCAATTTAACGATAAATAAATAACTGGAAATGTCAAGTTTCCAAGAAGAGCTTTAGAGTCTAGTCAACTTTTAAAGCTCTTTTTATTTTTTGGAATTAATGCTAAAATATTGGTAGGTGCTAGATTCCACATTTAAAGAAAATTATCCCCAACAGAAAGGGGGTGGAACCTTGACTAAATTATTTATTATCGTTATTTTCTTTATGCTGACTAAATTAGCATACTAGAAATCAAAATAGGATATAGCACCTAGTAGAGAATTGACTATTCTTTACGATTAGAGAGAAGAGAAATCTTCTCTTTTTTTATTTCAAAGGCGGGCATCTTGGTTTGAGGAGAGATCACAGTATTCCCGCCGTAACTTTTAGGGATTCGGATTGGACATTGTGCCTTTCATATCTAACGAAGGTTAACAGTAGATGCGGTACTGTGGCCGTGCCCGCGACGACTCAAGGAGGAGCAAACACTTTCCCCCCAAGAGGCGACTAAAAAAAAAGGGTACCGCAAACCGGGGATGCCTAGCGAAAGCTTTTTTTGCAAACTTACTTAGACCGGCCTAGCCAAAAAAAAAGCTGTAGCGACGCCGGCGGGGGGAAAGGGCCGGCCACGGAGCGAGCACGCCGTAAACAACGGACTCACTAAGGCGTGGGAGCGACCTTCTTTAGCACTAGCTATAAATATTTCTTGCAAAGAATAAAATAAAGTATTACAATTGTATGACAAATTATTAAAGGAGGCTAAAATGTCTGTTGTATCTGTTAGATTGAATCATGAAGAAGAAATATTATTAAAACAAGTTGCTAATTTTGAAGGAGTTGGAGTTTCTAGTTATATAAAAAAAATTGTTTTTGAAAGATTGGAAGAAGAATATGATTTAAAAGTCGCTCAAAATGCTTATAAAACTCATGTAGAATCAAACCAAAAAACTTACTCTTTTGATAGTGTAATTGAGGAATTAGGAATTGATTTATGATTAAATACAGCGTCGAGTTTTCTGAAGCATCTTTACAGAATTTAAAAAAATTAGATAAATCAGTTCAAACAATTATTTTAAAATGGATTAAAAAAAATCTTGTTCATTGTAATAATCCTAAAGCACATGGAAAAGCATTAGTAGGAAATAAAAAAGGATTTTGGAGATACAGAGTAGGTAATTATAGATTACTTTGTAATATCCATGATGAGGTATTAACTATCCTAGTTCTTGAAGTAGGTCATAGAAGTGAAATCTATAAAAAATAAAAAAAGAGTCAGAGGTTAGTTGCTGGCTCTTTTTTAGTTTTTTTCTAGTTTTTATAAGGCATGAAATAATTTCATACTCTGGTGATAGTTTATCGTATTCTTGTTTAACTTCAGAATCTTTCAGTTTTTCAGTTAAATAATTATTAAAATTCATATTTTATTTTACGTAAAATGGAGCTTTTTTTCCTTTTAAATTCTTTTAAAACCTTTTAAAACATTTAGACTGACGATTTGCACTGTTTTTATTGACTCGGATGGGGGTATAAGGCAACCTAATGGGAACTACAAGGCAACCTAATGGGAACTACAAGGCAACCTAATGGGAACTACAAGGCAACCTAATGGGAACTAAAGACAACCTTAAATTTGACAAGTTGCCCTGTATGTGGTATTCTTTTGATATTAAAGGGTTTAGAGGTGGGATATATGAAAATAATGAAATATCACAATGATATTAATAAAATGAAAATCGGTGGATTCAGTAAGGCTGAAACAGATATATTTTTCAGCTTATTATTAAAAGCTAAGGATAATCAGGATAAAATTATAATTATGGACTTTCTAGAGCTAAAACAACTTTCGAACGGTGATAAAAATAACGATAGGTTTATTAAAAATATCTTGGGATTAAGTTCTAAGTTGAAAACATTAAATCAAACTATGGAAGTAGAACCTGGAGTTTTCTTAACATTTTCTTTGTTTGGAAGTATTAGGACTGATACAAATAAAAAAATAATAAAAGTTCCAATAGGTGAAGAGTTTTCTTATTTGGTAAAAGGTTTGTTAGGTAATTTTACTCTCTTAGATTTAGAAGAATTAGTTAAACTAACGAGTAATTATTCTAAAACTCTATTCAGATTATTAAAGCAATGGGAAACTACAAAAGAATATATAGTTAAGATGGATGTATTTAAAGAGTTAATGGGTGTACCATCAACCTATAGAATGACTAACATTGACCAAAAGGTTTTAAATCCTTCTATGGAAGAACTAAAGTCTCTATTTCCTAATTTAAAATTAGAAAAAACAAAAAAAGGACGTGTGATGGAATCTCTGAAATTCACTTGGACTCAGAAAAAGAAAATAGATCCTAAAATAATTCCAATTAAAATTAAAAAAGGACTTGGACAAAAAGAGTTAGAAGAAGACAAGTTATTCGAATTGGAGAGGGATGATAGTATTTCACAGGGTATTGAAAATACTGATGCGGAAAATCCTTTGTGGGTAAAATTCCTAGAATTATCAATAGCTGAACAAGCCTCTGTAGTTGAAACAGTTTACCAAAATTATATTCTAGAATGTGGTGCAAATGGAAAAATTCAAAAGTTGGCATTTAATGCTAGTAAAAAATCTTTGATAACTAAATTCCTAGAAAACAATCGAGAAGAGAGTTCTAGAATCCAAGATGAAGATTTAGAATTTACTCAAACTAAAATATATACGGTTGAAGATATTCCATCAGAAAAACTTTTAGATAAAAATGGCAACAAACTAAAGGGTATGTTGTTGGTGAACCGAATCAATAAAATTTTAGGAGAAATGAATAAAGCTGAAGCTGTATAATTTTGTTTCCACTCTACAACTTTAATTTTAAATGTTTCAACATTTTTTTGATATTTTAGGTTAAAAATATTTTAAGTTTACAAAAAACTAAATAGTTCATAGAATTGATTTTAAGCTAGGTGCTAAAATTAACTCGATTATTTTATGCTTAAACTGTTTGAAATCGTTTTTTAGAGTATATTATGACTTTTAAACTATACATTGAACTAGAATTCTCTCTACTGTTTTTAGAATTTTATTTAATTATATGTTTTACAGATTAATATTCAAGTTTTGTTTTTTGAAAAATACACGTTAACTTTTACTGTGTAAAAATTTAGCGGTTGTATATTAAGAAGTATTAAAGAGTATTAAAGAGTATTAGGAAAAATCAACTTGCATATTTGCACTGCTTTTATTGACTCGGATTGGGTATGGTATTCGTCTATCGATACCATATTGTCAATCTATCGATACCATAAAAAAAATAAGGTATTGACTTGTGTAAATACGTATTGTAATATATAGATATATCAATAAAATTCGAGGAGAGAGTAAGATGGGGAAAATAGTTGAGTATGACAGCAAATTAAATAATTTAAACTTTGGAAAATTTAAAGAAAAAGAATTAGACCTCTTTTTTGCTATTTGCTATAAATTAAAAGAACAAGGATTAGATGAAATTACATTATCATTCCAAGAGCTGAAAGAGTTGTCTAATTATTCTAGAAATGATGTGAAAAGGCTGATCTCTGATATAGAAAGTACTTATACAAAATTATTGGGTATTAAGTTGGAAATAATAATATCTCCTAAAGTTAGAGAAAAATTTGTTCTTTTCACGAAGTATAGAATTGATGAGGAAAAAAAAGAGATGACTATTCAATTGCACAAAGAATATAGTTTTGTTTTAAATGATATAGATAAATTCACTAAATTTGATTTAATAGAATTTAGTAATTTGAAAAGCACTTATGCTAGGAATATGTTTAGATTATTAAAACAGTTTGATAATAAGAAGAATTTATTTTCTTGGTATGAAGTGAAAATAGAAATATTCAAAGATGTATTGGGCATTCCAAGTTGTTATAAAATGATTAACATTGATAAGAAAATACTTGTCCCAATCATGGAACAGTTGAAACCTTTATTTCATAATCTGAAATTAGAAAAAATTAAAAAAGGTGTCAAAGTTGTGGCTCTCAAATTTACGTGGACTCAGAAAAAGAAAATAGATCCTAAAATAATTCCAATTAAAATTAAAAAAGGACTTGGACAAAAAGAGTTAGAAGAAGACAAGTTATTCGAATTGGAGAGGGATAATAGTATTTCACAGGGTATTGAAAATACTGATGCGGAAAATCCTTTGTGGGTAAAGTTCCTAGAATTATCAATAGCTGAACAAGCCTCTGTAGTTGAAACAGTTTACCAAAATTATATTCTAGAATGTGGTGCAAATGGAAAAATTCAAAAGTTGGCATTTAATGCTAGTAAAAAATCTTTGATAACTAAATTTTTAGAAAACAATCGAGAAGAAAGTTTTATAATCCAAGATAAAGATTTAGAATTTACTCAAACTAAAATATATACGGTTGAAGATATTCCATCAGAAAAACTTTTAGATAAAAATGGCAACAAGCTAAAGGGTATGTTGTTGGTGAACCGAATCAATAAAATTTTATCAGAAATGAATAAAACAAATTAAAGTGTCTGTATGAAACATATAACAGAATGTTTTTAGAATTACTGTTTGAAAATATAAATTGATAGGGTAATTTCAGATTTAATTACATTCTGTTTAGACTGAAATCTATTCAAACACTTTTATTTTTGGTGTAATATTTAAATTTTTAAGAATAAAAAAGCTTCTAAACTTAATAAAATCAAAGGTTTAAATAGTGTTTCAAAAATCCTTAGAGTTGTTATTCCGCGTTTTCTTGATGGGACCCCATTTTAGAGTTTCTTTTAAAAGATTATTAATTGATTTAAAAGATTTAAAAGATTTAGCCTTAATTTTGTCCAACAGAATCAAGACCTCAAGAGATATCTTTAATAACATTTGTACCACCCTTCAATAACATTTGTACCACCCTTTAATAACATTTGTACCACCCCTTTAATAACATTTGTACCACCCTTCAATAACATTTGTACCACCCTTCAATAACTGAATTTATTTGACAAGTTATTATGTATGTTATATAATCCACTTATATTGTAATTTGCGGAGGGGTAATATGGAAGGAGCATCAAATAAGGTATCATTTCATAATGATTTGTACCAACTGAAATTTATTCAGAAATTAAAAGAAAAAGAGATGGATTTATTATTTACAATTATAAATAAATTGAAAAATACGGGTAGAAATGGAGCTGTTATATCTTGGTTAGAACTAAAAAAAATATGTTCAACTGGAAAATTAACAATGAGAAATAGAAACTTTTTAACATACATTGAACATTTAGCAGATGTATTAACATCTATAAAAATAAAAATATCTGATGAAGACTTAGATCAGTATCATGTTTTATTTCCAACTTGCTATAATGACAAAATTTCTCAAAATTTTATTATTATACCAAATGAAAATCTAGATTATATGTTTACAGGATTAAATGGAAATTTTACGGTTTTAGATTTAGCAGAAGTTTCTTCTTTGCAAAGTAAGTATTCAAAAATTCTTTACTACACATTGAAAAAGCATCAGAATAAAGCAGAAAAAACAAGAGTAGTAGAAATTTCTATGAGAGAATTTAGAGATTTATTAGGTATTCCTGATAGCTATCAAATGATAAATATTGATAAAAGAATAATAGAACCTGGACTAAAAGAACTATCTAAATATTTTCCCGAGATAAAAATACTAAAAATAAAAAAAGCTGTATCAATAGATAGGTTACAGATTACATGGAAAAATAAAATTAAAAAAGAAGTTGTTGAAGAGAATATTCCAGTTTTAGAAAAAACTACTAGCATAAAAAAAACTGATAAAATTATTGAACAAGTAGCTTTGGATAAAAAATTATCAGAAGCAGAATTACCTTTACTTAGTTCTGAAGAAATAGAAAAAGCTATTTCTATAGCAAAAACTACTGGAGATTTTAGTGATTTTTTAGCAAACTCAATTATAAAAAATCCTAGATTAGCTTCGAACATGTTACGGCGTTACTTGTTAAAAAGTTGAATACTTTTTTAATTAAATAGACTTGAGTTTTAATAAAATTTTAAAGGGGAATAAGATATTATGGAGCAAAAAATTTATGAATTAGCTAAAAAAATTGAAAATTACAAAGAACGTGTAACCAATGAGGAGATGACAAAAACAGCATTTGTAATGCCATTCTTCGAAATATTAGGATATGATACTAGAAATCCTTTTGAGTTTGTACCCGAATTTACTGCGGATATAGCGGATTTAAAAGGTGAAAAAGTTGATTATGGAATTTTTATAAATGATGAAGTTGAGTTTATAGTTGAATGTAAAAATTGGAAAGATAATTTGCTTAATCATGATAAACAACTTAATAGATACTTCAATGTTGTTGATTCACATATAGGAATATTAACAAATGGAATTCAGTATAAATTTTTTACTGACTTAGAAGAATCAAATAGAATGGATAAAAATCCGTTCTATGAGTTTAATATTTCAGATATTAATGAAAAAGATTTTATTCAACTTAAAAAATTTACAAAAGCAACTTTTGATAGACACAAAATTTTAGATACTGCTGAAGAATTAAAATACTTAACTCTTCTTAAAGGAAATTTAAAATCAGAATTTGAAAATCCTTCAGATGATTTTATAAGTTGTATGTTAAATAATATCTATGATGGAATTAAAACAGCTAAAGTTAAAGAAAAATTTAGTCCAATATTAAAAAAAGCACTAAATGAATATTTTAATGATTTATTAAGAGATAAATTAGAAACTGCTTTTCAAATTAAAGTAGAAGCTCCTCAAGAACAAGAAGTTGTTGAAACTACAGCTGAAGTTATTGAGAATAAAGCTCCAGTTACAACTGAAGAAGAAATAGTAGGATTCTCTATTATAAAATCTTTACTGTTGGATACTGTTAATCAGATTGACAAAATAACATTTAAAGATACTTTAAGTTATTTTGGTATTTTATTTGAAGATAATACTAGAAAATGGATTTGTAGACTTTATTTTAATTCTCAAAATAAATATATTTCATTTCCTGTTTTAGAAAACGGAGAAAGAACTTTGAAGGAAGAAAAAATTCAATTATCTAGTATCTATGAAATTGTGAAACATAAAAATAGAATAGAAGAGGTTGTAAAACTTTATACTAATTAAACAATACATAGTTATAAAGGTCTGTTTTCATTGACTACATTAGAATGTTCTCAGAAAAAATAATTGCTTTTTGTAAAAATACTTACTAAGTGAGACAACAAGCGAAGTATCGAGTAAAAGCAGACCAACTTTTACGAATTAGAGAAATAATTTTTCCTTTCTCTTTTTTTAATAGCTTTGTTTTCTTTAAAATTTGTCAAACTATTATATTTTTACAGCATATAAATCATAAATTATTCTCAAAAAATTATTTTTTTAAACGTGGAATTTTTTTTGTATTACAAAAGTTTTAACCAGAAAAGTGTTAGTTGTTGGGAGAGGTTGAAGGGTGAGTAAAAAAGTTTATTATATTTTTTAACATATTGTGCTACTATGTAAAAAACAAACAAACAACATAAAAAAAAGAGTGTATTATCCAGCATTTTATTATGAGTTCTTCAACCGACCAAAGCGAAAACTCGTAATAAATTCTATGTGGAAACACTCTATTTTTGTTAAACCAAAATATAAGAAAATCAGTATTGGATTTTCTCAATTTGTAATACAAATTATAATACTAGAAACAAAAATAAAAGTAAAGTAAATTTATAAAAAACTTTATTCTGAAGCTTTTAAAATCTAGTAAAATATAGTATTTTTGCAGGTTTAATAAAAATAGAAAAATGGATATACCTCTAAAAAAATTTAGGAGGTATTTTTTTATGCAAAAAATTAAATTGGTGAAAAACTGTACAACTTCTGATGGACTAAAAGGGCTTACAATTCAAATCGATCCTGCACTTTATAAAAAGCTTTCAAAAATATCAAAAGAGTTAGATATAACTAAGAGGGTGATAATTAATACAGCCTTAATAAAATTGCTAGACGATATAGAAAAGTATGGCGTTCAGTTATGATTAAACTTATAAAAGCTGGAGTTGATACTGTACAAATTGAGGTTGAAGGTTTGCACTCAATAAAATCAGATAATGGCTATATTTTAAACGACAAAACAACCTATACAGCAAAACAAAATACAAGAATAGTTATGAAATGCACGAACGATTTAGCAACACCAAAAGAGATGCTAAACAACATCAAAACTTTAGAAAATAATATAAAAATAAAAAAAATGAAAATTACAAGAGTTGATTTAGGAGCAGATATGAAAGAGTTCATGAAAGACAATAAAAACTTACTTAGATTATTTTTAGAGTGTTTGAATACTCTAAGAAAAAAAGACTGTTCAGAAATCTTTAAAACTATAAAGGGGCTTGAAAAAGATGGCAATATCAAGATAAGTTCAAAGAGAGTTGAAACGACAATTTATAGTTGCCCAGATAAAAATAGACCTGGGAACACTCGAGTAGAAAACAGAATAAAAGACATCCGCAGCAAAGAAAACAATAAAATTATTATCCAAAACGAGATTAAAAAATACATTGAAGAATTGAGATCTTTAGAGCTTTTTATTCAAAAAGTTGAAGAAAAATATATCTCAGAACTAACAACTCTGTACAAAGAAACAATTGATAAAAAATACAGAACT
The DNA here is from genome assembly GCF_051658645.1 of Cetobacterium sp. Lineage (GTDB taxonomy): Bacteria > Fusobacteriota > Fusobacteriia > Fusobacteriales > Fusobacteriaceae > Cetobacterium_A. Next base: position 9,754 of record NZ_JBOFMZ010000075.1, read on the forward strand.
TTTTCAGAGTTTATTGCAACTATGGATTCAAACGGATATATTTTAACTTTTGAAATTTTAAGAGGGTTAATGACGAATGTTGGCATAAAACAACATCCAAATACATTTGCTAAAAATTTTAGAAGATTGAGAAATAAAACTCTAAATTTCACGACAAAAACCGATCTAAAAAAGTTTACAAAATCACTTCAAAAAAACTTAAAAAAATCAGCTAAAAATTGAGTTAAAGGTGTTGTATATAGCACCTTTAACTCAAAAATACATACTCTTAAAAAGTGTTGAAAAGTCTACTGTTGAGAGATGTTTAACGAGTTTTTTATAAAGACGTCATGGGGTATAGATTAAGGGGGATAATTTATTTTAAACTTATTAAAAAATTATATAAAAAAATCAATTTTTAAGATTAAATTTTATATTTAAAATCCCTAAAATATTTGTATTTTTTTAGGATTTTAAAATACAAAAGATTTTTATTGTTGAATAATCCGTAAAATTGATTTTAAGGTCGGTCTAAAATGCAACGTATTAATTAATACCTAAAAAGCTACAGAATCGATTTTAAGGCTAAATAGAGGATTTTAAACAGTATTTAGAATTGTAGTTTAAACTTAAAAAACATGATTATCAAAAATTTTAGAAAATAAAAATTTATGTTAGTGACTTTATCAAAAAATAAAAATTTTGAAATTAGAAATTTATAAAATTATTTGAAAATTAAGTAAAAAATTAGATAAGCATATCAAAAACAGAATTTGTAGTTTTGATATGGCCTTTTATATAGTGTTTAAAGCTTCTGTGTTTATCCTAAAAACGATTTTAAAAGATAATTCGAGTATAAATATACCTTGATATTAATATTTTAAATAAATATAAATTATAGAATCTTTAAAATTTAAATTAGTTTTATTAATTTATGATAAACATAATGATTTTTATATTTGGTTTTTTTAAACTTAGTCTCAGATAAATTTTTTTGTTTGTTTGGAGAGAGAAAATTTATTTAGGGTTAAATGATTCTAGAATCCTGTATTTTAATTTTTACAGAGACTTCAAGAAGAAATTTAGAATTTCAGTTTTAGGTGATCTCCTGAAAGAGGACTTCGATTCAGCTTTAAGATTTATCCAGTTTTGGATTGAAGACAGAAATTTGAAAAGATAGCAGGGGTTTTCCCTGCTTTTTTTATTTTTGTGTTTTTTTAGTTTAAATTTTAAAAAAAAGTAATTTTCTTTGATCTTTAATATTAAAAGATTATTTTCTTTAAAGTATTAAAAGAGTATTAAAAGAGTATTAGGAGAAAATCAAAATCAATCTAGCCCAATTAAATCAATGGTCGAAAGGGGGTTCAAAAAGTTGTATAAACGACAAATTGAATACCCTTTGATGTTGTTTTGAATACCCTTTGATGTTGTTTTGAATACCTAATCAAGTACAAATTGAATACCCTTTGATGTTGTTTTGAATACCTAATCAAGTACAAATTGAATACCATTTAACGACATGTTTTAAAAAAGACGTTGAATATGCTTTTGAATTTTGATAATATAAAGGATATATTAAAAAAGAGGTGTATAATTGAAACTAGTAGAATATGATAGTAAAATGAATGAATTGAATTTTGGAAAGTTTAATGAAAAAGAGTTAGATTTGTTTTTTTCTATATGTCATAAAATGAAAAATAAAGATATTGAAGATGTTTCTTTAACGTTTCAGGAGCTTAAAACCCTTTCTGGATATAGTCAAAAAGGGTTAACAAGATTTATAAAGGATCTTCAGAGTGTTTATAGAAAACTCTTAAATATAAATATGACAATTGAGACAAAAACTACCATAACTGGATTTGTTCTTTTTACAAAATATAAAATAGAAAAAGACGCAGGAGTAGTTGAAATAACTGTAAATAAAGAGTTTAAATACATTTTAAACAATATATCAAAATTTACTAAATTTGATTTGATGGAGTTCACAAATTTAAAAAGTTCTTATGCTAGAAACTTGTTTAGATTGTTTAAACAATATGATAAAAACAGTGAAGGGTCATATTTCTATAAAGTAAAAATTGAGGATTTTAGAAACCTTTTAGAAGTTCCTAAAAGTTATAAAATGGCAGATATAGATATCCGTATTCTTCATCCTTGCTTGGAGCAATTAAAGCCACTATTCCCAGGTTTAACTTTAGAGAAAATTAAGGTGGGTGTTAAAATAACAAACTTGTTATTTACTTGGAAAAAGACAAACAAACACTTAAATAAAGAAATTGAGGTAATAGAACCTGAGATAGTAGAACCTACAGGAACTTTAATAGATTCTGAATTTTCTATATATGCATCAGAACAGTTTAGAAAATGGTGGTATGATAACATCAAAGAAATAATATTTCATAAAAAATATATTCCAGTAATAGAAAATCTAAAAATAAGTGAATCTGAAACAAAAAAATATTTAATAGATATTACTCAAAATATGCTAGGAAAAGATATTGGTGGAGTTATAAATGCAATTAAAAATAAAACTAGACCAGCTGAAAGTGTAAAAACTGAAAAGGATTCTATTTTAAAAGCTAAAAAGAAAGACGAGATAGCGGAAGATATAGTTAATCAGGATGTAATGAATTTATTAGAGAAACCTAAAGAGGAAGTAGTAATTTATAATAAAAATTTGTTAGGAATACAGCAATATTTATATGCAGAAATTAGTAAAATTAAAATTATGACAATTGCACAAAGCTCTAGATTAATTAATCATTTTGACAATATAGAGGCAGCTATTGAGTTTGGAGAGGGATTTGAAATAGATATGTCTTATTTTAAAACTGAAATTAAGATTGAAACTGTTTCTGAGCCAGAAATTAAAAAAGAATTAGTGGAAGAAAAGCCACAAAACGATAGTCAGCATAAAGAAAATTCAGAGTTGATTGAAATATTAACAATGAT